>DAOUCA010000072.1:0-73764 GCA_034432375.1 Caldilineaceae bacterium
ACCATTACCCACAAGTGTGCGGCGAGAGTGGCGTTCCGGGGACGGCACACGAGTTGATGCGTTACCAGAGCGCATCTGTGCCGTCCCCGGAACGCGACCCTACCACCGGCCCACAAAGATATGGGTAAAAGTAAGCCCCCGCTGGCGGGGTGCCTGAACAGGTAAGGATTTTACCTATAAGGATAGCATAAAGCAAGATAGAGGGACATCTGATTTTAGGGCAAGAGAACAGTTCTCAATTTGGCTAGGACTTACGCAGCGCTCTGGTTTCGATCCAGGGAAGTGCGCCTTACTCAACTGGCGAGCAGTGCGCGCTTGTGACAACCGGTGTGCCCGCCTGCATGGCCTCCAACACCATGAAGCCAAAGCCTTCATAAAGGCTGGGAAAGAGATAGGCCGTGGCGAGTGCATAGATAGAGTGCTTATCGGCTTCCTCCACATAGCCGCAACAGTGCAGATGCGACGCAACGCCCAGGGCAGCGGCAATACGCCGCGGATCGGGGGTAAACTCACTATCCTGTTGCGGCAGCTTGCCAGCCAGGACAAGCTGTATGGCGGCATCTCCGCCTTTCTCGAGATAGCGCTGGTAAGCATGGAGTATTGTCGTGACATTTTTGCGCAGATCAAAGCCACCCAGGTAGAGAAAGTAGCGCTCCGGCAGTTGATATTTCTCGCGCACAGCGTTGCGGGTCGCTTCATTAAGCGGCGAGTGCAGGGCCAAGCCATTGTAAATCACATGTACACGCTCAGACGGCAGTGCAAATTCCTTGATGATGTCGCGAGCGGCGGCCTGGCTAACGGTGATCATCGCCGCCGAACGTTGCGCAGTATAGCTGACCAGACGGGTATAAAGCTGTTGCAGCCGCCCACCGCGATAGGCAGGGAGGATGCGGTGAATGAGATCGTGTACCGTCACCACCACCGGGCAAGGCTGCCAGAGTGGCGCTGCCCAATAGGGCACCCAAAGCAGATCGGCGTGCAGACGACGCGTCGCCAATGGCACGGCAACCTGTTCCCAACAGAGTTTACGCAAATTTTTCGGTAGCCACGGCAGCTTTACACCGACGATCTCGACCTCTGAAAAGAGCGCATGGAGATAGGTCAAACTCTGTGCATAGCTAGGAAAAGGGAGCAAGAGTGTAAACTGTATCGGCTGTGGCTTTTTGCTGACCGCAGCTGACTTATCCGCGGTCAGCAACGCCATCTCATGTAGTAGATATTCCAAATATTGGCCACTGCCGGTCGTCAACTCGCCAGCAAACCAGCCATTGATCACGATGTGCATCTTACCCCTGCTGCTTCCGCATCCAGGCAACGGTATGCGTAATCCCTTCGCGCAAGGGCACCTCTGCTTGCCAGCCAAGCGCAGCCTTGATCTTGCTGCTGTCGAGATAAGTTGCGCGCACTTCGCCCACCGCCGGCGGCAGATGTTCGGCATCTTGAGGATAACCAATGACTTCGCGCAATGTGTTGAAGATCGTGTTGATATCGGTTGGAATCCCCGTCCCCACATTAAAGATACCGATTACATCGCTCTCTAACGCCAGCCGATTCGCACGCGCCACATCGCCAACATAGCAGAAATCACGCTGTTGTTTGCCATCGCCATTGATCTTGATTTGCTTACCAGCTAGCATAGCGCCAGCAAAGATCGCGATCACGCCCGCTTCGCCTTTGCTATCCTGCCGTGGGCCATAAACATTTGGATAGCGCAGGATCGTATACTTTAGACCATAGTTGGCATAGTAGAGATCGAGGTGAAATTCCATGCTTAGTTTGTTGGCCCCATAATTATCTTTGGGCTGTGGCCAGGTGCTTTCGGTAAAGGGCAACTTGCTGCCCTCTTCACTATAACCTTCGCCATAGACAGCACCGCCGGTGCTGGCAAAGACGATTTTGTGACACTTATGTTTATAGGCCAATTCGAGCAGAACGAGGGTGCCCAACACATTGGTCCGCGCATAGGTAATGGGGTCAGCCATGCTAGCACGCACGTTGGCGCGGGCCGCCTGATGGGAGATCGCCTCGATCCGCTCATTCTCGAAAATTTCGGCCATCTTAGGTGCATCACAGATGTCAGCCTCATAAAAGGTAGCACCAGCCGGCACATTGGTTCGATGGCCCGTATTTAGATCATCAACAATAATGACCCGATGGCCTGCCGCAAGTAATTCGTCGGCCACATGGCTACCAATAAAGCCAGCTCCGCCGGTCACTAAAACGTTCATTTGTTTCTCCCATCTCATTTTGCTGCCAGATTTGCAATCAACTATGAGAGCATTATACTGTGCTTCAACACAAAAGAACGTTTCGCAATCTTTGCAATTCATCCAAGGAGATGGCTATGCTGATTCACAACGCCACCGTGATCACCTTTGACGCTCAAAATCTGATTCTACAGGATGGTGCGGTCCGCTTTATCAATGCGACAATTGACGCAGTGGGCGATAGCAGAACCCTCCTACAGCAATTCCCCGAAGAGGAGCGTTGGGATGCGCGGGGGCTCGTGCTGATGCCGGGGCAGATCTGTGCCCACACCCACTTCTATGGTGCTTTTGCGCGCGGCATGTATATTCCCGGCCCACCAGCCAAAGACTTTCCCGAAATTCTTGCGAATCTCTGGTGGCGGCTCGATAAAGCGCTCGATCTCGACGGGGTACAAAGTTCAGCAGAAGTTTGTCTGGTCGATGCGATCCGCAACGGCACAACCACGCTGATCGATCACCACGCCAGCCAACGCTCGATTGACGGTAGCCTCGACGTGATTGCCGAAGCCGTTGGGCGCAGTGGCCTGCGTGCAGCACTCTGCTACGAGGTGACCGACCGCGATGGCACAGATGCCGCAGCGGCGGGCATCCGTGAAAATATCCGCTTTCTGCAAGAGGTAAAAAGAAGAAAGCAAGATGAGAAGCGGAGTGATGCAGCGCGGATTGGCGCGACCTTTGGCCTTCATGCCAGCATGACGCTCTCGGATGAGACGTTAGCCGCCTGTGCCGCCGCCGCAACACGCTTTCATGTCCACGTCGCCGAACACCCTTCCGACGAGTATGATAGCGTCACCCGATCGGGCAAACGTGTCGTCGAGCGGCTACATAGCTTTGACATCACCGGTCCAGAGAGCATCATGGCCCATTGTATTCATATTGACGCCTGGGAGATGGCACGGCTGCGGCAGACGGAGACCTTTGTCACCCATCAGCCCCGCTCCAACATGAACAATGCCGTGGGCGCGGCGGCGGTCGATGCGATGTTGCGCGGCGGCATCAAACTCTGTCTGGGCAATGATGGGTTTAGCAATGATATGTTCGCCGAAATGAAAGCGGCGGATCTATTGCAAAAGGTGATGAACCACGATCCACGCTATTTAGGGGCAGATAAGGTCACCCAAATGGCAGTGCAGCACAATCGGCAATTGGCTGCTACCTTCTTTGATCAGCCAGTCGGAATCATCACCCCTGGCGCGTACGCCGATCTGATCTTGCTCGACTACTTTCCAACCACACCACTGAGTCCAGACAATTTGCCCTGGCACATTCTCTTTGGGGTGAGCGGTGGGCATGTCCACAGCACCATTGTCCACGGCCAAACATTGATGAAGAATCGCGAATTATTGACAATGGATGAAGCAGTGATCAGTGCCCGCAGCCGTGCCGTAGCCAAAGCCACCTGGGAACGGTACTGGGCGATGTTCTAATGTTACAGTACACGATCAGTAGAGCGCAACGCTCTCTGGCTTCGACAAGCTCAGCCGCCGAGCGTTGCGTTCTACTGGCTATTACCACTAAACCCCAACATTTTCTGTTTCGGGTGTCGTATTGACGGTTTCCGCGACCAAGGCTTCCGGTTGGGCTGGTGCCGGATTGCGAAGCCGTTGCGTCCGGCGTTCTGAGTAGATCAGGTACTGGATGTAGCCAAAGCCCAGAATGGCGGAAAAGATGAACCATTGGATGGCATAATTTAAGTGATTACCTTCCGAAATTTCAAAAGGGATATCGCGATAAGGAAGCGCCGCATAGCCACGTCCTGGTTCCGGTAGTTGCTTGAAGAAGCCTGGCATCAATTGATAAGGCATCTGCTGTTGGATGGCGTCGATATCAAGACGAAACCATTCTGTCTGTGGTTCGGTGGGCGGTGTGGATCCTGGCAACAGTTGCGATGCTTGGATCATGCCAACGATTGGCCCGTCACTGGTTTCTTCATATTGCGGCCAAGTGTCGGGCGTTGCCCCTGAAAGCGGTACCCAACCGCGAGCCACCAAAATGGCACGCCCATCTGCCAGGCGCAGTGGCGTCACGAGATTCACACCAGGTGCATCGTTGCGGAACTGATTCTTGAGCACGATCTGGTTGGCATAGTCAAAATCGCCCGTTAGTTGTACGCGGCGATAGCCAAGTTCCGACAGATCGGCAGGTAATGGATTGTTGTTCAGATCAAATGGTTCTTGATCCCAGCGAGAGACAATATATTGATTCAACTCTCGCCGTTGTTCGAGGCGATCTAATTGCCAAAAGCCCAAGCGGATCAACACATAGACGCCGGCAATCACAAATAAAGTGGGAAACCACCATCGGCGGCTCAATGGATTTGGAAATTTCACGATCTATTATCCTACTAACTATAGCTCACGCGCTACCGTTGCTCCCTGACGGCGATTCCAAAGGCCAATCAGGGCAACCAAGAGCACGAAGAGAAGAGCACCACCAGCAATGAGACTCCAATTTACCGTGCGAGGGAGCAGCAGTTCTTCCGTAAATTCAGCGGCTCCTACACCGGCAGCACCGCGTACTTCTATGATAAAACGCCATGCACCCGCTGTCGGCAAGCTAGCATCCGTCTCGTAATAGACGGCACCAACCCCACCCAACGTGGCACTTCGTTCAAGTGCTTCTGTAGCACCATCAACTGCCACAAAACGGACAACGACTGTGGCATCAGTTACCGGCTGCGTACCCGAGGCGGTAGCAGAAGCTGTTCCCGATTGATCAGCGCGTGTAAGACCGATAGTTACATGAACTTCACCGGCTCGAAGCGGCTCTGGCTGAGTCCACACAAAGAGTCGATAGGGGCCAACCGCGACATCAGTTAGGCGGGGGGTTCCGCCTCCATGAGCAGAGGCCCACCGCGGCATGAACACAAAAAACACGCAGAGTGATAGCAAACAGAGCAACAACCATCGACGCTGGATTGGCGCTAAGTATTTATCCATAAATTCTCTGTTTCCACTGGGCCACAACCGAATTTATGGATAGCTTCTAAGCGATAGCGCCAAGCACAGAAGATCCTAACTCGCATCAGTCGTTCGTTCCGGTGTCGCCGGTAATTGCGCTTGGTGCACGCGATGCCAGCGATTTTGGATCACTCGATGCTCCAAGCCTGGTGCCACCATTGCTTCTTCGCTGTCCCAACCGGGTACTGGTTGCGGGGGATCCTCGTCTGTCGTACGCAACGCCCCCGCCAACAACAAGACTACCCCTAACAGCAACATCATGCTACCAGGAATCCACATGATTACACCAGCCAACATCTGATCTTCCAGCGCACTAAAGCCCCAAATCCGTGGCACACTGTTATAGTAGGCATAGATCACTTCGGAAGCGTTGGCGATCACAATGCCAATCACCATATTAACCGGCACCAGCGTAATCAACATGGCAATCCGCCCCCAAATCGGCACACGGTGCAGCCGCGGCCCCGCGCCAATCACCTGCCACCAGAGCAACATTGCCGTGGCAAAAAAGGTAATGTGCTCAATGTCGTGGATCCAACTGCGCCGCAGGGCGAGGCTATAGAGATTGGGGTCGTGCCAGCCGACATAAAAGAAAATAAAACTCATCCAAACATAGGAGGGTTGGGTAAGGGTGTAGACAAGATTACGCGTCACGGCAGCGCGTGCAAACTGACCACCAACCATGCGCCGCAGCCGCGGTGGCATCCCCCACAACAGAAAGGGGAACGGTGCGCCAAGCCAGAGGAGCGGGGCTGCCACCATAATCGTCAGCAGATGCTGTATCATGTGCATAAAAAATAACTGGCCACCGAGTGGGTCGATGGGTGACATGAGCGCAATCGCCAACGTCACCAACCCGCCCCAATAGGCCGCCAGTCGTTTTTTATTTGCTAATTTCGGGTTACGGCTACGCTTGTGTAAGCGCCACCACCCCGTGGTGTAGAGTATTGCAAAGCTGAGCAACACGAGTGTAATATCGAGACGCCAATCCCACGTCGAGAGGAGCGCCTGTAGCAAAGGATGCATAAGTAGAGGTCAGCCTTGACCAAAGAAATAAAAACCGTGTTGCGTTTTGCGTATACGCTCCTGTTATTGTTGTCATTGCGATTATTTTCGCGCCATCAACAACAGGGTCATATCAAGCTAGAACAAGATGCGACCACCGTTCACGCAGCACATTCCACGCATCAATTAATGATGTTCGATCACCGTACCAATCAGATAGATCGCGGGATAGAAGAAGATCCAGACGAGGTCAACAAAGTGCCAGTAGATCGCACAGGCTTCGACACCCCAATGCTCTTCTTTTGAAAAATGGCCTTTGCGCCCTAAGTTCCAGATGATCCCAATAAACCCTAGACCAGTGATAACATGCAAGGCGTGCATTCCCGTCATGCCAAAGACAACTGCACCATAAACATCACCAGAGGGAGTAAGGTGCCCTTTATAGATTGCCGGGAAAAGGCCCCACTCAAAGATCATCACGCCGACCAAAAAGAGCAAGCCCAGAACAAAGGTAACAATGAGCCCGCCGAGGAAGGTGCGGCGGTCTCCATGTTCCATGGCTGTTTCAGAGAGATTCATGGAAACAGAGCTAACCAGCAACACAACGGTCACCATTAACCCAATCAGCTGATTTGTCTCCGGACGATGGCCGTCCCATAGATAAAAACGTGTGGCCAAGAGACCACCAAAGAGAAAAACTTCTGAAAGGAAAAAGAGCCAAAGCCCCATCCGATTGTTGCGCAGAGAAACAGCGTACTCCGCTGCGCGGCTTGTTAATGCAGCCATAATCTAATGTTCCTCCACTGTCCACAGACGGGAAATATGCATGTAGGAATTAACAACAAAGTAGGCCTTGACCAGACCCATTAACAAGAGCAACGCTGCTGCTGGATAGGTCAATGCCGTAAAATATTCAATCACAGTCAGCACTGCCAGCACTAGCGCAACGGTAATACTTGTGCGAAAAGCCGCCGCTTTTGTCTTTTTAGGAGCACTCATTTGCCATCCTCAATTTGCTCATATACTGCGACCGTTTAGAAAATCAGCGTTTCTATTTGAAGCAAAGCACCGTTTCTACAACAGAGCAGGGTATAGTAATAGATTCTGATAGACAACCGGATGACCTTCAGTCCGGATCACCCGGTTGTTTCACATGCGAGAGAGATGATCGATCAATCGTCACCGTGGGCGGGTGCCGTAGCCATGGTGACATAGCTACCGGGCAAACCGTAATCATAGGGTTCACCGACCACCGTAATCGGCCCAGTAAAGCTATGCTCCGGCACGGGCGATGGGATCTGCCATTCGGGTGAGCGCGAGCGCCAAGGATTGCTGCCGGCGACCTTGCCCATCTCGGCGCTGTAAAAGAGATTGTAAATCATCAACAGAATTGAGAAGGCAATCACAAAGGCGGCAATGGTAATAATAATGTGACCCACTTCAACCAACCCCAGGTTAGGATTCACCATGCCACCGAGTGATTGTTCGTAATCGACAATACGGCGACGCATGCCCATGACACCGACAGACATCTGACCGATACTCATGGTCCAGAAGCCGGGTGTCATCAACCAAAAGTGAATCTTGCCCAAGGTCTCGTTATACATGCGCCCCGTAATCTTTGGATACCAGAAGTAGATAGCGGCAAAGAAGGGGAAGACAAAGCCACCAAAGATCGTCGCATGAAAGTGACCAACAACAAAGTAGCTATCTTGCAACGGCAAGTCGGAGGCAGTGGTGGCCAAAATTGGCCCGCTCAAGCCGCCGATCAAGAAGACCGAGATGGCACCGAGCACAAAGAGCATTGGCGTGGGAAAGGTTAGTTTACCACCCCAGATCGTGCCAAGCCAGCTAAAGAACTTAACCCCGGTCGGCACAGCGACGAGCAATGTCGATAACATGAACCAAATGCGTAACTGCGGCGCATAGCCGGAGGTAAACATGTGGTGGCCCCAAACAATAAAGCCGACCAAGCCAATCGCCACGCTAGAGAGCGCAATCCAGCGATAGCCAAAGAGTGGTTTGCGAGAGAAGACGGGCAACAGTTCGCTGATAATGCCAAGGCCAGGCAACACCCAAACATAGACAGCGGGATGGGAATAGAACCAGAAGAGATGTTGGAAGAGAATCGGATCGCCACCGACATCCGGATTGAAGAAGCCCATACCCAAGGTGCGCTCAACAGAAAGCATGAGGAAGGATTGCGCAATAAACTGCGTGGCTGTTAATTGAATAAAACTGGTCGCCAAGATCGCCCAACAGAAGATCGGCATGCGGAAGAAGCTCATCCCCTTTGGTCGCATCAGCAGCATGGTTGCAATCAGGTTGAGCGAGCCGAGAATTGAGGAGAAGCCAAGAAAAAAGATGCTGATAAAAATAAACTGGAAGCCCAATGGCCCTTTGATGCTCAACGGCGGGTAGAGCGTCCAACCAGCATCCCACCCATAGAAGAGGCTACTTAGCAGCAGCACGATGGCAGGAATGTTAATCCAGTAGGCAAAAGCATTCAAGCGGGGGAAAGCCATATCTTCCGCGCCCAACATCAAGGGAACAAGATAGTTCGCCATGCCACCGATACCAATAAAGATGCCAAAAAGGGCGCACCAGCCATGCATCCCAATAATCGTGTTGTAATTATTGGGATCCAAAAATTGCAGCCCCGAGCGGGCAAGTTCCGTGCGAAAGAGCACAGCAAAGCCACCACCGATCATTAGCATGATCAATCCAGTTACGCCATACTGGATCCCAATGACTTTGTGGTTGTAATCGACCCCAAAATAGCGAGTCCACTCCGGCACCCCTTGCGGCGGGCCATGATGAAAGGGCGTTGCAACCCCACGCCACCACTTCATCCAATCGCTCATGGCACCGACACCGATGAGGAAGGCAAGACCACCAACCAACATGGCGATCACCCAGCCCCCTTCAGAGCCCCAAATCGGATCCATGCCAGCAAAGGCACGAATCAATGCTACCACAAGTAGCCCAGCGAATGTACCCAATGCCTGCCAGATGAGGCCACGTACCAGCCCCAATGACGTTAATGACATAACTTGCCTCTCTTTACTTGCAACGCAAAACTTGCAATTCAAACCGTCAAAATGACTACTCTGAACTCTTGCTTGCGGGCGCATTGGCAACCGCATTATTCTCGTTAACTTTGGCCTGCTCAGTTTGTAACCAAGCCGTAAACTCATCGGCCGGCACAACCTTTACATCGCGTATCATTTTATAGTGCGACAGCCCGCAAAGTTCGGCACAGCGTAACTTGTAATCGCCAGCCTCAGTTGGGGTAAAGCGGACAACCGTATTGCGTCCACGCACAAGATCCTGCTTCACACGAAATTCAGGTACCCAAAAGGCGTGGTTGACATCATTACTGGTCATCTCCATGCGAGCCCGTTGCCCCACCGGTAGGAGCAATTCCTGGCTGATGACGCCTCCATCGTACTCAAAGGTCCAATCCCATTGAAACGCCTTTACTTTTACCACTAGTTCGTTGTCTTCGGCATGGGTAACATCACGCAGATCCACAATTCCAATATACCCGAAGATCACGACGAGGATCAGCGGAAGAACAGTCCAAGCAATTTCTAAGGTGGTATTGCCCTCAAAGTGCTCTCCCTCACTTTCATCACCCTCACGCTTGCGAAAGACAAAGATCGCATAGAGCATAAAGACGACGATAAGGGAGAAAAGAAAAGCGATGACCAATAGATGCTGACCGATAAGGCCATCAATAATTTTTGCTTCTGCACTGGCTTGTCTTGGCAGTGGCAGCGCCACATTGAGCAACCAATTTAGCAAAAAGGTACTGATGACAATCAGCACCCCAGCAATAATAAAATGACGTCGATCTGACGAAGACTTAGGCATAGGATCAATCACTCCTATAGTACGGATAGTACGGATAGTACGCGTTTAAGACAGGCACACAAATTGATAAAAACGATGGTCGCAATAACACAGAGGAAACTTTATTTCCATTCATCAGTATATACGCGCTCAACTCACTCGCCAACTAACGGAAACGCAGAATTAAAACGCAATCAGCCTATTTTCGTGAGTCGCGAGTTTTCGGGGTGCTCGGTGGGTAACGAAACTCTTTACTAGGCTTTACGCAGATCGCCGGTTGAGTAGGCTGCTTTTTGCTGTATCGAAACTGGCGCTCTGCGCAAGTCCCCTTTATCTTGGACAATATCTATGGTGGATTGTACCAAGCTTCACAAAGTGTGTCAAACCTTTTAGGGCGCAGGCTCCCTTATTTTTTAACGCCAAGTTTCAGAGACGAGAAATCGCTTTCTGCTCTTTGTACGACAACGTTAAATCGTGCTGGATGAATTCAGCAGAGATTAGAATAGGACTTACGCAGGACCCCAGTTAGCGGGCAGCTTTTTGCCGTATCGAAACCAGAGGGCTACGTAACGCCTATAGATAATTTAACTTCGTTGTAATAGTTAGAATCATTCTAAACTTAGTTTGACATACATTCATTGATATGCTAAAATTCAATCTAGAATGATTCTAATTTGTGTGCGGAATTAGCGTTTTCAACATAATTATGCTCCATAGACCTATCGCATAAACAATTAACTCGATTCAAGACTTGTGAACAAACGCTATGTCAAAAAGTGCAGTTACCACAAAAACAGAAAAGCCTTCGCTCGATACCTATCTTGGTCTGCTGCGTGATGCTGGTTATCGCATTACCGAACAGCGGACAAAGGTCTGTGGTTATTTGGCGGAGACCAACAGCCACCCCACGCCCTATGAAGTCTACGCCGAATTACGCGCTATCGATCCAGCCATCAGTCGCGCCACCGTCTACAACACCCTAAATACGCTTCAACAACTCGGGGGCATTGTGGAGATAAACTTTGGCACCGACCATACACACTATGACACTGATCCGGCACCCCATATCAATCTAATCTGTCTGCGCTGCCACGCGATTGAAGATTGTCACTGTGCGTTGCCGATTGATAGCGCACTCCAATCCAATATTGCACACCATGGCTTTCAAGCGGTGGCAACCAAAATCGATATATTAGGGCTCTGCAACGCCTGTCAACAAGCCGATGAAGCGCAACCGTAGTGGCTAGCGCTTTTTCGGCTGACTTTTTTCACCCGACCTTCATTATCTGGTATTCATAGTATTTCGGACGTACGCAGCCTTCTGGTTTCGATACGGCAAAAAGCTGCCTACGCAACCGGCACGCTGCGCAAGGCCTAGTATTAATCAAATAATTCGTCGCAGAATCAGTAAGAGTGAGGTATTTTTATGACGATGCAAAGTGTACGTCAGTCATCAGAGAGCGCGGCCATCACTGGGCTGAATCAACGAACAGCCAATCCCTCGGATTCGTCGCTCTTTGCGTTCTGGCTCTCTAATTATGAACTTTTTCTTGCAGCCATCACGTTGGTTGCACTCTTAATTGGCTGGATCGGGGGCAGCACCACCGGTCTGTTACCGGCGTGGGCCATCGCAGTCGTAGCGCTCATTGCCTTTGTGGCCGGTGGCTACTCGGGGCTGATGGGAGCGATTGAAGAAGCGAAACATGGTAAGCTTGATATTGACTTTCTGATGATTGCCGCGGCGATTGGTGCGGCGGCCATCGGTCAGTGGGAGGAGGGTGCATTGTTGCTCTTTCTCTTTACGCTAAGTGGTGCGCTTGAAGAGTTTGCCATGGAGCGCACACGCAAGGCAATCGAGTCGCTAGCCAATCTGCGTCCTGATGTCGCGCGCGCACGGCGTGGTGATCAGGAGATGACCATTGCTGTCGATGATCTCGTTATAGATGATATCGTCTTGGTCCGCCCAGGCGAACGGCTTCCTGTCGATGGCTTGGTGATCAAAGGGATCAGTTCGATTGACCAGAGCCCGATTACCGGCGAAAGTATTCCCGTACGCAAGGAGATCAATGACCAGGTCTTTGCCGGTACGATTAACGGCAGTGGCGCGCTGGAAATCACGGTACAGAAATCAGCCGGCGAAAGCACGCTGAGCAAAATCATCAAACTGGTCGAAGCAGCGCAACAAGATGCCACACCAACGCAAAAGTTTATCGACCGCTTTAGCCAACCGTATACCTACACCGTGATTGGGGGGACGCTCCTTGCCGTTCTGATCCCTTGGCTCTTTGCCAACGAGCCCTTTAGTGCCACGATTTATCGGGCAATGACGTTGCTGGTCGTTGCAAGCCCCTGCGCCTTGATTATTAGCACGCCGGCCAGCGTTCTCAGCGCCATCGCGGCGGGAGCCCGTGGCGGGGTGCTCTTTAAAGGGGGAGTTTATCTAGAAAAGGTGGCGTCGGTGACGGTGGTCGCCTTTGACAAGACGGGCACACTCACGCATGGCAAACCCAAGGTGACCGATCTTCACCCGCTCAACAATTATGGCGAAGCGGAGTTGCTTCGTCTGGCCGGCAGCGCGGAGCTGCTGAGCGAACATCATGTTGGCCGTGCGATCATGGAACGGGCACAAGCACTGGAGATCGAGTTAGAGACACCAACCGAATTCTACTCCATCGCTGGGCATGGGATTCAAGCCCACTTTGACCGACCGGCCCGGATGTTGCATGACAAAATGCTGCCGGCTCATCGCGAGACGATCTATATTGGCAATGACAAATTGTTTATGAGCGAGTCGATGGATCTCTCGCCGGCGATTCGTGTGATTGGGGAGAGCCTGCAAAAACAGGGCAAAACAGCCATGTTGGTCGTACGCCGAAGCCTGATTGAAGATACGCTGGGTGCCGACCGTGATTGGGAAGTCGTCGGCTATATTGCCGTGGCCGATACGGTGCGCGAAGAGGCCAAAGCAGCCATTGCCGCGCTCCACAGCGCTGGCATTGAACGAGTTGCCATGCTCACCGGTGACAACAAGGCGGTTGCCGAAAATATTGCGCGCGAATTGGGGATCGACGAAGTCTACAGCGATCTGTTGCCGGAACAGAAGGTCGAAATCGTGCAGCAGCTTTCGGCCCAAGGCAAAACAGCCATGGTGGGTGATGGCGTCAATGACGCACCGGCTTTGGCCACGGCGACCGTGGGCGTGGCCATGGGCGCGGGCGGGACCGACGTAGCATTAGAAACTGCCGATCTCGTCTTGATGGCCAGTGACTTAACCAAGCTCGCCTTTGCCTTACGCTTGGGGCGTCAAGCAGAGCGCATTGTGCGCCAGAATGTGATCTTCTCGGTAGCGGTGATTATTACCTTAGTCCTGGCGACGGTTGTTGTGCCAGTAATCGTTCCCGGGTTTGTGCTACCCTTGCCCTTGGGCGTCGTCGGCCACGAAGGCAGTACCTTAATTGTCGTGACCAACGGTCTACGCATGTTGGCGATGCGGTCGAAATAAATCTTGGCGGGGAATGCAAAACGCAATCGCTAAATAAAAGGGGGTCCCGCTGGCGGGACCCCCTTTTATTTAGCGATTGACTTCTTTGTTAGACTGTGTAGACCTTATTCTTCAACTGCGTAGACGTAAACGCCATCGTCGGTGTTGAGCCAAATTTGGTACGGCGCACTTTCGGTGTAGAGCATGCTGGTAATGTTCGCCAAATCAAAGGTGGTATCATCAACCTTGACCCAATCTTTGGATTCTGTCGATTTCATATACAGACCGCGTGCGGTGGCCAGATAGAGATCGCCGCTTTGGCTGTGATAGAGAATATCATTCAGACCAAAGAGTGCACCACTGACACCACGGTCCAGCACATTGCTCAGCCCCTTGGTCGTTACCTGCCAGTTGACACCAAAGTTTTCCGTGAACCAGACGCTGCGGGGTTCCGCAAAGGCAACCAATCCTTCGATGAACGGGTCGGCAGTGATGGCAGTGAGGCTCCACGGTGCCGGGCTAATATTGGGGGTTAAACGAATCCAAGTCTCACCGAGATCATTGCTGAAAGCGATCACGCCAGTACCTTCGGCATCCACACCACCAGCAAAGAGTTGATTCCAGTTTGGTGTAGCAGGGGCCGGGTCGCCAACCTTGGAAGAGGCGACCATGTCAATCACATGGTAGGTTTCCCAAAGCGCATCGGGTGAACTGTCTGGCTTGGCAACCCAGCTCAGACCACCATCGGTTGTCAGGAAGAGCATGTCGCAGTCCGCAGCAAAGAGGCTATTCTCGTCACCTTGATGGGCAAGCAGCGGCAATTTCCCCGTGCTGGCTGGTACTTCAATCCAGGTCACGCCCCCATCAACAGATTTGTAAATCGGGTTGAAGTTGCTACCAACGCCATCTTCACAGTCAATGCCATTGCTACCATAGAGCACATCGGGATTGGCAGCGCTCATCACAAAGTCAGTGACTTCTGGTGTTGTCGAGACAAGGGACCAAATGGTGCCATCATCATCAGAACGGTAGAGCCAGCCATCTTCGTTGTAGGCATAGATCGTGCTGCTCAGGCGATCACCGATCACACGGTCGATCCGAATGCTGTTGATGAAGAACTCTTCGTTCTGTGTAACAACCACTGGTGTCGCGGTCGGTGCCACATAGACTGGGCCTGGGCGATAAGGTGGCGTGGCCGTTGGGTAGACAATGACCGGTGGCTTGCTTGTGGCCGTAGGCATTGGAACGGTGCCAGCAGGGGTATTGGTCGGCAACGGAATCGTGCTGCCACTGGTTGGTGTCGGCAGAGGGCTGGTACCACCAGGTTGTTGCAGCGAGGCACTCTGTACATCGCCCACTTGAAACAAATTCCAGAAAAAGTCGCTGTCGCTACTAGATGTAGCAGAAAAGGCGACGGTAGGGATGACGATCAAAGCTAGGATGAGCGCCGGCAAGATCAGGAAGGTACGTAACATACGGCTCATAAGAGATTTTCCTCCAAAAGTGGTAAAAACGAAGCTATGTAGAACGACGATTATGAACCTACCTCTTCGGCCTGTACGGCGCCTTATACAGCGAAGCAATCAGTTCTGTTGATCTCCGGTCGCGCAGAAAGCGTATTTCTCTTGGCGAAATATTGGCTTTCACGAAACCGGGATAATGTTGACAATAGCGCAGTTGTTTCACTGGTAAAGAGTAGCCGCGACTTGCAATTTACATTTCGCCTTTCTACTCGCAACCACTAAACAACCGTAGTCACTCTGTTCGATATACCATGACGTACATAGATCGGAATAGGTAACGCTGTTTTTTCATCAAGTTTTTGTACTATTGAGGAAAATGACGCAAAATAGAGGAAGTATAGGGAAATTGACTTTTAAAAAGGTGGGTTAGAACAAACTTATGGCTTTAATGGAGATTGTGCCCGTGGGGAGAAAAGAGAGCGAGATTCTCTACCGCCCTGCGACACGTGTACGTGACTTTGGGCCGACATTACACAAGCTGCTCGATGATATGATCGAAACCATGCGTAAAGCACCTGGTGTTGGATTGGCTGCACCCCAAGTGGGGGTTGACCTACGCGCTTCGGTCATTGAATATCCCGATGACGAAGAGAATCCGGAAGAGACCATGCGCGTCTATGAATTGATCAACCCGGAGATTATCCGGGCCAAAGGAACGGAAGTCGGGCAAGAGGGCTGTTTGAGCATTCCCGGCCTTTTGGCTGATGTTGAGCGGGCAACTTATATATTGGTACGTGCCCAAGATCGGCACGGACAGGAGTATCGCTTTAAAGCATACGATTGGCTGGCGCGCATCTTTCAACATGAAATTGATCATCTGCATGGCGTGCTCATGACTGACAAGGCTGAGCAGCTTTATAAGGTGGTCCAAAAAGATGATGAGGAATATGAGGCTGTCCCAATCGAAGAGATGTGGATTGGGACCACCAGATTCCAAGCCACAGTCGGCAAATCCAAAGCAAAGGCAAATTAACCATGTCTACCCCCTCTCTCTCTGGTGTTCCGGCCTCGTCTGTTGCACTGGCTACCACCTATCATGATCCGCAGGGCGTGCTCTATGCCCAGCTCGCACAGCACCTACCTTGGCTCCAACAGCTCTTTACAGGAATCGCCGTCAATGCCAGCCCAGAGTTGCATCTCCCCACGGTGAAACTTCTGCGCGAGGCTGGCGTCGATCTGGTACAAGAGCCGCGCGCCGTACAGCAGGATGGGGTGCCGGCATTGGGTCAGGTGCGACGTGCGGTTGTGGGCCAAGCACTGAGCCTCAAGACCGCCGTTGTCATGTATTGCGACGGCGATCGACTGCTCCATTGGGCCGAACGCTATCCCGATGAGCTTGCCGCCGTGGTGGGCCAACTGTCGACCCACGATTTTACGATCCTCGGTCGGACGGAACGTGCCTTTGCCAGCCACCCGCGGATCCAAAGTGAAACCGAAGTGCTCATCAACAAAATGTATACACAACTCAGCGGCTACAACTGGGACATCACTGCGGCGGCGCGTGGGTTTTCACGGGCCGCCGCGCAGGCAATTGTTGACCGCTGTCTCGATGATTCGATCGGGGTCGATGCCTCTTGGCCACTCTTCCTGCAACAAGCAGGCGGCTTCACGATGACAACCATCGCGACGGAGGGGCTGGAATTTGAGACGGCAACCCAATATCCCACTGCGGTTGCTGCCGCCGGTGGGGAAGAGTCGTGGAAAGCTGGCCTGGACGCCGATCCCAACCGCTGGGCTTTTCGGCTCAATGTGGCACGCGTCGAATTTGAGTCGATGGTGCCTTATCAGCAGATAAATTCATTCACCTGCTGATAGACAAACCCATGATTGGTAGTCGATTCATTGGGTAAACGAAGGCTGAGCTTGCGATGTCCTGAGCGACGCCGAAGGGTCGAAGCCGGAACCGCTTTCGCTTCGACAAGCTCAGCCTTCGCTCAATTGCCGAAGTCAATTTTCAACCTGCACAAATGGGTTGAAATTGCCGTGAATTTCAAAGTGTTTTGCGAATCAAATTGAGTAAACATCAGAGCTCATGCCCTTTGTAACGCTTACTGATCAACAAATTCCTACAGATCTTGGTCTCTCGATGATCCCCCCGATCTTCTATCAGCGCTATGACCAACGCGATAATGATGACGACCCCGCCGTGCTCTTATTGCACGGCGCGGGTGGCACTTATCTAGGTTGGCCGCCACAGCTACGCCGGCTACAGCGTGCGCTAGTCTATGCCATTGATCTACCGGGACATGGCCAATCAGAGCCATTGCCACTGGCAGAAGATAAACTAGCAGAAGGCAGCAGCGTGGGCATTGGGGCTTACAGTGCGATTGTTCATGCGCTCATCAAGGCTTGGGCGCTAAAAAAGGTAATCCTGATTGGTCACTCAATGGGGGGCGCCGTCGCGTTAACGTGTGCGCTTGCCGAGATCAACACTGTTGCGATGGCCGTACAGGGGCTTGTGTTGGTCGATAGCGGTGCCAGATTGCCCGTCAATCAACGGATCTTTCGTGATTTAGAAACAGATTTTGCGGCAATGACAGCAAAGCTGGTTGATTGGATGTATGCACCTGGGCTATCGGATCGCCATCGGGAAAGAGCGGTCGAGGCATTGCGCCAAAATCCACTCGCCCAGTTGCTGGCAGATTTTCACGCTTGCAACAGCTTTGATGTGAGCAACCAGGTAGCACAGCTACGTCTACCAACCCTTATTCTCTGCGGTGAACTCGACAAAATGACGCCATTGGCCAGCAGTCAACATTTGGCAACCGCCATCCCAACAAGTAGACTAGAGCTCATCCCAGCGAGTGGCCACATGGCGATGTTGGAAGCACCAACTACGGTCACTGAGGTAGTACAGCGCTTTATTGATGAACAGAGGGATCCATCATCAGCTGCGCTCCGCGGGTTCTCGGGGAAAACAGACTAATTCACTGTGAGCAACTCATCGGTTTTCATACGTTGAACAGATGAAGCCAATATTTTTAGAAGGTAACCAAAAGCGATTTTATGGCTGAAACATTGCGTCTATTTGTCAGTGCTACCAAAGATTTAGAAGCGGAACGGGCCGTGATTGGCACGGCCATCGCCCAATTGCCCGTAAAAATTGGCATCGAGATCCGCCGCACACCGGTTGACGGTGCGCCATACGAAGATATCTATGAGCTGATTGCCAATTGCGACCGGGTCTATTTTTTGATGGGCCAGGATATTACCGCGCCAGCTGGCGCCGAATGGTTTCTCGCCTGGAAATTAGAGCGGTCGATCTTGCCGATCCATTTGGCTGGGCTGTCGACACCGGCTGGACAAGATTTTATGCGTCTCTTGCCCCGAGGCTGGCAGACCTTTCGCCACAGCCGCGATCTGACACGCCTGATTACCCTGGATCTAATTGATCTGCTCAATCATTCGACCAATCGGTACGGGTTGACCGTTACCGAGTTAGAGTTACTTGCCAACCATCGACGGCGACTAAATCAACTGGCAACACCACAGCAAAAAGAGCTTGGTGGCGCAGAGGGGGGTGGTGTTCTCCTCGATTTAGGCCACCGTGAACCGATGGATGGCGTCGCACTCGGCGAGGCAGCGTAAGCAGAAAGCCGTCTTCGAAGCCCCTTGCCAATAGCTTACATTTTCTGCAACGCAAGCTCTTTGAAATTTTCAACCCAGATCAACAAGCATGGTATACTTTGGGAATGAAGCTTCCTCAACGCGAATCTAGACACGTATCTAGGCGCGTATCTAGGCAGGTATCAAAACTGGGCATCGCTCAGTGGGCTACCCTTTTGCGGGCCATTCCTGTGCGAGCTGGATTGGGAGCTGTGCTCCTTGTTAGCCTCTTTGCCTGTGCACCTGCCACCTATCCTGGCTATTGGTTAGCATGGGAGGGCTTTACCCCGATCTTTAATGTTACGCGGACGAATGCATTAGCTGCTGTTGCCACCATGCCGGATCTTTGGCGAGGTGTAGGTGGGGCATCGTTTTATCTTAGCCGTCCCTTTATTCTCTTTGGCAGCGATCCCACTGTTGCCGTGCGTATTGGGTTTATGCTGAGTCTTTTGCTCGGTGCATTGGGCTGCTACAGTTGGCTGCAACGGCGGTTGGGCGACCAGGCGGCTGGATTGGCGGGGGTGCTCTATCTTTTGGCACCGCCGCTGTTGGCCACGGTCTATCTCCGCGGCAGTTTGAGTGATGCAACGATCGTTGCGCTCCTGCCATTGGCGCTGGCTGGGTTGGCAACCTATCGCCAAACAAACGGGATCGGTGCTGCGGGCATCGCCGTGATCGCAATGCTGTGGATGTGGCAGACGCAGGCGGGGTTGGCGCTCTTTGCGACGATACTTTTGCTCGCCTATGCGTTACTGGTTGAACGGAGTTGGCTAGCCGCGCTCATTGTTGTTGTAAGTGGTGCCGCCGGGGCCACGAGTGTGGCAGCACTCTGGCAAGTGAGTGCAGCGGCACCAGTGGTTTTTGGTGAGCATTTTGTCTATCCTTTTCAGCTATTCGGGCAGACGTGGCCATCGGCAACGAGCATAGCCGGTGAACAGGATAGTGCGCTGTTTCAGATTGGTCTGGCGGCGCTACTCTATACAATGCTCTTTGGTCTGCTAGCTTTTGGCAATTTTACACAAAATCGTGCAATTGCCGTACCGACGATTCGTCGGCTTTGGTTCTTTTGTTTTGGCGGCATTCTACTGTTCACCCTCGCAACCTTGCCGCTCAGTGCCCCCTTCTGGCAATGGAGCCATGCCGATCGGTTGTTAACCTATCCTTGGCAGTTGCTGCTGCTTACCTTGCCCCTATGGGCCATGACAGCAGGCGCGTTGCCCACAGTCCATCCATTCTTTCGCCAGCCACCGGTTTGGCTTGTTTTAGTAGTTGTTGTCGTACTTAACAGCTATCCTTATTTGACAGCGAGTTATACGCAAGTTCCCGCGCCGCCAACCCCCGTGGCCACCTTTGGTGAACAAAATGAGATTGTGATTCTTGCAGCATCTTTGCAAGAAAACCGACAGCCTCGCACAGCCGAACTTGCGCTAACCTGGCAGACACTACATCCATTACCGGTTGATTATAATATTTTTTTTCAAGCCTTGCGCGTCGATCAAGAGACCCAGCAGAGTCAGCGTCAAAATCAAGCAACCACGGGTACAGCAGGGGCATCAGCAGAGACGCTAACGGTTGTCCGCCAGCTTGACCAACAGCCACTGGCGAATCAACGGCCCGCAACGAGTTGGCAGCCTGGCGAAATCTTTACCGCCACCTATCAGCTAGATCTCGAAGAGATCCCAACAGGTACCGCGCTGGTTTACTATTTTGGCTACTATGACTGGCGCGATGGGAAACGGCTGCCGGTCGATCTTGGCATCGATGACAAATTGATTGTGTATGGCCAATAGGAGTTATGCAGCTCTCGGTTTCGATGTGCCCCAAAGCGATCTACTCAACCAGCGGTCTGCGTAAATCCTACAATAGAAAGTGTGACAGAGGTTATGAGCCTATTGCACCGGATGGTATCACCCAACATCGTTGGAGAAGATGCCATCGCTCAAGAACGTGCAGAAGAGCATCTCCTCATAGCTACATCCAACGCTGTACCATCGGATGTAGCGTCCTTAGCTACCACTGCGTTGGAAACGGCAGCGTCGGACAGGCCGATGCTGCTGCCTCTGTGGCGTGACAATTTTCTCTGGTTGGCAATGCTTCTCAGCATCTTTGCCATAGCCCCTTTTTTACTACCGGGCTACTTCTGGGGGGCAAATGATGCGCGCCACCATGTTTACTTTCTTTTTGAATATGATCGGGTTGTGCAAGATGGGATCTGGTGGCCGCGCTGGAGTCCTGATTTTGCCTTTGGCTATGGCTATCCCTTTTTTAACATCTACGGTCTGTTTAGCCACTTTCTTGGCGAGTTGCTCGTTCACTTTCTTCGGGTTTCGTACACCGCAGCTGTTAAAGCGATTTTTGTGCTCGGCATTGCGGCCAGTGCGGCTGCTATGTATGCCTACATCCGTTCGTGGCAAGGCCGGGCAGCCGGCCTGGTGGCAGCGGTTGTCTACACCTATATCCCCTACCATCTGCTCAATCTCTATGTCCGTGCCAATCTATCAGAAAGCATGGCCTTTGTCTGGTTACCTCTCTGCCTTTGGTGCGTACGGCAGGCAGTGCGCCAACCGCGCTATCGGTGGCTGGTTGGGCTCGCGCTCAGCTACGCCGGCTTGATGCTGACAAGCAATCTCGTCATTGTCCTTTTTACGCCACTACTCGGGCTCTACACGCTTGTACTAGTCTTGGTATACAGTAGACCAAGCATTGTCGGCGCGCTGACGCCAGAGAGTATTACAGCAAGGCAATGGCTCCAATTGACCCTACTCAACCGGGGTTGGTGGCTGGATCGGCTGCGTGCCTGGGGGAGTATCGCATTACTACCTGGGCTCGGGTTGGCCGCCGGGATTGGGTTGAGTGCCATCTTTTGGCTGCCACTGCTCCTGGAACGCAACTATGTACGGGTTGATCAGTGGTTTGATGGTCGCTACGATTTCCGTGGGCACTTTCTCTACTTTTTCCAACTCTTTAGCCCCCGTTGGGGCTTTGGTGTCAGCCAATCGGGTCCCAATGACCAAATTGGGTTTCAACTAGGTTTAGCCCCCGTCATTCTAGCCGGAGTAGGCATTTTGCTAATTTGGCACCTGGTACGCCGCCAACGTTGGGAGATAGCCTGCTTTGCCCTGGTTGGTACGGTTACAGCGGTTTTTGCCTTGACGTGGGGCGCATTTCTTTGGGAATTGCCACTGGTTGGTGGCATCTTACAGTTCGCCCAATTTCCCTGGCGTTGGCTTAGCATGACGGCGCTCTGCTTAAGCATACTCAGTGGACTCCCCTTTCATACACGCCTGGTCAAGGCCGCAACTCATCTTACTATACCCCTTCTAAGTGTGCTGCTCACCATTCTGCTGGCCAGCTATCCCTACCTACAAGTTCAGATCAGCGAACCTGCCGAAGGAGCGGTTAGCCTTGCCGGGTTAATGCGCTTTCAACAATCATCTGACGAAATGACTGGCAGCACAATTTGGGTCAAAGAAATTCCGACTTGGAGTGCAGCCGCTGATTACTATATTAGCCAAGATGAGAAGGGAGAAACCATCAAACCGGTAGACACACTGCTCGACACCACTGCCCCCGGCTTTGATTATGAAACCTTAGGAGGCGGGACTGTTGCCCACAGCACAGTGATGGAAGAGGTCTATTTCTGCACAAATTACAATCGAGAAGAGAAGAGTTGCTCTCCACGCGACGACAAGGTGCTTGTCTTTAATCAATTTTATTATCCTGGATGGCGCGCCTATCTGCTCGATGGCGAACATGGCACGCCACGCCAAGAATTACCCATCATCCCCGAAACCACTGGCACACTTGGCCGGATGACAGTTGCTGTACCAGCAGTGGGGGAAGGCTACATTCTGTTACGCTTTGAAGAGACACGCCCCCGTCTGATTGGCAAAGCGATCACATGGACAACACTTCTACTTCTCATGCTGGGTGGGATTGGCGTTACGTGGCAGCGCCGCCGACAGCCGTGAATTGACGATTATTTTATTCTCAGTACATATCTGCTCGAGGCCAAAGCAACCATTGACTCCCCAGTACAACATCATATGCGCTGGCAACGAGATGTTCAATTGTTTGACAACCACACACAGAGGCAGAGGAGAGAATGATGTCTGTAGTACAAACGCTATCCACAACCGAATTTATGCCACGCCCTATATTAGAGGCGGGTTCAGCAGCACGTCCCATGATCTGTGAGACAGAGCTACGAGAACTCGCCCGTGCCTATGGTATCCCGCTCCGACGCACCTATCAGATTGAAGCCGATGAGTATATCCGTGCGTATCGCTGGCAGAGGGAGAGTGACCGACGGGCGGAGGTCGTCTTTGCGTTGCAAGATCCCACAGGGAAGTTATGGATGCACTGCAAAGCGCATTACCCTTTGCATCTTTCACGGCTGCCTTCCGGCGGCGTGACTTGGGATGAGAGTATTTATGCGGGGCTCCTACGGGAGATCGATGAAGAGACAGCCCTTACGGTGCAAGTTCAACGGTTTATCGGGCTGCTCGAATACCATTTTCACTACAACGGCTCCATTGTAAAATTTGCTAGCTATATCTTTCATGTAACCTGTGACGAAGCACCCACCCCACCAGAAAGTGGCGAGATCCATGCCTTTCGTGCCATTCGGCCCTCCCAACTGTTGCAATTGACGGTCGATATGCGTAATATGATGGGAGAACGTCGCGGTTGGGGGCAATGGCGTTCGCTGGCTCATGATGTCGTCTATGACTATTTAAGCGGCATCGGCCCCAATCAGACCTGTTGTGCCAATGATTAGAAATCGTAACTACCAACCCCGCCCTACCCCTCCCTTGCAAAGGGAGGGAACCGTTGACGCCGAGACAGTTCCTCTCCTTAACAGGGGGAGGTTAGGTGGGGGTTAGCAGTAAAAATCGACTAAAGTGGAGATAACTCATGCGTGTGCCGTTGTCGTGGCTGAAAGAGTACGTTGACCTCAAGCTGCCCACGAGCGAATTGACTGAAAGAATAACTTTGGCTGGGCTCGAAGTGGCTGGCGTTGAAAAGATTGGCGACTGGTGGGATCCAGAGACGATTCTGGTTGGGCAGGTTGTTGCTGTCTTTCCGCATCCCGATGCGGACCGCCTGGTGCTTGTCGATGTTGACTTTGGTGGGGATGAGCCACAGCGGGTAGTCACTGGGGCTCCCAATCTTTTTGCCTATCGGGAAGCGGCCGAGTTGCCTGTGCTTAAGGTGGCCTTTGCGCGCGAAGGGGCCTTATTGGTTGATGCCTACAGCGACGAACAGCCACGCCCCAAGAAAAAGCTCAAGGGCTCAAAAATTCGCGGCATCCGTTCTGAAGGCATGGTCTGCTCTGAGCGGGAATTAGGCATCAGCGAGGAGCATGAAGGAATTATCCTGCTCCCGATTGACGCGCCCGTTGGCACTTCTTTGCGCGACTACCTGGGCGATGAATTGGTCGAGATTGAGTTAACGCCCGACATGGCGCGCTGCCTCAGCATGATCGGCATTGCCCGCGAAGTGGCCGCGTTGACCGAAGCGCCTTTACACCTGCCGGTGGATGAGTGGCAGCCTAGCGGTGACGACAGTGCAGAAAGCTATGTGACAGTTGAAATCGCTGATCCCAAGCTCTGCAATCGCTACACCGCAGTGCTGATCAAAGATGTCACCATTGGGGCTTCGCCCTCGTGGATGCAACAGCGCCTTGCCCAAGCAGGGATGCGCCCGATCAACAACATTGTCGATATTACCAACTACATTATGCTGGAGTGGGGACAGCCCTTACACGCCTTCGATTACGATGTGTTGGTCGCCCGTGCGCAACGCATCGGCGAAACCAAACCGACGATCATTGTCAAACGTGCCGACAATGGGCAGAAGTTCACCACCCTCGATGATGTCAAACGCACGCTTGACGAAAACATGTTGATGATTACCGATAAAGCGGGCCCGATTGCCATTGCCGGCGTCATGGGTGGCCAGGAGAGCGAAGTCAGCGCAGAAACCACAACGGTTCTCCTGGAATCAGCCACCTTTGAGGGGATCAACAATCGCCGTACGGCATCGCAGTTGAAGCTACCAAGTGAAGCCTCCTATCGCTTTGCCCGCGGTGTACCGGCGACCCTCAATCCGTTGGCAGCGCGGCACGCCGCCGAGTTGATGCGCAAGTACGCCGGCGGTCGTATTGTGCCGGGCATCGTTGATACCTATCCCGTCAAACAGAGAGAGCCGGTCGTCTATACTACGGTGAGCGATGTGCAGCGTCTGCTGGGCATGACGGTGCATACTGAGCAGATTATCGCAGCCCTCCAGCGGCTTGATTTCTCGGCACAGTCGGTAGCAGACGTACGTGCCGGCGCGCCGGCCGACGCCACCTTTGCCCTTCATCGCGATCCCAATGAGCGATTGATTGAAGCGGTCCCCCCGTGGCACCGTCTCGATATTGCCATTCCCGCCGATTTGACGGAAGAAGTCGCACGCGTTATCGGGTATGAACATGTCGGGACGACATTGATCGACGATGTATTGCCGGTCCAACGGCGCAATGACCTCTTTGACACGGAAGAGACGGTACGGGATATCCTCATGGGGATTGGGCTGCAAGAGAATATCAACCATCCGTTGACGACACCCGAAAACCACGCTAAGCTCAACGCGCCCCACATTGTCCAGACCGCAGCGGGTAAACCGGCCACGTATGTGACGGTGGCCAATCCCGGTGTCCCTGAAAAACGCGCGATGCGTCGATCCATGCTGGTGAGCGTGCTCGAAAATTTGGCCCGCAATCTACGCTACACCGATCGACTGATGACCTTTGAGGTTGGCCGCGTCTATTTGCCAGAACAGGGTACCGCGCCTTTGCCCTGGGAAGATCGACGGGTCAGCATCTGTGTCACTGGGCAGCGTGCTCTGCCAGGGTTTCACACCTTGACAGCGCCGGCAGATGCAATGGATTTCTTTGACCTCAAAGGCATTGTAGAAACGCTGCTGCAGCGGCTCGGCTTTAGTAGCGACCGTACCCAATACCGCGCCCAGCCGGATACCGGTGTCTTTGGTCCTCGCTGCGCGGAGGTATTGGTTGATGGCGAATCGCTTGGCCTGATAGGGGAGGTACACCCCCAAGTGCGCGCGGCCTTTGGCATCCCGTCGGCGCGCGTTGGGGCCGCAGAATTGCGGCTGCTGCCGTTGCTCAAACCGGCGTGGGAGTTGCAACCGATGCAACCGATCAGCAGTTACCCGCCCGTGGTTGAAGATCTAGCCTTTGAGGTGAACGAGGCGATCACGGCGCAAGATGTGCAACAGGCCATTCGGCAGGGTGGTGATGAACGCCTTGTCACGGTTCAACTCTTTGATATCTATCGTGGTGAACCGTTGGCCATCGGTCACAAGTCAATTGCCTATCGGCTGACCTATCAAAGCGTACAGCGTAGCCTCAATGAAAAAGAAGTGGCGCATCTGCGGCAACGTATTATTAAAACGGTTGAAGCGCAAACCGGCGGCAAATTGCGCGGGTAGTCGTCTATAATAGCTACGCAAGCCTTGGTTGAGCAACAAGGCTCTTTTAGGCCATTCCAGAACAATAATTATCCACGAAGCGGAGCCCCTCGGGCGCGAAGGCACACGAAGAACTGCTTTGTCCTCGTGAAATTTCGTGTCACTTCGTAGATACTATAAAATTTGGTTTAGCCTTAGCGGTTTGCAACCGGAGGTTGCGTAGCTTATATGCTATATAGTTTCCGTTGAATGGGCGTACCCCATTCAACGGCTTTTGTGTTCATGAACCAAAAACGCTTGCTTCCCCATCTCTATGTTGGCATTTTACTCCTGTCCATTTTTTGCGCGCTCGTGCTTCATTTAACGACGAGCTTACCAATTGTAAGTGCCCGCAATCTGTGGTTGCCCCGCTTGACATCATCAAGGCAAACGGCTCATAGCCCCGCTGTCACAACAATACGCTGGTTTACACGTTGGGAAGACGAACGGCTGCAAACAATCGCGGCCCCTTTACTGGCTCAGTTTCATGCTGAAAATCCCACCATTCGGGTGCAATTGGAAAATGTCAGCGAGAGCGACGAGTACTACCGCCAATTGCGTTCACAACTAGAGCGTGGCCAGCCGCCCGATCTCTTCTATCCCGCCACCCACATTGCCTACGATCTCGATCAACAAGGTCAGTTGTTTCCCTTAGATGAGCTTCTGCGTGCCGATGGCTTAAACCTATCGGCATCCGCAGAGGAAAAATTTTCGCTCTATAAAGACGCAACGATGCGACTCTACTGCCTGCCAGTCGATGTTGCGCTCCTCGCTGTGGTCTATAACCGGAGCCTCTTTGATGCAGCCAAGGTCGCGCCGCCCAAAGCGCCATGGACGTGGGATGATCTGTTGGCGCTCGCCACGCGCTTAACCCAGGATAACGATGGTGACGGTACGATTGATCAATATGGCATCGACCGCTTTTACACCGATTGGCCGCTAGTGGTTTGGAGCGCCACCGGCCACAATGTTTTTGATGATCCACAACAGCCCACGGCATTTCTGCTTGAAGAAGAAGCGAGTGTCAAAGCCGTGCAATGGCTGGCCGATCTACAATTGAAGCAGGGTGTCATGCCGCCGTTCGACAGTGGTAGCGGGCAAGAGAATCTTTTTTTAACAGGCCATGCGGCGATGCAAATTACTGGCTGGTGGCAGCTACAGCGCTACCTGGCAGCCAATCTTGATATCGATGTAGTGCCTTTGCCAATCGGTGACTATGCCGTCAATCGCAACGATGGCAGTTGTTTGGCGATTGCGGATAAGAGTATCTATCCCCAAGCAGCATGGACCTTTCTCAAATTTTTGGCAGGGCCATCGGGGATTGCGCCACGGATGCTGCGAGAGTTACCGGATCCAAGACCGGGACTTACCATGCTTTATCAACAATCACTTTTGGTCAATCCACTCGAGCTACCGAGCGCTGCCGTCACCGATGTCGTGACCGCTAGCACGGCTTCAACCGTCACAACGCTGGCAACGTGGTCCGGCGTGTCAACAATTCAGCCCTTTCCACTCTACGATCCAATCCACCCTCTCTACGCTGAATGGCAGCCGATTGTTGATCGCGAATTGCGTGCAGTCTGGCTTGGCCGCCGCAGCGCCGATGAAGCAATCGGCCGCATGGCCAATGCCGCCGAAGATCTGATCGAGGATTATTCAACGCCTGTTCAACCGGCCCTCACCTTGCGGCAAGCAACGAAAGAAATCTCAGCAACCGCAAACTTGGCAACTGGGCAGGATGAAGCACCGATCTCGGATATGATGTCGCAAATGGCGTCAGGGAATCCCTCGCCCAATACCATTCCACTGAGCAGCACTACAGCGAACAGCAATTCTACAGCCCTGACAGCAGAGACACCAAGCGCCTTGCGCTCCCCCCTAGAATTGCCGCTGCACTATTTTGTCGCGCCAAAGGGCAATGACGCGCACAGTGGGTTGCGAGCAACAGCGCCATTGGCGACGATTCAACATGCACTGGCGCTTGTACGCGCCGGCGATACGATCCATTTGGCCCCCGGCGACTATTTTGAAAATCTCACCTCTGTCAACAGCGGACGTGCTGGTGCACCGATTACGATTATGGGGCCGGCAGATGCCATTCTTCATGGGGCTGGCCAAGCGAGTGCGGCGTTCTACCTCACCGACAATTATTACACGCTGACAGGCTTTACGATCGATGGTCTCTTCGGTGACCCTAATACCAAAGAGGGCTATACCCAAAAGTTGCTCTACGTCCAGGGCAAAGGTAATAAAGAAGGGGTGACTGGGTTACGCGTATTGGGCATGCGTTTTCAAAATGCTGGAGGAGAATGTGTGCGTCTGCGCTACTTTGCACACCAGAATGAAATTGCCTACTCCTCGTTTCATATCTGTGGATTGCTCGATTTTGTCTTTGGCGAAGGGGGCAAAAATGGCGAAGGGATCTATGTTGGCACAGCGCCGGATCAGCTAGAAGATGGCAAAAATCCCACGGCAGATCCCGATGAGTCGAGCAACAATTGGATCCACCACAATCAGATGGATACCCAGGGCAATGAGTGTGTCGAGATCAAAGAGGGAGGCCACAACAACTTAATTGAATACAATCTCTGCACTGGCCAACTCGATCCAGCCTCAGCGGGAATTGGTGCCAGAGGGAGCAACAACATCATTCGATACAATACGATCTATGATAATGTCGGCGCAGGCATTCGCTTGGGCGGCCATCTGCTAGATGGACGCCAATATGGCATTGACAATGAGGTCTATGGCAACTATCTCTTTGGCAACGTTGCCGGCGGCGTCAAAATTATTGTCGAACCACAGAGCAGAATTTGCAGCAATCGTCTCGAACGGAATCAAGGAAAACAAGTATTCGGCGAGGGAAGTGAGGCGTATGACCCAACCGCCACTTGCACATAACCGTGCAAACTACGCAAACTCAATCAAGTTAATGCGCAATCTACGCACATTCAGCCACCTCGATCTGCGCACTGCTTCACATTCTGCGGAGTACACCTATACATTCATCAAATCTCGCATTTGACATTTTTACTAGAACATTATACTCTATCAGCAGTTGCGCTTCACCCCACGAACTATGCGAGCGCACACCTGTTCCTATAACCTTAACCAAGTTATTAACTTATATAGACCACTGCTCATTCTTGCATTTCTAGATTGCAGTTGCGTTAGAAACGCCAACGCCCCTTGCCGTAAAGCGAGTACTCTTTGAAGACGGTAACTTCCTGCTAGCGTGGGAGGTCATTCTGCCGTTTTTGACGTAAACAGACTTAAAACCAACGAAATGGCTGTTTTTAGCTCTCTCAGCTGTTGGTTGATGCGGTCAGCATTTGCGGGAATGGGTAGAGGATCTTCATCCTGACGAAATTGTCTCAAGAACAATTGTGGGATAGATATTCCCGAGCTTCGGCAGATGAACGATGATACAAGTAGGGTATGTTGACACAGTTACTTCAAGTTGGAGCCTATTTAATTGCGTGGCTCTTGTTATCTCTCCCCGGTATCTGGTTTTTTTTGTCGCTACGCGATAGCCTATTCAAAATCAGCGTGCTTTTGCAATTAAATCCCTGGGCTGTACGGGCGATTGATCGGTGGGGGATCTTTGTTTTTGGGCTGGTTTGGCTCGTCGTAATCTTTTCGTTAGAAGGTTACTTCCGCACGGCTATCGACAAAAACCGTCTGTGGCCGCGTATCCGGCGTGTCTTCATTTTTGAACTTCTCTTCGCAGCAATTCTCTTGTTGGTTCAATTGTTGATCAATTTCACCGTTTGAGCGAAGTAAAGAATTTACTTGCTTGTACATCAAACCTATTTCACCAAACCTATTTAGATGGGTTGAAACATGGCACGTTTGGTTGCACCTTGCGTACCACAGCACCTCTACCAAAATTCGCTGGTCTCACTGGGCCACAACCGAATTTCCGAAGAGGCTCTACATACATGTGCACAATTAAATTAGGACTTACGCAGGTCATCGGTTGAGGTGGATGTTGTTGCCGTATCCAAACCTGAGAGATGCATAGCTCCTATGAATAATATATGTTGGAGGTCCGCGTTTGGTATCCATTAACAAGCCCATATCGCAAATACAGAATGGGACCGCTCCAGTAGCGGATTCTGCTCCGTTGTTAGAAGTTAACCATCTAAAGAAATATTTCCCCATCAAGCGGGGCTTCTTTTCTCGCGTTGTTGGCCATGTCAAAGCTGTCGACGATGTAAATTTCAAGGTCAGCCCTGGGGAAACGTTAGGCCTGGTTGGCGAAAGTGGCTGTGGCAAAACGACCACAGGACGTGTCATCTTGCGTGCGCTCGATCCGTCAGATGGTGAGATTTGGTTCCGCGATAAAGAGATGGGCCGCGTCAACGTCGCCACGCTGGAAAAGCAGGAGATGAAACAACTGCGGCGCAACATGCAGATGGTCTTCCAAGATCCCTATTCATCGCTGAACCCTCGCATGACCCTCCTACAAAATGTTGGTGAGCCACTAATTGTCAACAATGTTGCTCACGGCAAAGCGCTCGAAGATCGAGTCGCCGAGTTGCTGCGGGTCGTCGGCCTGCGTCCTGAATATATGAATCGTTATCCCCACGCCTTTAGCGGTGGCCAGCGCCAACGTATCGGCATCGCACGGGCATTAGCGCTGAACCCACAGTTGGTGGTGCTAGATGAGCCAGTGTCGGCCCTAGATGTGTCGGTACAGGCGCAGATCCTGAATCTGCTGCAAGACTTACAACAACAATTTGGCTTGACCTATCTCTTTGTCGCCCATGATCTGAGCGTTGTCGAGCATATCAGCGATCGCGTTGTCGTTATGTATGTGGGGCAGCTTGTGGAGAGTGCTGAGACCACCGAACTTTTCACGAACCCACTCCATCCCTATACGGAAGCTCTACTTTCGGCGGTACCCAAACCTGACCCGCGCCACCGTTCGGCACCGATTGTGCTAGAAGGCGATGTCGCCGATCCGGCCAATCCACCGAGTGGCTGTTACTTCCATCCACGCTGTCGCTACAGTGATGGCAAGCGTTGCGTCTCTGAGCTACCACTGCTGCGCGAAGTTAAGCCCGGCCATAACGTCCGTTGTCATTACGCCGAAACGTTAACACTTACAGGTGTAACAGGGTAAGTTTTCCTGTTGAGAGAGGTTAATCGCGCTGAATATGAAAGTCATGTTACTTTTTCCTCCAAACTGGACGCCGACGATGCCACACCTGGCGTTGCCAACATTGGCGGCCTACTTGCGCGGCCACGGGGTGGAAGTAATTCAGCGCGATCTCAATCTTGAAATTTTCGATGATATTTTAACGCACGATTATATGCGCGGCGTCATAACGCAGGTGCGCAATCGCTATGGCAGCAAGGCTACATCATCCAGCCATCGCACGCACAAAAGCCACGCAGGCAACCGTACTCCCACACCAGAGATGATCGAATGGGCACTCGCACAGGGGCCACACATTGCCAATCAGGTCGAGCAGGCGAAGGCAATCATCCGCAGTGAAGCCTTCTTTGATGGCCCAGTGGGCTTGCGTGCCTTTAAAACAGTCGTCGATTGCCTGGAATTGGCCTCACTACCTTTTTACCCGGCGAATCTACATTTGCAGAGCTATGAAGCAGCAGGACCCGTCGACAGCAGCCGGTCATTGCTGGCACTTGTGCGCGATACCGAGACCAATATCTTCCTTGACTATTTCCGACAAGGTGTTCTGCAAGATATCAAACGGGAAGCACCAGATGTCGTCGGCATCTCGATCCCTTCGATGCCCCAAATGCTGGCCGGCATGACGCTGGCGTATCTAATTAAGGAAGCCGGGCTCGATTGCCATGTGACCGTTGGCGGTCCACACATCAGTATGTTGCGCGAACCGCTGCGCAAAGTCTCTGCGCTCTTCACACTCATCGATAGCGCGGTGGCCTACGACGGCGAAGAAGCATTGTTGCGGCTGACGCAGGCGGTTGTCAATCAAGAGAGTTTGGCCAATGTGCCCAACTTAATCTACCGTGATGGCGATCAGATCCGGGTAAACGAACGGCAGACACCGGAGAAGATCACCAATTTGCCGCTGCCGGACTTTGATGGCTTGCCGTTGGGCCGCTATTTGGCACCACAACAGGCGTTGCCCTTACTGACCGCCCGTGGCTGTTACTTTGGTAAGTGTGCTTTCTGCAACACCGGTTATGGGGCCGATGACACCTTTAGCCAATTAAAAGCCGAAGAGATCGTCGACCAGATGATGACGCTTCATGAGAAGTATGGTGTCAACCATATCTTCTTCTCCGATGAAGCGATTACGCCGCGCAATCTCAAGAATGTGTCGCCGCTCCTCCAAGCGCTTGGAACACCGATCCATTGGGGCGGCTGCACCCGGTTTGAAAAGGTGATCAACAAGCCACTGCTAGAGAATATCTATGCTGCCGGCTGTCGCATGATCCTCTTTGGGCTGGAAAGTGCCTCTCAGCCGGTGATGGATAAGATGGTCAAGGGCACACAGCTAGCGCACATGAGCCGTATTCTGGTAGAGTCAACGGCGGCAGGTATCTGGAATCACACCTTTTTCTTCTTTGGATTCCCCGGTGAGACGATCGAAGATGCCCAGCAGACCGTAAACTTTCTCTATCAACACAAACCCTATATTCATTCGGCGGCGCTTGGTTCATTTCTCATGGAGCGTGATTCGCCCGCCCATCGCTACCCGGCCTCATTTGGGGTCAACCTGATTTTTGAAGACCCCGACAAAGATTTAGCGATCTATTTTGACTATGATGTTGATGCAGGGATGAAACCGCAACTGGCAGAGCTGGTCGAATCCCGTTTTCTCGATACACTGCCGGATCGGCCCTATCCCCAATATTATGTGAGTGACGTCTATCGCTTTCTCTATGCCAGCCATCTTAGTGCGCGGGGGATTCCCCATCCACCGTGGTTGGTGCCGGAAGCAGCGACGGCGTAATGATAGGAATAGGAAAGTAAGAATGAAGAATTAAGCACAGCAGACACAATAGAGCACTCATCTCTCGAGATTCTTAATTTAGCGTTCCCAATTCCCTAATTCCCTAATTCTTTCTCAAGGAGGACCTTATATGCAAGAAGTGAAGAACAAGTTGGTCTCGCGCCGACGCTTCATGCAGCTATCCGCCTTTGCCGGTGCCGGCATTGCGGTAGCAGCCTGTGGCGGTGGTGCACCAGCGACTGCGCCTGAAGCGCCGGCAGCGGCAGCCCCAGCGGCCGCAGAGAGCGGTGCTGCTTCCGGTGCCGCCGCCGCCGGTCAATACAGCGAAGCACCGATGTTGGCGGAGCTTGTGGCCGCCGGGTCATTACCAGCGGTCGATGAGCGCCTGCCAAGCAATCCGATGGTAATGCCCGTAGCCGAGCAGACCGGCAACTATGGTGGCACCTTCCGCCGTGCTTTCAAGGGCGTTTCTGACCGGTGGGGGCCGACCAAGATCCAGGATCGTGGCCTTGCTTGGTTTGACCAAGATCTGAACATGCAGCCACGCATTGCCGAATCATGGGAGATCAGCGACGATTCCAAGACGTGGACCTTCCATTTACGCGAAGGCATGAAGTGGTCTGATGGGACGCCCTTTACGACGGAAGCCGTACAGTGGTGGTATGATAATGAACTTAAGAATGAAAGCATTACTCCTGCCCCTGGTAGCGCTTGGGTAACGGGAGCGGATAAGACCCTCATGGAGTTGAACGTCGTTGATGACTACACCTTCTCCTTCATATTTGCCGATCCAAAGCCACTCTTTATCTTTGATACCCGCCGCCTGACCAATGCCATCTATGAACCGGGCCATTATATGGCACAGTTCCACGCCGATCTGACGCAAGATCAGGCAGCACTTGAAGCAGCGACCAAAGAAGCGGGCTTTGAGACCTGGGATCAGTATTATACAGATCGCAACAATTGGTATCTCAACCCGGATAAGCCGAGTGTCGGTCCCTGGATTGCGAAGAACGAGCTCTCCAACGAACTCTTCCTGATGGAGCGCAATCCTTACTTCTTTGCGGTAGATGCCGATGGTCAGCAGTTGCCCTATGTGGACAACATCCAACATCGTCTCTTCGAGACTCCCGATGTTTTCAATCTCTGGATCATCAATGGCGAGATCGACTTCCAAGCCCGCCATGTCCAAGGCGATAGCTTCACACTCTACAAGGAGAATGAAGAGTCCGGTGGGTACAAAGTCTTTATTGGTTCGGGTTCAGGTCACAATGCAATTCAGTTAAACCTGACAACCAAGAATGAGCAACTGCGCGAATTTTTCAACAAGCGCGAAGTGCGAATTGCCCTTTCGGTCGCTGTCGATCGCAATGCCATTAATGAGTTGGTCTACGATGGATTGTTGACCCCTCGTCAATACAGCCCCATCAGCAAATCACCACAATACTATCCCAAGCTTTCCGATGCCTACATCGAATATGATGTGGATCAGGCCAACCAATTGCTTGATAAAGCAGGATATACCGAGAAAAACAGCGACGGTATGCGTGTATGGCCCGGTACATCCGACGCTATCAGCTTCGTGGTTGAAGGCACGGATGAACCAGGCACAGCTAGTGAAGCGGCGATTCTCCAAGTCATCAAGTATTACAATGACGCCGGAGTTGCCGCTTCATACAAAGGTTTTGAGCGTTCGCTCTACGAAGAGCATTGGGGGGCTAACGAGATCCAAGCCGCTTGGTGGGGCGGTGATCGCACCGTTGTACCGCTCGTCGCGCCGATCATTTGGACGGGTCAACAACCAGATCGTCCATGGTGTGTGGCTTGGAGTCTGTGGAAGCTCAACGGTGACACCGATCCCAATGCCGAGGAACCGCCGGAAGGGCATTGGATTTGGACCATTTGGGACATTTGGGATCAGATCTCGGTCGAGCCGGATCCAGCTCAACAGACAGAGCTCTTCTTCAAAATCCTGGATATTTGGGCGGAAGAGATCCCAATGCCTGGTTACTTGGGTGAAGCACCAGCATTGATCATCGTTAAGGATGGTGTGCGCAACTACTTACCTGGCTTCCCGATTGATGATCCCACCGGTGATGAGCACCTGCTCAATACCGAGACCTACTTCTGGGAAGATCCGGAAAATCATTCGATGTAACGGTAAAAGATAATCCGTAAAACGTAATCCGTGAACAGTACAAACGGATTATGTTTTACGTTTGGGCTCTTGGCGAATGAGTATGGGGAAGTGCCGGTTGCGTAGCGTGCGGCCCTTTGCACGCGGATCGAAACCAAACGGGGCGACCCGCTGCCTTGGTTTCGCGCCTAGAAGGTAACCGGCAAACGACCGCTTACCGGGTGCCCCCAGGGCGCGGCGTTCGCTTGCCATCTTAGGATTACACCACACTACTTCGCCAAGAACCTACGTTTGTACTACTTGCTTTAGTCCTGTCGCAGGAGATTGATTATGTTGCTGTTTATCATACGGCGCGTCTTATATATGATCCCCACGCTTTTTGTAATCTCCCTACTCTCTTTTGTGATCATCCAAGCGCCACCTGGAGATTTTTTAACCTCATACGCCGCGCAACTGCGAGCCCAAGGTGACACGGTCGATCAAGCACAGCTAGAAGCGTTACGCGTGCGCTATGGGTTGGGTCAACCATTTTATGTACAATATGGCAAATGGATCTCGGGGATTCTCTTGCGCAACGATTGGGGCCAATCCTTTGAGTGGCAGAAACCGGTCAAGGATCTAATTTGGGAGCGCTTGGCCTTAACCGCCTTTCTATCATTGACAGCGTTGTTTGTCAGCTGGTTTATTGCCATCCCCATTGGGGTCTATTCAGCGACCCATCAATATTCGTGGCTCGACTATACAATGACTTTCTTTAGTTTTATTGGGTTGGGTACGCCCGGCTTTTTGCTGGCATTGATTATTATGTTTCTAGCCCAATCTCAACTGGGCATGAATGTCGGTGGCCTCTTCTCCAACGAGTATATGCTCGCGCCCTGGGGTTGGGGCAAATTTATCGATTTACTCAAGCATATTTGGATTCCGATGCTAATTTTGGCATTTGGGAGCACGGCCGGCAACATCCGGATTACTCGCGCAAATCTCCTCGATGAATTGAACAAGCCCTATGTGGAGACAGCCCGTGCCAAAGGGCTTACGGAAGATCGGCTTATCTGGAAATATCCTGTCCGCGTTGCGTTGAATCCTTTCTTCAGCACGGTTGGTTGGTCATTGGCGAGCCTTATCTCTGGGACAACGTTAGTGGCGTTGGTACTCAGTTTGCAGACGACTGGGCCGATGTTGCTGCGTGCACTGACATCGCAAGATATGTATCTGGCCGGCAGTTTTATTTTACTATTGAGTACCTTAACCGTTATTGGTACACTCATTTCGGATATTGCGCTGGCAATTGCCGACCCACGTATCCGGGTTGATAAATAGGCCATTCCTCAACCCAATAATACTACTTGTTCGTATTGCGTTTTGCGTCTACTAGAGTTGGATCTTTACGCATCAATGGGCACCCACTGATTTGGATACTATAAGTAGGATACTTGTTTTACGACAGGAAGAATTATGACTGCCGCTACTGAAAAAACTTGGTTTGAAAAGAACGAAGCAGACGATTGGCACGACGCTGAAGAGCTATTTGATGATGTTGTGGCAACCGGTGATGAAAAGATCTATGTTGCCTCTTATTGGCAACTCATGTGGTGGCGCTTTCGCAAACACCGCATGGCAATGGTTGGTGGCGTGGTCATCATCCTTCTCTATACGACTGCGATCTTTGCCGAATTCATTACCCCCTATCATCCAGATCCCCATCCGTCGGAGCTCTTTGTTTCCTATAAATTGGCACCGCCAACCAAAATTCATATTTTCGATGATAATTGGGGGCTACACCGACCCTTTGTCTATAAATTGCAACAGGAGCGTGACCCAGAGACATTACGTCGTGTTTATACCGAAGACAAGAGTGAGCTATACCCCATTCGCTTCTTTGTAGATGGGCCAGAGTATGAATTATGGGGACTCTTTCCGTCAACCCGCCATTTGTTTGGTTTGGGACCGGAAGCAGGCGATCAAGGAATCTTTTTATTGGGCGTCGACGAAGGGGCGCGCGATCTCTTTACGCGCATCTGCTTTGGGGCACGTATTTCATTGACCATTGGTCTGGTGGCCGTTGTCATCAGTCTAATCTTGGGCATTATTCTGGGTGGCATTTCGGGCTACTATGGCGGTACGGCCGATAATGTAATTCAACGCATTATCGAGTTTATCCGCTCCATTCCAGAAATCCCTTTAATTATGGCACTGGCCGCCGCGTTGCCAGCTGATTGGCCGGTCATTCGCCTCTACTTTGGCATTACCATTTTGCTCTCTTTTGTTGGCTGGACGGGATTGGCACGTGTCGTGCGTGGTCGCTTTTTGAGCCTGCGCGAGGAAGATTTTGTCATGGCAGCGCGCTTATCCGGTTCCAGCGAAATGCGTGTCATTCTCCGCCATATGCTACCCTCCTTTTTGAGTCACATTATTGCATCACTCACCTTGTCGATCCCTGGCATTATCCTTTCTGAGACTGGGCTCAGCTTTATTGGGCTTGGCTTACGCCCACCAGCAATTAGTTGGGGGGTCCTATTGCAAGATGCACAGAAAGTTAAGACGGTGGCGCTTGCCCCTTGGTTGTTGATTCCAGCCCTTGCCGTTATTTTAACCGTACTAGCCTTTAACTTTCTCGGCGATGGTATTCGCGATGCAGCCGATCCGTATGCCAAGTAGTGCGTAAAACATATAGCTAAACCGTAAAACGTAAAGGATTCACACAGACGCTTCCTTCCGCATCAAGTTTTGCGTCTCACGGTTTACGTATTGATGAACAACCGATTATGGAACGATGGACATCGCTATGCAAGAGTCAAATCTTCTGGAAGTACGTAATTTAAAGACCCACTTTATGCTGGAACAAGGGATCGTGCGCGCCGTGGACGGTGTTGATTTTACTGTCAAACGGGGGCAAACCGTCGGCCTTGTCGGCGAGAGTGGCTGTGGCAAATCCGTGATGGCCCGCTCTATTCTGCGGATTGTCCCGCACCCCGGCGAAGTTGTTGAGGGCGAAATCTTGTTCAACCGCGAACATCGTAACGGCCTGAATACAGATATTGTTGACATGGCGAAACTCGATGCAACAGGCGCCGAAGCACGCACAATCCGTGGGGCCGAGATTTCCATGGTCTTTCAAGAACCAATGACCTCGTTAAGCCCTGTACACACGATTGGCAACCAGATCATGGAAGCCATTCTGCTGCACCAGCAGGTTTCTAAACAAGAGGCACGCGAACAGGCAATTGATGTGCTGACCAAAGTCAACATGCCACAGCCGAACCGGATTATTGACCGCTATCCCCACCAACTCAGTGGCGGGATGCGCCAGCGCGCCATGATCGCCATGGCACTCTCTTGCCGCCCGACGTTGTTGATTGCTGATGAACCGACCACCGCCCTTGATGTGACAACCCAGGCGCAGATCTTGACGTTGATGCGAGATTTGCAGAATGAGTTTGGCATGGCGATTATCTTTATTACTCACGATCTGGGAGTTATTGCCCAGATGGTCGATTTCGTCGTTGTCATGTATCTTGGCCGTGTGGTTGAGGCAGCAGATGTCGATACGATCTTTTACAATCCGCAGCATCCCTACACGCAATCGCTACTGCGCTCGATCCCACGGCTGGGGCGTAAGTCCGCAAAGGGCATTACAGACAAACTGACGGCGATTCGTGGCTCTGTGCCCGATCCCTATTCAATCCCCACCGGCTGTCCCTTTCATCCGCGTTGTCGCAAGGCAATTAAAGGCGTCTGCGATGTGAAAGATCCGCCATTCCTCCAGACCGAACCAGGACATCAGGTGCGCTGTGTGTTGTACGAATAAGCGCGACCGGCGCGCTGGATAAACCATACAACAGCAATTGCATCTATCAATTGAGCCGACTTCTGCGCCACACCCTTGTGGTAGCGTTCGTTTTGACTTTGCACCATTGCGTTTCATCGTATTTTTGCTCCCCATTACCTGATTACCAAGGATCTAATTACCAAGGAGGATATGTCATGGCAGAGGAAAAAAGAAGTAGGCTCGTTTCGCGCCGCAAGTTCATGCAGTTGTCCGCATTGACTGGAGTAGGCATCGCGGTTGCGGCTTGTGGAACAGCCCCAACCGCGCCAGCCGCGGAAGACGCCCCCGCGGCGGCACAGAATGCTGCACCGGCGGCGGAAGTAGCAGTTGCGCCGTCGAAGTACAACGAAGCGCCTATGCTGGCAGAATTGGTGGCCCAAGGCTCCTTGCCGCCGGTTGAAGAACGGCTGCCGGAAAGCCCCGCGGTAGTCTCGGTGGTCTCTGCCATTGGCAACTATGGCGGCACCATGCGCCGTGCCTTCAAAGGTGTCTCTGATCGTTGGGGCCCCTCCAAAGTACAGGACAGCAGCCTGATTCTTTATGATTTGGCGCTAAACAAGCAGCCGGACTTGCTAGAATCTTGGGAGCAGAATGAGGATGCCACCGAATTTACGTTGCATCTGCGCCAAGGGCTGAAATGGTCCGACGGTACGCCATTTGATAGCAGCGCCTTTAGCTGGTGGCAAGAGCATGTGAACCAAAATGAAGACCTGACGCCAGCACCACCTGTCAACTTTTCCACGGGTGATCCTCGAGTCTTAATGGAGGTGGCCACGCCGGATGAGTTTACCGTTCAGATCACCTTTGCCCATCCCAAGCCACTCTTTATCGACTTTATGTCGCGCGCCCAGCCCTTTACACCTGGTCATTACATGCAACAGTTTCTGCCAGATACGACCAGTGATCCGGCAGCCCTCGAAGCGGCCATGAAAGAGGCAGGCTTTGATAGCTGGGATCAATATTACCTCGATCGGGACAGTTGGTATCTAAATCCCGAAAAGCCGACGGTGGGGCCATGGCGCGCCGCTAATCAGCTCTCAGAGCCGCTTTTTCTTATGGAGCGCAACCCCTATTTTCATCAGATCGATGCCGAAGGGAATCAGCTACCATATGTCGATCACATTCAACACCGGCTCTTTGACACAGATGAAGTCTTCAATTTGTGGATTATCAATGGTGAGATCGACTTCCAGAATCGGCATGTTCAGATCGCCAACTATACTCTTTACAAAGAAAATGAAGAGTCGGGCAACTATCACATTCTCCTGGGGCCAACCTCGAATGGTGATACGCTGTCGATTAACCATGCCAATAAGGATGAACGACTATCCGCCTTCTTCCAGAACCGTGAAGTACGCACTGCACTGAATATGGCGGTGGACCGCGACGCCATCAATGAAATTATCTATGAAGGATTGGGAACCCCGCGCCAGGCGAGTCCCAGTTCCCTGTCACCCCAATATCACGAAGCCTCTACCAAGGCCTTTGCCTTTTATGATCCGGCACAAGCAAATGAGATCTTAGATGCGGCGGGCTACACAGAAAAGGATAGTGATGGGATTCGCCTCTGGAACGATGGCAGTGGTGAACCGATTAGCTTTATTATTGAAGGGATTGATACCACCGGTTCTCCTTCTTCGGAATCGGCCATCCTCGTGACCAAATATTTGGCCGACATTGGTGTCAAAGCAAGTTATAAATCGATGGAACGCTCGCTTTACGAGGAGCGCTGGGCTGCCAATGAGATGGAAGCATCTTGGTGGGGAGCCGGTCATGATATTTTGCCCTTTCTCTCCCACTCGAATTATTATATTGGGGAATTACTCGACCGGCCGTGGGCCGGCGCTTGGGGCCGTTGGTACCGCGACCACAATGATGCCAATGGTGCGCAACCGCCAGAAGGACACTTCCTATGGACCAGTTGGGAAGTTTGGGGCAAAGCGCTTGTCGAACCAGACGAGACAAAGCGCAACGAGTACTTTGCGCAGATCATGGATATTTGGGCCGAACAAGTGCCAGCGATCGGCATCTTAGGGGAATTGCCTGGACCGATCATCGTCCATAATGACTTGCGCAACCTGTCCGAAGGGTATGCGCTCCAGGATGCGACGCGCGACGAGTCGCTGGTCAATCCCGCACAACTCTTCTGGGAAAACCCAGATGCGCATAGTTGAGGGTAAGGATAAATAGGTAAATCAGGAAACAGGTAGACAGGTAAATCGGTGGATAGTGGTACATCCTTATCTACCGATTTACCTGTCTACCTGCGTACGTTTAACCCTAGTTTGGAGAGAAATAGAATGACACTCACATTACCACCAGTGGAAGTGACCGAGGAACAACTTCACCAATTCCGCGAGGAAGGATATGTGTTGATTGAAAATGCCCTCGCTCCATTTGGCTTAGATCGCGCGCGTGCTGCTTTTGAAGATGTACAGCGACAAACAGAACCAGGCTGGCGCGCTATGTTGCAATCCGGGGAGATTAAGGGGGGCTATGGCAATGGACCTGATGCTCACACCATGGGTAACGCGTATGAGTTTGACCCACTCTTTCTCGACATTGCGGACAACCCCATTGTCACCCCCTTTCTAGAAGCGGTGATTGGACCTAGCCTGCAAGCCATGGAAGTGGTGGCGCACTGCCATCACGCCCACACGGGCGCGCATACCGGCTGGCATCGCGATTGGCCCCCCTACCGTCACCCCGAATATATTTTGAAAGCCAAAGCGTTCTACTTTTTGGATGATCAGACGGAAGATATGGGCTGTTTTACGATTGTACCCGGCAGCCACAAGCGCGATGAAAATCCGCCAAGAGATCAATATGTCAACGAGACGTTGGAAGAGATGCCTGGCCTCAAAAAGATGGTCGGCCCTGCCGGCAGCGTTCTAATCTGGGATGTAACCCTTTGGCACACCGGTACGGCGAATACGAGCGATCGCGATCGACGGCTGTTGATCTACGGCTATATGCCTTTTTGGGTAAAAAAGTGGGAGAGCCAAACGCCCCCCGAAGCGGTGCTCGATTGGGCCAATACGCCCCAACGCCGCCAGTTGATGGGTATCCATGCCGTTCAGGGGCGCGCCTCGTGGGATCGCAAAGATGTGGCCTATCTGCCGGAACATGCAGAAATGGTCAAAGCCAAGAAGTTTTGATTCTCCTGTTGTTGAATTGGCTTTTTTGTCGGCGACGGGATACGCCTTATCGCTGTCCCTTATGCCGCTGCCCCTTATGCCATCTGATTCAGTGCTGTGACGTAGGGCTTGCACCTTAGACTATTCCGAAGAAATAATTACCCACGCGCCCAGTGGGCACCCGCACGAAGACACATGAAGAAAAGACAAAGCTTCGTTTGTCTTCGTGGATAGTTTAAATTTTGGATTAGCCTAAGCTCTATGTCACAGCACTTTCTATCATGTAGAGAGTATGTTATCTATGACCAATGCTGCTGCCGTAACTACCCAAACCGTCGACTATCCGTTGCCAATCGCCGGCTATATTGACCACTGGCTGGTGGCAGGGCCACAGGCCATCGCCGTGCCCGATCTGGCCATATTCGATCAGAGCAATCTCAAAGCCGCTATCGTGCAGGCCTATCATACCGATAAACTATTGGTCACCGAAGGTCCGGCTGAAGTCGCCACGCTTACGCTCGCGGCGCAAGCGGAAGCGGAGCAGCATAAAGACAAAGACATGACATTGCCGTGGCGGATCGTTGCTACGGGGGCAGATCACTTTGTTGATTGTTCAGCCTTTTACCACAGTTGTCACTACTTGCGCACCTGGGCCTACACTGGCCTCGAAAGTCCAACCGTAACGGCGGCCACATTTACGCTAACCACCAATGGCCCAGCCGATATCTGGCTCAACGGCGAGCATATCCACCGCCACCTTCACTTTGAGCACCAGATCCCGCAGAGCGTGACCGTACAGGCAAAGCTACAGGAAGGGTTAAACGATCTGATTGTCTGCTTCGAGGGTGTGGCCATTCGCGAATGCCCCTATGTGATGGCACTACAGGTTAAAGCAGCGGCGCGCTCTAGCTCCTCTAGCTGGCAGATCAAATTACCTACCACCTTACCATTGAAACGGCGACAAACCCTTAGCAACATTTTTGCCGCTGCTACGCTAGATCGTACCTTTTATCACCACGAAGATGAGATGATTGTGCGTTGGCCGGCAGCGATGCCGGAAGTTAGCCAGATTGGGGTACGCTTGCAGACACCACAAGGGCGCATCTACGCCGAAGGGCACCCGACCATCAAGGCCGGCAGCACAGTCAACTTGGGCAAGGCGTATACGCGGCCAGATGGGGAGTATCTGGTGACCCTCATGCCGGAGCCCCAAGAATATTATGAACATGGCATGCGCATTACGCGGCAGATCCCAATCCGCATCGGCAATGGCAAATTCTCCACGATAACTTATGGGACCTATGCCGAACGCCGGCAGGAAGCGCTCTTGGCCGCGCTGCCCCATGTCAACACAGTTTATAGCGAGATTGCCAAGATGGCGCTTGGGCAATGGTCAAAGCTCAATCTTGCGCGCTGGCAAGAGACCATTGCGCGCTGCAATCAACGGATCGACTGTAGCGATTTTTATCTGGTCGGTATGCTGGGTGCGCTGTTACGCTTTGGCAATGACGCTGATTTTCCAGTTGTGTTACGCGAGCAAATTAGCGAATGCGCCTTGCACTTCAAATATTGGATGGACGAACTAAACCCAGAGGGCTCCCCAGATGCCATGTGTTACTGGTCGGAAAATCATCAGATCCTCTTTCATACCTGCGAGATCCTGGCCGGCCAGCTCTTCCCAGAACAACAGTTTACCAATGTCAAGCAGAACGGCCAATGGCATCGTGAAAAAGGCGAACGGTTGGCGCTCGCTTGGCTGCGCAAGCGGGCCGCGGGCGGCTTCCGCGAGTGGGATTCCAACACCTACTTTGAGCACGATGTACTGGCGCTGAGTCACCTGGCCGATCTGGCAGACGATGCCGAGGTCGCTGAAATGGCTGCTATCGTTCTCGACAAGCTCTTTTTCACCATGGCGCTCAATTCCTTTCAAGGGGTCTTTGGCTCGACGCATGGCCGCACCTACGCGCCCTACATCAAAGGGGGACGGCTGGAACCGACCTCGGGCATTGCACGACTGCTCTGGGGTGTCGGGACCTTTAATAACCACACGCTTGGCTCGGTCAGTTTAGCCTGCGCCACCCGCTATGAACTGCCGCCGGCTATCGAAGAAATTGGCGCGACCCCGGTTGAAGAGATGTGGAGCAAAGAACGCCACGCCGGCACACTCGAGATGGCCTGCGATTGCGCCGAAGGGGAGTGGGCCGTTGACAAGGCAACCTACAAAACGGCAGAATATATGCTCAGTTCTGCCCAGGATTTTCGCCCTGGGGAAGCCGGCTATCAACAGCACATTTGGCAAGCGACCTTGGGGCCGGATGCCGTGGTCTTTGTCACCCATCCCCCTTGTATTAGCGAAGAGGGCTCCCACCGCCCCAATTTCTGGCATGGCAATGTGATCCTACCGCGTGTGGCACAGTGGAAAGATCTGCTGATCGCCATCCACAATCTGCCGGACGATGATTGGATGGGCTTTACTCACGCCTATTTCCCGACAGTCAGTTTTGACGAATATTTGGTACGCGATGGGTGGGCGTTTGCCCGCAAAGGCGATGGGTATTTGGCCTTAAGTGCCTCCGTCGCGATGGAGCTAATTACAAGCGACGCAGGCACACGTGAAGAACTACGCGCCCAAGGCAGAGAGACCGTATGGCTCTGCCAAATGGGGCGCATGGCGCAAGATGGCTCTTTTGCCGAATTCCAGGAAAAGATGGTGGGATTATCGCTAACTTTAACGGGGCTCAGCGTCGAAGGAGAAAGTCTGCGCGGCGACCAGATCCGCTTTGGTTGGACTGGTCCGCTCCAGGTGAACGGGGCAGAAGAAGCAATCAATGGCTTCAAACACTACGAAAGCCCCTTCTGCTCTTGTGAACTTGGCGATGCAGCAATGGTGATCCGCTCGTGGAACCATGCTATGCAGCTCGATTTTGCGGGCGAAGAATTTGAAGAAGAGCAACAAAAATAGTACCTATTCAGCCTTTGCCTTCGACAAGCTCAGGCGACGGCTGAATAGGTATCCCAAGGGCGCATCTTCTGATGCATCTTTTGGTTGCTTCCGCTGTGGAGTTACTTCAAAACTTGGTATGCTGTGGATGCCGCCAAGAAGGCAAAGAGTAAGACCGGCAGGCTAAAAATCCCTGGTCCGCCTAAACGGAAAATCAGACCGGCAAAGGTCCCAAAGACCATGCCCAGCACAACGCCACCCATTGCAAAATAGCGCAGATAGCGCCCACGCCGTCGCCCCACCACTTTGCGGATGATCTGCGACAAGATGCCGCCGGCCCCTGGCCCCAAGATAAACGCAAAGATAAAGCCGAAGAAACCACCAAAACTGAGAATAGCCGACATAATTGGCGTCGCGATCGCCGCTACCAAAAAGCTGACGCCAAACGCAATCGGATTATCCCAACTTTCGGCATTGAAATAGATATTCTGATGTGACCGGATACACTCTTTGCAACGATAGCCAACGTCGGTTAACGTGGCACACTTTACACAAATCGGCTTGCCACATTTATTGCAGCGTAGCAGGGTCTCTGTATTGGGGTGATTGGCACAGTAGAGAACCGCCTCTTCCGTCATGCTCCTCTTGCTCCATGGTTATACATTGCATCGATTACCACCCCGCTTGCACGTTTGGTAAGAATAAGAGTGGTAACGAATTTGATTACACAATCGCATATTTTCGTATATCAATTATAGACAAATGGCCTCACAAAAGCGGTAATGCTGCTTGCTATACGTTGCGGAGGGCAGTATAACGCCGCCACAATGCTCAACCAGCCCAACGCAATTTATCCATCAACGCCTGGTAAAAGTAGCTGCGGTCGCTACAGCGCACAAAGCGCGCCAGATGGGGACTACCGACCACGACCACCTCATCCTCGGGGCCAATCTCCACTACTACCTGGCCATCTACCGTTAAGATTGGGCGATAGTCACTGTAAGCGCGCAGCCGCACTTCCGATCCTTCGGAGAGCACCACCGCGCGATCCATGCTGAGGTGGGGCGCAATCGGGATCACCAGGATATTGCGCAGCTCCGGTGGGAGAATCGGCCCCCCGACCGCCAATGCATAGCCCGTGCTGCCCGTTGCCGTGCTGACAATCAATCCATCGCAGGTATAGTTGGTGAGATAGCCCCCATCCAGTTGAGCACTAATCCGCACCACACGCGCCACATCGCCGCGACTCAACACAACATCGTTGAGCGCATCGTGCTCACAAATGAGCATGGGGGGATGACCTTCTTTGGCCACGCGTTGGACCCGTGCCCGCACCATCAGCCGCGCTTCCACCCAATAGTCACCCAGCACAATCCGTCGCAGTGGTGCCTCCCAATCATCCGGCATCACCTCGGCCAGAAAGCCCAGTCGCCCCATCTTCACCCCCAACATGGGGACATCATAAGGTGCCCCCATGCGTGCGGCGCGCAACAATGTGCCATCGCCCCCCAACGTAATCAGTAGATCCACATCGGGCAAATGGGTAGCCACGGCGTCGGCATCCCAGGCCGATTCATGCCAGATCTCCGCAATGCCGAGGCTGCGTAGCAGGAGTTCAATCTTGCCGGCCAGCGCAATCGAGTCATCTTTCTTGGGATGGTGGAGCACGCCGATACGTTGAAAAACGGGCGTCGACAATTTGGTCTTACCTTTAGTAGTGTCAGCAGTCTGAGTAGTGTCAGCGGTTCGAGTAGTTTCAGCAGTCTGAATAGTGTCAGCAATCCGATCGGTGGTCAGCAGATGATTCGTTCGTGAAGAAGTCATAGTCCTGCCAGTCTATGGGGTCGCCAATAGGGCTTCCAAATGATACTTTACAGGTATACCCTGCCGATAATAGACCAGGCGCGCGATTCCGTCAAGTTATACGATGTTGCTTGGGGATTTCAGATTCTCGCACTTGTCTGCACCTTGTGCTATGATAAGAGGCTATGCGTGTACTCGTGCTTTCTGATATTCATGCCAACCTCGCAGCATTGGAGACCGTCCTAAATGCCGCTGCCGGTCAATATGATACGGTCTGGTGTTTAGGTGACGTTGTGGGGTACGGACCACGCCCCAACGAATGTGTTGCGATTATCAGCGAAGTCGCCTCTGTCTGTGTAATGGGCAACCACGACTGGGCTGCTTTGGCGCGTCCCGGAATCGATGTCGATGGCTTCAATCCGCAAGCACGCCAAGCCGTATTGTGGACACGCGACACCTTAAACGACGAGAGCATTGCCTTTCTCAACCAGCTCCCCTTCCAGCCCGTTTCGCCAAGCGAATCCGCCGATATTTTGTTGACTCATGCCAGCCCACGCGAACCCGTCTATGAGTATATCCTGACCCCGAGCATCGCCATGGAAAACTTTGAGGTCTTTGAGCAGGGGCTCTGTCTCTTCGGCCATACACACAAACCAGTGATCTTCCGCTGGCGTCTACATGACGAATTCCATTCCTACCTTGACGATCCTGAGGAAGCCGATATGTTTACCCAGAGCCGGGATCATTGGCGTAATGCTCCTGCGACCGATGATGAGGATCTCGAAGGGCTGACCCATGCCGATGAGCATACAACGGTCCGCACGGTTGCCACAGTGGAAGCGCTCCCTCCCCCACCGGGTGAAATCGTCCAGTTAGAATTCTCCGACCGCGAACGGTTGATCATCAACCCAGGCAGTGTCGGACAGCCGCGCGACAATGACTCGCGCGCAGCTTATGCAATTCTCGACCTGGAGAAGATGACTTGGCAATACGAACGTATTGCCTACCCAATTGAATTGACACAAAACCAGATGCGCGCCGCCCAACTACCTAAGCGGTTGATTGATCGGCTGAGTTTTGGCTATTAGCCGAATTTAGCGCCCGCTTTTGGCTATCATCCATCCGATCATACAATTCAAACCAATCTGGTAGCTCCTGGGCACGCAACCGCGCCCGATCCAGCTCTTGCCGCCGCCGAAACTCCCCAATCCGTCGCTGGATTTCCGCAGCAACACCTCGCGGATCCGGCACGCTGTCAAAGGTAAAGTCCCCCTGCTGCGCGGCGGTCTGCAAACGCACATCTCCAAAGTCGAGAAGATAGTGCAACGGCGTTGGTACACTGATTTCAATATTTTCAATGTCGCCCAGCCGCGCTTCCCGGCGCGATTCCGAAAAGAAGAGGGGTTTCTTTTCCACATCGACGAGAATTTCCGTATTCACCTCATAGGTATCATTGCGCCAGTCAGCCACAATCCACGCAAACCAGGCAATATCCACCAGGCCGGCGAGCACCAATAACAGATCAACTGCCAGAAAAGCCTCGTGCAGCGCATCGATCCAGGCAAAATATTGACCAAACAATAGCAGCAGAATCCCCCCGAGCAACAGAAGCGGCCCGCTGACTTGCGTTGCTAGTACAATCCAATGTTTGCGCCAGATGATATGATCCGTATTGCGTTCACGCGCAGATTCCCGGTGGCGGAACGCAGGGAGCAAGAAGCGCCACCACCCCCGCGTCCGTTGCGCCGTACGTGTCATTTCCCCGGGATAGACCCGATCTGGAAGTTGCAGTCGCAGCCCCAAACGCCCTTCGAGCATGCGCTGAATGACCCCTTTCCCTTCCGCCAAAACATGCCGTTGTCGACGGCTACGTTGATCAAAAATGGCGCTACGGACCTTCTCCGCGCCACCGACAAGATCAAAAGCGATCGCACCAGCGCTACCCGCCGTATGAATTACCAGATCCCCATAGCCTAGTAAGTTACCCCAAAATGCGGTGGAAACATCCACATTTTGAATCTGCTCCAGCACCGCTTCCTGACGCCACTGCTTGAGCAGAATTACCTCTTCCTGGCGCACAACACGCCGATTGGTAACAATCAGATAATCATTCAGATAGTCAACAACGCCCCAAGCCAATTGGCCGACGAGTGTTAACCCGATAAGCAGCAAGAGCCACGTGGTCCAGCCCGGCGCCCCATATAAAATGCTGTAGATCATCCCGGGCAAAAAGAGGAGCCAGAAGAGCAATTGGGCCAGAAGCGTCTTGCGTAGGAGTACAATCCAGTGCCGCCGGCGTGCATCTACAATAAATTCCCCGGGCTGTAACCAAACATATTGTTGCCGCTGCTCCAATCCATTCACCAAAGCGCTCAGGTGGTTGCGCAGTTGCAATTTGTGCCGCAGATCCTTCTGCGCGACCAGACTCAACGCATCGAGATCGCCAACATGCAGCCGTACCCATTGGCTATTTGCCTCTGCTTCCACCGTAGAATCGGCCGGCAACTCCAGCCGCAAGGCGATTTCGCCAAAGTAGGCGGGGCCAGTGACCCCCGTACTTTGGAGTGCCAGCCCCTCGCGATCCAACGCGTGCAGGCGTGCTTCCTGGTGCGGCAAGAGCACCCAAAGGCTATCATTTAATTCGCCTTGCTGGATGACCAGATGGTTGATTGGGATCTGATAATGGCTGACAAATCCAGCCAACATCTCACGGTCTTCATCGGTAAAATCGGCAAAGAGTTGTAGATTTGTCAGCGTCCGCTCAACAAGCGTACGTAGATGATTGCCCCAACGATCCAGATTGATGCCCATAATCTGCGCCAGTGCCGGGCGTGCAATGCGTAACAGGGTGGTGGGAATTGTGGTCGTCGCCGTGTAGGCATAGGTAGTAGACTCACCTCCGTGCTCACAAAAGCCAAAGGCGGCCCCATTCCCCAGCCAATGTGCTGGCTCGCCAGGGTGATGCAACCAGACTTGGCCACGGTCGATGAGATAGAGATAATCAGCCGCTTCACTCGTCCCATAGACCTCATGGTCAGCAGCCAGATCGATCTGCTTGGCAGCATCGGCGACAAAACCAAGCCCCACCGGCGTCAGATGACAGAGAAAGGGAATGGTGCGTAACCGTTCAATTGCTTTTAAGGGAGCGAGAGAATTGCGCAACTCGGGGAATCGATAGATGAGCCGATCCACGGCAACGGCCCGCAGTGGGATCACCACCGCGCCAGGCAGCAGCTTGGCGCGTGTACTATGCTCTTTGCTGTAAAAGAGATCATACAGCCCCAGTAAAGTACCACGACCAACCGTGCGTTGTAATGAGGAATTCTGGCGGTCACTTTGGCGCGTCGTACGCACCTCGTCGACCTCGCCTTCAATCACCAGGAAGAGTCGTTCGATCGGGTCGCCTTGGCTATACAGAATACGTCGTGTTGTATCAAAGCTCTGATCAATGGCATCGTTGAGGATGTAAAAAATATCCTGCTGCGGAAACTTCTGCAGGGCCGGCAGCGCCTCCCAAAGTTGATCCACCGACGGAGCCGCTGGCGCATCCGCATCGTTAAGGGCCGGCACAAAGCTGGTCGGCGTGCGGCGATAGCGCTCGGCTTCGTTGAGTTCACCTCCATTGGTCATGCGCGTTTCTCATCTATGGCTACAGATATTCCTTGACCGCTTCCGCCGATTTGCGGTTCATGCCCGGCACAGCGATCAGTTCGTCGAGCGTCGCCGCCCGGATCTTTTCAATATCGCCGCTAAAATAGGTTAGCAATGCTTTGCGGCGCGCTGGCCCGATCCCCTTCACCTCATCCAAAAGCGACTTAATCTGCGCTTTGCCGCGCAGGTTGCGATGATAGGTGATGGCAAAGCGGTGTGCTTCGTCGCGGATACGCTGGACGAGAAAGAGCGCCTGACTCCCCCGCTTAAGCCAAACCGAAGCAGATTCGCCGGGGCGGAAGATCTCTTCCTCACGCTTGGCCAGGCTGACCAGCGGAATCCGGTCGAGCAACCCCAATTCGGTGAGCACTTCGACGGCGATCCCCAACTGTCCCTTGCCGCCATCGACGATCACCAGATCGGGCACAATTCTCCAGGAATCTTCACTCGTGCGCGCCTTTTGACCAGGATCAGGGTCATCGTTCTCTTCAACAATGCGCCGGAAGCGACGGCGCAACATTTCGCGCATGCTGGCAAAATCATCGGGCGACCCCTGGCTGCCCTTACCGCGGATCTTGAAGCGCTTGTACGCGTTCTTCAGCGGTGCGCCCTGGGCAAAGACAACCATAGAGCCAACCGTATTTTCGCCCTGAAAGGTGCTGATATCGTAACATTCGATGCGGTTCGGCGGATCGCAGAGGTTGAGTACCGCCTGTAGCTCCGCCAACGATTGAGTCTGCCGATTGGTATCCGAGGCCCACTCGGCCTGACGTACGCGCAAAAATTCGACCGCATTCTGCTGCGCCATCTCCATCAACTGACGCTTGGCCCCCCGCTGCGGCAGACGCAATTCGACCTTGGCATTGCGCTTCTGCGAGAGCCACTCCTCCAGCACCTGCCAATCATCGGGCATCGCCTGCACCAAAATCATGCCAGGGACAAACGCAAGCGCATCGTAAAATTGGGGCAAAAAGGCACTGATCAACGACCCTTGTTGGTTGACATCGGCCTGCGGCACTTCCGTCCCTTCCAATAGCAGACTTTCGCGGCCAATCAACCGGCCCCGCCGCACCATGAAGACCTGCACCGCGGTGTCGCCAGTCTTCTCATCCTGGGCCAACGCCACATAGTCGGCATCTTCCAGCCGTGTATTCACCACCTGCTGCTGCTCGGCGATCTGCTTGGCCGACTTAAAGCGATCGCGGTAGAGCGCGGCCAGTTCAAATTGCAGATTCTCAGCGGCCCGCTCCATCTGCGTCTCCAACTGTTGGAGCACCAGTTCGGTATCACCGCTGAGAAAATCCATCAGCTGTTTCACCACTGCGCGATACTCTTCGCGCGATTGGCGACCGATACAGGGGCCACCGCACATCTTAATGTGATAGTAAAGACAAGGGCGCTCATCCTCGCCGGTGATATTCCGCTCACAGTCGAGATAGGGAAAGATCCGGCGCAGGGCATCGAGCGTTTGGTAACAGGCACGACCGCTGGTATAAGGGCCGAAGTAGCGGGCACCATCCTTGTGTACCTTGCGCACCACTTCGATCTTGGGGAAATCGTGCTGCCAGTTGACCTTGATGTAGGGAAACTGTTTATCATCTTTGAGGCGCACATTGTAGCGCGGGCGATAGCGCTTGATCAACTCATTTTCAAGGATCAGCGCTTCCAACTCGCTGCCCGTCACCCACCAGTTGATATCCTCAATATCGGCAACCAAAGCAAGGGTTTTGGGTGTGTGCTGGGCGGAAGCGTGGAAATAGCTGCGTACACGGTTGCGCAGCACAATCGCTTTGCCGACATAAATCACCTTGCCATCACCATTGTACATGAGGTAACAGCCGGGACTATCGGGCAAATTCTCTAACTTTTGGGCAACACGTTCAGGCAGTTGGCGGCTCATGGCAATGGCTTTTCAACAAAAACAGCGCTTCAAACAAAGTGCGACAAAGATTGATCAAGTGTACCACAAATACGCACATCTGTTCAACATCAATTGGGTGTTGGGGTGCGATTCAGTTTGGGGGCGAATGCTTGTACTGTCAGAGTGCGTCGCACCCGCCAATCGTGATTCCGTTGAGCGGATCGTATCCGGCGAGTGCGTCGCACTCGACTTCCCCACCGTGAAAGGCTGCCGGGTGTTAGGCTCTATTACCGACTATTTCAGCTTGAGGTGAATCACACCAAGGATCGAATCCTCTCTGCGGACAAGAAGCCGCCGCAGTGGCCCAAACAGGGCGATTGTACTTCTATCGAGGAGGTGGCGTTTCGGTAGCCTTTCGTTGGTTGCGGAAAGTCCAATATATTCATAAACTCACACCACGCGCTTGACGAAACGACAACTTCGCGCTATAACAAAGCATGGCCAATAACTGGAAATCACTACTCTATTTGCTGCTGCTTGGCGGTGCCTATTTCTTGATAGGCATCGGTCGTCTCTTCGCGGCGCCAGAGGCAATCAGTGCTACCCCAACATCTACACCGGTAGCTAGCAGCGTGCTGCCCTTTGAACCCCAACCCACAGTCGCGTCAGCCGCTCAACCATTGTCTCTATCCATGCTGACCTCGACAGCCACGCCGACAGCCGTAGCAATCGACGCCATCGAGATCACGACAACACCCACCCTCATTCCAACGGCACCACCAGAACATGCACTCTATTTACCGGTGGTGTTGCACCAGGAACCACTGCTACTGCGCAATGGCGATTTTGAGCAAGGAAGCGCCTATTGGCAGGAATCCTCCAGCGGACAATTCCGGTTGATCTTTGAGCGCCCGGAGTTGAAGGGCATCCTGCCCCACGGTGGCGAATGGACAGCCTGGCTTGGGGGGAAAAATGGGGAGGTTTCCGAACTGAAGCAGCAGGTTACGGTACCATTCGCAACCCCCATCTTGTCCTATTGGTATCGGATTCTCGCCCAAGATGGGTGTGGCAGAGATAGCGCCACACTTCTCATCAATGAGGATATCATCGAAGAACTTGCGCTCTGTACTATTGGCAATAGCGATTGGACATTTCAGACAATCGACTTAAACGCCTATGCAGGTCAGATTGTTACGTTAACATTTCGCGTTGAAATTGATAGCAACAATAGCCACAGCAATCTCTATCTCGATGATATTGGATGGGTGGATGCCCATTAATTTCCTTGGTTGCAGAAAGCGCAGTTTCCCGCTACAATCGACGCTGCTATCCCCACCCGTCACGCAGCGAAAGGAAACAGCCCATGCAGCCAACCAACCTGCTCTTCATCCTCTCCGACCAACATCGGCCTGACTTTCTCGGTTGCGCCGGACACCCAACCGTGCAGACGCCCCATCTCGACCGCCTTGCCGCCCGTGGCACCCGCTTTGCCAATGCCTATACAAACTGCCCCATCTGTGTCCCAGCACGGGCAGCGTTGGCGACAGGACGCTATGTCCATGAGATCGGGAATTGGGATAACGCCTTTCCCTATGACGGCAGCGTGCCCAGTTGGCACCATCTGCTGCGCGACCAGGGCATCCGCATTGATATGATCGGCAAGCTACACTTTCAAGGACAGGGCACCGACCACGGCTTTACGCAAGAGATCGAGCCGCTGCATGTGGTACAAGGGGTGGGCGACGTGCTCGCCTGCATCCGCCAGGATCCGCCACGCCGCTATGGCCAGCGGCGCAACATTGAGGAGGCCGGCCCCGGTGATTCGACCTATCTGCAATATGACCGACGCAATGCAGCCAACGCTTCGGCCTGGCTTCAAGCCCATGCCGCAGATGAGCAACCGTGGATGCTCTTTGTCTCCTTCGTCTGCCCCCATCCTCCCTTTATTGCACCGCCGGATCTCTTCAATCGCTATGCACAGCAAAAGCTCGCCATGCCCCGCCAATGGCAACAGGAGGCGTGGCCGGATCATCCTGCGCTGGCGCGTATGCGCGACTTCTTCCACCTTGAAGAACCCTTTACCGAAGAGGAGCTACAACGGCTGCATGCCGCCTATCATGGCACAACAACCTTTCTCGATCAGCAGATCGGTCAGCTGCTCGATACGCTCGCCAGTTTGGGGCTAACCGACAGCACACGCATTATCTATAGCTCGGATCATGGCGAAAGCCTGGGCGAACGGGGGCACGTCGGCAAGTTTTTAATGTATGAGGAGACGGCGGGGATTCCCATGATTGTGGCGGGGCCAGAGGTACCAGCGGGCAAGGTTGTAGAAACACCGGTCTCGCTGATCGATCTCTTTCCAACGATTTTAGAAGCGGTTGGCGTAAAGCAGACAACCCTTACCGATGCACTACCCGGAAGTTCACTCTGGTCGCTTGCCGGCGGTGCAGATCAGGATCGGAGTGTTTTCAGCGAGTATCACGCCGTGGGCAGCACCAATGCATTTTACATGGTGCGCAACGGGCGCTACAAATATGTTCACTACACCTATGAAGCGCCACACCTCTTTGATCTACAAAGCGACCCCGATGAGGTGAACAACCTAGCGGGTTCGTCCGATCATCAAATGCTTTTGCAATCGCTAGAACAACAACTGCGCGCGCTGCTCGACCCCGAAGCGACCGATGCTCGTGCCAAAGCGGACCAACGGGCCAAAATTGCGCAAATGGGCGGCGAAACAGCGGTCCGTGCCAAAGGGGCCTTTGACAATTCGCCGACGCCGGGGGAAACACCACGCTTTCAGCCGGGCGATGCATAGGCAAAATCGTTAGGCTCATTAGTTATTCGCCACCCACTCGAATTAGCCGCCAAAGGTTGCTGCCATTACGGGAAGGGTTGCGGGTATTGTCACCCCTGCGTAGGCAGGGGTCCACGGTCTGGGAAACATGGCTACCTACCTACGCAGGTATGACATCCTTGGCTGACCTCAATGGCAATGTCACTAATCTCCGGTTGAGCCAATCTTCTCCACAAAGCGCGTCAGGGCGTCTAAAAGGCGTTGGTGGTATTCGTCTGTCGCCAGCAACGTCTCAACCGTCTCTCCTTTGCCCAGCAAGTGAATGGTCAGATCTGCCTCCGCGACATGGATGCCAGACATCGTCTGCAATGTGGTAATCAGCGAAGCCTGGGCGTGCGTGCTGCGGTTGGAGGCATTGAAGAGCACAAAGGGTTTCTCGACAAAGGCATCGCTCCCCACCCACCAATCCAGCGCATTCTTCAGCGACCCCGGCACGCCGCGCGCATATTCGGGCGTCGAAACGATCAGCCCATCCGCAACCCGTACCCGCGCAAAAAGGTCGAGCACCGCAGGGTACGTCTGAGGATCCTCATCTGGATTGAAATGGGGCAATTCATGCAGCGAATTATAGAGATCAATAGCGATTGTCGGCGGTGCAACAGCAACAACGGCTTGTAACAGCTGGGTGTTCGAAGAGTGCTGGCGCAGACTCCCAGAGAGTGCGAAGAGCTTGATGGTCGATGGATTCATGGGTTCGATCATTTCTAGGAAATTAAGGGCGGGCTTTTTCTGTTGCGTATTACGTCTTGCGTGTACTGTGACCGGATCTTGGTACGTGAATGGAGACGATTCATTATGCGTAGACCACAGCGTAGCAGGCACGCCCATGTGTCGCGCCCACGAGGCTCCCGGTTTCGCACGTGGTCGTGCTCACTTCTCGATTGCAGTCCACAGATTATAGACATGGGACCTATCATTGTAAAGGGGACCGATTTGTCAGGGTGCGTACCACATTTGGGGGATTATACCGAGCGGTTAAATTAGTCCTTCTCTGTAATCCCCCAAAATGGGACGCACCCGATTTGTCACTTGCACAGACGCCATCGATACGCTACGATAGTGCCAACAATCAAGACAACTTATCAAGGAAACAGCCATGACCCAATCGTCCCCACCCTATCAGCCCGGTCGCCATTTTCTTCAGATCCCTGGCCCCACCAATCTGCCCGAACGGGTGGCACGGGCGCTGTCACGTTCGACCATCGATCATCGCGGCCCAGAGTTTGCGCAACTGACATTGAGCATCCTCGCGCGCTTGCAGAGGGTCTTTCAGACGACCCACCCCGTACTGATCTTTCCCTCGTCCGCCACCGGCTGCTGGGAAGCGGCGCTTGTCAATACCCTCTCCGCCGGCGACAAGGTACTTTTCTGTGACAACGGTCACTTTGCCGAGCGCTGGACCGATGTGGCGACGAAACTTGGGTTAACGGTAGAGCGCCTGGCCGGTGACTGGCGCTATGGCGTCGATCCCGCGGCGGTGGAAGCGACCTTGACGGCGGACAAAACGGGCACGATCAAAGCCGTTGCAATGGTCCACAACGAGACCTCAACCGGCGTTGTCAACGATGTCGCCGCCATCCGCCAAGCGATGGATCGTACCGGGCACAAGGCGCTCTTCATGGTCGATGTCGTCTCGTCGATTGGCGCGATGGCGTACCGCCACGATGCATGGGGGGTCGATGTAACGGTGGCCGGCTCGCAGAAAGGGTTGATGTTGCCACCGGGATTGGGCTTCAATATAGTCAGCGAAAAGGCATTGGCCGCGGCAAAAACCGCCACATTACCGCGTTCCTATTGGGATTGGCAGCCGGTATTGGACTTTAATCAACGGGGCTTCTTCCCCTATACACCGGCAACTAACCTCTTTTATGGGCTCGATGAAGCGTTGAATATGCTACTCGAAGAGGGGCTCGACAACGTGTTCACACGTCACCTGCAATTGGCCGCGGCCACGCGTGCGGCGGTGCAGGGATGGGGGCTGGAAATTTATTGTCAAGATCCTGAGCGTTACTCGCCAACGCTGACCGCGGTGCTCATGCCGGAGGGCCACGACGCCGACAAGTTGCGTAAGCTGATTCTGGAGCGCTTCAACCTATCGTTGGGCACGGGATTGGGACCGGTCAAGGGGAAACTCTTTCGCATTGGTCACCTTGGCGATTTCAACGCGTTGATGTTGGCGGGGACGCTCTGTGGGGTTGAGATGGGGATGGGGCTGGCGGGAGTGCCGCACACCAAGGGGGGCGTGATGAAAGCATTGGACTATATTCGTGCCAATGCATCGTGACTCCTAATTTGCTCCATAGCACAATCTCTGCAAAAGTTTTACATAACTAGAGAGACTTATCTTGGGAAACCCAATAAGATCCGACACACTCATCGCCGGCGGGCTGCTACGCTTTCAACAAGCATTGGAAAGTACCATCGCGGGCGAAGTCCATTTTGATCGCTTCACCCGCGCCATGCACGCTACCGATGCCAGCGTCTACCAACTGCTGCCAATGGGCGTTGTCGCGCCGCGCAATCGGGAGGATGTGATCCGCACGATCAACCTCTGTCGGCAACATGGTGTGTCGATTACGGCGCGGGGGGGCGGTACCTCCCAAGCTGGGCAGTCGATTGGGAACGGCATCTCGCTCGATTTCTCACGCCATCTGAATCGGGTGCTCGACCTCAATATCGGGGAGCGCACGGTATGCGTGGAACCCGGTGTCGTGCTCGACGAACTCAACGCACAACTCAAGCCGCACGGGCTGCAACTGCCGCTCGACCTCTCGACCTCTAGCCGGGCAACGATTGGTGGCATGATTGCCAACAACTCGGCCGGCACCCGCTCGATCATCTATGGCAAGACGATTGACTATGTCGAGGCGTTGACGGTGTTGTTAGCTGACGGCACGGTCATTGAAATCGGTGAACTGACTAACGAAGCACTTGCCGCCAAATGCGCGCAGCAGGATTTGGAAGGCGCGGCCTATCGCACGGTTTGTCAATTGGGTGAAGCCAATCAGGACGAAATTGAGCGACGCTATCCCAAGATCCAACGGCGCGTCGGCGGCTACAATCTCGATGAATTTGTCCCGGCCAAGCTCGCGCCGGATCGACCCTTTAATCTGGCGCGGATGATGGTCGGCTCCGAGGGCACGTTGGGCATCACTCTGGCGGCCAAGCTGCGGTTGGTGCCGCTGCCCAAGCACAAAGTCCTGTGCGCCATCCACTTTACCGATCTGCTCGATGCGATGACCGCCACGCCGATTATTTTGGAACATGCCCCTTCGGCGGTTGAACTGGTCGACCGTCTGCTGCTTGACGCCACGCGCGGCAAGATCGAATTTGAGCCGATGCGCGATTTTATCCAGGGCGACCCCGATGCGGTGCTGTTGGTCGAATTCTATGGTGAGAGCGCCGACGATTTGCCACCCCGGCTCGACCGGCTGGAAGCGGATCTGGCCGCCCATGGCTTGGGCTACTACTTTCATCGCGCCATCGCCCCCGCCGCGCAAGCCCGCATCTGGACGTTGCGCCAGGCTGCGTTGGGGCTGACGATGGCCGAGATCGGCGACGACAAGGCGATCTCCTTTGTCGAAGATACCGCCGTACCCACCGCTCATCTGCACGACTACATTGCAACCTTTAAGCGCATCTTGGCTGAGCATGAGATCAGCGCGGCCTTCTATGCCCATGCCTCGGTTGGCTTGCTCCACGTCCGCCCCGTCGTCAATATGAAGAGCGCGGAAGGCTTACGCAAATTTGCGGCAATTGCCAGCGAAGTCGCCGACCTTGTGCTCGAGTATGGCGGCGCGCTCTCCGGCGAACATGGCGATGGCCTGGTCCGCGCACCTTTTCAGGAACGGATCTTCGGCCCAGTGCTCTATGATGCCTTCTGCCAGGTGAAGGCGGCTTTTGACCCGACGGGGCTCTTCAACCCTGGCAAGATCGTCCACGCGCCACCGTTGACCAATGATCTGCGTTACGGCAATGGCTATGCGCAGCGAGAATTCCAGACCGCCTTTGACTTCTCCGATTTTGGCGGCTTCCAGCGCGCGGCCGAGCAGTGCAGCGGTGTCGGTGCTTGTCGCAAGACGTTGACCGGCACGATGTGCCCCTCCTACATGGCCACACGCAACGAAACCCATTCAACCCGCGGCCGCGCCAACGCACTGCGGCTGGCGATCTCTGGTCAACTCGATACGACCGAACTTGCCCACAAAGAGTTGCTGCCGGTGATGGATCTTTGTTTGGAGTGCAAAGCATGCAAGAGCGAGTGCCCCACTGGGGTCGACATGGCGCGGCTCAAGAGCGAGGTGCTCCATCAAGTTCATCAGCAGCATGGTGCCCCCCTGCAAGATCGGTTAATCGCCAACATCGCCGGGATCAGCCGCTGGGGCAGCCGCCTGGCACCGCTCGCCAATTGGGCGCTCAACCTGGGGGTGGCGCGTCAGGTGAATGAACGGCTGCTCGGCTTTGATCGCCGCCGCTCGTTGCCCGCCTTTGCCCGTCATCAGTTTCCAACGGGAGCGTCGACGCGCCGTGCTAGCACAATCACGCCACCTAACGCTTCACCAACCGTTGCGCTCTTTGCCGATACCTTTAATAAATTTTACGAACCTGAGCAGTTGACCGCCGCGATGACCGTGCTACAACGGTTGGGCGCAACCGTTGAGGTGCCGCCCTTTGTCTGCTGTGGCCGGTCGCTTATCTCTAAAGGCTTTCTGGATGAGGCAACCGCGCAAGCCAGGGCGACCACGCGCACCTTGCTACCGCTGGCCGAAGCAGGGATCCCGATTCTCTTTGCCGAACCGAGCTGCTATTCAGCCGTCGTCGATGATCATCCACGGCTCTTGCGCGGCCAGGAACAAGCCAATGCACAAACCGTGGCCAACGCCGCCAAGCTTCTGGAGGAGTGGGTTGGGCCGGCGTTACAAGGCCACCCGGTAAAACCAGGCCCCAAACGTATCCTCTTTCATGGCCATTGCCATCAGAAAGCATTGGTCGGCGTCAACCCGAGCGTCAACCTACTGCGTGCGATCCCCGGCTGCGAGGTCGTCGCTCTCGACAGCGGCTGCTGTGGCATGGCTGGCTCCTTTGGCTACACGCACTATGAAGTTTCCCAAGCGATTGGCGAACAGCGCCTCTTCCCCGCGCTGCGCGATCTGCCGGATGATACGACTGTCGTCAGCCCCGGCTTCTCCTGCCGCCAACAGATCAAACACTTCACCGGCATTACAGCTGAGACCCCACTGTCTCTCTTGGTTTCGTTGTCTGTATAAGACAAATTACGTAGGTTTAGGCGTTACGTTCGCGACAAATGGCGCTACAGATTCTATACATATGTAGCGTTATAAACCTTCTACTTTGTGCTACGCTATAGCCAACAAGAAATCAGTACTATTGCTGATTTACACGGCTGGGGAACGAGGAGAAATGGGCAGATGATTACAGTGATTATTCTTGCATTCTTTGGTGCATCAGGTTTGGCATCGCTAATTGTCTTTGCTGCTTGTGCTGCTTCGGGCCGTGCGGATCAAATTCAGCGAGAAGCCTTTGGCCAATTCTACAATGAGTCGGAGCAAGTTGTGGCGACTGCTGAGAAACAGCATGTTGGCAACAAACAACTCACCTTGAATCCCTCCATCTAGTCCCCAATAGTACAGCATTGACTGATAGTTTTCTTTGACACAACAAAACAATACGACACTCGGCCTCTACCAATTTGGTGGAGGCTTTTATTTGTTGCAACAAAGCTGAATCCTTCAGACCCTCTCCAGCGTAAAGTCACCCTGCATCGTTACCCAGAAGCTGGCCTACACACGATCAATTACTGACGTGTATAGTACCAATGGCCCATTTACCCAACGCACTATTTCCAATAAACTGTAACATATACTGTAAATCCCCAAACCATGCGTTAGGAATCCCCTCATGCTCGCCAAAGTTCAAAGCTGTGCGATCGTTGGCCTTGATGCCGAACCGATCTTTGTGGAAGTTGATATTGCGATTGGGCTGGAGCGGGTCACCTTGGTTGGCCTGCCCGATACGGCGGTGCGCGAAAGTGGGGAACGGGTGCGCGCCGCCATCACCAACAGCGGCTTCTTCTTTCCGCAACACCGCCTCACCATCAACCTCGCCCCCGCCGATCTGCGCAAAGAGGGGCCGGCCTATGACCTGCCGATTGCGGTTGGCCTGCTCTGTGCCACCCGCCAACTCATCGCCGATCTCGATGATGCGCTGATCCTCGGTGAGTTGAGTCTGGATGGCAGCGTGCGCCATGTCAACGGCGTGCTGCCGATGGCGAGCATGGCCAAAGCGGCGGGCTATCGACGGCTCTTTGTACCGGCGAGCGATGCGCCGGAAGCTGCGTTGGTGGAAGGGTTGGAGGTTTACGCGATTGATTCGTTGGCAGCGCTCGTCCGCCACTTCAATGGCGGCGAGGAATTGTCCCCCTACCAGAATTCGCTGCGCTTTGATGAAACTGATGACCCGGTTTTTATGGTTTCGTTTGAGGATGTGAAGGGGCAAGAGCATATCAAGCGGGCGTTGGAGGTGGCGTGTAGCGGCGGCCACAACTGCCTTATGAAGGGACCTCCTGGAGCTGGAAAAACCTTATTGGCGCGGGCGCTGCCCTCAATTTTACCCCCACTCTCGCTCACCGAAGCGCTCGACATCACGCGCATCTACTCTGTGGCAGATGCCCTGCCCGATGGCCAACCATTAATCCGTACGCGCCCCTTCCGCGCCCCCCACCACACAATTTCCCATGCCGGCCTGGTCGGTGGAGGTCGTTTCCCACGGCCCGGCGAAATTTCGTTGGCACACCGTGGGGTGTTATTTTTAGACGAACTTCCTGAATTTGGTACCCGCAATCTGGAAACCCTACGCCAGCCTCTCGAAGACCGCATTATCACCATCAGTCGCGCCAGCGGATCGCTGACCTTTCCAGCGAATTTTGTATTGGTGGCCGCCTTGAACCCTTGCCCTTGCGGCTACTACGGCGACGACCGCAACGAGTGTACCTGCTCGATGTCGATGGTTCAACGCTACCAAAAACGAATTAGTGGCCCCCTCATGGATCGCATTGATATCCACCTCGAAGTGCAGCGGGTGCCCTATCAGAAGTTGGAAGCGGCCGGGACCGGCGAAAGCTCTAAAGTCATCCGTGCCCGCGTCGAAGCGGCGCGCCGTCTACAGGCCGAGCGCTTCGCTCCGCTCAACCGCCCCCACGTCCTCGTCAACGGCGACATGGGACCGGCGGAGGTGCAGCAATTTTGTGGGTTGGATGAGACCGGGAAAAGTTTGTTGCGCGCCGCGGTGCAGCAGATGAACCTCAGCGCACGGGCTTATCACCGCGTGCTCAAACTCAGCCGCACGATTGCGGATTTGGCGGGAGAGCAGCATATTCTGCCCGCGCATCTGGCCGAGGCATTGCAGTATCGACCGCGGGAGATTGGGTAACCGATGGATATAGCTGCTCTGCGCTCAATAGGGCCTCATCAGCTAGGTGGGTTTTGTTGGTGGCGACCACGAGCACGACTTATCCTGCACTTGTTCATCTTCCACAAACGTGTTACTCTTTTTTCACCCCTGCCACGTAATATCTCTCAATAACTCCCAAAAGGTGACTTTCATGCAATTGTTGCTTCAGTAACGACAGCCTGACGAATTGGTGCCCTGTTCTCTGTAAACTTACACCAACCGGTGTAGGTCTCTTTTCGTTGCGCTATTTTACTGAATCTTATTCTTCCTTGCCATCCATCGGCAGAGAAGAAAACAATTGTTGGGAGACACCCCATGCGTCAACCCCAGTGGCTGAGCATTCCGCTCAACCAGTACACACCTGCTTGCAAACTATCTGAAGCCGTTGCGGCTTCAGGTCTTCCTGCTCACATTGTTGATCTTTGCGGGTACGGGATTTCAACTCCTCAACCCACTGATACTTCGTTATTTTATCGATACTGCTGCCACCGGTGGCTTGCTGCGCGATCTACTCGGGGCCGGCGCGGCCTTTATCGCTCTCTCTTTGCTCTATCAAGCGACCGCCGTGGCGCAAGCGTACCTAGTCGAAAAGACCGCTTGGCAAGCGACCAATGCATTGCGTACCGACCTTGCTCGCCACTGTCTGTATTTAGATATGGACTTTCATAACAATCGCACGCCTGGCGAGTTGATCGAGCGCATTGACGGCGATGTCGGGGCCCTAGCCAACTTTTTCTCACGATTTGCCCTGACTATCGTAGCCAACATACTCTTGCTGCTTGGCATTCTCACCATGCTTTTTTGGGAAGACTGGCGAATTGGCTTGCCGATGTTGCTCTTTGTGCTTTTTGCCTTTCAGATGAGCGTCTATGTACACCACTTGTCTACCCCCTTCTGGCCCGCGGCGCGCGAGTCCTTTGCCCGCTTGATGGGCTTTCTTGAAGAACGGCTGGCTACCACCGAAGAGATTCGCGCCAATGGGGCGGCTGCATACATGATGGTCGGCCTCTACCGCCGGCTTCGTGACCGCCTCCAGACGCTCTTTCGTGCCTACATGATGATGGTCGCCACTTTTTCAACATCAGTTGGGTTGATGTCATTGGGCAGTGTCATCGCCCTTGGCATTGGTACTTACTTGTTACAGTTGAACGCTATAACTATTGGTACAGTCTATCTTATCTATCGGTATACCAGACTTCTCGTCGAGCCACTGGAATTTCTGATGTTGGAGTTGATCAATTTTCAGCAGGCAACGGCAAGTATTCACCGGATCGAAGCATTGTTTGCGCTGCAAAGTGAACTAGATGACAAGGGAACAACAGAACTGCCAACAGGCCCATTATCGGTTACGTTTCAGAATGTCACTTTTCGCTATAATAGTGCTGCAACCGAGCCAACGCTCGATAATCTCTCCTTTCATCTGCCGCCTGGCACGCTGTTGGGAATTGCCGGGCGGACCGGAAGCGGCAAGTCCACACTGGTCCGGCTGCTCGCTAGCCTCTACGACGTTTCATCTGGGAGCATCAACTTGGGCGGCGTAGACCTGCGGCGGGTTACTCCAATGACGGTACGACAACAGATCGGCTTGGTGACGCAAGATGTTCAATTGTTTCAAGCCTCCATCCGTGAGAATTTGACCTTCTTTGACGCTGCTATTCCTGATGAACGCATCCTCACCGCGTTACACAGTCTGGGTTTATCAGATTGGGTTGCTTCTCTGCCTAAAGGATTAGACACAGAACTAGCGGCGGGCGGAGGCGGGCTTTCTGCTGGCGAGGCACAACTATTGGCCTTTACACGGGTCTTGCTCACCGATCCCGGGCTTGTGATTTTGGATGAAGCATCCTCTCGTCTGGATCCAGTAACGGAACGGCTGATCGAAGAGGCTATTACCAAGCTATTTGGCAATGGCCGTCGCACGGGCATCATCATTGCCCACCGGTTGGCCACCCTGCAACGGGTCGATGCCGTGATGATTCTAGAGAATGGTCGGATTGTTGAATATGGCGGGCGGCAGCAACTGGCAAACGACCCCGATTCCCGTTTTGCGCAACTGTTACAAGGGTGCGTCGGCTCATCAGCAACCATTGAGGAGGTATTGGCATGAAAACTTGGCACTACTTCTGGCGGCTGATCACCTTCCGACCAGGGGTCTATCTTTTCTACACGCTTTGTTGGATTATCGTAAACATGATCCCCCTACTTACCGGTCTCATTCTGCGTCAGATTTTTGATGCGCTGAGTGGAGGGAGCCAAGCCACTGGCAATATCTGGTCGCTACTAGCCCTATTGATCGGCTTAACAGTCGGGGAGATATGTCTGCACTTTATGGGAGATGCCGGTCACATCTACTTTCGCATGGGGATTAGTGCGCTGTTGTATCGCAATTTGTTTGCACACATCTTGCACCGTCCAGGCGCAAAAGCATTACCTAGTTCCCCTGGGGAAGCGATGAGCCGCTTCCGCGATGATATCGATTTTGTTGACTATACCGTGGGAACTTCGCCGGACCCGCTGGTCCAATTTGTTTTCCTAATCTTTGCCCTGACTGTGATGGTGAAAATCAACACGTTCATTACCCTGATGATCTTAGTGCCGGTCCTGGCTATTTTCCTGGTTGCGGATCGAGCAACACAGCGGCTGGCGCACTATCGTCAGGCCAGACGAGAAGCAACAGGTGACGTAACGGGGTTTCTTGGCGAACTGCTTGGTGCGATACAAGCTGTCAAAGTGGCAACGGCGGAAGAAAGGGTGATCAACCACTTTCAGAAGATCAACGAGGTTCGACAAAAGGTCACGGTCAGAGATCACACATTCGATACACTGCTCGATTCGATCAACAGCAATATGATCAATCTGGGGATTGGCATCATGTTGTTGTTGGCCGCCCAGTCCATGCGGGTCGGAACCTTTACAGTAGGCGACTTTGCACTCTTTGTGACCTACCTACAGACCCTATCCGGAACGACACGGTCCATGGGCATGTTTATAGCCCGCTACAAACAAGTTGGTGTTTCCTTTGCCCGCCTTCAAGCACTGATGATCGACGCACCACCTGAACAACTCGTTCATCATGCCCCGGTCTATCTGCGCGAGCCTTATCCTGAAGTGCCAATACCGGTCAAATCCGCGGCGGATGAGTTACAAATATTGGATGTAGACAGATTGATCTATCACTATCCAGAACAGGGCCGCGGCATTGACGCGATCAGTTTACAATTATCAAAAGGTTCGTTTACTGTGATTACCGGGCGCATTGGTGCCGGCAAGACAACACTGTTGCGCGTGCTTCTCGGCTTGTTGCCGGCGGAGGCGGGAGAAATTCGCTGGAATGGTCAACTCGTACCCAATCCTGGTGACTTTCTCATCCCTCCACGTTGTGCATACACACCACAAGTACCCCGTCTTTACAGCGAAACGCTGCGCAATAACATCTTGCTCGGGTTGACCGAACAAGATGTTGACTTATCGTCAGCACTCCGCATGGCGGTGCTAGATTCGGATATTGCACAGTTGGAAAATGGATTGGAGACGGTTGTGGGACCACGAGGCGTCAAGCTATCTGGCGGGCAGATTCAGCGTGCCGCAGCAGCGCGCATGTTCGTGCGTAATCCTGAGCTACTAGTCTTTGACGATCTTTCGAGCGCTCTAGATGTAGAAACAGAACAGCACCTCTGGCAACAGATTTTTGCGCTACCGGATCGACCCACCTGTTTAGTGGTTTCCCATCGATTAGCTGCACTACAACGGGCCAATCAGATCCTCTTGTTGGCGGAAGGACAGGTTATTGCGCAAGGAACATTTGATACGCTTCTGCAAACATCACCAGAATTTTGTCAACTGTGGGCAGAAGAGAGTCACGCTGCACAGTAAGTAAAACGCTCCTATGGCCGATCATTCGCCATAGGAGCAAAATAAAAACATATCTACGCTGGATCCCACGATCGTATCATCGAGGCAAAAACCAGCCGGTCTTCCACCAGCGACCAGAGTAAGACAACAGGTAAATTGTGGGAACCCTTGCCCGTGTGGCTACTACGGCGACGACCGCAATGAATGCACCTGTTCGATGAGCATGGTCTAACGCTACCAAAAGCGGATTAGTGGACCCTTGATGGATCGGATTGATATTCACCTCGAAGTGCAACGAGTGCCTTATCAGAAGCTTGAGGCAGCGGGCACCGGCGAAGCCTCCACCGTGATTCGCGCCCGCGTTGCCGCCGCGCGCAAGATCCAGGCTGAGCGTTTCGCACCCTTGAACCGCCCCCACGTCCTCGTCAACGGTGACATGGGACCAGCCGAGGTGCAACGTTTCTGTGAGCTGGACGAGACGGGGAAGAACCTAATGCGTGCCGCGGTGCAGCAGATGAATCTGAGCGCGCGAGCCTATCATCGGGTGTTGAAGTTGGCACGCACTATCGCGGACTTGGCGCGTGAGAAGGTGATTTTGCCCGCGCATCTGGCTGAGGCGTTGCAATATCGGCCGCGGGAGATTGGGTAGCCCGTTGCACAAAGATATAGGACTCACTGTCATCGCTCTAAAGCGAATGTTTGTTGATCCGCACGTAAAATCGACAAACCACCCATACGATCAGCCAAGTAAATGTTCTGCCCAGCGATGGTAACGTTGAGTGCTTGATCCGAAGCACGAAAGTAGCCGACCGGAATAGGACGCAAAGGGTACGCTACATCGATCACGTGTAACCCCGCTGCACCGTCAGTAAGGTAGGCCATTTGGTCTTGCACCAGCACCTTGCGCAGTTCGCCTGGCGTTCCGAACGTAGTCAAGGCTATGGGTTGCGTTGGCACATGCACATCGACGATGAGCAGACCGGCTTTGCTATCCACCAGATAAGCAACCTCATCAGCCACGGCAACGGCTTCTACGTGACCAGGAGTGGTTAAGCCGCCAACTTCGAAGAGTTGGGCAGGATTGGACACATCAACAATATGCAAGCCGCTGCGACCGGTGGCAACATACGCATAGCGGCCGACAACGGTCACATCCACAACAGGATCGCTAAGCGGCAGAGTGCTCACGGCGACCGGTGCAGATGGATCCGTAATATCCACAACAATAAGCCCGCCTTCGCTGTCAGCCAGATAAGCATATCCACCCCGTACAACCACATCACGCACAGTGCCGCCGGTAATGTATGCGCCCACTTCCCTCGGTTGCGCAGGGGTTGACACATCGATCACACGCAAACCCGCTGTCCAATCGGCAATATAAGCATAGCCACCGACAACTGTCAGCCCGAGCCCTGGCTGTGGCAACCGAAGCGAGCCCACTACCCGTGGCATTGCCATGTTGGTAAGGTCAACAATGCGTAGACCGGCATCGAGTCCAGCTAACAGATACGCGTAATTGCCGCTAACGGTTACATCCCACACAATGCCCAACAGGTCCAGAAAACCGACCACGAGTGGATTCGCTGGCGCCGTAATGTCGACAACGTACAAGCCGCCATCGCCATTGACCACAAACGCATGATCCCCGACAATCGCTAGTTCCATGACCAAACCTAATTGGTCCAACGAGCCAATCTCGATGGGTCGAGCTGGATTACTGATATCAATGATGCGCAAACCAGCACTCTCGGCAGCAAGGAAGAGGAGATCGTCGGCGATAGCGGCCGCGCGCGGACAGCTGGGACTTTGATGGGTGGCTATCAGACGAGGTTGGTCAGCAGCGCTTACATCTATAATATGCAGGTCACGCTGACCGGCAAAATACGCGTAACCGCCGCCGCTGGTTATGCCATAGAGACACTCTGGCACAGCGAAAAAACCGCGCGCGACAAGCGCGGTTGGGTCATGGGCATCCAAAATATGCAGCCCAGCCATGTGTTCAGTCAGATAGATCTGTTCCTCGCCGATAGCCACACCCCAGGCGGGCCTAGCGGTGGGGAAGGTGGCAACCTGCCTGGGCGCAGCAGGGTTCAAGACATCAATGACGATCATTCCGGCACTATCGGCGGCGAGATAGACAAACCCTTGCCCAGCAGCGATGTCGAAAACCGGTCGTGGTGTGAGGTAAATAGATAGCACAACTGGTTTTTGTGGCTGCGCCACATCGACGATATAGAGTCCATCTTGGCCGCCGACATAGAGATGGTTGCCCTCGATTGCCAGATGACGGGCGGGGATGGGCAGAGAACCCACCCGGTGTGGCTGCCGCGGGTCGGACAGATCCACTATGGTCAACTCGGCGGCCAAAGCAACATAGGCAGAATGACCCTGCACCAGCACAGCAAGCCCCGGTCCACCCAGATGTCCAACCATCTCTACTCCGGCGGGCTGCACTTGCGTTGCGCCCACCTGCTGACTCTTTGTCATTGCCGCCGCCCCATTGCGTGCCGGGAATCCACATTCCGCAAGCAGCGAAATCCATGCTATAATCAAGCACACTCGTTTCATGTTGCTGCCACCTTTTGCTGTTACACAGGATCACTTTGTAGACCGTCGATACATTTTCCAGTCTCAGTCCAGTGTAAGGAGCAAGCGGTGCATAAGTGGCCTGCGAACGTTGCACAAACGTTGCGTCATATTTATATTCACGAGCCACACAAGAAGCAACGCATATCCCCGTAAAAGTGTTACTGCTTGACGCTCGTTTATACGCGGGTCTATTCGCGATAAAACCCATGGATCAGTTAGCATCGCCCTTCAAACTCTATCTACTCGGTGCACCGCGTCTCGAATATAATGGCACACCCGTTGTCATCGACCGGCGCAAAGCGGTTGCCCTGCTGGCTTATCTTGCACTCACTCGGCAAACCCACCTGCGCGACGCCATTGCCTGCCTGCTGTGGCCCGATTCAGGGCAGCGTTCGGCGCGCGCGAATTTACGCCACACGCTGTTTGTCTTGAAACAGGCGTTAGGTGACGATCTCCTCACCATGTCACGCGAGAGTGTGGCACTTCAGGCGAAGGCAACGCTTTGGGTTGACGTCCTGCACTTCCAGACGTTGTTGACGGCCTGCCGATCCCACGGCCATCCGCCCGACGCGAGCTGCCCGGACTGTCTCCCGCTGTTGACCAAAGCGGTCGCCCTGCCCGTCGAACAATTCATGGCCGGCTTCTCACTGACAGACTGCCCTGCGTTCGACGATTGGCAACGAACACAGCGGCAGCAACTGCTCCAGACATTGAGCGATGCGCTGGATCGTCTGATTGGCCATTTCAGCCAAAAAGGGGAGTACAAAGCGGCGATTGAACATGCGCAACAGCGCTTGGCGTTGGACACCTTTGACGAAGCAAGCCACCGCCAGTTGATGCAGTTATATGGCTGGTCTGGACAACAGGGGCTGGCATTGCGTCAATTCGAGCAATGCACGGCCATTTTGACAGAGGAACTGGATATTCCGCCTTCAGCAGAGACGGTCAACCTCCTGCGGGAGATTCAGTCTGCACAAGCCGCAACGCGCAAAGAAGCGCTGGGAGTAGTCGATGCTCACCTTCAGCAAGCAACGGTCGCGGAGATCCCGCCGCCTGCGGAAATACCGCGCCACAATCTGCCTGTGCGTCTGCCGACGTTGATTGGACGCGACCACGACCTCCGAGCGCTCCAAAAGCTGGTACAGCGCAAGGAAGTCAATCTCGTCACGCTGATCGGCCCAGGCGGTGTGGGCAAGACCCAATTGAGTTTCTGCCTTGCTTCGACACTGCTAGACCATTTCCCTGACGGCGTTTTCATCATTTCACTTGCGATGCTACGCGAACCGGAACAGATGGTATTCACGTTGGCACAGACATGGAATTTACAATACCAGAACCATCAACCGCTGCTAGAGATAGTACAGGGGCATCTACGCGACAAACAAATGCTGCTGGTTTTGGATAGTTTCGATCACTTGATGGCCTCTGCCCCTCTGCTCAGCGAGTTGCTGGCAAATTGCAAGCACCTATGTATGGTTGTAACGAGCCGCGAATTACTGAACATACGGGTAGAACATGTGTATACAGTCTCGCCATTGTCGTTGCCAAAACTAAGGCAATCGCCATCGATAGACGAAATTGCAAGCTCGGCTGCGGTACAGCTTTTTGTCCAGCGTGCACAGGCCATTACCAGCAAGTTTGCTCTAGATGATACAAACGCCACTGCTATCGCAGCAATCTGTATACATTTAGATGGTCTCCCATTGGCGATTGAACTGGTGGTGGCATGGATTCGGCTGCTGTCGCCGCAAACGCTGCGCCAGCGCCTGTTGGGACCTGACGCTACCCCATTTAAGCTCTTGCGCGGTGGTGCGCGTGATGCACCACTGCGCCACCACGCGCTCAAAGATACAATCGGTTGGAGCTATGAGCTACTACCGAGGACAGAACAGCAACTATTTTGTTTACTTGGTGTATTTGTAGGCGGTTGCACACTCGAAGCGGTAGAATATGCCGTTGAACGATTGGGCGTGACGACGTTTGACAGTGTACTGGATGGACTGGCTTCGCTTGAGAACAAAAGCCTAATCCAGCAGACAGTGCAGGCAAACGGGGAGTCACGCTTTTCTATGTTAGAGATGATTCGCGAATTTGCGCTGGACCAGTTCCAAGCCAACGATGCGTTTGACTTGACGATGTGCGCTTATGCCGACACCTATGCGGCCTTTGCCGAAATTGCGATACCCGCGCTCGCCGGTCCGGATCACCGCACCTGGATTCAACGGCTCAATGCTGATCACAACAATTGCCAGGCGGCGCTCGATTGGGCAATCTCTCATCAACATACCGAGTTGGCCACGCGTCTGGCCGGCGCGCTGTGGGGATACTGGTTGGAGCGCGGCTATTATCGGGAAGGCCGTCGGTTTTTGGAAATGGTTCTTCACCTCACAGGCTCCTCAAAACGTACAGCTGGCCGCGCTACGCTCTTGATGGGATTTGGCGCGTTGTGCCGGACACAGGGAGATATGGATGCAGCACGCAGTGCGCTGGAAGAGGCGGTATCCATTTGCAGGGAATTGAATGATGAACTGATGCTGGCAACTGCCGTGGAACGACTGGTTGTAGGATGCACCCTTGACTTCAACCTCTCGCAGATCGATCAGCTATGTACTGAGGCGTTTGATTTATATAAAAAGGCGAATAATCAGCTTGGTGCCATAAGAATCAGTCAGCAGTTTGGCATGCAGAATTATTATAACGGTGACTATGCTGCGGCCAAAGCAATTTTTGAAGAGGCGCTGACGATTTATCGGTCGCAGCAACATGAAGCTGAAACTGGGCAAACTTTGTGTAATCTGGGCCGCGTCTTATTCCAACAACAGAAATTTCCCGAAGCCAAGCAGTGCTTTACACAGGCACTGGCCAAAGCCCAGGAGCGTGGAGACCAAAGGCTGAGCGGACAAACGCTCTACTTTTTAGGACGTCTAGCCTATTACCATACCGACTATCAAAAGGCAAAATCATTGCTGGAAGAAAGCTTGCGCATTAATCGTACCATCGGCACGAGGGCTGCGGAAATCGCTTTTACACTGGTCTATCTTGGGGCAATCGCCCGTGATAACGGCGACATGCAAACAGCAAAAGAGATGTCGAATGATGCCCTGATGCTCACCTATCAGGAACCGCATATCTATGCAATCTCTCTGATCTTGCCCTTTCATGCAAGTCTAGCGCTGATACAGGGCGAACACTCACGTGCCGTTCAATTGATTGCCGCCGGCCAATCACTCTATCGTAATCTGGGCATCTATTTACCACCCAATGATCAGTTGACTTTTGTTCAGCCGTTGGCAACTGCTCGTCAGCGACTCCCATCCAATCAGTTTACCGAAGCTTGGGCTAACGGTGAGCTTATGACGGTGGATGAAGCAGTTTCCTTAGCGCTGGGTCCATTATTTATATAAACATGTTATCTTCTCTTATTTCTTCCTCCCCAACCCATAGTTGATAAAGTACTACACTTTTTAGGTTGTTTTTCTCACTGCCTTGTCTGAAATATCCGTTAAATATTAATCATAGCTGTGCCGTAATGAATAGTAGTTGTTGCATGGATAAACTATAAATCAGCACAACAGATAAATTGTGGAAACCCTTGCCCGTGCGGCTACTACGGCGATGACCGCAACGAGTGCACCTGTTCCATGAGCATGGTCCAACGCTATCAGAAGCGGATCAGCGGGCCATTGATGGATCGCATTGATATTCACCTCGAAGTGCAACGAGTGCCTTATCAAAAGTTGGAGGCCGCCGGTACCGGCGAAGCATCCACCATCATCCGCGCCCGCGTTGCCGCGGCCCGTCAGCTCCAAGCCGAGCGTTTCGCCCCGCTCAACCGCCCCCACGTCCTCGTTAACGGCGACATGGGACCAGCCGAGGTGCAACGTTTCTGTGAGCTGGACGAGACGGGGAAGAACCTGATGCGTGCCGCGGTGCAGCAGATGAATCTGAGCGCGCGGGCCTATCATCGCGTGTTGAAGTTGGCACGAACCATTGCGGATTTGGCAGGGGAGGGGATGATATCACCAAACCATCTGGCCGAGGCGTTGCAGTATCGGCCACGGGAGATTGGGTAGCGACTTATTTTAAGTTTAGAACATCACTCCTGAAAAAAGAGTAAGCGAAGCCAGACGAAGCCAAAAGGCAACGTACATTATCGCTGAAAAAGAAGGGCAAAGGGCAAATCAGGCCGATTTTGTGGCAGATTTGCCCTTTTTGATGGCGCGGACGTGGATGGGGCGAGTAGCCCAAAGGTCGTCCGTTTAATTACGTATTGACAACTCCATGAACTTTTGCTTATTATTTCGTAAACAATTGCTGTTCCAGAATTTTATAAAAATCAATACCTTCGCCAATTTCAGAAATTAGAGCCGTCATTCCTGCGCAGGCAGGAATCCATCTTCATGTTACACGAGTAGATTCCTGCCTGCGCAGGAATGACATCTGGAAATTTCCGCCAAAACAAGGTTTGG
>DAOUCA010000073.1:0-20455 GCA_034432375.1 Caldilineaceae bacterium
GAGAACCGGAGTTTTGCGGACCAACGGGATCGCGTGCGTCGCACTGACCGCCAACTGCTTCCAGTCCGCTAGATGCTTCCGTCAGTGCGACGCACGCTGGCCGAAACTAGGGGTTTCATTCTGATTTGCGTATAGCAAAGGCATTTGCTCGCGCCGACGCTGGGGCATCGGCACGGAGCTTGATGCTGGGGCGTCGGGTAGTACCAGGCGTGAACGCAACGGTACAGCGGTAGCCATTCACTCGACACCCCAGCGTCTCGGGGGCCATTCCACGCTGGAGCGTGGAACGAGCCCTCATGGTGCTTCGCTTGATATATATAGCGCCCGCAAGGGGCCGCCCTACAAAATGTGCGATTTTTGTTCGGTTTGTCTCTTAGCCGTTTCATCACTGGCGACAGAGCACGCGGCGCGTAGTTACAATCTACGGACAGTAGTTGAATAGATTTCGGTAGAGTTGTAACGATTTTGATGAAATAGTATATACAAGAATATCACATTTTAATTTGAAGCAAAATTAGACAATTCACCAGTTTTTTTACTGGACACTAAGCCAGGTAAATTGGCGTAAAAGTTTGCATAAAGCGATCAAGTTTACAAGAAAGATAGTAGTTTCTTTTACAATGCAAGGAAGAGGTAAACTTAGGGGTGAAAGCGGAGGTCAAGAGGGCAAGTACCTATTTTTGCCGGGTTGAACCCCACGGCTATACTCGTATCAGCATAAGAAGGGGAGGTACTATTGTCAACAAATGGGCCACGACTGTCATTACGGCCTTCGCCGGAACCCATCTTCTGGCGAATGGCCTCCTGCCTTCGCAGGGGTGACCTATCAACACTAATTTCACAAAACAGTAAAACCAACACCTTCGCTAAACCTTGTTTTGGCGGAAATTCTCAGATGTCATTCCTGCCCCCACCTCCGTGAGGGTAAACTCTGGCATTGGCGAAGATATTACGAACAAAAGGATGCTATGCCGGCAAGGGCTGGCGCGCAGCGCCCTCTGGGTTGGGGCCAAGCGGACGCCAAGGGATTGACTTGTACGATTGGTAGCGCACGGCCAAGTGGGGCGTGGCCAAACGCACATGGCCTTGATGCCGCGATTCAAGGGCCGCTTCGAGCACACCAGTGGTCAGCAACGTTCGTTCGACTGGCCACGTGGGATGCCCCCTCAGAAACATCTCTTCGATGTTGAGGCAGAGATAGCTAAAATGAGGATGCGGATCACCAGGCAAGTGAACTTCGCAAGCAACGATCTGATCTCGGATCCGTGCGGCATAGGCAAAGCTTTGGATGGATGCGTCCCAGCCAGTCGCCATCAAAACCGCACTGCGCAAGCCATCGTTCTGCTCAATCAAAAAAAGCGCCGGTTGGCCAAATAAGGTCGTCAGATCACCGCTTGGTTTCTCTTGAATCGCCGCCACTGCCGCTTCAGCCAGATCGCGCGACCAGAGCCCTTCTTGCGCGGCCTGCCAGACGCGTTCGCCTTCCAGGCAAGTGACAGCGGCCACGCCACGCTCACCGCCAACGCGGCGTTCGATCATGCATTGCAGTGTCTCCAGGGCATGAAAGCCATAGCTCTCAACCCCGCCATAGCCAATCGACAGCGCCTCTTCGATCGGTGTTTCCATTTCGTGCTCTAGCCAAGGGCGCCGCCAGCCAACCGGCAATGAAGAACCGGCCATGAGCGGTGCCCCCACTTGCGCAGCGCGTGTGATCATCCACTCGGCATCGTGCCAATTGTACGAAAGGTGCTTATCGCTAAAGATCGGAACGGCACGGCCGCTGGTCGCCATCACACCGCAGATCTGCTCAAAAAAGGGCTTGCGCGGATAGAGATGCTGCTCTTTCTCATTCCAAGCATAGTCCCCATGTTCGCCGATTAGCAGAACGCCGTCAACGGCCAACGTATCGCCACCCAAGGTTAATGCCTGGCGAATGCTTGGATAGATCGGGACGCCATAGCGCGCTCCGTAGGCGCGCCCCAAATCATTCTTGGGAAACTGGTCAATGTAGAGCGATGCAATCTCGACACGGGCCGGCAACAGCCCTTGGTCGGTCGGCAGCCCCTTGAAAAACTTGGTGATGATTACATCGGCATGGGAGAAGTGGCGATATTCAGTGACGATAGCAGCGATTTTCGGTTTTTGTTGTATGGTGGTCATAGAATTCTATCATGTGTGTAAGGCAAGCTTATTCGCGGGGGAGACTAGATCCAGGGCACCCTGGATGGCTTGGTAGGCAAAATAGGTGCAAGATTTGCCCAGATCATAGACTGCGGCGGCTAGTTTGTCAATCGGCTTCAAAAGCTGCTACAATCGCGACGAACGATCGGCGTTGAAAGGTTCAACCGGATCTCAAGTGGTTGAGATCCCGAAGAATCCATTTGAATCGTCAGGATGAAGCGATAGAGGGACAACGGATGAGCGAGGATCTATACGATCAATTGATTAGCGCACTACGCAATCGTCAACTCGTTGCGCTGGCAACGGTTATTGCGGGGCCAGGTTTGGGCAACAAATTACTGATCTGGCCCAATGGCACAAGTAACGGGAGCCTAGGCAGTGAAGCGCTTGATCAGCAAGTGGGTGAACGGGCCGTGCTGCCCTTGCAACGGCAACAGGCGGAGCGCTTTAGCCTGGCAACGACAGAGGGAGAGGCTGAGGTTTTTCTAGAAATCCATGCGCCGCCGCCCAAGTTGCTTGTCATTGGGGCCGTTCACATTGCCATTCCCCTGGTTACCTTTGCCAATACTTTGGGCTTCGAGACGATTGTCCTCGATGCGCGCTCGGCGTTCGCCACAGCAGATCGCTTTCAGCACGCCAATCAGCTCACCATTCGCTGGCCGGCTGACACGTTGACGGAGATGAGGCTGGATGAAGCAACCTATCTCGTCTTTCTCACCCATGATGAAAAGATTGACAATCCAGCATTGCAGATTGCACTTGCCAGCCCAGCACAGTATATTGGCGCGCTGGGCTCGCGCAAAACCCATGCGCGACGCGTGATGGCGCTTCAAGAGATGGGGGTAAGCAGTGAGGCGATTGCACGCATTCACGCGCCGATTGGCCTGGAGATTGGGGCACGCCAACCAGAGGAGATCGCCTTGGCCATTATGGCAGAAATTGTGACGGTCATGCGACAATAACGCGTCGCATGACCGTAATGGGAAGTGGCGGTGGGTCCGTCGAAAGGCAGGAGCGCACCGCCGCGGCGCGATTACCGATTTGCGATCAGCGGAATGAAGAGTTCATGCTCGTCACCTGTCCCAACAGGGGTTGCGTTCGTTGGCGTTACTGTACCTGTTGGTGTCACCGTGCCGCCCGGGCTTACCGTACCTGCCGGGGTTACGGTGGCAGTCGGTGTGCCGCGCGGTGTGACAGTGGTCGTTGCGGTTGGCGTAGACGTTGGCGTGTTAGGTACTCCCCCAATGTTTGTTGCGGTTGGTGTACTGGTCACGGTGGGGGTGGGCGTTACCGTGGTGGTCGATGACGGTGCCGCTGTTGCTGTCTCGGTTGGTGTCGCTGTCTCGGTTTTGGTCGCTGTCGGTGGGGGGGTTGTCGTGGGGGTAATGGTTGGCCCCGTACCCTCTGCCACGACGAGATTGATTGACGCCCGATTGTTATTCATGTTGCTGTCTAAATTGACATTCGTGGCAACTAGATTCGCATAAATTGTATAACTTCCCGCAGCCGGCGGTACCCAGATGAAGTTGGCAGTTAATGTCGCGTTGCAATCCGGCTGGACGGTAGCGTAGGTTGGGCTGGTACCCAAGAGTTGACCGCCGGCCGATGGATCGCCGTTCCAAAATTGTACTTCTACATTTTCAGCAGCCAGCCCTCCTTGATTGTGAAAATCTACCTCCCAGACCACGGCCGAGGTTGTTGTCAAGTTAAAGGTATCTGAGCGGAAGGCAGTCAGATCTAAATCGATCGTTTCGATCCGTTTGGACTTTACATAAGTTTCAAAATCGATGCCCAACGGCTGGATCACAGCTGTATCGTGGTCAAAGAAGTTGCCATTCGTGCCGTAGGAGTTGATCGGCTCCCAAGCATAATAATTCAGGCTAAACCAGGCAAATTCCTGTACGAGCCGATTTCCATCGGCAGGATAGCCAGTCGCGGCATCGGTTGCAGTTAGCATAAAGTCAAACGCGTTCTGCATAAAGATGCGGACAGTGTCGTGATCATAGCCACTCCAGGGAGAGAGCAGGATCCCCATCTCGCTGATCCGTAAGGGAACATTGCGATAGCCACGATCATTCATCCATTTACGCATATTCCGCAGATTTTGTTTAAAAATTTCGATATCGCCATGTTGGTAAACCTCGTACATGATCGGTTCACCGGGCAGCGCAGTCAACCCCACAGGAATACCGGCCCCCCAAGATTCATCCTCGCGCAAAATGAAACCGTGCATATCCCACTGGTCCACCGGCATTGACCCACCATACCGATTCTGGTATTCACTCAAAACCATGTCCAGATAGCGCAAGCGAATCGGCGTCGGCTGCACCAAACCAGCCGGAGAAACAATGCTCGTGGGGTCTCGACCTTTAAGAAATGTATAGGCATCATGATAGAAGACCGCGTACTGCGCCGGCGTTCGTTCATCCTGCCCCCAGCGATCAGGCTCATTGCCCAAAATCCAGGTATCCCCTGGATTTGCATCGACAATCGCCCCATATTGGGTTGCTAAATTTGCGGTATTGATATTCGCATGGATCATTTGTACATGCCGGATCCCACCGGGGGTGGAAGGGGTAAGACGGGCCCGATAATCGTGATACCATCCAGCGCCCAAACGAGCGGCATCATAATCATCAATTGTAGTGCCACGATCACCGGCGACATTATAGCCAATGCGTTGATGGGCAGAGGTATATAAAGAGCAACCATTGCCCTGCGCATGGGCGATCTCCGGCATCGAACCTGGCAAAACGATGGAGCATAACAAGGGAATAAGCGCCACCAGAAGTCCCACTCGAAGCCGCAGCGGTGGGGCAACAACCGAATATTTCGACAAGTAACGCACCGCCAACGCCTTTGTAACGCGTTGGCGATTGGGTTTCTGCACTTTATTTGTGGGCGAAGCGATTGGGGTAGAAAACATTGGTATCCTCTAGATTAAATAATCGATTACACAGACAGAACTCAGCCCCCATCAGATCGAGACACTCTAAGGTGCCTCGGTAACTTAGGGTCTGTCCAGAAATAAAGTAGTCAATTGTACGGACACGGTGTACCGTGTCCGTACGGAAAAATTCTCCAAGTTATTTCTGGACAGGCCCTTAGTAATCGTCCAGAAATAAGTTCACGGTTGTAGGGACACGGTATACCGTGCCCCTACGGTTACAAATCTACAAGTTATTTTTGGACAATAACTTAGGGCTGGCCACAGATCATGGGCTTACCTGCGGCGCAGCATTCCAACGATAGATTTCGGTATCTCCCACCTTATAAATTAATTGGGCTCTTATGTCGGGAATTCCTTTTTGATACCACTGCCGTAGATCCGAGCGCGAGTCAGCAACGATTGCGCCGTAAAGAACAAGAAAGTCTGGGTTGACCTTTTCCACATAGGCTAGCCGTACGTCGTCAGTTGCGTAGGGAAAAGGCACCCAAGTACTACCGCTATAATAGGCTGTCGCCGTATCTGTCGACATCACAACCTTGGCGCCTGGTACCTGTTCACGCAACCATAGCCCAGCACTCCTTTGGGATAGCTCCGCGCTGTTCATCTTTTCTTCGGCCAAGACACCCTCGGCCTTAAAAAAGAAGAGGGCCACAAGCAGCAAGAGCATCATCCATACGCTCACAGCCTCCAGATGGAAGCGATCTGCCACTGCGCTGCTCAAATTCCTAACCGTTGCACTCAGCCAGTTGGCAATTTCAATCGTTCCCATTGCGGCCCAGATCAATAGAATGGGTAAAAATGAGGTGATGTAGCGCTCATGGATAAACGCGATGGAAAACAAGAGCAACAGAGTAGCCCCAGAAAAGGCCCAAAGATACAGTTCGCCCACCATTCTCTTTCGGTTCCACGAAGACCGAAAAAGCCCCAATGGCACCAAGAGAATCACCGGCGGCGTTGCAAAGGTAATCAACATCTGAAAAATATACTTTAAATTTTGATAATAAAAGTGGGAAATAAACGATACCAATTTGCCGACAGATGGTCGCTCCACCGCAAGTTGATCTTCCGCAAGTTGATCTTCTGCGAGTCGATCTTCCGCGAGTCGATGTGTAACAGAGAGCACAAAGGCGGTATTGTTTAATTCTGGGCCCAACTGCTCCAAATTCTGATCAAGTTCGAGGGCAGCTTGCTCATAACTCATCCCGCTTAACATACGTTCCGAAATCGTATAAACAATTAAACTTTTGTTTTCAAAGCGTAACTGCCCAGTTTGGGAATAGAGAAAGAGCAGATAGGGCGCGATACACAGGGAAAATGTCCCCAGCAGACAAATCAGATTGATGGCGATTTGTCGTCCACTTCTTTGTTCAAAAACGTGCACCACGACAATCAGCAAAAGTGTAATACCAAACCCCAACAACCCTTCGGTGCGGGTGAGATAGGCAAGTCCCCAGGCCAGCCCACTATAGATCATGACACGTCTAGATGGCCTATAGAGCGCGACAATACCGCTATAGAGTCCACACAACATAAAAAACAGATAGGTGGCCTCTGAGAGAACCGAGACGGAGACTTGGATCAGGTAGGGATGAAGAGCGACAAGTAGCGCACCGAGCAGCGCTGTCTTGCGGCTGTAGATCGTCGTGATCAGTAAATAGACGGGGATCAGCAACAAACTACCCATCAAAAGCGATGTCAGCCGTCCAGCCAATTCCGAATCACCGACTACCCCCATGACAAGCGTGGTGAGCAATGGATAAAGGGGTGGGAACAAGAGTTGTGTGCCGCGCTGTGTCCCAATATATCCCACGCGATGAAAAACGTTTTCTGCAAGACGCGCATACTCTCCCCCTTCATTTTCGATGATCCCTGGATTGGCGTTTAGCCAATAGAAACGGACACAGAGCCCGCCACAGAAGAGCAGGAACAAGGTTAAGAGAGTAATATTTTCTCGTACAAATGCATAAATCGTAGGTCCAAAAGGCAAGTAGCGATAGACTGTCTCTGTTCTGGTCATTACATATTTTTTTCGAGAGAAATCCGAAAAGAGCGCGCTCTTTTAACAAAATCAAAAACGTTCCTATAGAATATCACAATCAAAGGGCTCCTACAGCTTACAATTTCCCTTTTTAACTTACAATGAGTACACCATTTGATGGGGCCACAAGCCGCGGATACACGATTTATCGCAGCAATGCGTAAGTTATTTGTAAGAACAAATTCGGGAAATGTGAGTATACTAGAGATACTTATCGCTTACAACGCTCTGTTCCCTTGGGGCTACAGTTGGTGCTTTGGATAAGTTCTTGTTCTATAGACGATAACGTGAGGGATCGCGGATTTATGACGCAAGGCATTTCTAACCGGTTGAGCATCTTCCTGGCCATCGTTTTGCTCTCTATTTTTGCGGGGATGGTCACCAGGAGTATTGCGCAGAGTTCGCCCGTGGTCGATGAAACCACGGAAGTGTCTGCCGGCTATTATATGTTAACTACAGGCGATTTCAGCAACAACACCGGCAACCCGATTTTACTCTCGCTGCTCTCTGCTGTGCCGCTACTCACAGCCGATCTCGCCATTCCCCCCCATTCCCTGCCCTACTTTGAACCGCACAGCTATTCCGATCTGCAGAGTTGGTTCTACAGCGTCACCTTTTTGGCAGCCAACCAATCACAGGTAGAGACGATCTTTTGGCGAGCACGATTGATGATCCTGATCGAAGCATTGCTTGCCGGCATTTTTGTCTTCCAATGGAGCCGCGAACTCTACGGGCGCGCCGCCGGCTTGTTGGCATTGCTCTTCTTTGTCTTTAGCCCGAATATACTTGCCCATTCCGGTGTGGCCACCTACGATATAGGGTTCACCCTGGCAATCTTAGCGGGCACATATAGCTTCCAACGACTGCTCTTTCAACCCAAGGGTACATGGCTGTTGCTCGCCGGTTTGCTGTCTGCTGTTGTTCTGTTAAGCAAGAATACATGGCCGCTCTTTTTAATGATTATCGCGGCGTTGGCTATCACGACAGTTCGCCAGGAGGTCGGCATCTGGCCTTGGCTGCCGGCCCGCCTTCACAAGAATTGGGTTGGCCGTGCACTCTCCTACGCGCTCTCTTGTGTAGCGAGTCTGTTCATGGCCTGGCTTTTGATCAACATCGCTTATGGCTTTCAAGGCACAATGCAGCCGTTGGGCACCTATCTACCCCATCTCGCCACGAAGAACCATTCTTTGGCTTTGCTTGCGGGCGTTCCGATCCCTTTCCCATCCGCTTTTGTGGAATCATTTCTCTTTCGATTGAGCCATGCGGCAAGTGGTCAACCAACTTTTTTATTGGGGAGCTATTCGCCCTCTATCGCCTATCACCCTGTAGCCTTCCTCACCAAAGTGCCCCTTGGGTTTCTACTCTTATTGCCCATCACCCTCTGGCTTAGCAGTCGCACCAAGGAACGCCAACTCCGCTGGAAGACCGATGAGATCGTCTTACTAATCCCCCCCATCGTCATTTTTATCGTTGTCGCCACTGGTAATATCAAAGTTGGCTTTCGCCATCTGCTACCGATGATGCCCTTTCTCTTTATCTTTGCCGGCAAATTAGCCTGCTTTATCGGCAAGATCCCCCTATGGTCCAAAGTTGTCATAAGTGGGTTGGTGGCCTGGTTCGTCCTCTCATCGGTCGCCATCTCGCCACACTATTTGGCCTACTTTAATGAACTGGCAGGTGGACCAGAGAATGGCTACCGGGTGCTGGTCGATTCCAATTTGGATTGGGGACAAGATCTCAAAGGGCTCAAGGCCTATATGGTTGAGCAGAAGATCGACCGGATTAAGTTGAGCTATTTTGGCAGCGCCGATCCGGCCTGGTACGAGATGCAGTTTGACTATCTACCCTCGATTGGCCTACGCCAACCTGGTCCCAATGGCCTCTGGTGGTTCGAGCCCGGCTATGTCGAAGAGTGCGCCCCCACCACAGGGACAATTGCCATCAGTGCGACTAATCTACAGGGTGTTCTCTTTCAAAACAAACAATGCTTCGCTTGGCTCCAACAATACAAGCCCATCGCCAAGGTAGGATATTCAATCTTTATCTATGAGATCAAGGAACATTGACCTACCACTGCGCACAAATTGTCACTTCCACACTCCCCATTGACATGGTACAATCCTCACCTAGTTGTGTAGCGACCGATTTTACCTTCCCAACAGGCTAGAATCAACGCAGCCATGCACGTCGTCGGCATCCGTCGTCCTGCGGAGCGGACCATCAAGGCGTACACTCATGCAGTGGACAGAGCAAATTCTTGTGCAAACAACTTCCTTTTCGCTCGATCGTCAGAATCAGATTGCTCTCTATCAGCAGATTGTTGAGCAGATCATCGATCAGATCCGCAGTCGGCAACTGCCACCAGGCGCGCGCTTGCCGACCATCCGCCAGATGGCCAAAACATTGGGCGTTACTCGGGTCACTGTGCAGAATGCCTATGATGAACTGCAGAGCATTGGTTGGGTAGAAGCGACCGTGGGCCGCGGGACCTTTGTCAGCGCGCACCCACCGATCATGCGCCACGGGCCAACGGTCAACGCCAATTGGGGCCAATTGATGACGGCAGATGCGGTCATTGATGATCTCTTGCAGATCCATCGTCTACAAGCGGAAGATCATGGCACCATTCCATCGTTGGCGCTTGCTTCCCCAGATCCCCGCCTCTTTCCCATCGAAACGCTGTGGGATACGATGCACTGTCTGCAAGAGGAGGGGCGCTCGTTACTCTGTTATGGTTCGCCCCAAGGGGACCTACGGCTGCGCTTTGCTTTAGCCGCCAGTTTGGCCAAACGTGGACTCACCGTCCTGCCAGAAGAGATCATTGTCACCAATGGCTTGACCCAAGGGCTAGCCTTAGTGACACAGACCCTTACCCGCCCCGGTGACCGTGTTCTCGTTGAGGAGCCCACCTATTTGGGCTTTCTTAACCTGCTACGTGCCCATCATTTGGAACCTTTAGGAGTGCCACTTGATCAAGAGGGGCCACGGCTCGATATCCTAGAACAGTTGGCCGTTCAATATCGCCCGCGCTTCTTCTATACCATCGCCACCTACCAGAACCCAACTGGGCTCTCTGTTTCAGTGGAACGACGGCGTGCCCTGCTCGATTGGGCGGAACGACATGGCATTGTCCTCTTAGAGGATGATATTTATGGTCGATTGTCCTACAATGGTACGCCGCCGCCACCGATCAAAGCACAAGATCGCAACGATGTCGTAGTCTATATGACCAGTGAATCCAAAGTTCTTTTTCCCGGTCTACGCGTTGGTACAATTGTCGCGCCGCGGCCACTACACGAACGTTTGCTTGCTCTCCGCCGTGCGACCGACCTTTGTGGCTCGCAGTTCATGCAGCGGCTACTGGCGGACTTTCTAGAGAATCGTGGCGAACAGCAACACATGCGGCGCGTCCTGCCCATCTATCGGCGACGGCGCGATACGATGTTGGCGGCCCTGCGCCAATTCATGCCCGAGAGTGTCACTTGGACGGAGCCGGCCGGGGGCTTTTGTCTTTGGTTGACGTTGCCCAATGTGCCGGCGCTGCACGATCTCCAGCAAGCGGCCCTGCGCAGCGGCGTGGCGATTGCACCGGGGGAAGTCTTTCTCACCCAGCCGACCGGGCACAAACATATCAGGCTGGCCTTTAGCTACGAAGATGAAGAGACAATCTATCGCTGTATCCATCTCTTGGGTCAATTAATTACCCAACGGCTCAGTGCCGAACGCCCACAAGTGATCACAGACAGTTGGACACCGCTTGTATAAAAGAGTTGTTCCTTTTTAACGGATCTAGGTGACTGTCACTGTCCGCAACCAAATTCATACAGCCGGTCACACAGGGAACAGTGACAGTCACTTCAGCCTCAGCATTTAATTAGCAACAACTCTAAAATATAGGACTTACGCTCTGCGCTGACTGAGTAGACTACTTTTCGTCGTATCGAAGTCAAGAACTGCCTAAATCCTATTGCAAACAACGTGAGAAATCAGGAGTGACAGAATGCGTACCTATCCCTTTGCACAAGTTGATGCATTTACAACCACCCCTTTGGGTGGGAACCCTTGTGCCATTGTCTTTGATGCAGATGATCTGCGCGCAGAGACGATGCAGGCGATTGCCCAAGAGATGAATCTTTCGGAGACGGCCTTTGTGCTGCGCTCCACCGTGGCCGATGTCCGCGCGCGCTACTTCACCCCCGAAAGCGAAATTCCATTGGCTGGCCACCCCACCATCGCGACGATTCACGCCCTAGTCGAGAGCGGTCGGATTGCCATGCAGGGCCATCAGATGACAGTGCAGTTAGAGTTACGCGATGGGCCGATTGCCGTCGATGTGACGGCCCATGGGGGAAACCCGACCTTCATCAACATGACACAGCGCAAGCCGCAATTTCTCAATACATTACCGGCGACTACGGTCATGCCCATTTGGGGGTTGAACGCAGAAGATGCGCTGCCCGGTTATCCAATCCAGGTGGTCAGCACCGGGACGCCGCAACTCATGATCCCCGTCAAAAATCACGATGTGCTGCGCCGGATCGCCATGCAAGAAAGCGCGTACCGCCAACTCAGCAAAGATGCCGCCTTCTTCAGTGCCCATATCTTCTGCTTGGGGGGTGTAACCCCGACCGGCGACACCTTTGCCCGTCATTTGGCCCCCTTTGAAGATCCCTTTACCGGCTCGGCCACCGGCGGCATGGGGGCCTATCTCTGGCACTATAGCCTGCTCGACAAAGCGACCTTCATCGCCGAACAGGGCCATTGGATGAAACGCCCCGGCCAGGCGACCGTCGAAGTCGTCGGCGACCGCAATGCGATCGAAACTGTCAAAGTCGGCGGCCCCGCAGTGACGATCTTGCGCGGCGAGTTATTCTTGTAAGGGGAGGAAACAGTAGATAGTACGACAACGTCAAATTAGACAAGATTAACAGAATTAACCGGATTGACACAGCAGAACAAAAATCTTGCGAATCGTGTAAATCCTGTCGATGGAATGTAATTTAACGTTGTCGTAATAGGTACACAGGGAACGATTCCCGCCCGTTTCCGTATCTACCTATCTCCCTATCTACTTGTTTCCCTATCTACCTGTTTCCCTATTTTCCTTCTCACCAATCGAGGAACCGATGTCAACGCTTACGACAACCTTTGCTACCCGCACCGCCCACATGCAACTCAATGCCGTGCGCGAAATCTTGAAAGTGGTTAACCGGCCAGGCATGGTTTCGCTAGCCGGCGGCATTCCTGCGCCGGAAAGTTTCCCCTTGGAATTGATGCAAGAGCTGACGGCAACCGTTCTCTCCCAGTATGGTGCCACGGCCTTGCAATACGACGCCACAGAAGGCTTTGCACCGCTACGTGAAGAGCTCACCCGGTATCTGGCGGCCAAATCGGTTTCCGCCACCGCCGAGGAGATCCTGATCTTTAGTGGCTCCCAAGGGGTGCTCGATGGATTGGGCAAGATTCTGATTTCGCCCGGTGACCGGATCGCAGTCGAAGCGCCAACCTACCTGGGTGCGCTCAGTGCCTTCAACCCTTATGAGCCCTGCTATGCCCAAGTGCCAACCGACGAAGAGGGGATTATTCCAGAGGCACTAGCAGAACTCTTGGCCAAGGAACCGATAAAATTTATCTACTTGGTGCCTACCTTTCAGAATCCGACCGGGCGCACCATCCCGTTGGCGCGACGGCAGGCGATTGCGGCCTTGCTGCAACAGTATGGTGTGCTGCTCGTTGAAGATGATCCCTATGGCGATCTGCGCTACCAGGGTGAACCCGTACCGCCGATTAAACACTTTGCGCCAGAGCATGTCGTCTATGTCAGCACCCTCTCCAAAACCTTTGCCCCCGGTCTGCGCATTGGCTTTTGTGTAGCACCCGCCACCGTCCATCACTGGCTGGTCGTTGCCAAACAGGGGGTCGATCTGCATACGAGCACCTTGAATCAAGCACTAGCCGCAGAATATCTGCGTGGCGGCCATCTGCAACGCCAACTGCCCAAGATCCTGGCGATCTACGCCCCGCGCCAACAGGCCATGTTGGCCGCGCTCGACCGCCATTTGCCTGATGGCTTTCAGTGGACGCAGCCGGACGGTGGCATGTTTCTCTGGCTGGAGGGGCCGGACGGGTTGGATACCGAGCAGCTCTATTGGCAGGCGATTGAACAGAATGTCGCCTTTGTGCCCGGCAAATTTTTCTTTGCCGAGCCCAACACCGGCAACGCTACCATGCGCCTAAATTACACAATGAGCAATGAAGCGACCATCGACCGGGCCGTGCAGACGCTCAGTGGAGTATTGGCCGCGGCCATTGCCAATGGCAAGGGAAACAGTCAATGAGTAATCTGCTACCTGTCCTGATCATTGCAACCATTGGCGGCATTGCCGTGACACTACAAGGGAATTTCATGGGCACAATGACCCGCTCCCTTGGCACGCTCGAAAGCATGTTTATCACCTATGGCAGTGGAGGGCTGGTGGTGGCGCTGCTCTTTTTTCTGCGCGGCGGTACACTCAGCGGCTGGCGCACAGTGCCGCCCTATGCCTTTACAGCCGGCCTCTTGGGGCTGGTGATCGTCGGCTCGATAGGCTTTGCCACGGCACGGTATGGTCTAATTTTGACCTTTGCGATTATTCTCGTTGCCCAATATGCGTCCGCGGCAGTGATTGACCACTTTGGTCTCTTCGGGGCAACAATTCAGCCGCTGGACGGACAACGGCTGCTAGGCATTGCGTTGCTCTTGCTTGGTGCATGGCTTGTGCTGCGCTAAAAGCGGTTGACATTTCACAAAACCAACTTGATGGAAGTCAAATAAATCACTCAATAAACGGGGGCTGAGCTTGCCGAAGACTGAGCGGCTCCGGCTTCGACAAGCTCAGCCTTCGCTCCATTGTAGGCTCACCACGCGCTGGACTGAATTAAAAAGAAAGGCATACTCGTCCATGAAAACCATCGGCCTACTTGGCGGCATGAGTTGGGAATCGACCGAGCTCTACTATCGCCTGATCAATGAGGGCATCAAAGCAGCATTGGGTGGATTACATTCGGCAAAACTCGTGCTGGTCAGCGTCGATTTCCAGGAGATTGAAGAGCGGCAACATGCCGGCGACTGGGATGGTGCCGCGACGCTACTCGCCAAGGCAGCCCAGCAAGTGGAAGCCGCCGGAGCCGACTTTCTCGTCATCTGCACCAACACCATGCACAAGGTAGCCGAGCAGATTGCGGCCGCGATCAGGATGCCGATTTTGCACATCGCTGACGCCACCGCCGACGCGATCAAAGCCGCCGGCATCGAGCGCGTCGGGCTGTTGGCAACGGCCTTTACAATGGAGCAGGACTTTTACCGCGGTCGCTTGGAGGAGCAACATGGTCTGACTGTGCTCGTACCCAATGCAGAGGACCGCGCCATTGTCCACCGCGTGATCTATGAAGAGCTTTGCTTGGGGATGATTCGCGACGAATCGCGGCGAGCTTATCTACGCATCATCGACACGCTTCAGGCCGCCGGTGCCGAGGCGATTATCTTGGGCTGCACCGAGATTACATTGCTCGTCCAGGCGACGCACACAAGCGTTCGGCTCTTTGATACGACGGCAATTCATGCCGCCGCCGCTGTTCACGAAGCCTTGAAGGTATCCTAGCATAGAACCAGGAGATACGCATGAGAGCCTTTGAAGTGCGCGACATTCAACGCGCACAGAACGCCGCTGGAGAACAGTGGCATGAATTTTTGCGGGTAGCTGATCTCAGCATGGGTTTGTATGCGCTGGCGGCTGGCGAGAGCGATCCCCAGAGCCCCCACACGGAAGATGAAGTCTACTACGTGCTCAGCGGCCGCGGCCAGATCCTGGTCGACGGCGAAGATCGACCGGTACAGGCCGGGTCGATCATCTACGTCGCCAAAGAGGTTGAGCATCTCTTTCATTCGATTGAAGAAGCGTTACAGCTCCTCGTCTTTTTTGCACCGGCGGAGGGATCGGCAGCCTAAATTCGCCGCAACAAGCCCGCACGGGTCGAATCGTGGTATACTATCGCTTAAAGTTATCGTTACGCACCCATTCACGGAGTAGCCTGTGTTAACCAGGTTAAAGGTATCAGGATTCAAAAATCTCGTTGATGTTGATATAAGTTTTGGGCCATTTACATGTATTGCGGGCCCCAATGCAGTGGGGAAATCGAACTTATTTGACGCAATCCGGTTCTTGAGCTATCTGGCTGATAACCCGTTAATGGATGCAGCGCTCTCGGTTCGAGCCGAACAAAATGGCACAGGAGATATTCGTAGCCTCTTCCATCGCATTGGGGACCAATACGATGATCGAATGTCATTTGAGGCTGAAATGATTATTCCTTCAGAAGGATTAGATGATTTGGGCCAGAAAGCAGAAGCGAGCATTACTTTTGTACGCTATCGACTTGAAATTGGATATCGTACGAATGAAACGCTGCCGATGCTTGGCTCTTTGGAGCTTTTACAGGAAGAGCTTGAACATATTACTCTTGGGGATGCACCCAAAATGCTCAAGTTCCCTCATAGTGCCGGGGAGTGGCGCAAATCGGTGATTAAGGGAAGAAGAACCTCGTCATTTATATCCACAAGCACGGATACTGGTGATCGGGTAATTAAGTTGAGTCAAGATGGTAAACTAGGTAGACCAAAATCATTGCTTGCAGCAAATCTCCCACGGACCGTACTTTCAACAGTCAATGCAACGGAAAGCCCAACCGCTCTATTGGCAAGACGAGAGTTTCAGTCATGGCGACTGCTACAATTAGAGCCAACAGCATTACGCGAACCCGATCATTTTAACATACTGAATAGACATCCCAGTATCGGTGCGGACGGATCACATTTACCTGCAACACTTTATTACCTGGCACGGTCAAATGAAAAGCAGGAGTCAAATCGCGAAGATAATGGCGATTTTCCCATCTATGACCAAGTTGCTTCACGACTGGCCGAATTGATTGACGACATATATGAAGTCAGCGTAGATCGCGATCAAAAACGTGAGTTACTTACATTACAAGTCACCGATCAAAGTGGCACAGTCTATCCTGCACGCTCACTATCCGATGGCACATTACGCTTCTTGGCATTAGCCGTGCTGAATCTTGATCCACAAATTGGCGGTTTGATCTGTCTGGAAGAACCAGAAAATGGCATCCATCCGCAGCGCATTCCCGCAATTTTACAACTGCTACAGGACATTGCTTGTGATGTCGAGAGTCCTGTAGGTGCAGATAACCCGTTACGCCAAATCATTATTAATACACACTCACCAGCAGTTGTAAGTCAGGTACCGGATGATAGTTTACTGGTAGCAACCACAAAAGAAGTTGTCAACAATGGCTCACGCTTTAATGCAGCACAGTTTGGTTGGTTACCCGATACATGGCGTAGCGAAAATGAGCCCGACTTAGATCCTGTGGCAAAGGGAGAGTTGCTTAGTTATCTCAACCCAGCGCTCCCTGTCCAAAACGATGTTAACGGCAACGGTCATACCAAAAAAGTGCGGCGTGTAATTGACCGCAAGGATTTGAAACAGTTGGTGCTTTTCCCCCCAGAGACGTTTAACCATTAGGATCCAGAACGCCTCCAAGATTCTTATGATGAATACCTATGGCTGATTTGCGTTACTCCCTCGTACAGATGGTAGTTCTGATGCATCGCTTATACCGATCCTGACTTGGCTTCTCAGGACAAATGGACTTGATATAGCAATACAGTCAACTTGGGCAGATTGGCGGAGTCTGCCTAAGCCGCCCAAAACGCTTCGCGAAAAAATTAGGTTCGCCGTAGAGTTTTTCCCTTGCGATCTTTTATTTATCCATCGAGATGCAGAAAATCAATCGCGAGAACAACGTGTGCACGAGATTGCAACGGCCGTGGTAAATGAATTTGTTGATGAGCAAGTAACGCCTTACGTCTGTGTAGTGCCAATACGAATGACCGAAGCTTGGCTTTTATTTGATGAATTAGCGATCAGACATGCCGCCGGCAACCGTAGAGGGCAACAACGCTTTGATCTACCAGCTCTCGCACGAATGGAAGAGCTACCGAACCCGAAACAAATTCTCTATGAATGTTTACAAAATGCAAGCGGACAGAGTGGACGTAGGCTCAAACAATTCCGCGTTGCGGTTCATGCACGGCGTGTCGCTGACTTGATCGAAGATTTCTCCCCACTGCGAGCACTTTCTTCCTTCACCTTACTAGAGCAAGATATCAGCAACTTTATTCATACACATTATGCTGAGGAGCCGTAACGTGCACTACGCTGTACAAAATGATCCCTACCACATCAGCACTGATCCCTCATTACTCGATCTCGACGTGATCTACGACTATCTGCACCACTCATATTGGTCACCCGGTGTGCCGCGGGAACAAGTGGCACAGGCCATCGCCAATTCGCTCAATTTTGGCCTCTATCAGATGGATGGGTCGGCAGCGCAGCAGATAGGCTTTGCGCGTGTCATCACCGACTACACCTCCATGGCTTACCTGGCGGATGTCTTTGTGCTACCCGCAGCACGCGGTCAGGGGCTGGGTGTCTGGTTGATCGACAGCATCATCAACTGCCCTCACCTACAGAGCATCCGCAGCTTTACGCTGGCCACGCGTGATGCCCATGAGCTTTACCGCAAATTTGGCTTTGAAGCGATCGACAGTGAACGCTACATGATCAAACGTTATAACGTCCCTTGGCGTCAACCCGACCTGGCGCGCGAATAATTAATCCCATATCCCATCAGCAACAAGGAGCATCTCATGACCCGTTTTGCCTATTTTGAAGGCGAAATCCGCCCGATTGAAGAAGCCAAAGTCAGCGTCACCTGCAATACCCTACACTATGGTACCGGCTGCTTTGGCGGTTTGCGCGGCTATTGGAACCAGGAGCGCCAGCAATTATACGCCTTCCGCCTCGCCGACCATTACAAGCGCTTTCTCAACAGCGCTAAGTTGCTGCACTGTCGTCTGGACTATACGGTTGAGCAGTTGGTGGAGATTACCGTCCAACTGTTGGCGCGGGAAGGGTGGCGCGAAAATTGCTATATCCGCCCCTTGGTCTACAAAGATGATGGCGTCTACCGCGTCTGGTTGCACGAGGCCACTGACAAGGTAACGATCTTTAGCCAGCCGGTCGACGCCTATATCCCCGTCGACAAAGGGGCCAACGTCTGTGTGAGTTCGTGGCGCCGCGTCGATGATACATCAATGCCGGCGCGCGGGAAAGTCAACGGGACCTATGTCAACAGCGCCCTGGTCAAGAGTGACGCTTTACTCAGCGGCTTCGATGACGCGATTGTATTGAATCAAGATGGCCATGTGGCCGAGGGCAGTGCCGCCAACTTTATGATGGTACGCGATGGCGTGCTGATCACCCCGCCGATCACGAGCAATATTCTCGAAGGGATTACCCGACGCACGTTGCTCGAACTGGTGCGCGAAGAGTTGATGATCGAAGTCGTCGAGCGTGAGATCGACCGCAGCGAACTGTACCTCTGCGACGAAGCCTTCTACTGCGGCACCGGCGCCCAGGTGACCCCGATCAGCAACATCGATCATCGCCCGGTTGGTGACGGTGGTGTGGGCACCCTTACCCAACAGATTCGCGATCTCTACTTCCGCGTCGTCTTTGGCAAGGAGCCGAATTATATGCACTGGCTAACGCCGGTGCCCCAAGGCGAGTTGGTGGCAGCCTAAGGGCAAGACCAGTCAAATAAGCCAAGATTGAGCCGCCCCCTGAGTGGGTACCCCCTGAGCGGGTGCCCATTGGGCGCGAAGGGTAAGGCAAACGGGCTTCGACAAGCTCAGGGGTCGTTTTGTCCTTATTCAAACGGTCTTGAGCGTAAGAGCGTTCCTAAACAGACCAATGACAAATACCAATGACAAGTACCAATCAAGGACCATCACCTATGTACCGTTCCAAAGCAGTGCTGATTATCGTCTGTGGTGCCCTCATGGTGCTGTTGAGCATGGGCATCCGCCAATCGTTTGGCGTCTTTTTGCAACCAATTACGGGTGATCTGGGCATCGGCCGCGAAAGTTTTAGCCTGGCGGTTGCAATTCAGAATATTATCTTTGGGTTGCCGATTATCGGTCTTCTGGCTGATCGTTTTGGCGCACGCTGGGTAGCAATTACGAGTGCAATTTTATATGTAATTGGGTTGGGGCTAATGGGTGTTGTCGGTAGCCCGACCGGCCTTACTCTCACGTTGGGTGTGCTTATCGGGCTGGCATTGAGTGGCACCACCTATGTGGTCATTCTCGGTGCCGTCGCCCAAGTTGTGCCGCCGGAAAAACGTAGCCTCGCCTTTGGCATCATCACAGCCATCGGTTCGTTTGGTATGTTTGCCATGGTGCCCGTTTCGCAACAACTGTTGACCAGCTTTGGTTGGCGTGGCGCGGTTAGCGCGTTGGCGGTGATTGTCAGTGGGATCATCCTCTTGACCTTTGCCCTGCCCAGTCGACCACCACAGCAAAGTGCCAAAGAAGCAGCCCTGCAGGAGCCACTGCTTCAGGTTTTACAACGGGCATGGCGCAACAGCAATTATTGGCTCTTGATCGCTGGCTTCTTTGTCTGCGGCTTTCATGTCGCCTTTATCGCAACCCATCTGCCGGCCTTTCTCGCCGATCATCAGGTGTCGGCGGGGGCTGGTGCCATGGCGCTGGCGATGATTGGGCTGGGCAATGTGGTCGGCTCGTTCACCTTTGGCTATCTAGGTGACCACTATCGTAAAAAGTACCTGCTCAGTCTGCTCTATTTTAGCCGTGCGGTGCTCATCTCGCTCTTTATCCTCTGGCCGATTACCAACACGACTGCTGTGCTCTTTGGGGCAGCGATTGGCTTTCTCTGGCTGGGTACAGTTCCGCTAACGAGTGGTGCGATTGGACAAATCTTCGGGGTGCGCTATCTGGCAACGCTCTACGGCTTTGTCTTCTTTAGCCATCAAATCGGGGCCTTTTTCGGCGTCTGGTTGGGGGGACGGGTCTATGATAGCACGGGCTCGTACACGATCGTTTGGGTGGCTGCGATAGCCTTGGGCATCTTTGCGGCACTGATCCATTTGCCGATTACGGATACCAAACCAGTGCTCGTGCCAGCGGCGGCAACTGTCGGTGAACCCATTTAAGTAGATAATCTAATAGTAATACCTTCGCCAAACCTTGTTTTGGCGGAAATTTCCAGATGTCATTCCTGCGCAGGCAGGAATCTACTCGTGTAACATGAAGATGGATTCCTGCCTGCGCAGGAATGACGGCTCTAATTTCTGAAATT
>DAOUCA010000074.1:0-6672 GCA_034432375.1 Caldilineaceae bacterium
TGGAAACCCCTAGTTTCGGCCAGCGTGCGTCGCACTGACGGAAGCATCTAGCGGACTGGAAGCAGTTGGCGGTCAGTGCGACGCACGCGATCCCGTTGGTCCGCAAAACTCCGGTTCTCATTCTGAACGCAGTATAATAGATAAAATCCTTAAAAATCAATCAGTACGAACTGTCTTTACCCGAGAACAGTTGCTTGACTTTACATGTGATTATTGATTAGAGTTGTTGCTAATTAAATGCTGAGGCTGAAGTGACTGTCACTGTCCACTGTGTGACGGGCTGTATGAATTTGGTTGCGGACAGTGACAGTCACCTAGACCCGTTAAAAAGGAACAACTCTATTACTCACAACCGCAGTAGAGTATACATCCTGCGTTGATCCAACTAAATTGTTCTACTTTGAGGTAAGATCAGATGAGCAGCCCTCAACCAGCGCCAGCATTCTACTTACCCACACCACTCACGCCGCTGCTGGGACGTCAGCAGGAAGCCGCCACCGTGGGCCACCTGATTCGGCGGCCGGGGGTGCGGCTGATCACGCTCAGTGGTCCTGGTGGTGTGGGTAAGACCCGCCTTGGCCTTCAAATTGTCAGCGAGCTTACGGCTGAGTTTGCCGACGGCGTGGCTTTTGTCTCCCTGGCACCGATTCGTGATCCGGCTCTGGTCTTGCCAACGATTGCTCAAGCGCTGGGCATGCAAGATGCCGGCAATCAACAGCCCTTAGCACGCCTGCAAGCCTATCTATATGACAAGCAATTGCTCCTCTTTCTGGATAATGTAGAGCAGGTAGCGGCGGCGGCCCCGCAGGTGGCAGAACTGCTCGTAACCTGTGCGCGCCTGACCGTGCTCGTGGCGAGCCGCGCCATCTTGCACATCTCGGGTGAACATGAATACCCGGTCGCGCCGTTGGCCTTGCCCGACCTGAAGCAACTGCCTGATGTGGCGACGCTTGCCCAGATTCCAGCCGTAGCGCTCTTTGTTGAACGTGCTCAAGCTGTTACGCCTGCTTTCCAGCTTGATGCCGAAAATGCGGCAGCCGTGGCGGCGATCTGTGTCCACCTGGATGGGTTGCCCCTGGCGATTGAACTGGCCGCGGCGCGCAGTAAACTGTTGCCACCGCAGGCGATCCTCGCCCGGCTGACTGCAGCACCAGGGTCGCGGCTACAACTGCTGCGCGGTGGCCCGCTCGATCTACCGGCGCGCCAGCAAACCCTGCGTGACACCATTGCGTGGAGCTACAGCCTACTCACGCCGCCGGAACAGCTGCTCTTTCGCCGGCTCGCTGTTTTTGTCGGTGGCTTTACCTTCGAAACAGCGGAACTGTTATTGGCTGCTGCCACTGAAGAGGCCACGCAGAGCACGAGTCTACCCGCGCTTTCGCCACCAGTCACGCTCGATGGGCTGGCACAGTTGCTCGATCAGAGTCTGCTTATTCCCATGCCCGCGTCGGCCGATCAGTCCGCTGGACAACCGCGCTACACCCTGTTGGAGACGATCCGCGAATATGGGCTGGAGCAGCTCACGCTGAGTGGCGAGCTGGCTGCCATCCAGCAAGCCCATGCCGCTTGTTATTTGGCACTGGCCATCGAAGCCGAGCCGCATCTCGCCGGTCCTGATCAGGGGATCTGGTTGGCGCGCTTGGAAGCCGAGCACGACAATCTGCGCGCAGCCCTCGCGTGGGCGCTGGCGCGCGGTGACGGGGCATGGGCGCTACATCTGAGCAGCTCCCTCTGGTGGTTCTGGTATCGGCGTAGCCATTGGCATGAGGGGCGACATTGGTTAGAACAGGCACTTGCCCTGTCGCCCGCCGAAGCGCTAGCCGGCAACCCAGGCGAAAGCCCAGACGCACAGGAGCCGCTGCGGTGGCGGGCCAAGGCGCTTAATGGTGCCGGTCTGATGGCCTTCTATCAAGGTGACTACAGCCAGGCCACCACGTTGTCTGGTGCTAGCATTGCCATCTTCCGGCAGTTGGGGGACAAGCGCGGCATTGCCGGCGCATTACATGGGCTGGCACTGGTCGCGCGCGCCGGAGACAATCACGCCGCGGTCCGGGCCATCTATCGCGAGAGTCTGGCGCTCTACCGAGAAGTGGGCGACCGTTCCCAAACGACCTACACCCTCTTCTACTTCGGGGTTGCCCATTGGCTGGAGGGCGACTATGCCGGCGCTGAACCACTCTTCCAAGAATCGCTGACCATCGCCCGGGAATTAAATGATCGCAAAGCCATTGCCTTTGGCCTATTTGGGATCGGGCAGGTGGCCCTGGGCCGGAATGACTATGCGGCAGCACAAACTTATCTGGAAGAAACTCTACTTGACAATATTATTTTGGGCGATCAGCGATCCATTGCCCGCGCACACTATGGTCTGGGTGACGCGGCCGCGGGGGCAGGTGATTATGCGGCTGCCTACGTCCACTACCATCAATGCCTTACCCTTGGGCAAGCCTTGGGGGATCGCTATTTTATGATCTGGTGTTTAGAAGGCGTGGCGCGGGTGGCGACGGCATATACACAACCGCTGCGGGCCGTGCAGTTGTTAGCCGCCGGCGCGACGCTGCGCGATACATTGGGCATCAGCCAGCCACCCTTTCGCCGCGCCACCTACGCCCACATCCTGGCCACACTCCGCTCCCAACTGGATGAGACTGCATTTGCCACCGCATGGGCGGCGGGACAAGTGATGGGCATCGATCAGGCGGTCCAATATGCGTTGGCGCAACCCGCCCCCGTTGAAGCGATTGCTGCTCCTCCCCAGGTGCCGGCGCCCCTGTCACCCCCATCGCACAATGGTGCCAAGCCGCCTGACAGCCTCACCAGCCGCGAGTTGGATGTCTTGCGCCTGATCGCCACCGGTATAACGGATGCCCAGGTGGCGGCCACGCTAATCCTCAGCCCGCGCACGGTCAACGCCCACCTGCGCTCGATTTACAGCAAACTTGGCATCACTTCGCGCAGCGCGGCAACGCGCTATGCCATTGACCAAGGATTGGCTTGACACATCTACTCGGTAATTTTGCCTAGGCAATTGCCCTCTACAAAATCGACTATAGAATTAGGTTGTTTTACCGTAGCGATCTGCTCTCGTTACATCTTATGATTGTTCTACGCTTACCCAATCAAATGGATAGATCGATTAGAAAGATGGGGTCTTAACCATCTTCTGGGAAACGACAAGAAAGGGACAATCATGCAAACGGAAATACTTGCTACAGCGTCAACACCCATACTGACGGAGACAGCCGTGGCTGCTTTTAAGCAAAGTCTGAAGGGGCCACTTCTACGCGCCGGCGATGCCGGCTACGATGAAGCGCGCACCGTTTGGAATGCGATGATCGACCGGCGACCGGCGTTGATTGTCCGCTGCACCGATGCGGAGGACATCGTCTGCGCAGTCAATTTTGCCCGCGTACAGGATCTGCTTGTTTCTGTGCGCGGCGGTGGTCATAACGTGGCCGGAAAGGCTGTATGCGAAGGTGGATTGATGATTGATCTATCTCTGATGAAGGGGATTGAGGTCAATCCGGTGCAGCGTACCGCGTACGTGGAACCAGGGGTTATTTGGAGTGAAGTGGACCAGGCAACCCAAGCCCATGGTCTGGCTACCACTGGCGGAACAGTTTCTCATACCGGCGTTGCCGGCTTGACGCTGGGGGGTGGTCTTGGCTGGCTGCTGGCCACCCACGGGCTCTCCTGTGACAATCTGCTGATGGCCAAGATGGTATTGGCCGATGGCCGTCAGGTGACTGCTAGTGATACGGAACATCCCGATCTCTTCTGGGCCATTCGCGGTGGCGGCGGTAACTTTGGCATCGTCACATCATTCCAGTTCCGCCTACATCCGGTGGGGCCAACCGTGCTGGGCGGCATGGTGCTCCACCCTATAGAAGATGCCCAATCTGTGTTGCGGTTTTACCGCGACTTTAGTGCAAACTCCCCCGATGCACTGACTGTCTATGCCGGCCTCATTAGCACACCTGACGGTCAGCCGGTAGTGGCGCTCATCGTTGGCTGGTTTGGGGCGCTGGAAGAGGGTGAACAAGTGCTGGCGCCACTCCGCAGCTTTGGTTCGCCGCTTGCCGATCTGGTTGGCGCGCTGCCGTATTGCCAACTGCAAAGCATGCTCGACGCTGCTGCGCCTTTTGGGCTCCCACGCTATTGGAAATCTGGTTATTTCAAGGCATTGCCCGATGATCTGCTCGACGCCATTATAGCGCATGCGATGGCAAGGACCTCGCCATTTTCGCTGACAATTTTTTTCCATATACATGGTGCCGCGACTCAGGTTCCGACCACGGCAACGGCATTTGGCCATCGTGAAGATCAGTGGGACTTTGATATCATTGCCCAGTGGACAGACCCGGCGACCGCCAACGAACATATCGCTTGGGCACGCAACTTTTGGCAAGCGGTCGCGCCTTTTTCAACCGGCGTATATGTGAACCACCTCGATGCAGATGATCAAGCGGCGCGTGTTCAAAGCGCCTACGGGGTGAATTACGAACGTTTGGCGACAGTAAAAAGAGTCTATGACCCAACCAACTTTTTTCGGCTGAATCATAACATTGCCCCATCAGCTTAATGCAGACCGATCATGGGTGGATAGTGCAATGGATAAAAGGAGTAAAGTATGTCGTCTCCACCGCTTGTCGGGCCAGAAACGGCCACAATACCAGTTCCCCTGCCTGCCGATTTCCCGGTGACCTGGGCGCAGCCCGAAGATGCCCAATGCCTCTGGCTGCGGCAACGGATGCACTTCCCTGAACCGATGAAACCATTGGACGAATGGCTGTTGCGCACCGAGTTTGAAGGCGCGCAACGGGCCGCCCAGCTCTATGATTTGCCCATTACGAGCGCGGGACGGCGCTTCAACACCTATGCCTACGCCCATATCACGCCCATACCGTTGTCCCCTGCGGCATGGGCAGCCCAAGCTGCAAGCGCACAGGAGAAATTGGGCGCGGCCATGGCCCGGTTGCGCGAACAGTGGGAAGGTGAGTTCCTGCCCGAGATCCAACAGATCCTGGCTGGTTGGGCGGCCTTTGATCTCGCGACGGCCACCATGCCCGCCCTCGTGGAGCATTTGGACGCCGTCATTGTCGCCCGCGAACGGCTATGGGATATCCACTTTCTCGTCTGGTTCCCCGCCTACACCGCGATCAGTCTCTTTGAAGAGTTTTATCGCGAGATCTTCGGCGGCGAGGATGTTGCTTCGACAAGCTCAGCAGCCACGCTAGGCTCAGCAGCAGCGACAGGTTCAACACAGGCATTTGACGCCTATCGGCTGCTCCAAGGCTTTGAGAATAAGACGATCGAAACTACCCATGCCCTCTGGGCATTGAGCCGCCGTGCGTTGACGCTGCCCACCGTCTGCCAGGCGCTGCAAGCCAAGAGCACGGACGCGGTGCTGGCGGCGTTGGCAGAGAACGCAGAGGGGCGCGCTTTTTTGACCGACCTGCGCGTGTACCTGGACGAATACGGCCAACGCGGTGACAAGTGGGTAATCAGCGTCCCAAGTTGGATCGAAGAGCCCACCTCGGTGCTCAAGAATCTAAAGGACTATCTCACCCAACCCGACCGTGATCTACAAGCCGAGATGGCGCAGTTGGCGACGGCGCGCGAGCAACGGTTGCGCGACCTGCGTCAGCGTCTTCAGGACTATCCACAACCAGTGGTGGCACACTTTGAATTTCTCCTGAAAGCGGCCCAGGAAGGCTGTGTGCTCACCGAAGATCATGGCTTCTGGATCGACTTTCGCGGCTGGTATCCCATTCGCCGCCTCTTTCTGGCCTTGGGCGAGCGCTTTACCACGGCCAACGTATTGGAGAAGCCAGCAGATCTCTTCTATCTTACGCTGGACGAGGTGCGTACGATTGCTGCCATATTGGCCAATAGGGGAACGCCTTGTACGCGTCACCTTCTGGTTGCCGGGCGGCAGGCTGAAACTGAATATTACCGGGGTCTTCAACCACCGCCGGCGATTGGTGCGCTGCCCGTCACCCCGCCCCCGCTCGATCCAGTTAGCCAAGCGATCAACAAGTTTTTTGGGGCACCGCCGCCCCCCCAACGTGAGCTAAACATCCTGCGCGGGGCGGGCGGTTCACCCGGCATTGTGCGCGGTCCGGCTCGTGTGATCCGGACCCTGGTCGAGGCAACCAAACTCCAGCCAGGGGATATTCTGGTGGCAGAGACCACCGCGCCACCGTGGACACCCCTCTTTGCCACGGCCGCGGCGGTTGTCACCGACACCGGCGGCATTCTGAGCCACTGTGCTGTTGTGGCGCGCGAGTATGCGATTCCGGCGGTGGTGGGCGTGGGGATTGCCACGGAGCTCATTGTCGATGGGCAGCTGTTGGAGGTGGATGGTGCCGCTGGTACTGTTCGCATGTTGGCAGCAGGTTGAATGCAATAGTTAGTACAGCGCGGCGGAAGTGAGCCGGTAGGACGGTAACACGGTAGGACAGTAGGACGGTAAGACAGTGACTGACCGACCGGCCCACCGGCCGACTATCCCACCGATTTACGATAGGCTTATCTATACTGCGTTCAGAATGAGAACCGGAGTTTTGCGGACCAACGGGATCGCGTGCGTCGCACTGACCGCCAACGGCTTCCAGTCCGCTAGATGCTTCCGTCAGTGCGACGCACGCTGGCCGAAACTAGGGGTTTCAT
>DAOUCA010000075.1:0-6137 GCA_034432375.1 Caldilineaceae bacterium
CGCTGTCTTACGAAACACCTTACGCTCCGCTGTGGGCTGTCATTCCTGCGCAGGCAGGAATCCATTTATTCGCTGTGGACTCCTGCCTACGCAGGAGTGACATAATCACTTTGTTAAGATAGTGCAACAGTATCATCTTGTCATCTTGTCATCTTCCCGCGGCTATTTACAGATCAGGATCATTCCGTTATGTTTGCCAAATTTTCACCTCTTCCACCGACAGTTGCCCGCCACAATCGCACTTTGCCCACTGTGGCCCTAACGCATGTTAGCGTGGCCTATGGCACGGTCTTTGCGCTGGAAGATATTACGTTGACGTTGCCCCGGGGCGAACAGGTCGCCATCGTCGGCCCCAACGGTGCCGGCAAAAGCACTCTCTTTAATGTGATTGCCGGGATTATACGGCCAACGCAAGGGCGGGTCGAACTCTATGGCAGCGATCCAGCCGGCCATATCTGTGTCGGTTATGTGCCACAGCGCAACCGGATTGACTGGCGCTTTCCCGTCTCGGTGGCTGATGTGGTGATGATGGGCCGCACGCGCAAGATTGGACTCTTTCGCCGGGCGCAGCAGGTGGATCATGCGGCTGTTGCGCAGGCGCTGACACGAGTGCGGATGGCCGAGTTTGCCGGGCGGCAGATTGGCGAATTGTCGGGCGGGCAGCAACAGCGGGTTTTTCTGGCGCGCGCATTGGCACAGGAAGCAGAATTGCTGCTGCTCGATGAACCGCTCACCGGTCTGGATCTGCCAAGCCAGGAGTTGCTTTTGCAGATCCTGGACGAGCTACAAGGGCAAGGCATTACGATCCTGGTGGCGACGCATGATCTCAATCAAGCCGCGGCCTACTTCTCCACGGTCCTGCTGCTTAACCATCGCATGATCGCTTTGGGCGCACCGGCGGATGTGTTGACGACGGATCTGCTGCGGCAGGCGTATGGCAGCCAACTGCATGTCGTGCATAGCAATGATGGGGATCTCATTGTGGCGGATAGCTGTTGTGGTGCCGGTGCCCTGAGCCTAGCCGATCATGGGCGCGCCGAGACCACCGCGGAATCAACCCTGATGGAGCAACGTCACCCATGAACCTTGTGAACCTGCTCCTCGAACCGTTGCAATACCCGTTTATGGTGCGCGGCCTGCTGGCGGCGCTGATGGTCGGCGTTATCTGCTCCACGTTGGGAACTTATGTGATCTTGCAAGGGATGGCCTTTCTGGGTGATGCGCTTTCTCATGCCATTTTGCCGGGGGTGGTGGCGGCTTATCTGTTGGGCTGGCCTCTGGCGATTGGCGCGCTGATTGTTGGCATTGGCACGGCATTGGGCATTGGCGCGTTGAGCCACAAAGGCGAAATCCGCGAGGATACGGCAATTGGAATTGTCTTTGCCGGCAGCTTTGCGCTGGGCGTCGCCATGTTGAGCACGGTACGCAGCTATGCGGTGGATCTGGCGCATATTCTCTTTGGCGACGTGCTGGCGGTCTCGACGCAGGAGCTTTGGCTCACATTGGGGCTGGGCACATTGGTCCTACTTACGGTTTTTCTCTTTTACAAGGAGCTGCTGGTAATCACCTTTGATCCCCTGTTGGCCGCGGTGTTGCGCCTGCCCGAGCGTTTTCTGCGTTATCTGCTGCTTGTGCTGATCGCGGTGACCATTGTCGTCGCATTGCAGACTGTGGGCATTGCGCTCGTGCTGGCGATGCTGGTAACGCCGGCGGCCACGGCGCAACTCCTCACCCGTCGCCTGCCAACGATGATGGGCATGGCGGCGATTTTTGGTGCTGTGGCCAACATAAGTGGGCTATATTTGAGTTACTATGTTAACATTGCATCCGGGCCGGCAATGGTGCTGGTAGCAACACTCTTTTTCCTGATAACCTTTTTCTTTGCGCCGCAGCGTGGCATTGTTGCCCACTGGTTTGCTCGTCGCAGCTTACCCGTAGCCGCCGCAATCGAGAATCAACCATCTCAACCGAGCTAGAAATAATAGAACCGTTATGTCAATCAAACCTGACCACTGGATCCGCCGCATGGCACAAGACGCAAAGATGATCGAACCTTTTGAGGAGAAGCTGGTGCGTGAGGGCGTAATCTCCTATGGTTTGAGCAGCTTTGGCTATGATATTCGCGTGGCCGATGAATTTCTGATCTTTACGACCGCCACCGGCCAACTAACCGTCGTCGACCCCAAGTCGATCGATGAGAAGGCGATGATGCGCTATCAGGGCGATGTTTGTATTATCCCGCCCAATAGTTTTGCGCTGGCGCGCAGCATCGAATATTTCCGTATGCCGCGCAATGTATTAGGCATTTGTCTCGGGAAAAGCACCTATGCACGCACGGGTATAATCACCAATTTTACCCCCTTCGAGCCTGGCTGGGAGGGGCACGTCACCATCGAAATTTCTAACACAACCCCGCTGCCGGCCAAGATCTATGCCAACGAGGGAATTGCGCAGGTGCTTTTCTTTGAAGGAGATGAGCCGGAGACTTCGTATGCCGACCGCCAGGGCAAATATCAGGCCCAGACCGGAATTACCCTGCCGCGGCTCTAGGGTGTAATTGGTTATGTCCCCTTCTACCTTGCAACCGCTCCGCCTGTTGATCTGTGCCAACGATTTTTTGGCGCGTGCGGGGCTCGCCGCGCTGTTGAGCAGTGATTCCAATCTGTTGGTGGTCGGCCAAATGGCCCCATCAACAGATCTGGCGGAGCAGCTGGCGATCTATCAGCCCGAGGTCATTGTCTGGGATCTAGGATGGGCCACAGCGGAGGGCATCGAACTCTTGGAGTCGGTTGCCGAAACTGCGCCGCCGATTGTGGCGCTTGTGGCAGGTATCGATGATGGGGCGGCGCTGTGGACGGCAGGTGCCAAAGCCCTCTTATTGCGCGACGTGCCACCTGCGGCCTTAGTCGCCGCGATTGGTACCGTGGCGCATGGCCTCACTGTCTTTGATCCCACGCTCTTACCTGCGACGCTACCCCATGCTTTCCCCGATAACCCGGAGGCGCTGGTTGAGCCATTGACTGCCCGCGAGATGGAAGTACTCCAAGCCGTGGCCCAGGGGCTCTCGAACAAACTGATCGCCCGTCAACTGACCATCAGCGAACACACTGTGAAATTTCATCTCAATGCCATCCTCGGCAAATTGGGCGCGCAAAGCCGAACCGACGCCGTGGTCCGCGCCACGCGCGCCGGGCTGATCCGGCTATGAACGCGCTATAGCATCACAGCTACAACAAATATAAGAGGGGTTCTATTTTATTTGGCTGGGCAATGCCATTGGATTCGTCTTGCATTTGTCGTTGACAGCTTGTTGACAGGAACAATTCACCGCTTTTCTGCTATTCTATATCTATCAGCAGGTACGACAAATAACAGAGATGTCGCCACCAAAATGTTGAGAAGAAGTGAATAAAACCGATATAGTTGGCTAGGAACAGGTAGCCGTTTTTGCCAGACAGTTTGTCAGCAAGGAAGATAGACTCAAGATGACCAAGTACAATTCTCCCATGGTAAAAGTTGCAACACGTAAGTCGTCAACTGCGCTATTAAATAGCTATTACCGTACCAACATGTTTGGGGAACACGGCGGGTTGCTGGTGATCATGCTCTTCTGTTTTCTTGTCTATGGGCTCTTGCTCTACTACGTTTTGCCATCTGGTGCTTCTTCTCGATATGTCCGTGTAAGTGCTGAATTGAGTTATTATTGGCATAATAGCTGGCACTTTATTGAGTATCAGTTTTATACAACGTATCTGCCCGTTCTAAAGTCTCTCTTGCAGGATCTACTGGTGTGGTTGCCACGCTAATCCTTTCGCTGCGTTGGCCCACACCGCCTTTCTCTCTGCTGCCTTTGCCAGGCATCGGGGAGAGGTGAGAATGTGTTTATATTTGTATATGAATACTTTCTCACTGTCGTAAAGTTACAAGTTTGTTTCTCTTTCTCTTTCTCTCTCTTTCTCTCTCTTTCTTTCTCTCTCTCTCTCTCTCTCTCTCTGATGTAGCAAAAGACCCGCCAAACTGGCGGGTCTTTTGTATTGGACCGGTGTATTGGACCGGTGTATTAGCCTGGGTTTACGCAGTGCGCTGGTTGGTAGGTCGTATTTTGACAGGTGATCCAAGGGCGCAAAGCAGAGAAGCACATTACTCCGATTGCTCCCTCGTCCCCAAAAACCTATCCGTTTTTCCAGGTCACTCCCACCCAAATTGGCGATGGCAGGCGCTTTGCCGTCTGTCATACTATGTATAGGTACAAAGTGGCTCTCTGTGAAACGACAGATAATTTCGGTGCAATGTCTATTAATTGCACTGCGCCAACGTTGAGTCATCTTCGTTGAGTAGATTGCTGAATGCTTCCTAAACTTTACAGATCGTGGAGTCTATTAGACAAAGGAAAACGAATCATGGTTGAGACGTTGAAACATTTATCGGACGAAATGGCTGGGTTGGTCGCTACCAGTAGCAATGCCATTGTGCGCATCGACGGTCGGCAACGCCTTGCTGCCAGTGGTATCGTTTGGCAAGCGGATGGCATCATTCTGACCGCCCATCACGTTGTCGAGCGCGATGAGGGGATCACCGTGGGCCTGGCGGACGGCACAACGGTGGATGCTACCGTGGTTGGGCGTGATCCTGGGGTGGACCTGGCGCTGTTACGCGTCAACAGCACCAATTTGACGGCCGCAACTTGGATCGATGGGAGCGAGTTAAAGGTCGGCCATTTGGTGTTGGCATTAGGTCGACCAGGGAATCAGATCCAAGCTACACTGGGGATTATTAGCGCGATTGGTGAGGAATGGCGTACCCACGCCGGCGGAACGGTAGACAGCTATGTGCAGACCGACGTGGTCATGTACCCTGGCTTCTCTGGCGGTCCCCTCGTTGCGGCCGATGGTCGATTTGCCGGCCTGAATACCTCCGGCTTGACCCGTAATACAAGCGTTGCCCTCCCCGCTGCTACGCTCACGCGTGTGGTGCAATCAATTCTGACCCACGGTCATGTCCCGCGTGGCTACTTGGGGGTGGGTGTGCAACCTGTGCGGCTGGCCGAAAATTTGCAGCAATTGGTTGGGCAGGAGACCGGCTTAATGATCATGTCCGTCGACGCCGATGGGCCGGCGGCGCAAGCGGGGCTTCTCCAAGGGGATGTCATTACTTCGCTTGAGGGCACGCCAATTCGCCATGTGGACGAATTACAGGCATTTCTTGGTAGTGATCGAGTGGGCAAGGTGCTGGACACCCGACTGTTGCGCGGTGGGGTGTTGCAGCAATTATCGATGACTGTGGGGCAGAGCCGTGGCTCCTGAGATCAATCCGTTCTTACAACAGTTGAGCAGCGATCTGGCAACCGTTAGTGAGCGTGCTTTGCAAAGTCTCGTCCAGGTGCGTGCTGACCGGCGCGGGATCGGGGCTGGTACGGTTGTACGAGCATCAGATGGGCAGTCGGGTGCACTCATCGTTACCAATGCGCATGTGGTCGCTGGCTATCGGGGGGGCCATGCGCGGGGCCAGGATGCGCGTGTTGATGTACGTCTGGCGGATGGTCGCGATGTTGCTGCGCGCGTCGTCGCGATCGATGAGGCGCATGATTTGGCGGCACTTCACGTCGACCTTCCCGGCCTTGTGCCGATTCCTTTTGCCGAGAAGCATCAACTTGTGCCAGGTACCATAGTGATGGCAATGGGCTTTCCTTGGGGGGTTAGTGGTGGCTTGACTTCTGGAATTGTGATTGATATGGGCGCTGGTGAACCGGCGTTGGCCGCTGCCGGCCACGATTGGTTGGCTGCCAGTTTACATCTGCGCCCCGGCCATTCTGGCGGTCCCATGGTCGATACGTCTGGCCAACTGGTCGGCATTAACACCTTGATGACAGGGCCTGACGTGGGGATCGCTGTGCCGGTTCATCTGGTGACGCAGTTTCTCGCGACAGTTGACGAACGCTCCTTCGTCTCGCCCATTGTCATGGTCTAGCTTGAATTGTAGAGGACTTACATAGAACGCCGGCTGAGTAGTTAATACCTTCGCCAAACCTTGTTTTGGCGGAAATTTCCAGATGTCATTCCTGCGCAGGCAGGAATCTACTCGTGTAACATGAAGATGGATTCCTGCCTGCGCAGGAATGACGGCTCTAATTTCTGAAA
>DAOUCA010000076.1:0-8308 GCA_034432375.1 Caldilineaceae bacterium
CAATTTCAGAAATTAGAGCCGTCATTCCTGCGCAGGCAGGAATCCATCTTCATGTTACACGAGTAGATTCCTGCCTGCGCAGGAATGACATCTGGAAATTTCCGCCAAAACAAGGTTTGGCGAAGGTATTAAGTATAGCACAGAGTTATTTGTGAAAGGAAGATAGCTTGCGTTAGATCTCGTATGAGAAACGTATGGAAATAGAGAGTATCTTTTGAGATTTTTTGATATATGATAGCACGTGCACAATTACCAAGCTATATCGGTCCGTAAATTTTGCACAAAGAGTGGCGATGATACAAGCCGTCACCCGTCAAGTATTGCCCGTCAAGTATCGCCCGTCAGGTATTGCCAGCAAGAGGCATCACTAGTACACCGCTGCGAAATAAGACCACAGTTCCCTCTCTGAGATCGGGGAGGGTTAGGTGTGGTTGAGCTATTGGGTTATTTACGCCATCATGTACTAGTACGTGACGGCCTAAATAGACCAATAGCTTAATCCAGCGGGTCACGGACCCGCCTTGAGCTAGGGTACTATAGGCTTATTTACGCCGCGGTGTACTAGTAGAGTATTAGAGTAGAGTATTAGAGTAGAGTATTAGAGTAGAGTATTAGAATAGAGTATTAGAATTGTCACTATAGACCGTCAGAAAAAGATCCGTGATGGAATCCATGTTTCGTAGGGCCACGGTATACCGTGGCCCTACGAAAAATTCTCTGAAGGTTTATAAAATTGATTGATCTGATTGATTGATCTGATAGTGCATTAACCATAATGGTTATGCATATATCATGAACGGTTTTGCACCTCGTGCACAGTATGCTAAGATATTGCTGATTTGGTAATCGGCAGTATCATCTGTTTTTTCGTTACCGTCGAGTTTTTGAGCTACAGACTCTACCTAAAAAACAACGTAAAGAGCAACGAAATCGCTGTTGTAATACGAAACTTGGGAGAGTAAGGAGAACTACCTCTATGCAAAATACGCAACTGGATCGGCGCGAGCGCAACACGCAGTTGGATCGCCGTGTTCGTCACAATCCGCTGGACGTGCGCCCTTCAACTGCGAGTGGGTTTTCGCGTATCGTCGAAGGACCTGCTGCTTGGCTGACCTCGTTTCTGCTCATCCCCTGTCTGATCATTGCCGTCTTGCTGTTGCCCCCTGTGAATCTTTGGGATCGCTTGCAACTCTTCTCGTTTACGCGTATTAGTACCTCTGGTGGGTTATTGCGCGATTCAGATGGCACCATCGTGAGCTTTCCACCGGAAGGGGTCCAAGAGACCTTTTATGCTTCCTTTGAGAGTGCACCGCAAATTGACTTTATTGCAGGGCAAGCTGGACGCGATCTCTATGATGCCGCTGTGAACCTGCCCGATTATCTAGTCGCAAAGAGTCCCATTTATACGATCAATCTACGGGGTACTACTCCCACGCAGACGATTCTTGAAATTCCCATTCCCAATGACAGTCTGCCCTATGAAACGTTGGGTGTCTACGCATGGGATGGCACAAACTGGAGCCACATCCCCAGCCAAGTGTTGGTTGACAATCAGGTCATTGAGGCGCGTCTAGCTGAGGTGCCGGATAATTTTATGGTCATGCAGACCAACCCAGACATTCCAGAGGTAACAGCGAATTTAGTGGGCGATATAAAGATACCAGAAGGTGTACGCGTCGCTTCAGAGATCCGCTACATGGCAACCCTCCGTGGTGATGGTGCATTGATGGGAGAGCCACCAGCCGACGCCGCCAACACCTTGCTGCTTCTCTCTAATGTAGAAGATGGCAATCCGCGCACCGATCTGATCAATAACCTGTTACTGGATCCAGGGCGGCAGGATAATCAGCTGAATGCCGTAGAACAGTACGTCACCCAGGCGAATTTCCGCGGTGTTGTCGTTGATTACCGTGATGTCGATCCGCTGCCCAGTGCCCGTGCCGACTTTGTCTATCTGATGACCCGTATGGCCGACCGCTTACATGCGCTCAACAAGGAGATCGTGGTTCGGGTAACAACCCCAGTGCAAGTTTCTGCGGAGGAGTGGGATACTGACGGTTACGACTGGATGGCGTTGAGCAAAGTTGTAGATAAACTGGTTGTGCCTGCGCCGGTAGATCCTCGTGCCTATCGCGAAAACGGCGAGATGAGCGCAATGCTCTTGTGGGCAACCGAGATGGTCGAACGTCGCCAATTGCAGATCGAACTGCCGGTACAATCAGTCGAAACGGTAGGCAATTATATCTTTGTCTTAGGCTTTGAAGAAGCCTTTGCGCCATTGCTTGGCAAAGTAAATGCTGAAACCGGCACCGGTGGTGAAGTGAGCATCTCGTTAGATAACCCTCAATTGGTGAGTTTGCTGGCGAAAGACCCAGAGACTGAAGCCTATTTCTACAAATATCAGGATGCGCAAGGCGTTGAGCGCACCGTGTATATCGAAGATAGTAGCAGCATCAGCCACAAGCTCAAGCTTTTGAGTAAGTATAATATCAAGGATGTTGCACTGCACCCACCAGCCAATGCGGATATTGATCAAAATATTTGGAGTGTGTTACTGCAATTTCAGACCAACGTGGCTCTTTCGGCTACGAACGATCAGGTCTCTGTTGCGTATACCGTCTATGACAAAGCTGGGCAAGTTGTCACCAATAATGCCCGTCCGCTCGACGATTCAAAGTTCAGCTTTACCACAGCGTTAGGTCTTGACCAACTACAAGTTATGACGCAGTTGGTCGGCAGCCGTGGGCAGGCGTTGAGTCAGGCTTTTTCATCACAGATCGCCTCTTCTGCTTTGGCGGCCGTTGCACCGATGGTGGAAAATGCTGACGTAGCGGCGAATGAAGCGAGTACAGATGCAGCAGAAGAGCTAGCCGTCGTCGAGTCAAAAGCAATTTTGCCGCGTATCAATGCAACTACGATTGTCAATGTGCGCAAAGGCCCTGGTACCGATTATGATGTTCTGGGACAGATTTTACCCGCAAATAGCTATCAAGCGGTCAGTCGCGAGGGTGACTGGTGGGAGATCGAAATTGGTGGCAGTGAAAATGGCTGGATTGTCGATGAATTTGTAGCCAAAAATGCTGATACCGAGGTTGTTAGTGCGTCAACCGCCCCGGCGGCAAAGGAGTCTACCAGTACCGCTGCATCCGAATTGACCACAGCACCGGTCGAAGCTGCCTCAGCCCCTGCTACCGATTATGCTAGCGTCAGTGCTAGCCAGATTGTCAATCTACGGGGTGGCCCCGGTACCAATTATGAGGTCGTCGGTCAACTCAATTCAGGCACACCGTATCGTATCCTCGGCAAAAATGAGGCCGGCGATTGGTGGCAGGTAGACAAAGGCAACGGCGAGACAGCGTGGATCATCGGGCAGTTGGTCTCAACCGCTGGTGATACAGCGTCGATTGCCGTTGCCGCCGATATTCCAGCCGCGCCGGAAGTTACAGCCCAGGCACCGAGTGCAGATGCGCCGGCCGCCGCGGCACCGGCCGCCCCGGTCTCTGCCCCGACAGCTGGGCTTGCCTTTGGCTACGGGGTACAGGCGCACATGGTTGACACCGGTGCAGAAGCACAAGTTATGGCCTCAACGACTGGTATGGGCTTTAATTGGGTGAAGCAGCAGATTGAGTGGAAGCGCTTTGAAGCGAGCCCGGGGGCAGTCGATTTCGGCGGGATGGATCTGATTGTCAATGCCGCGGCCGGCTCAGGGGTTAATGTGCTCTTTAGTGTGGTCAACTCGCCGGCTTGGGCGCGTGAATCTGGCTTTGATGGTAATGTTGGTGGGCCGCCGGCTGATCCTAATACCTATGCCAGCTTTGTTGGCCAAGTTGCCGGCCACTTCTGCAACACATCGCTCAAAGCCATTGAAGTTTGGAACGAGCAAAATCTGCACTACGAATGGGGTAACAAGCCGCTCAACGCTGGGGATTATGTAAACCTGTTGGCGGCGGCCTATAATTCGATCAAGAGTGCCTGCCCCTCAATGACGGTCATCAGTGGTGCCTTGACGCCTGCGGGCAACAATGGCGGCTTGGCGGTTGATGACTTCACCTATCTCGAGCAGATGTTCCAAGCTGGTGCGAACAACTATCTGGATGCCGTCGGTGTCCATCCCAGTGGGTACAATGTGCCACCATGGGCCACCACCGATACTGCTTGTGCCGAGATCCAAAAGTCTGGGAACAGCTTCAACGGTGCTTGTGATTCACCCCATCATTCGTGGAGCTTCCAGAGCACGATGCTTGGCTACCGCAATATCATGAATGTCTATGGTGCCAGCAACAAGAAGTTGATCCCCACCGAGTTTGGCTGGGCTGCTGGTGGCGCTTTTAACCCGAACTATGCCTATGCCAATGACAATGACTTTAACGAACAGGCCGAATGGACTGTGCAAGCCTATCAAATGATGCGCGATTGGGGCTGGGTTGGTCCTGCCTTCCTCTGGAACCTAAACTTCCGCGTCGTTGCTGATGGTAGCGAGAAGGCACAGTGGGGTATCGTGGCCAATGACTGGTCACCGCTACCAGCGTACAATGCGTTGGCAGCTATGCCGAAGTAAGAAGTCAGGACTTAGGCAGTTTGCCGGTTGAGTAGCGTGCATTTCTGCGTATCAAAACCCGAGCGCTGCGTAAGTCCTAGAAGTAAAACGTCAAACTCATAGATCAAATCCTTAAAAGTCATACAGCTTCTCTCGTGTAAAAGCAATCCCGAAAGGTATGACTTTTAAATGATTAGTCTATAAGCTGTGCTGTCCCGTAGGAATGGGTGAGGTTAGGAATCATCAATCTTTGATCGTTCTCCTAGATTCAATCATCCCTACAGGACAGTCCCTGTCTATTTAGCTACTGGCTGCAGAAGGCCATAGTTTTCATCTTTGCGCCGATAGATTACATTAATCGCATTGGCATTTGGATTGAAAAAGAGATAAAAGTCGTGGCCAAGTAATTCCATCTGCTCCACGGCTTCATCTTCATTCATCGGTTGCAGCATAAACTCCTTGCGGCGAATAATCTGGCCGGTGGCCACCTCCTCTTCTTCAGCCTCAAGAACCGCAACATCCTCTTCCATTTCGGCTTCCATACTGATCGCTGCCGAGGCGCGCCGCTTGCTATCGTAGCGACGCCCTTTGAAGCGGCGTACTTGCTTGGCCATCTTGTCAATCGTGGCATCGATCGAGGCAAAAATATCGCTGGTTGACTCTTCCGCACGAAGGATCTGCCCGCCTGCCAAGACGGTGATCTGCGCGGTGTAGCGATCATTGGCCGATCGCGTATCGCGCTGGGTTAGCTCGGCGCGAATTTCCTTCATCTGTGGGAGGTAGCGCTCCAATCGGTCCACCTTCTTTTCAACATAGCCTCGAATCCAATCGGTTATTTCAACATTGCGGCCATGAACGGTGAGTTGCATACTCCCCTCCTTCTTTGATAGAGACTGCTAGTGATTAATAAAACTATTCGGTGACCACATCTTTGTGTACCATTTGTTTACAGATCACAGAATAGACAAACCGCATTCCAGTGAGCCCGTACCCCCGCTATCGCTACTTATAACATTTTCGCGATCAACGATGCCCAATCCATTCTCCCTTTAGTATTGACCGATTGCCCTATCATTGAAGTCAGCAACTTTCCAAAGTCCAATTGGGGAGATGATCTAGTGGGGCGGCAGTATGGTAGCTATAGATTCGTGCCCAGTGTGTGCCGATATAAGCCTGCCTACGCACCAGCGCTTTGCGTACCGTTGCCCTGGCTTAGCGTGGGCAAGCAAGTGCCAGAGCATAGACTGCCGTCGCACCGGCTTCTACCACGGCATGAGCACAGGCATGTAATGTTGCCCCGGTGGTGTAAACATCGTCTAACAAAATAATTCGTTTGCCTGTGACAGCTGGGTCCGCAACAAAGGCTTGCTCAACATTGCTATGGCGTTCGGTCGCGGTCAACCCTACCTGTGAACGGGTCGACCGCTGACGCACAAGCCAATTACTCTGCAAAGGGATCTTGCTAAGCCGACAGTAGGCCTGTGCCAACAGTTCGGACTGGTTGTAACCCCGCTCGCTTCGCCGTTCGTCATGTAAGGGTACAGGAATGAGAGCGTCTACGCTCTGATACACGTCTGCCCACGGTACATCCAATAGCGCTGCAACTAAATAACGGGCGAGAGGCAGGGCGAGTTCCGTTTGCCCGCCATATTTTAACGCATGAATTGCCTGGCGTAATGGTGGTGCGTGAATGGCCGCCACACGGATCATTATCAGTGGATTCTCATTGGTGGCGTAAAACGCCTGCTGGCGACAAACTTCACAGCGAGATATTGTGTGCAGTTGGGGGCGGCCACACTGCAGGCAGATCTCTTGCCCCACGGGCTCTACTCTTTGTGCACAGTGAGGGCAAAAGAACCATCCAGCCCGATCGCAGCTGACACAGCGCGGTGGAAATACGAGCGATAAGCCGTTGTTGAGCCAGGATTGGCATCGCTCAAGCAGTTGATTGGCGGCACCAGACTGAATGACATTAAGCCCGCTAGCGTTGGCGTGGGGGGCTTTGGCGTAGGGGGCTTTAGGCTGGGTAGAACCAGATAAGCGAGCTTTCGTCGGGGTCGATCTTTGGCTCATGGGATGCTGCAATTACAATTATAGGGAGCGGATAAGTGCCAACCAAGCTTCTTGTTGCGGTGGAAACCAAGCACGCAATAAGTCGTTAATAAAAGTCCGCAGATCATCCCCTAAAATCAGCAGGATTGACAGAAGTACAATGGCAAAGAGGATAATCATCAATGCATATTCTATAAAACTCTGCCCACTACGGTTGGATGGCAAACGAGACATGGAAGGGTCTTCCTTAAAAGCGATAAAAAGAGTAAAACAGGATTGGCGGTTCGCTGGGTTGTCGTATCAATTATTAGTAGAGCGCAACGCTCGGCGGCTGAGCATGTCGAAGCCAGAGAGCGTTGCGCTCTACTGATTTATCTATGATGGCGCATTTACATCTTCAATGCGCACCCAGCCACGCCGCAGGGCAAGAACCGCAGCTTGTGTTCGATCTTCAACGCCTAATTTGCGCAGTACGCTGCTCATGTGATTCTTGACCGTTTGGCGGCTAATGTTCAGCAATGTGGCAATCTCTTTGTTGCTGGCGCCACGTGTTGTCAACGAGAGAATCTCCATCTCGCGCGGACTTAATGGTGAAAAAGCATCCTGCCCCGGATCGCTGGCAACCGTCAAATCTTCGATCTGCTTTAGAATCCAGCGGAAGGCATCGGCTTTGGTCATAACGGAATTATAGATCATGTACTTGTCATCATTGACAGCACGGATGGCGGGAATCAGTTCACTGGGGGAGACATCCTTTGGATAATAAGCCGAAGCCCCAGACCGTAATGAGTGTAGCATCTGGTCATCGTTATTATAGGCGGTTAGAATGATAATCGCTGTATCATCGGCCGCATAGGTATGTTTGATCTCGTGCGTAGCCTGAATACCGTTTTTGCCTCGCAGATTAATATCCATCAAGATCACATCGGGCTCAAGCTCAAGGGCGAGACGTACAGCATCATCTCCGGTCCCTGCTTCAGCAACAATGGTTATGTCAGGCTCTTCCTCTAACACATGGCGCAATCCCTGCACAAGCAGCGGATGATCTTCTACAATCATTACGCGTATTTTATTGCGTTTTCTTGACAAGGAAATGGTCATGAAAGATTCGCTTAAATCCATTATACGAAAATAATCTTACACCGAAACCGATAGTAAGTTAGTAAATCTCGGCATAAATTTGGCGTAAATAGGGAGACAATTTATTGTTTTTTTGTCACAGATCGCATCCCTGATTGACGACTGTGGTATTTGCGCCCAACTGTATTGATAGTGCGCAGCTTAAATAAGCCCAAAGCCATGCTCTACCCAACTGGTTTGGCAAGACACAGGCGAGCAATTGGCTTACTGAAGCGATCCGTCCAAACGCCCATCTCCGAAGATTACGGTTAGGTAAGTTTGGTAACAGTTTAATCAGAGGTGAATCTTTGTGCAAATATTGTATAGCTGAGTATAGCATTTACTTCTGGCAGCTTCAACTCCGTTATTCTATGGATCTCTTCACCTTTATGATACCACAATTAACGTAGACAGTAGTAAACATATCGTATCCCTGGGATTCCGTTGAGCTTCCGGTTTGCCAATAAAGTGGACCCACTTGTCAAGACAGAGAAGGGGTGAGAAATAAAGTCCCAAGGCTCCTTTCGTTAAAGCAGATTTTTGAAGTAAACCTCACTTGGGGTGAGGTAGCCAAGGGACTGGTGAGGCCGTCGTTGATTA
>DAOUCA010000077.1:0-9566 GCA_034432375.1 Caldilineaceae bacterium
CGCCAATTTCAGAAATTAGAGCCGTCATTCCTGCGCAGGCAGGAATCCATCTTCATGTTACACGAGTAGATTCCTGCCTGCGCAGGAATGACATCTGGAAATTTCCGCCAAAACAAGGTTTGGCGAAGGTATTAACAATCATTGAAAGGATTAAAATAGAATGCCAAAATTGAAACGAAATCGACCGGGTGGTGGTCCATCCGTTGGGGGAACACCCAAACGGGGTGCCACCGGCGGACGGGGCAATAATGATCCCAACCAGATGATCGCACAGATGCAAAAACTCCAGGAGCAGATGGAGAAGACACAGTCCGAACTCGATACCGAAGAGGTAACGGCCAGTGTCGGCGGTGGGATGGTGACCGTGGTCGCCACTGCCAATCAGGAGATCCGCACGGTAACCATTAAACCGGAAGCGGTCGATCCTGACGACGTGGATATGCTGCAAGATCTAGTGGTCGCGGCCGTCAACGAGGCCTTGCAAAAGGGCAAAGCGTTGGCCGAAGAGCGCATGGGTTCGCTCACCGGTGGGATGAACCTGCCGCCTGGACTCGGATTATAAAAATAAACAAGGAGATAGCTAGAAGTGATAAGCGCTTCTAGCTATCTCCTTGTTTTAATTCTTTATTCTTAATTCTATCTATGCAACCACTTGCGCAACCAGTTAGTGATGTAATCGAAGCCTTTAGCAAGCTGCCTGGCATTGGTCCCAAAACCGCCAGCCGCTTGACCTATTTTCTGCTGCGCTCGGATGAATCGATCGCACTCGATCTGGCCAAAGCGTTGGAGGCGTTGAAGGCAGGCACGCTCTTTTGCAGCCGCTGTCACAACATTGCCGACCGCGATCCCTGTGCTATCTGTGAAGATGGGCAGCGTGATCACGGCATGATCTGTGTCGTGGAAGAGCCACTTGATGTGCAGGCAATTGAACGGACACGCGAATTTCAAGGGCTCTACCATGTGCTCCATGGCGCAATCTCGCCGGTGCAGGGCGTCGGTCCGGATGATCTCAAAATCCGCGAGCTGCTGCAGCGCATCCAACAGAGTGACAGCCTTCACCCCATTCGTGAAATCTTGCTGGCCACCAATCCCAATCTTGAAGGGGAAGCAACGGCCATGTACATCGCGCGCCTCGTCAAGCCGCTGTCGATCCGTGTTACCCGTTTGGCGCGCGGGCTACCCGTCGGCGGCGATCTGGAATATGCGGATGAGGTAACGCTGGGGCGTGCGCTTTCGGGACGAAGTGAGATGTAAGGTGTGTTACGTCGTACGTGTTGCGTGAACAGCAAACGGATAGATGTTTCATGCTGCTTCAGCCTTGCTTTTGACAAAAGGGATTGTCCGAGCGATGAGCGAACATAGAATATAAACCAGGCGAGGCCGTTGCCGAAGAGCGGCTGGCGTGGGCAAAGGAATTTGTCGAGACCGCCCATCAATATCTCAGAGTTGTTCCTGTTTAAGCAATCCAGGTGACAGTCACCTCCGCCTCAGGCTTTACTTAGGAACAACTCTCTTGTAGAAGATAAGTTTTTACGCTAACAACAATAGATAGTATCCCGATTTAATGTTAATAGTGATAGGATGAACGCATTGTAATCATCTGGCCATCGGGTCATCTTGTGATACTGTTGGCCTACCTTGCGAAACACCTTACGCTCTGCTGTAACACTGTCATTCCTGCGCGCCCAGCGGGCACTCGAGGAATCCATGTCGATGAAGTGGACTCCTGCCAGAGTTTACCCTCACGGCGGTGGGGGCAGGAGTGACACGGCTAGATTGTAAGGTAGGCCAACAGTATCATCTTGTCACACGAGTGAGAAATAAATCGGCAGAAGCTTTAATCTAGGAGTCCGGCATGGGGGCAGGGGAAGAACTTTCCAACCAAAAAGAGCAGTGGCAGCGTGCGACACTCGATCCGCAAGTCCAGCGCTTTGGCGAGCGGCGCGAACGCTTTACCACCAGCAGCGATACCGTACCGGTCGACACGCTCTATACGCCAGTCACTGGAGATGACTATCAAGAAAAACTCGGCTTCCCTGGTGAATATCCCTTTACACGCGGGGTTCAGCCCAATATGTACCGTGGTCGGCTCTGGACCATGCGCCAATACGCTGGCTTTAGCACGGCAGCGGCGAGCAACGAGCGTTACCACTATCTGCTCGATCGCGGACAGACCGGCCTCTCTGTTGCCTTTGACCTGCCCACGCAGATCGGCTACGATGCGGACCACGAGTTGGCCGAGGGCGAAGTGGGCAAGGTCGGTGTCTCGATCAGCAGCCTGCGTGACATGGAGACGTTGCTGGCTGGGATCCCCCTCGACAAGGTGAGCATTAGCATGACGATCAACGCGCCGGCGGCGATCCTGCTGGCGATGGTGATTGCCGTGGGCAAGCAGCAGGGGGTGCCGGCCGCGCAGTTGCGGGGCACCATCCAAAATGATATTCTCAAAGAGTACATTGCGCGTGGTACCTATATCTTTCCGCCGACGCCGTCGATGCGCCTCATCACCGATATCTTCCGTTATTGTGCCGACGCCGTTCCCAAATGGAACACGATTTCGATCAGTGGCTATCACATGCGTGAGGCAGGCAGCACCGCGGTTCAGGAGGTTGCCTTTACCCTAGCCAATGGCATTGAATATGTGCAACAGGCAATCAGTGCCGGGCTGAATGTTGATAGCTTTGCGCGGCAACTCAGCTTCTTTTTTAATGCGCACAACAACTTTTTGGAAGAGGTGGCCAAGTTCCGCGCCGCTCGCCGGCTGTGGGCCAAGATCATGCGGGATCGCTTTGGCGCGCAAAATGAGGATAGTTACAAGTTGCGCTTTCACACACAGACCGGCGGCAGCACCTTAACGGCACAACAGCCGGAAAATAATATCGTGCGCGTGGCGTTGCAAGCGATGGCCGCCGTACTCGGTGGCACGCAAAGCTTGCACACCAATGGCATGGATGAAGCACTGGCACTGCCGACAGAAAAGGCGGTGGAGATCGCGCTGCGCACCCAGCAGATCATCGCCAATGAGAGTGGGGTGGCCGATACCGTTGACCCGTTGGGGGGCTCCTATTATGTGGAAGCTTTGACCGATACGATCGAAGATCAAGCCGCCGCCTATATTGCGCGGATTGACCACTTAGGTGGCGCGTTGCGCGCCGTCGAAGAGGGTTTTATCCAGCGCGAAATTCAAGATGCCGCCTACAAAACGCAGCGCGCGATTGAACGGAACGAACAGATCGTCGTCGGCGTTAACCAATACCAGAGCGATGCGACTGTGAAACCGGATCTCCTGCGCGTCGATGAGCAAGTACGGCTTGACCAGATGGCGGCGCTGCAACAATTGCGCGCGGAACGGGACAATCGTACAGTCCAAGCGCTGCTTGGCCGCATCGAAAAGGCTGCACGCACCCCCAATGCAGCGCTGATGCCCCTCTTTGTCGAAGCGGTAGAAGCGTACGCGACCTTAGGTGAAATTTGCGACACGTTGCGCAATGTCTTTGGCGAATATGTGCCGGAGAGTTGGGTATAGATATCACCAATCAATTGACAAGTATGCACCCAGCAATGTTGATTTATTTAACCAGCGGGTGACAAAATTTAGAGAGTTTTAAGCTTCATGGAGCGCGTTGACTACTTTCGCATTATTCACAAATATATTCCGCCGGAGAGCTTCACCTATCCAATTTATCTGATCCACTGCCAGTTGGTGGCCAATAAAGCGCTAAAAATTGCGCGCAAATTGAAGCTCTCGGAAGAGAGTCAAACCTTTATTGAAGAGGCGGCCATGTTACATGACATCGGCATCATCCGCACCAATGCGCCTAATATTTATTGCACTGGAGAACTGCCCTATGTCTGCCATGTGCTAGAAGGGCGCAAGATTTTAGAAGCCGAAGGGTTATTCAGACATGCCCAAGTTGCGGAATCGCATATCGGCGTCGGGATTACCAAAGCGGATATCCTTGAACAAAATCTTCCCTTCCCCCCGCGTGACATCTTTCCGGCGACCATTGAAGAGCAGATTATCAGCTATGCCGACTTCTTTTATTCAAAGAACCCAGAGAAGTTATGGGAAGAAAAATCGCTCGATAAAGTTCGCAAAAGTGTGGCCAAACGGGGCAACGAAAAGGCTGCCATTCTAGAGAAGTGGATCAGTGAATTCCATGTTTAAGCAGATCGATCACATTGGCATTGTTGTCCATAACATTGATGAGAGTCTGAAAACCTACTGTGATCAACTGGGCTTTCGGCTGCTCGAACGAGTTGCGATTCCCGAACAGTTGGTCGAAGCGGTCTTCCTCGACGCCGGCAACGGCACCATTGAACTGATCGCCCCCACGGACAGCACAAGTGGCACGGCACGCTATCTGCAAAATCGAGGCGAAGGGACCCACCACATCTGCTTTAGCGTTGATGATATTGAAGCGGCACTGGCGGAACTCCGGGAACAGGGCGTGCGTCTGATCGACGAGACGCCTCGCCAAGGGGTCCACGGCCTGGTCGCCTTTGTCCACCCCAAGGCGACCCACGGCACGATGATTGAATTATTACAAAAAAGGTAACTAGATGACAACAGGAACGACATCAGCAGAAGAGTACCGCGAAGCGTTAAAAGCGGTGATCGATCCGGAAATTTTTCAGAACATTGTTGACTTGGGGCTCGTCTATGGCGTAGCAGTCACGGCGACCACGACCGCAGATGAAGAGCAGGATGAAGTCGATGATAGTGGCGTGGATGATGGCATCGGTGACGAAGTCACTGTAACACTGACCTTGACCAGCCAACATTGCCCATTGGGGCCACAGATCATGCAAGATGTGCAACAGGTGCTATATGACCGCGGCGCGGCTAAAGTGACCATTGATCTGGTCTGGCAACCGGCATGGACGCCCGACGCCATGACAGATGAACTCAAACGGGAGCTGGGCATTCTCGATCAGGAAGAAGAACCGGATCTGATCTTCGAGTTGCCACCGTCACCACCGCAGAAAAAGGGATGGCTGAGCCGGCTCTTTGGAGGCTGAGATGGCGTATGTCTGAGTATAGCTATGCGTTCCGCTTGCCAACCCCACGGCTGCCACGACTGCCCCGTGTGCAGCCCCTCTTTATCGTCGTCCTAACGCTGCTTTGGGCAACGCTCTATGGTTGGCTTGGTTATCGACTTTGGGTGGATGGGCTACGCGCCGGCTTGCAGGTAAATCTGCTCTTGATCCTCGGCATAATCATCGTTGGTGTTGCGCTTGTCCTCGCTTGGCGCACGATTGGTGAACGCTGGCTGACGGGGGTACGTAGCAGTGGCAAATGGGGCGCGCTCTCGTTACATGAGCTGCAGGTAATTGACCCTTTTGCCTTTGAAGAGTATGTCGCACAACGTCTTTTTGCGCGCCAGGGCTACAAGGTGATCAACACGCAGGATAGCAAAGATGGCGGTGTGGATATCTTGGTGACCGATCGGTATGGTCAGCAAGCGGTCGTGCAGTGTAAACGCTATCGTGGCACTGTCGGCTCGCCAACCGTGCGCGAACTCTATGGCACGATGATCCACAGCGGTGCCACCCGCGCCTTTTTGGTCACCTCCAGCACGATTAGTGACGACGCCCGCAAATGGGCCGCCGGCAAACCGCTGACGCTGATTGATGGCAAGCGGCTTGTGCAGTTGACACGTGCCGCGCCAGGGCTGACTGAACTGTAGAATTGTAGTAAAGACTTTACTCTTTACTACGATTATTTATTATCTGTTTTCCCTTCTCCTTACAGAACGATGGAGTTTCGATGACTTCGCCACAAATTTTTGCCCACCGCGGTGCCAAAGCGGTTGCGCCGGAAAATACGTTGCCCGCCTTTGCCCGCGCCCTCGAAATGGGGGTGGCTGGGATTGAATTAGATGTCCATTGCAGCAAAGATGGCCGCTTGGCCGTGATCCATGATGAATCGCTCGAACGAACGACAACGGGCAAAGGCCATGTCGGTGATTACACGGCGGCTGAATTGGCAAAGATCGATGCTGGCAGCCCTTTTAGCGCAGAATTTACCGGCGTGGGCATTCCAACGCTCGATGAGGTCTTTGACCTGGTCGGGAATCGCTGCCTGGTCAATGTGGAAGTAAAGACGATGGATCCCCTTGGTGGTGATCAAGTCGAGCCATTGTTGGCAATGATCGAGGCGCGCAAGCTCTATGATCAGGTGATCGTTTCCAGTTTTAACCCAGTCTCGCTGATCAAGATCCGCTATCTCAACCCCAAGGTGCGGCTGGGGCTGCTCTATTATCTGCCAATGACGCCGTGGCTGCGCAATGCCTGGTTTACACCAATTATGCAGCCGGAGGCCGTTCACCCCCTGTCCAAGCTGATCGATGAAGCACACATGCAGTGGGCGCGCGGCCACAACTGTGCCGTCAACACCTGGACCGTCAACGAGATTGACGAAGCCAAGCGACTAGCCGCACTTGGGGTCGATGTGATCATGAGCGACGTACCAGACGAGATCATGGCCGCCTTGGCCGCGTAAAGCGATCATCAAGTGCTAGACTAATCGCTCCCTAAAACGCTGTCGTTAACCCATTAGTGAAGGTTAAAAATCAGATTCGGTAGTGGAGCGGAGGCTGAGCTTGTCGAAGCCAGAGCGGATCCGGCTTCGACAAGCTCAGCCTCCGTTTACCGACTTATTGAATTAACCTTCACAAACGGGTTTTGTCTATCGGCAGCGTATTTCAATGCGCTGAGGCTTCCTACGTAAGTTGAATAATGGCAAATCCAACCCATGACCCTTGCAACTGCCCCCGGTAAAATTATCCTTGTTGGCGAACATGCGGTCGTCTATGGCCGTCCGGCAATCGCGGTGCCGGTTTGGGAGAAGATCGCCACGGCGCAGATTACCATTGGTCCCGCCGGCAGTGGCCTGATTGGGGTTGCCAAGGATCTTGGCCGCACCATCCGGTTGGACGCGGCTGGCGACGAAGAGCCTTTGGCATTGGTTACGCGGTTGACGCTGGCCCAATTGGGCTTGCCACCGAACCCAGATTGGCGGATCGAGGTGAGCAGCCAGATTCCGATTGCTAGCGGGCTGGGCAGTGGTGCCGCACTGAGCGCGGCACTGGTGAAGGCAATTTATGCCCATGTGGGACAACCGGTGACACCAGAAGCAGTGAGCACTCTCGTCTACGAAAGCGAGCGGCTTTACCACGGCACACCCAGCGGCATCGACAACACGGTGATCGCGCATGGCAAGCCGATCTGGTTTGTCAAGGGCGAAACGCCGGTACCGTTTATCCCATCTGTGCCGATTACGATCGTCATCGCCGATAGCGGCATTGCGGCACCGACCAAAGAGACGGTCGGTGATGTACGTCGTGGTTGGTTGGCAGAGCCGGCACGCTACGATACCTGCTTTGATGAAATTCAAACAATTGTGGCGCAGGTGCAGATCGCAATTGAACAGGGTCTGTTGTCTATATTGGGAGAGCTTTTTAATGAGAACCAATCGATTTTGGCGGAATTGGGTGTGAGTTCCCCACCATTGGAGCGATTGATTGCTGCAGCCCGTGCGGCAGGGGCGTTGGGGGCAAAATTGAGTGGCGGCGGGCGTGGCGGCAATGTGATTGCGTTGGTGAGAGCGGAGCAGATTGAGGCTGTTGTGCATGGGCTAGCGAAAGCCGGTGCACAGCAGTTGATCACGACGACGATTCAATAAGCGAGCAATGCACCATCAGGCGACCAGTGGCTCTGCGACAATTTCATCTGCATGAAAGATAAAAGCATGACTAATCTCTATCCCCGCAACTGTAATATCTTTTAGCTCAGTTACTTTATCAATATGGCGATCTTTGCTGAGTATTTCGAATAAGGCAGGGTCGTCATGATTTAGCGTTATGATTCGCGATAAATTTAGCAACTCTTGCTGTCCAATAATCGGTTTCGCTCTGTCAACTAACAGTTGAAGTGCCTTCATTTTTCCTTGCTCAAGCCACGGGGCCGATACAATAAAATCCCACTTTCCTGGGGCTTCATCACGTAAAAACAATCCAAACAGGACAAAATTTCCTTTCTCACGGCTAAGCTCTCGTTGAAGTTGTTCAAACTTTGTTATATCGATCATAAAGCACCTAATATTGTCCTCGTTGCCTCAATGATAATGTGTGCATCAGTAGCAGTAACACTTCCAATCGGGCGATATCGGAAACTTGGATCCCAGGTTGCAACAATCGACCAAGCAACCAAATAATGTGTCTTGATCTTTTCCTCTACACCAGACAAATGCAAAAGAACATCTAGATCATGGACACGAAAACTTTGATAACCTTCAAACTCTCTTCGCGTAGACGGATCAAAGTGGACCCACTTGTCAAGACAGAGAAGGGGTGAGAAATAAAGTCCCAAGGCTCCTTTCGTTAAAGCAGATTTTTGAAGTAAACCTCACTTGGGGTGAGGTAGCCAAGGGACTGGTGAGGCCGTCGTTGATTATAGAAAAGGAAGTAGGTATCCAGTCCACGATAAGCCTCTTTGGGGGAGCAATACTCATGTAAGTAAACCTCCTCATATTTGATAGTACGCCAGAGCCGTTCCGTGAAAATGTTGTCCAGCGCACGGCCTTTGCCATCCATGCTGATCTGAACATCCGCATCCAAGAGGCGTTGGATATATTGAGGACTGGTAAAGTGACTCCCTTGATCACTGTTCCAAATCCGTGGACACTGTTGGGCCAACGCTTGCTCGACAGCAGTCAGCACAAAATCAATCGTGAGCGAATCATCGAGTTGCCAGGCAACCACATAGCGAGAATACCAATCGAGGATGGCAACCAGATACATCCACCCCTTGTGTAGACGAATGTAGGTAATATCAATGCCCCAGATATGATTGGGATAGGCCGCAGTAACATTGCGCAACAAATAGGGATAGACGGCATGGGCTTGCTGGCGTTTGCTCAGGTTTGGCCCCGGAGCAATACCACGGATCCCCATTTCCCGCATGTGCCGCTGGACTGTCTTGCGGTTAATCTCTCTCCCTTCTCGCCGCAGTTGCACGGTAACTCGGCGGCTGCCATAGAAAGGAAACGCTGTGTAAATCTCGTCGATGCGATGTTTGATTGCTACCTCTTCTGCCGAAGGTTGGACTGGCTGATAGTAAAGACTTGCGCGGCTCACACTCAGCAACTCGGCTTGGACAGTGAGGGGCAGTTCTGACTTTTCCCATTCGACCAATGCTCGTCGTTCACTTGCCGGCAACGTCGAGGCCAGATTTTTTTTTGAGCCAATTGACCTGGGTAGTTAACCGGCCAATCTCAGCATACAACTCTTCGACTTCTTGGGCATGGGCTTGCTTCAACTTATCAACGCCCTCCCCTTTGCGCTCAAACAATTCTGGTAAGCCTGCCACGACGAGCCGTTTCCATTCCTTTAATTGTGTTGGATGGATCTCGTGTTCAGCAGCGAGCTGGCTGATTGTCTTTTCTTCTTTCATCAGCTCTTTGACAACTTCTGCTTTGAATGTATTACTGTATCGTTTGCGCATGATTCGTTTGGGACTTTATTTTTGTTCGTTTTACTGTCTAAATTTCTGGGTCCATTATA
>DAOUCA010000078.1:0-115139 GCA_034432375.1 Caldilineaceae bacterium
GCCAAACCTTGTTTTGGCGGAAATTTCCAGATGTCATTCCTGCGCAGGCAGGAATCTACTCGTGTAACATGAAGATGGATTCCTGCCTGCGCAGGAATGACGGCTCTAATTTCTGAAATTGGCGAAGGTATTGTATACTACGACAATGTTAAATTAGACAAGATTGACAGAGTTAACAGGATTGATACAGCAGAACAAAAATCTTGTGAATCCTGTCTATGAAATGTAATTTAACGTTGTCGTAATACTGACGATGGCTACCACGCACATTCACCAATTCCCACCCTTCTTCTTGTAGGCGTTTCACAATTTCACGACTTGACATGCAGCTATCATATACATAATACACACTGTTGCCAATCCAATTATCGTGTTAGGCTATTCCAAAATTTAAATTATCCACGAAGAAGCACGAAGTTTCACGAAGAATTGCTTTTTCTTCGTGTGTCTTCGTGTGACTTCGTGGATAATTATTTATTTGGTTTGGCCTTACCAACTCCTCAATCTGCCCACAATGCCCTTCCTCATGTAGCGCCAACCGCCGCGCCTGACTAAAAACCGTATGCTGCCGCTCTTGGATCATCGCCGACCGCGCCCACTGCTCCAACGTCAAAGGCTGCAATCTTTCCAATAATGCTGCCCGCTCCGCCACAAAAATTGCCCACGATTCGGCAAACGGCAAATCCACATAATCCGTTTTGCGCAGATAGCTTCGCGGCGAAAGGTGCCGCAACGTGGGCTGCTCTTCCGTCAACATCCGATCCATTGTCCCCACCCACACATCGACACAGGCGCGCAGATGGGCCAGAATCTCGTCGGCAGACCAGCTTTGGGCGTCGGCCTTGTGCGCTAACTGTGCCGACGCAAGAGCCGCCGTTGACACTTCGATCCTGTGCGGTGTCTCCGCCAACAACTGAAGCACCGTATCGATCTCCTGTCGTGTGATCTTCATCGTTCTTTCCTTCTTTGGGCTAGATACACCCTACGTCAACCGCTGTTCACGAATTGTTTCTCACCATCGATTGAAAGAGCGGTGCTTCGCCAGGGATCGCTGAATTGCTCAGTCCACGTGCCAAGATGGCAGCTTCTCCCCCGTATGTATCCACTTTGGCCTGCTGATCTGCTTTGGCCAATCGATCCACGGCTGCGGGATCAACGATGGCGCGAAGTTGGGCAGCATAGTAGGCCAGGGTAGCCTGGTGGGCAGACGATGTCGCCAGATTGACATGTTCCTGAGGATCAAGCGTCAGATCAAAGAGTTGGGGTGTTTCATGCAGATATTCGACATATTTAAAGTGCCCATCGCAGACCATATAGACGCCATTGCGTGTGCCGGCGGCGTGATACTCACTGAAGATGAGCCGTTCTCGATCTGGTGCCTGCGCGAGCGCCAAAAGCGATTCACCCGGCAGGTCGACATCAGCCGCGGTTGGCTCTGCCCCGACTGCCGCCAAAATCGTCGGGAAGCAGTCGACCAGGGAGATGGGCGTATTGACCACTTTGCCCGCCGGCAGATCCGGCCCTGCCAGCAGTAAGGGAATGGCGGCCGCTTCTTCATACATCGTAAATTTGCCCCACAAGCCATGCGCGCCCACCATGGCCCCATGATCGGTGGTGTAGATCACGCGTGTTGTCGCGGCCAGGCCCGTCTCTTCCAGCGTCTCGAGGACCTGCCCGACCTTTTGGTCAAGATAGGTACAGAGCGCATAGTAGGTGGCCACGGCTTTGCGCACTTCCGCTGCTGTAAAGCCTGCCTCCCAGCCAAAGTAGCGGCGCATATAGGCTAGCGCCGGTTGATCCGGCCATGCCGTCGCTTCCCACTCCGTTGGCAGTGGCATCTCCTCAACCAGATAGCGGGCGTAGAGCTCGGGGGGCGCGATAAAGGGTGGGTGGGGGTTGACAAAGGAGGTGAACAAGACCCAGGGTGGATCATCGTCGGCGGGGGTGGCGGCGCGGTCAGTCAGCCATGCACAGGCTTGGTCAGCAATCCGCGCGTCGTAGCGCAGATAGGCCGATTCGCCAGGCCCGGCGTTGAGGATGCCGCCGCGCCCTTGGCGCAGGGGCGGATTCTCCCGGATGCAACTGATCAGTTCACCAATCCCCTCGGCGACATACATGGCATCGTGCTTCTCGCTAAAGCCATCGGCATCCTCGGCGCGGCGGTAATGCAGCTTGCCAACCGAATCGACCCGATGGCCCTGTTCCTGTAGGCGATGGCCCCATGCCGGCACAGCCCCTTCGTAAGGAAAGGCGTTGTCCCAATAGCCGATTTGGTGGACATAGCGGCCGGTGGCAAAGGAGGCGCGACAAGGGACACAGATCGGGCAGTTGGTATAGGCGTTGCTAAAACGTACTCCGCGCGCAGCAAGCCGATCCAGGTTGGGCGTCTGTACCAGTCGGTTGCCATAGCAGCCGATTCCATTGCGCTGGTGCTCATCAGACATGATGATCAGCAGATTCTGTGGTTGCATGGTACTCTCTTTCTTGGTTGAGTGGCGGTTGCTCCTATTATGGCGTTCCCCAAGCTCACCTGTCAAGCCTTTAAAGGCTCAACAGGATCTCATTAGGGGCCCACCCCCTGAATTCCCAAAGAGTCCCCTTAAATCGCAAAGTACTGGGGTTAGTTCTTCGCCATCCCGAGAATTGCTGGGGTTGGTTGGGGGTGCGTCCCATTTTGGGGGGATTGGTCGAGCATGAAAAACCGATTTGTCTGAGCACCCCCGAAAATGTGGGACGCACCCGTTGGTTGGAGAGCGCTTTCTTGGTAAGGCATTCTATAGTAAAATGAGCGTGTGCTTTCCCAGGTATACAATTATCAACAATCCAACCGCGGCTGCGGTGATCAAAAGGGTACCATTTATCATGTTAGAATCGATTATCGCTTCCAATCCCCTGCGCGCCGCGCTCAAAGAAGGTAAAATCGTCCTTGGCACCATGGTCGCCGAAATTCGCCAACCGTCGATTATGCAACTGCTGAAGATTGCCGGCTTTGACTTTTGCATCATTGACAACGAACACGGCCCCTTTAACATTGAGACTATCGCCGACCTCAGTCGTGCGGGGCGCGCCTACGGTGTCACACCAATCGTGCGCGTGCCGGAGCTAACCTACGCCTATCTGGCCCAGTCGATCGATGTCGGGGCACAGGGCATTATGTTGCCGCGCGTCTACAATGTTGAGCAAGTTAAAGCGGCGCTCGATATTGTCAAATATCCGCCAGAGGGCAACCGTGGCAATGCGCTCAACCGCGGTCACACCAACTTCCAAGGCGGCCCTGTACTCGATATTATGGCGCGGGCCAACCAGGAAAACCTCGTTGTGATCCAGATCGAGACCAAAGAGGCGCTGGAACAAGTAGACGAAATTGCCGCGATACCCGGCGTCGATGTGCTCTTTATTGGCCCCAATGATCTCTCGATTTCGCTCGGTGTCGCCGGCCCGCCGACCTCGCCAACGATGGTTGCCGCGATTGAAAAAGTGGTGGCCGCCTGTCAACGCAATGGCATCACCTGCGCCATCCAACTGGCCGATGTTGGCCTCGCCCGCCACTGGGCCGCCAACGGCATCCCCATGATCAGCTACAGCGCTGAGACCGGCCTCTTGATTGGCGCAGGCCAGGCGGCAACTAACGGAATTCGTGCCTAAGTAACAGCGATGCTCCACGAAGAGCCACGAAGATATACGAAGCACCTCTGAGCGGCAACGCTGGGGGCGCAAACGACTTTGTTTTTCTTCGTGAAAATTCGTGTCTCTCTCAAGAAACATGGCGTCCGCCACTGTTTCTTCAGGGTGAAATAGGGCACCGCCCTTTAGTTGCTTCGTGGATCGTTTTTCTAAATACTGAACTTATCTTTATGACCCACTACGAACCGGCCAACTCCATGGAATCGCCCCGCTTCACCGGTATCCGCACTTTTGCGCGCCTGCCCCATGTGCGCGCCACCCAAGATGTCGACCTGGCCGTGATCGGTTTACCCTTTGACACCAGCGTGACCTATCGCGTCGGTGCGCGCTTTGGGCCGGAAGCGGTGCGCAGTGCGTCGGTCATGTTGCGCGCCTACAACCCAGAGCTAAAGGTCAAGCCCTTTGCCGTACTCTCTTGTGTCGACTACGGCGACGCCACCGTCTATCCCGGCTACATCCACGAAAGCTATGCATCGATCACCAGCACGGTGCAGGAGGTTGCCGCGTCCGGGGTAATTCCGCTCGACATTGGCGGCGACCACGGCATCGCTCTGGCCGAGTTGCGTGCGCTCGCCGCGGTGCATGGTCCGCTGGCACTGGTGCAATTCGATTCGCACGGCGATCTGTGGGATAGCTACTATGGGCAGTTTCGCTATACCCACGGCACGCCCTTCCGCCGCGCGCTGGAGGAAGGGCTGATCGACCCCAAGCGCTCGGTGCAACTGGGCATGCGTGGCGGTCTTTATGATGAGAGCGATCTGCAACTGGCGCGCGACCTCGGCTTTACGATGCGCACCACGACTGAATTGCTCGCGCAAACGCCGCAGCAGATTGGCGACCTGGTGCGCACCACCGTTGGCGACGCCAAAGCCTTTCTCTCCTTTGACATTGACTTTTTTGACCCCGCCTACGCCCCCGGCACCGGTACTCCCGAAGTTGGCGGCCCCACCAGCTTTCAGGGGTTACAATATCTGCGCGCCTGCACGGGCATCAACTGGATCGGCGGCAGTGTTGTTGAAGTGCTGCCCGCCCACGATCACGCCCAACTCACGGCGCTGCTGGCCGCCCAAGTCGCGTATGAATTCATCAGTTTGGTGGCGTTGCAAACGCTGGCGCGGCGTGCGTAAGTTCTAGGAACAGAAGGTCAAGATAGCTGATTATACTGTGAACTCAGTACTCTGCTGTTTTGTCATTCCTGCCTACGCAGGAATCCAGCCTGCCCCTTGCTTGCGCAGAGGTGACAGTGCCAAAAACGTAATTTACAGTCTCATGTCACGCAGTAAACATGCCGGTCTCGAGTACGCCGCATCCCCAGATGCGGATTGACCCGCATCTGGGGATGCGGCATACTCGAGTAGCGTGGCGCCTTTATGGGAAGATGCGTAACATGAGTTACAGTGTACTGATTGGAGAAATGAGATGTCAACACTGGATCTAACACATCTGCTTGCCGGGAACGGTGTGAGCCTCTTGGTGGTCAACGACCTACAGCACGCGGATCTGTCTGATCTGGCATGGGCTGGGGATGCTGCCCACCTACGCAGCATCAACGAAAAGCTGCTGGCTGTTGGCCGCGGTGAAGCGGATTACCTGGCCGTGCGCGCGCCGGATGGCTCCCCGCTTGCCGTTGGCCTCATCGACTATCTATTGGGTGAAGACGCAGCGGAGATTGGCCAACTTTCGGTGCAACCGCAGCTTCAGGGCATGGGCCTCGGCACGCATCTAATCGCCGCGGCCGAGGCGCGCATCCGCGCCCGCGGCAAACAGTGGGCCGTTATGGGGGTGGAGATAGACCATGATCGCGCGCGCAAACTCTATGAGCGTCTTGGCTACAGCCTCTACGCGCGCAAGCCCGATTCCTGGTATGAGGATGATGGTCAGGGCGGCGTGCGTTTATACGAGACTGAAGTCTTATTGCTGCGCAAGCCGCTCGTTTCATGATCAGTGCGGCCGACACATGGTGGTCTGTTAAAGAAGGAGTGACAGGAAATATTGTGAATCGATCCCTGTCATTCCTTGCGCGGCGAGCTCGGCAAGGACTTTGGCGTAACGTGCCCTGAAGACGCTTTCAGCGTGACAAAGCTCCCATGGCAATACCTATCACAACTTATCTGACAAAACACGTAGCAAGTAAAGAAATTAAACAGGTGCAAGAGCGTAGGCCCAGCGGGTGCCCGCTGGGCGCGAAGCCGAAACCGCTTCGGCTTCGACAAGCTCAGCCTACGGTAATGACCTAAACGACCATCTGACCAACGACAAAGGACCAATTGTGACAAATACCGCCAGTAAACCCAGCCGCTGGTCTCTCCCCACCATCGACTGGTCTTCCCCACAGACGCGCATCTTGATTGGGCTGATGGCCCCGTCGGTGATGGTGGGCCTGGACACGCACATGTTTGGTGTGGCGCTGCCCACCTTGCGCGCCAGCTTTGCGCTTGACGCCGACACCACGGCTTGGGCATCGTTGGGCTATTCGCTGCCCTTTATGGCGCTGATGCCGCTCTATGGTCGGCTGGGCGATGGGCTGGGCAAACGGCGGCTGTTGCTGTTGGGCACGCTGATCTTTCTGCTGGGCACCCTGCTGGTGGTGACGGCGACCAGCTTTCCGCTCTTCGTGCTGGGCCGCGCCGTGCAGGGAATCGGCACCGCTGGCTTTGTGCCGCTGAGCATCGCGATCATCGCACAATGGTTTGAACCCAGTGAACGGGGCAAGATCATGGGCGCGTGGAACTCGATCATTCCGCTGGTTGGGTTGACAGTGCCTTACTTTGGTGGCTTGCTGGTGGATCAGTTCGGTTGGCGCGCCATCTACCCGCCGACGCTGATCATGGGCATCGTCGCCTTTTTCATTGTGCGCACCCACATCCCGACATTGGCTGCGCGCCGAGTCGATCCCCAATTTTTGCGCAGCTTTGATTGGCCAGGGGTAGCGTTGCTCAGCGGTGCACTCGTCGCCCTCCTCTTCTATACCTCCAGCCGCCCCATTACCGGCGTCGACGGGCTGCGTGATTGGCGACTTCTAAGCCTCTGCGTGCTGCTCCTAGCTGTGCTGATCTGGTGGGAAGGGCGCCGCGCACAACCCTATGTTAACTTCCACATCTTTCACAACCATACCTTTACGGCGGCCTCGGTGGCCGCGGGTCTGCGCATGATGCTCATGAGCAGCATCAACTTTCTGATGCCCCTATACCTCACCGATATTCATCACCTCAACGCCAGCACAATTGGTATTGCGCTCGCTTTGCAGGCTGGGATGCTCTTTCTGATGTCGCGCACCGGTGGGCAATTGGCCGATCGCTGGGGGAGCCGCCGGCCGGTAATGTTAAGTATGGGCGGCTTGCTGCTTGTGATGATCGTCTTTGCCCTGCTGCCCGCCGCTGCGCCCCTCTGGCTGATCTTTACGCTGACCGCTTTGCACGGCCTGATCATCGGTGTTTCGCTGGCACCACTCCATCGCGCCTCAATGCACGGCGTAGCCGCCGAGGAGAGTGGCGCGGCCGCTGGTCTCTACAGCATGATTCGCTTTGCCGGCGGGATTCTCGGCGTGGCATTGGCCGGTGTGATGTTGCAACAGAGTCTGGCTGGGGCGGGGAGCGCAATTGACGCCTACCAATTTGTCTTCTGGCTCTATGTCGGCGTGGGCGTCGTGGCGACGCTGGTGAGTTGGCGGGTGCGGGAAGGGGACGAAGCGCGTTACAACTGATCGGAATCATGCTAGACCATAACCATTCACCCCATCCCTTGCCCTCCCCGGCTTGGGCTTACCCTTACCCTTACCCTTACCCTTACCCTTACTCACCAGAGTTCCAGGGTGGTTGCGCCCGCTGGCATCTGCCAGGCAGATTTACCAAGTCACGCCAATGGACACAAAAAATGTGGGTAAGGTAAGCCGTGATCAGGGAGGGGAGCAAAGCTCCTCGCTTGCTCGCACGCCCAGTGGCGGCTGCCCATTGGAGGCGGGTTAGGCGGGGTGGCTGAATCGTTACGTTGGACCTAAACTCAACCGTCCTACTGGGACAACGACAAAGTGCTGAGTGTACAACTTTATGATCAGAAAAATTGGGATTAGTAAAATTAGACGTGTGCCCTTGGTCCAAGATCTTCTTGCCCCGCTGGCCATTGTCGACTACCGGCGGCTGGTCGCCGGCAATACGCTCTGGTGGCAGACGCTGCAAATGGAGACAGTGGTCATGGGCTGGCTGGTGTTGGAGCGGACCGATTCGGCGTGGGCGGTAGCCCTAATTGGCTTCTTTCGCAGCGCACCGATGATTCCCGCCGGTTTTCTCGTTGGGCCGATCACCGACCGCTTTGGCCGCCGCCCGGTGATCATCGCCTGCCAAGCGGTGAATGCGTTGATGTATGGGCTGATTGTGTTGCTGTTGGCGATGGGGATGCTCGCACTCTGGCACTTGGCGCTGATCTCCTTTATCCTGGGGCTGGCGTGGGCGATTGATTTTCCCACCCGCCGTGCCCTGCTTCCTGACATGGTTGGCAAAGCGCTGATTATGGATGCGCTGTTGCTCGAAAGTTTTGCCGGCGGCATTTCGCGGATTGTCGGCCCCTTTCTGGCGGGGATGGTCATTGTCTATTTTGGTGCATTGGGCTGCTTTCTCGTCTTGGCAATTCTCTCGGCGTCGGCGCTGGTATTGCTGTACACGCTGACCCGAAGTGATATTCCCCGTATGGTTGCGCCAAAGGGATCCACCTGGGCAAATATAGGGCAAGGGTTTCGCTATGTGCGCCACAATGAGCCAATCCTGGCCGTGGTGCTCATTACACTGCTCATGAACCTGCTCATCTTCCCCTACATGAGTCTGCTACCGATCTTTGCCCGCGATATCCTGCACCAAGGGCCGGAAGGTTTGGGCTTTCTGGGCACGGCTACCGGCATCGGTTCCTTTACGGGTCTCCTCCTGATCAACCACCTGCGGCGGCGGGTCAACAGTGGGCTGCTCTATGCGGTCGGTTCCTTTTGTCAATGTCTTGGTCTCCTCGCCTTCGCCGCCTCCACCCGCTACCCCCTCTCGTGGAGCTTGCTCGTGCTAGCCGGCATTGGCCAATCCTGCTTTGCGCTCATGCAAAGTTCCATTGTCCTGCTCACCGCCAGTGATGAAATGCGCGACCGCGCCATGGGGGTCGTCATGATCGGCATTGGCTCTGACCCGCTGGGGAAATTGCAGACTGGCTTTCTGGCCGAAAGCGTGGGCGCACCGCTGGCGCTGGGGTTGCAGTCCGGTCTGTCGGCGCTATTGGTGGCGGGCGTGGCGCTATGGCTGCCGCAGCTGTGGAAAGCGCCGGAGGCGGTCGTGGTGGAGGCGGGGTGATCGGGTACACTCTTTTCTCGATAGCGTACCCTACGGTATCGAGAACAGAGTTCGTCCTCCAAGGGCGTCCAAGCTACTTCTGGATCAGTGATAGATAGGTGCGTAATTCGCCATCAAAGGCCCCATAATCTTCATCCACACACGCAGAAATTGCTGTTGTTTTTGGCATGGCAGGTCATTATCTCCAACTCCCCAATCAACGATAAAACAACGCACGCTTTTTATGATAGATCCAAGGACGATCGCTGCCGCCACACCAGCGGTCAGCTGACTATCCCCATTGCTAGTACAATGCGGCGTAAATAAATCAATGGTTGCCACAGTGGACAGAACAGTCAGTGCCCGATTTACCGATGTACTGATTTACCGATTTACTAAACCACCGACTTACTGAAGCCGTTGTGTACTAGAAATCGCGTCGTACTCTGTTGTATCTAGACCCCGAAGGAGCAACATCATGGCAGTAAAGGAAAAACCACGTCAATCCACCAATGGCAATGGTCTCGCCCATGCCCAAGAAGCAACGCCAATTGTGCGCGCTGAGAAAGGCAGCGTGCCCCAGCCGGCGAGCGTTATCCCACAGTCGATTGCGCCGCGTCGCGATCATCGCAAGAAGAGTGCCCATTTCTGGCAATGCTACGAGCCAGCCACCCAAGCGCCCAATGGCGATGAAACCGATTATCCCGATCGCCGGGGCAACTTTACCAAAGGGCTCCCCCACATGGCCAATGGCCTGGTGGATCCGAACAGCTATCAGAAGCTGCTAACGGCCATGACAACCGGCGGTGCGAATGACTTCCTGGCGATCCCAACGGCAACGCCATCGGTGCTGAGCCGCCAATATGTCAACCCGCAGGCGGGATTGGCCGTGGAACTAATCGGGGCCGACCCGACGCAGTTATCTGTGCCTGCCGCACCGAAATTCAATAGCATTGCCAACGTGGCCGAAATCGTTGAGAACTATTGGATGGCGCTGCTGCGCGATGTGTCGTTCACCGACTATCAAAACAGCGCGCTGGTTCAGGACGCGGTCGATGATTTTGAGCAGGCGCTGAGCAGCGGTGGTACGCTGCGGCAGACACTCTTCGCAAAAGATGCACTGGCGGCGGGACAACCGCTCACGGCTGGTAAGCTCTTCCGTGGCATTTTTGTCGGCGAGCAAGAGGGGCCCTATCTTTCGCAGTTCCTGTTGCAGGATTGTTTCATTGGTGCGCAGCAGATCGACGCCAAAATGCGTACGGTGTTGCCGGGGCTCGACTACATGACCAGCTTTGGCGATTGGCTCACGGTGCAGCGGGGGGTGAAGCAAGCAAAGGACGCCTTCGACACCCAGGCTCGTTACATCCGCAATGGCCGTGATCTTGGGCAGTGGGTCCATGTCGATCAGCTCTACCAGGCCTATCTGCTGGCTGCGCTGCGCCTGTTGGATGGCGGAGCCAAGTTGAGCGACAGCAATCCGTACCAGGCATTCGCCAATCAACAACCCTTTGGTACCTTTGGTGGCCCCAACATCTTGTCACTCGTCACCGAAGTCGCCACGCGCGCCTTAAAGGCGGTCTGGTATCAGAAGTGGGCTGTCCATCGGCGGCTGCGCCCGGAAGTCTTCGCCGCCCGCATCCATACCAAGTTTCTCGGTGGGGGCGACGGGCAAACAGTTGACTTTGATATTGCCAGCGCCATTGGCGAAGTGACCGTGACAAATCGCATCTATAGCGCGCACGGTTCACTGCTGCTGCCGATGGCCTTCCCCGAAGGTTCGCCGATGCATCCGGCTTATGGCGCAGGGCATGGCACAGTGGCTGGTGCTTGTACCACGATTCTCAAGGCCTGTTTCCAAGGTGCGCAGAAGTTCAACATGCTGCATCACCCCGTTGATGGTACGCCGTTGACAGCCAAACAGTCCGCGCACGATGGCCTTTCGTTGATGCCGTACACTGGTGCTGATACGAACGAGCTAACCATCGAAGGGGAGCTGAACAAGTTAGCCGGCAACATTGCCATTGGTCGCAACTTTGCCGGTGTGCACTGGCGCTCAGATTACCGGGAATCGCTCTTGCTTGGCGAGAAGGTAGCGATCAGTACGTTGATGGACTATGCCGCTTCCTTCAATGAGCCGAATGTCGCCTTCCACTTCAACTCCTTCACCGGTCGCTCCGTCATTATCGCCGACCACCAGGTGTGGGTCGATGGCACGCCAGTGATTCAGCAGGCGGTCTCCTTTGGCGAGGAGTTGGCTGGGCTCAACTAAGCGAATTCCTACGGGACAAATCGATCAACTCCCGCCTAGAGCCGCTTTAGAAAATTGATTATCAACATGGCGTAAGAGAAATTGCGCCGGCTGCACATGCAGCCGGCGCAATTTCTCTTACAATGTGTAGCACAGTGATAGGCTTGGCGGCCTGTAACGCCAGCGTCAACAGATCATGCCGGCTTTGGCGGCGGGGCCGTGGGCGATTGGCTCTTCGCCAATCCAGCGTTCATCCACGGGGTCAGTCGCCAATTGATAGCGCGTATCGCTGGTGATACGGATGCAGTCGCTGTTGTTGTCCAGGCTACAGTGGACCAGGAAGACGGAAAAGATCAACAGATCCCCCAGTTGGTAATCAGCAGTGAGCCAGCGCCCCCCCAGCCGCTCACGCAGCGTCACCGGGTCGCGCGAGAGCCAGCCGCCTGGGGTGATATTACCGCCGCCGCCCATTTTGGTATAGCCTTCGCCCACGCGGTTTTCACAATATTTGTCGACATCTTTGCTGCCATAGCCATTGACCAGCCGTTGGTTGCGGTGAGATCCTTCTAGTACCAGCAGCCCCCCCATCTGCCGCGGCACATCGCCATAGGGCGTCCACGCCGTGTAGAGCTGTTTGGTGCCGCGCCCCATGTAGACAATATCCATGTGGGGCGGCGTGGCAATGCCTGGCGCGACCGCACGTACCCAGGTAAAGTCAAAGTGGCGCACCGGTCCCCCCAACAGTTGGCCAAAGATCGCCATCATGGGGCCATCATAGATCACTTTTTCAACGATTGGATTCTTGGCTGCCAACTCTGGTTTGAAGGCGATGCGGGCTGCTGGCGCGGCCTTGGCGTCGTGTAAGGGATAGGTCAGGTCAATATGCCCTTCGGCCGCCAGCTTTTCGAGCATCGACATACGGGCCGCCAGCACTTCATCACGATTTAGCACTCCCCGCAGAAAGAGATAGCCCTCGTCAGCCATCTGTCGACGGAGCGCATTGCTATCGCCAAGGAGCGGCGTACAATCGCGCAACTCGCCAAAGGCAGCCGGACTCATATCCAGCGCCTTTTTTGCCGAAGTTAAAGGGAAAGGCATTGTTGTGCTGTTCATATTTCTCCTGCATTTCTATACTCAGTAATTCTATACTCAGTAATTCTATACTCAGTAATTCCTGGGTTCGTCTTCGCTGTCATTCCTGCGCAGGCAGGAATCCATCCCCTATACCCTGTGGCCCCCTCGGCTGCCCTTTCTGGGCGCGCAGGGGTGACAGCCATACCGACGGGCAGAATCGTGAATTACTAATCCTGCACGCTGCTTGCAATTACTTTCCGCCAGACGCCAGTTACTTTATTGGATCGAAAATTATCGGATTGAGAAGATCCATCACCGGCGACCGTTACTCTTGCAGCCAGCGGTCGAGCCACGCAAAAGCCATTGTACCATGCCAGACGTGGCCACCGTCAAAATAATCGGTGGCGAGCCGTTCGGGCACCCCCAGCAGATCATAGGCACGCTGCGTAATCGCCACCTGCTCTTCCACATTGACGATGCCCCGCGGCCCATTGAGGCCATCTTGGCGCGCCGCCTCGATCAACAGCGGGCACGGCGCAATCAGCGCACCGACATCGCCGATATCCGCCTCTTCCCACATGTGGGGAATGTAGTTGCAGTCGCAGTTATTCGAGAGGTGGAGCAGCGAATCGGCGACCCCATAATAGTAGCCGCTGATCACGGCGCAGGCAATCCGTTCGTCGAGCGCGGCCAGCCAGAGGATCTGCAGCCCGCCGCCAGAGAGACCAATCGCGCCCAATTTGCGCCCTTGCACTTCCGGGCGCGTTTGCATGTAGTCGAGCAAACGCACCAGATCCCACGTCCACATGCCGGCAACGGTGAGACCGAGCGGCAGCGCCATGTGCGCCAGTTGGTGACAGGACGAGTTGAGGATCTGCCCTGCGCCTTGCGAAAAGGATTCCTGGCGTTCGCCAAAGCCGCGTGCGTCAGGGCAAAAGACCACATAGCCACGGCGTACTGCCTGCACGCCATAGTCATAGTTGTGCTGCTCAATCGTCTGATCCAGAGCAGGGTCGAGACCCCGGATCCCTGCTACCGCGTATTTACCGCCACTGGCATGGCCGTGCGGTGCTAGCACGCCGGGCGCGGTGCCGTTGAGCTTGTCGGGAATTAAGACATAGAAGGGCATCGTCACCCCCGGCTCGGTATCGATCTCAACTCGCTCACGGCGATAGCCGTCGCAGGCTATCGTCTCGGTGATGCGCGGGTTGGGCGCAGTGGGCACAAGCCGGTCTACCCCCTGTAGTTCACGGATGCGGTCGCGCAGGGTCTGCCGCCAAAGTTGCCATTCATCGTGTGCTTCGGCCTGAAACCGCAGCCGCCGCCCAACCGCCTGATAGCGTTGGCGCAGGGCTGCTTCTGCTGAAAAGAATTGTGTCATAGGATTGTTTATTTTCCACCGTAATAGACCAGCCTACCCGAGATGCGAAAGAGCAGCGCGGTAAAGAGAATCACAATCAGAAAGAGCACCCACGCTTGGGCCGAGGCATAGCCAATTTTGAAGAATTGAAATGCACTTTGGTAGAGATAGATTGACATCATCAGGGTAGAATCGGCCGGCGAGCCTGTGCCACCTGTCATGACGTGAACCTCTGTGAAATATTGAAACGCACCGATCAGCCCCGTGATTACATTGAAGAGGATCACCGGACTGATCATGGGCAGCGTCACCGAGCGAATCTTTTGCAGCAGATTGGCACCGTCAAGTTCCGCCGCTTCCAACAGTTCACGCGGCACATCTTGTAGGGCCGCCAGATAGATCACCACGGCCCCGCCCACGCTCCACATCGCCATGAGGATCAGCGCTGGCTTTGACCATTGGGGGCTACCCATCCAGCCGGGGCCGTGAATACCAACCTGATCCAATAGATAGTTGACGACGCCATTGATCGGATCAAACATCCAGAGCCAGACGATGGCCGAGGCAACCACCGGGGTAATACTCGGTAAAAAGTAGATCGTACGAAAGATCGAAAGACCGCGCACATTGGTGTTGAGCAACATCGCCAGCAGAATGCCGACAATCGCGGCCAACGGCACCGCGCCCAGGGCATAGTAGGTTGTGTTGTAGAGCGAGGTGAGAAAGCGTGAATCGCCAAAGAGATCGGCGTAGTTGTTCAAGCCCACCCACTTGGGCCGGCCGAGGATCGGGTAGAAGGTAAAGCTGTAGTAGAGTGACGCAAAGAATGGATAGACCCGGAAGGCCACAAAGCCGATGATCCACGGCGAGATAAAGAGCAAGCCATTGCGCAAACTTTGCCCTTCTTTGCGGGTCAGATGGCGAAAATTTTTCATTACTTTTTTCCTTTACCCCTTTACCCCTTTACCCCTTTAACCCTGTCAGCGCAATGCCTTCAATAAAGGTGCGCTGGGCCAAGAAAAACAAGATCACAATCGGCAGCACACTCATACAGGTGGCGGCCATGATCCAGGCAAAGTTGGAAAAGCCATAGCTGGCGCGCATGTTGGCAATCCCCAGCGAGATGGTGTAGAGCGCCTTGTCATTAAGATAGATCAACGGCCCGAAGTAATCGTTCCAACTGCCGATAAATTGAAAGAGTGCCACCGTGGCCAGCGCCGGTCGCGCCAAGGGGAGAACGATCTGCGAGAAGATGCGAAACTCGGAGGCACCATCGACGCGGGCCGCGTCCGACAGCTCTTCCGGCAGCGCCATAAAGAATTGGCGCAACAGAAAGACAAAAAATGGATTGGCAAAGAAGGTTGGCACAACCAGCGGCAGATAGGAGTTGATCCAGTTCAGCTGCTTGAAGATCAGATAGAGCGGAATAAAGGTCACAAAACTCGGCAGGATCAGCGTCGCCAGCAGCACCCCAAAGACAAAGTCACGGCCCGGCCAGCGGATGCGCGCAAAGCCATAGGCGACCAGCGCATTCGAGAGGAGTGCCCCGATCACCGAAGGAATGGTCACCAACATCGTGTTGAGCAAGAAACGGGGAAATTCGGCGCGCTGAAACGCTTCCAGATAGTTGTCCCAGCGGATCGGATTCGGGATCCAAATGATGGGGTAGACGGCCAACTCTTGGGGATTTTTCAGCGACGTTGAAATCATCCAGACCCAGGGCAAAAGAAAAAAGCCGGCGATCAAGATCAAGAGCAGATATTTGATGAGCTGAGCCACCAGCCGCGCCAGTAGCAGCTCGGCCCTCCCAGCGTGCGGCGGCGGCGGCGCTGTAGCTAACCGCTCTTTAGATACGGCCACAATGGTCTCCTCAACCCAATACGGATCCCGCGTAGGGTCACGGTATACCGTGACCCTACGCGGGATCTCGTGAGCTTAACTTTGGTTCTGTTCCAGCCAGGTATTCAGCTCTTTTTGCGCCTGCTCCTGAACGAGGTTAAGCGCCGATTCGACATCCTTTTCACCGAGCCACACCTTCTCCGCCTCCGACCCAAGCAGCGACGCGTAGGAGTCGCTGGTAGGGATCTTGGGTGGATAGAGATAGTAGTCCGAATCAAAGAGATCGGTGAGGAAGACTTCCTGATAGCCGGGACACTTGGCCATCACTTCGCTCTGGAAGGCTGGATGCTCTTCCATGGAACGCGAAACAGGCCCATTCACACATTGCCAGGTGGTAAAGAGACTTGTGTAGACATCGCGGTCGCCGATTGCACCCGTCAATGTACTGATTATCTCCCACGCCGCTGTCGGGCTCTGTGAGCCAACTGGAATAATCCAGCCATCGCCATAGGTATACATTCCCTTGGTCTCTTGGCCCGTCGGGCCGGGCAACGGCCAGACGGTATATTCAAAGTCGGCCGGGGCAAAATTCTTGATCGTGTTGAAGTGCCAAGGGCCAGTGACATTGGTTGCGCGCAACCCCGAGAGCCATGGGTCCAACCCTGCCGAGCGTTCGCCACGTCCTTGGAGGGAGGCATTCCAATCCTGCATCTTTTGCACGCCCACCCGTTCCCAACGGTCGGCAATCCATTGGATGGCACGCATGTTGTTTTCGTCGTTGGCGGTCACCGTAACGCCATCATCAGCGAGGTAGCGCCCCAGAAAACGACCCATCACCATTGCTAGCCAGTTGAAATCTCCCCCCAATACGTCGATGTTGCCGTTGGCGTCATAGGTTGTCAATTCCTCCCAGACGGCATCCAACTCTTCCAGCGTCTGTGGCGGCGAATCCGGGTCGATCCCATGCTCCTCGCACATCTTGGTGTTGACAAAGATGCCCATACACTGATCCCACATGCTGGCATAGTAGAATTTGCCATCATAGATGCCCAGGTCCCAGATTGCCGGATCCATCCAATCCTTTAGGGTCTTGACCTGTTCGGGATTGCCGACATCATCGAGCGCCATCAGCGCCTTCTGTGCTGCCAATTGATAGGCAATGCTGGCACCAAAGACGACTGCTGTGGCGGGTGGGTTGCCCGCAGAGACGGCGGCCAAGAGCTTCTGCGTCATTGAATCGGGCACGACAACATGTTTGGCCACAACTTCGGTCTGCGAATCATTATACCCATCGAGGATCTTCTCAATATTGGTGGCCGCGTCTTCGGTCCACCCGGTCCAGACATCGATCTCAATCGGGCCGGCTTCCGCGGCACTGCCACCGGCCGCGCTGTCACTGGATGCGGACGGTGGCAAACAGGCGGTGAGGGTTGCCACCCCGGCCAGGCCAGCACTCACACGTAAAAAAGTACGACGACTCAACCCACGCGATTGCCTTTGTTCTTCCATACGAGATCTCCTTCGCTTCGCTTGAATAGCAATCCCAACCTTCGCTATAGCGTTGGGAACAGAACCGAATTCGGATAATGCTTGCGTACAGCTCTATGTCGTTGGAACAGTTTGGGAAAAAGGGGGTACGGCTACAAAACTGGGGTAATTGAGGGCAGTGTAACATGGTTACTGGTGAGCGTCAAACGATCAAAAAGTGCCGTCGTAAGCCATTCCATAGATCGGTGCCGCGTTTATGCGGGCTGTGATAACAGTTATTCTTGGAAAGAGCCTTACACGCGCGAACGTTTGCTCACTCTGGTCAGAGGGTGCGTCAGTAAAGTGTAGAACGTATTTGCACTTTACCGACGCACCCCGATCACAGATCAACGGTTGATGAGCGGCAGATACAATTTCTCATTGCCACCACCACCGCTGCTGCCGCCATCATTGCCCAAAATGGTGACAACGCCTTGGCCGTCGGCAAGCGTGGCGTGGATTGGCTGGCTCAGGTTGACGGTGAAGGTTTCGTCATCCTCCTTGATCTGATCATCGGTGATTGGCACGCTGAAGAACGCCGTGGTCGTGCCGCTCTTGATCGTCACCGTGTCGCTGATGGGCTGATAGTCGCCGATCTGGGTGGCGGTGCCATCGCTGGTGAGGACGGTGAGGTCGATATTGACATCGATGCTGCGGCTGGCGCGCACGGTAAAGACGGCGTTGCCGGCGTTCTCATTCACCGTGACATCGTTGATGGTGATCGTGGGCACCGCCTGGTCAACCAACACGGTAACGGTGCCCTCCGCCGCGCCCTCTTGTTCATCCGCGACGGTATAGCCAAAGGTATCCACACCGGCATAGCCGGCCTGCGGCGTGTAGCTTACCCGACTGCCCATGTTGGTCACCGTGCCGTGTGCGCCTTGGGTCACGGCTGTGATGACCAGCGGATCGCCATCCTTGTCGCTGTCATTTTGCAATACGTCCACCACGGTTGTCATATTGTGTTGCACGATGGAAATGTCCGGCAGTGTCTCCGGCAGAAAGCGAGCCAGGGTGACAATGCTCTTTGCGGAGTGGTGGTTAAACTCATCCGCGGCCTCGATGGCATAATAGAGTTCACCGGCCGCGGGCATGGCGTCGACAAAGGCGGGGCGCGTCGAGTAGCCGACGAGCGTCCATGGCCCCGCTGCGCTTGGCCCGCGATAGATGCGGTAACTCCAGGAACGACCTGCTTCCAGCGTCGGTGGTGACCAGTTGATCGTTACCTTCGTGCCGGCGACTGGCCCGGCCCGTAGCGCCGCCGCGGCCACCGATTGATCTTCACGAATCTGCACCGCCTGTGGCCCGGGCAGCAGACCCACATCCACCTCAACCGTATCATTGCTCGTATCCAGATCGCCATCGTAGTCGACGCGGATGCGCGCTACATCCGGCCCGCCCGAGCTGAGATAGGTCAAGTGAAAGATCTTGCTCTCATTGAAGAGCAATTCGCCCTTGTACTCCTGTAAATCCATATAAGCATCGCGCTGGGTGCTGCGGAGATAGAGAAAGACGGGGACCCGCGTGTTGCCGGACTCGCTCATGGGGCGCACCGTTGTGCTGCGCACGCGCACGGTCACCGTCACAAGCTCGCCGGATTCCGGCATTAAGTTGGAGAAGTGCACCTCCTCCACCGCGATATCAACGCCATCGGTGGCCGGTTGTAATTCAAAGACGCCCGTAGTTGTGTTACCCCCTAGGTTGTAGGCATCAACCAGCCCCACGGTCTTGACCGCGGCCCGCGCACCGCGCACCAGTAGTTGTTCTGAAAACAGAGTAGCGCTGGTTGAGTAGCCCCGGCAGTTCGGGGGCGCATCGAAACCAAAGCGGACCATAATTTCATCGGTATTCGTGCCGGAGGCCCCTTGGGCGCGGCATGTTGCCTGCACGGCATTGACCGACGCTGGCCTAGCCTCCGACACCGCGACCAAGTTGAGCCCGAAGTCCGCATCATTGGCACTGCCCAGCGGCACACTTGAGCCACTCACTTGCCAAATCGGCGTATCATTTTGAGTCAGCACGCCAGGGGGCACCCAGCGCGCGCCATCGGGGTTTAGCTCCCCTTCGGCCGCGCCCACCTGGCCCGCGCCATTGGGCAAACCGTTGGCGTCGCCGCCACCGAAGTCGCGCAGTAGGATCAACCCGCGATCCGCGCTGACGAGCATGGCTTGCGGCCGTTCGGCACGGGTATCGCCAATCGCCTGTACATCCCAAGCGGTTGCGGCGGATCCCCACCACGCGGCATAGAGTCGATTCTCGTTGCCGACACCGGCCGCGCCCAGATCCGTGCCTTGGCTCTCATCACCCAGCTTTGCGCGGGCCACCATCGTGACCAATGGTCGGTCGCTCAGTGGTGAGAAGATCAGGTCGGGACTGAAAGCACCGGTGGGCCAGTTGGCTGGTTCTACCGGCGCACTCCACTGTGTGCCATCCCAGATGGCATGGTTTAAGCGTCGATCCTCGTTGGTGTTGAAGTTGGCATCACGGTCGCGCACCCAGACGGTCCAGACTTGTGCGCCATCGGTCGAGTAGGCCACGGCCGGTTCGGTATTGGCGCTGCCACTATTTTGGATCAGGACCTTTTCGGGTTCCCAAGCCGTGCCATTCCAGGCGCGGGCCACGATCTGGAGATCGCCGGCGGTCCCTTCGGCGGCGTCGGGGTCGCGCACCCAAACCACCATGGCGCGCCCGCTGGCCGGATGGGTGGCAATCACCGGGCGACCATCACCCACCGTATTGTCGGTGAGTTGCATGGGCGCGGACCAGCCGGTCGTCGCCTCCCAGAAAGCGGCGTAGATTTCCTGGCTTTTGAAGAGTGCGGCGAGATCGGCGCTGTCGTTGATGGCCGTGCTCACGTCAAATTCCGACCAGACGGCCAACGCCTTTTCGTTGGTCACAAACAGCAGCGCCGGATCGGCAATCGCGCCGCTGGGCACGACGGTGTCACTGCTGCTGCCCCCTGCGTTCTGCACCTGGTAGGTGAGGGTGGTGAGCGTTTCGCCGGATTCGACAGGTGTGGCTTCGATCCAGAGCTGCATGGTGGCGGAACGATCGGGCGCGATGGCCACCACCGGCGCCGGCATCACCGTGGGCGGTGCAACGGTCAATGGCGAGACCCCACCGGCTTCGGCGGCCCGGATCAAGTTGACAATCCGGTCGTCGATAAAGCAGTTGTCGGGCCAGCTCTCATCGATAATGTCCCACCAACCGGTCGATAGATCCGGCACCGGGCTGGGCAGATCCAGCCAAGCTTGGGCACGGGCCAAGAAGCGAATACAGGGCGTATCGAGGTAGACTGGCGTGCTCCGCTGCGGGTTATAGACGACGGGCTGATCATAGAAGAGGCGCGCCTCGGCTTCGGCCCCGGCGCTGACGGTAAAGCTGATGTCGGGGATAAAGAGCGGCATTTCGAGTTCGCCTTTGGCCGTTGCTTCACCCGCGGCCTTCAACCCCAACTCGGTGCGCGGGATGATGCGAATCTCGGCGACTTCCCAATTGTCACCGCGCAAGGTGCCCTGCAACACCAGCGATGCCGCGTATTGCGCGCTCAGGCTCAGGTTGAGGGTCAATGTCAAGGAGGCCGGGCCGGAGGACATCCGTTTCGAGAACTCCTTGCCATAGATCGGAATCCACTCGCCACATTTGGGCAGCCCCAATTCGCAGAGATCGTAGCGTTGCGAACGCACCACGTACGATTCGATGCCGTTAGGGCTGTAGGTGGGGGTGACGGTAAATTCTTCATCCATCTGAAATTCGTTGGGATCGAGCGAGAGCAACTGCACCTTGATGCCGCCATCGCCGTCGGCATTCCAGCCCCCCGCAATGGTGTACTCTTCGCGGATCTCGACATCGGCGCGCATTTGGCTGTAGAGTTTGAGCAAAATTAGGTCAAGCTCGTGGGGCGGATTGTCGGGCCAGCGAAAGCCCTTCGGAACAATAATGCGCGTGGTGTAGGTTTCGAGTACGGGACTCCAAACAATCGAGAAGAGATTGACGTAGCTGGCTACTTGGCCGGCGGTCGGCTTGCCTCGAATTGCCTTGACCGTCAACTCGCGGCTTGTCTGCGATGGTGTGGGTTGGCTGTCGTAGGCGGTAATGCGCAGCGTGTTATCGCCGGCGCGCAGCACCGCGCTCATGTCGTAGGTCACCTGCCACAGGCCATCCGCGCCCAGGGCACCAAGCAGCACTTGGCCGTTCAAATTAAATTCCACCTTGCTGGTGCGGAATTCTGGGTGATCCAGCCCGTCGTTACCCGTAAACTCTTCGGTCACGACGGCAAAGGTATTGCGCACCACGGGAATGGCGGGAATACCGGTCTTGCCGCGCAGATGGTCAAAGGCGAGGAAGGTGCCGATCTCATCCCCCAGCAGGGCATTGTGTTCGGCCTGGACGGTGCGGACCGTTGGCCCTAGCACTTGCGTCACTTGCATTTGGGGATGCACAACGGTGAGCTGATCGGCCACAATCTCGATGGGGATCGCGCGCGGTAGGTGGATGATCCGATCGGCTGGGGTGGGAAACTCATTGGCGTTATAGGGCTTGGAGAGATTCAGCATGTAGCTGCCCACCGCCAAACAGCGCTGATCGGTCGGGCAAAAGCTATACGACCCGTCTGCCCCAGTGGTCGTCGTGGCAACCAGATCATAATCCGCATCGCGCAGTTCAAGGATCGCCCCGGCCACCGGCTGCGTGCCGCTCTGGTTGGCCCCGCTCATGTCGCGCCGGATCTCCCCCTGGAGCGCGCCGGGGCGCAAGGTGACGGCGACCTCGCTACAGTTGGGTGGGAGCGAGGTGCGGGAAAGGCTGATCACGCAGATGCCAATCACCTGTTTGCCACGCGTCGATGCCGATCTATCCGGTTGCTCTGGGCCAGGGCTAATGTCCGCCGGCAGCGCAATCGTTACGGGGAAGATCTTGTCAGACGGGGTCCCTTGCGAGGTGTCAACCGTCTTGACAATGCGCATCTCGATGCTATCCGGCTGGCCTTCAACCTGAAACGCGGCCTGAATGGCAACGGCAAAATCTTCGCCCCGCTCGCTCTGCACCTTGATCGCCACATCGGTGCCAATGACCGGGTTAATGATCTCGGTTGCCTTGACCACCGCCGCATAGGTCGTTGGTGGGGCAACCCTGTATTCCGGCGTCAGCGAGTAGATGGCGCGGCTATAAGTCGCGGCGGCTGGGCGATCGGGCCAGCGCTTCTCGCCACAGAATTGGTCGGCGTTGGCCGTCGTCGGTGCCAGAAAGCCACCAAAGAAGAGCACCCGATCCAAGGTCGGCACGTAGATGGCGGCCGCGTCATTTTGGGTTTCATCGAGGTTGGTGCCGTTGCCTGGCAGGGGAATACTCGAGAGCGTCTCATAGCCTGCTGCTCCGACTGGCCGCGGCAACGTTGGATCGGTGGCAGTAATGCCGATCTGCCAACAGCGCACATTAATTGATTTCACCCCATAGCCACCGGCGGACCAGACGCGCAGCTTGCCGGGCACAAAGGTCGAGGCCGCGCCAATTGCATCGTTGACCTCCAATGATTCTGCGGCGGTGAGCAGGTGGTTCACCACGGGATCGAAGAGGGCATAACCGGTGGAGCCGAGCACCAAAATATAGCTGCTCGCCACAACGTCGACGCTGCCTTCCCGGTCGGCATAGAGGACCGCCGGATAGGAGACCGGCACAGCATGGGCGCTAACCCAGGTCACCCCCGGCATCTCTGCATCGAGCCCCGCCAGGCTCTCTACGATCTCGATGGCACCGCTCGGTATATCAAAGCGGAGGATGCGTTTGAGGGGGGGCGAGGTTGTTGGCGCGTCGGCTTGGGTGCCGGAGACGCCGCCAAAGAGAAAGATTTGGTTGCGTTCACGGATGTAGACAGCCGAGGCGCGGCTGGCCGGGTCGGGCAAAGTTGCCGCCAGCGTTGTCACGTCACCGGTGTTGACATCATAGGTGCGGATCGCGGTGGTTGCAATCGGCTGTCCACTCGCTTGGCCAGTCGCGGTCTCCATACCACCAAAGAGATAGATCAATCCGGTCTCCGGCACGTAGACGTGGGCTGCCAGCGCCAAGCCGACCGGCAGTCTCCCCAGTTGGCTCAGTTCGTCGTAGACGGGATCATAGCGCAAGACCTCGTCGGCAATGGTGAGTTGGTCCGCGGTCGCGCCAGCCTGATAGCCACCGAGCAGATAGACCGCGCCATTGTTAGCCGCGATCAACTCAGCCATCATGCCCGCCCGCCCCGTCGGCAGCGTTGTCAGCCGCGGCTCGACGTTGTCGAGGGTGAGCAGGATTGCGTCGGGAGCGGCCGGGTCAGGCAGCGGGGCGGCGTCGAGGGTGGTGCCGCCCAGGCTGAGTAACAATAGTGTGATGAGTGCGATGAGTGTGCGTGGAAAATTGAGGCGCACAAGGGTTGCGGTGCGTTGATGCCAGGGGAAGGCACTGTGGCGGGTGCCGGTGCGCGTTTTGGGATGGGTCATATTATGTTTCCTTTGTTGATAGACAAAACCCCCTCCCAGTCTCCCCCGACATCGGGGGAGGAGCCCATCTCCCCTTCCTCGCTCGCGGGGAAGGGGCGGGGGGATGGGGTGCTCGTTAACGACTCACCACCGGCAGATAGATCCGCTGCTCGACATTGCTGCTGCCACTGACCGTCACGGTGACCGTGGCGGTGGCATTTCCCCCCTTGCCATCACTCACCCGATAGGTAAAGCTGTCGGTGCCACTGAAGCCACCCTTGGGTGTGTAGACGATCTGGCCATTGCTCACCGTTGCCGTGCCGTTGGTCGGCGACGTGAGAATGGTGATCGTCAAGCTGTCGCCATCGGGATCGCTATCATTGGCGGTGACGTTGATGGTGATGGGGCCACCGGTGGTGGTTCCTACTGTGTCATTGGTTGCGCTCGGCGGCTGATTGGGCACCGTGGGGTCGATGACCGTGACGGTGACCGTGGCATTGGCGCTGCCCCCTTTGCCGTCGCTGACGCGATAGGCAAAGCTGTCATCACCACTGAAACCGGCGTTTGGCGTGTAAAGAATCTGGTCGTTGTTCTCGCTGTTGTCCACCGTGGCCGTGCCATTGGCCGGTTGGGCGAGGATGGTGACCGTTAACGCATCACCATCTGGATCGCTGTCATTGGCCTTGACATCCATGGTGACGGCGACGTCTTTGGTAGTTGTAAAGAGATCGTTGACCGCTGTTGGCCGTTGATTGGGCACGTTCTGTGCGCCGATCGTGAGGTCGACCTGTGCCGTTGTCGTCAGGCCCAGGGCATCAAAGAGAGTATAGGTAAAGCCATCGGTGCCACTGTACCCTACGGTGGGGCTGTAGACAAAGGAGCCATCGACGTTCAGCTTCAGCGTGCCATGGGTTGCGCTGGTAGCGGGCAGCAGCGAGAGTGGATCGTTGTCGGCATCGCTGTCGTTGCCGAGTAGTCCGGGTGCCTCGATCACAAGTTCAGCGTCCACAAAGGTGGTGTAGCTGTCGCTGACGGCGATGGGTGCACTGTTCACGGCACTATCGCCAATCCAGACCGTGGCGATGTTGGAGTCGACATGGCTGTCGCTGGTCTGATAGGTGAAGCTGTCGCGACCGACAAAGCTACCATCGGGGCTGTAGCTGAAGGAACCATCGGGATTGAGCGTGAGCAAACCGTGCGCGGGCCCGTTCACCAGCTTTGCTGAAAGGGGATCGGTCGGGGAATTGCCCTTGCTTTCGTATTCGGGATGATAGTCGCCATCCCAATCATTGGCGAGCACACCGGGCGCATCGACGGTCAGATCCGCACCGCCAGCAACCGTAAAGGCGTCATCGCCGGCGATGGGAATGACATTCTCTTCCCGGACAATAATCTGCGTTGCGCTCTCGTTGGAGTCAATCAGGCCGTCGGAGGCAAAGTAGACAAAGCCGGTGCTGCCGACAAAGTCGAGTTCCGGTGTATAGACAAAGGAGCCGTCGAGGTTGAGGGTTATTTCACCACGCAGCCGGCCGCCATCAAAGTGCGCCGTCAGCGGGAGGCCGTCGCGGTCCTCATCATTGCCCAGCAGGCCCGGCGCCGGCACAACCAGCGGCTGGTTCTTGAGCGTGACATAGCCTTCATCATTGGCCATCACCCAATTAAAGTCGGGGAAGACATTGAGGCTGACGGTGGCAACGTTTGAATCGACTTGGCCATCGTTGACCTTGTAGGTAAAGGCATCATCACCGTTGTAATCGGTCTCTGGCACATAAGTGAAGGAGTTGTCGCCGTTGAGGGTAACCGTGCCGTGGCTGGGGTTGGTCACGATCTGCGGCGTCAGCAGATCGCCGTCGCGATCATAATCGTTCCACAGCAGACCGTCGGTTTGGTAGAGGGTGAAGGACTCATTTTCATAGGCTTGATATTGGCCGTCGTCGCGGGCAACTGGTGGGTCGTTCGATGGGTTTACCGTGATGGCAACCCAGGTCACCTGCGAATCACGCTTGCCATCGGAGACATAGTAGCCAAAGGCATCGTCAATCTCACCGCCAAAGGGGGTGTAGACAAAGGAGCCGTCAGGATTCAACTGGAGCGCACCATTTTGGGGTTCGTAAAAACCGCCGGCGCGGATCGCAGTGAGCGCGTCGCCGTCAGGGTCAGAGTCGTTGGCGAGCAGCCCGGGCGCGGGGACCGTGAGGACGGCATTGGCGTTGGTGTTGTAGCCGCTGTCCCGGTTGGCAATGGGGCGGCCGTTGAGCGCGGTTTCGCCCGGTTGCAACATGAAGATCTGGCGATAGGTCTCGCTATCGCGGGCAAAGACCATGCCATCGAGCCACTGGGTGCTGCCGTCCAGGCTGGGGATAAAGCCGAGCATAATGTTTGCCACGTCCAAGCGCACGCTGCTGCCGAGATCGCTGAGCAACCGGTTGATCTCGCCGCGGCTGAGCAGGATCAATTTGCTCATGGTCGCGGTGTTGTAGAGCGCGGGAACCTTGGTGTACTCAAAGGCTTCGTTGGGATTGGTATAGGCCGGGTCGGTGAGGTGCAGATATTGGGCATTCATACGCGCTAAGGTGACATCTTCACCCGCACCACCGTCCATGACCAGATTAAAGTACTTATCTGGATTGGTCAGGTACTCCTTGATCTGTTCCTTAGTCATACCAAAGGCCGCCTGCAACAGGGTATCGAGGAGGGCAGCTTTGAGCGCCGCGATCTCGTCCTTGAGGAAGTCCGGGGTCACCGCGGCAATGATATCGCCAATCGCAATCAGCCCTGCGCCAACAAAATCGGGCGCGCCCTGCATGGAGATATAATGCCGCAAGATATAATCCTGCGCCAGGGCGAAGGCTGTATCGGTATCCGCTTTGCGTTGCTCATTGAAAAAGAGCGCCAGGGCAATTTGGTGGCTGGTCTGCGGCCAGGCGCGCAAACCGACATCAATATCGTCAACCCAGGCCACCTTATAGTCGGCGATTAGGTTGAGGATCGTGGCAGAACAGGTCGGGTTGTACCAGGAACAATCGTCGGCCGCGGCGCGATCCTCGGCAATCTCGGTGACGAGTTCGGCGCGCAGCGTAGAGAAGATGCGCGGGATCGAGTACTCGGTGCCGCCCCCATCAACACGCAACAGCCGCTCGCTGAGAATCGTCCCTGGCCGCGCATCGATCAAATTCTGATAGATATAGCCGTCTACCCCGGCAATGCTGGCTTGAAAGAAGTTGTTGTCGAGCGCGCTTTTGTCGAGCCGCTTGTCGACATAGCCTTCGAGCACGATATGTTTGACCGCATTAATGCCCAGTTCAAATTCGCCACCGGTGAAATTGTTGATAAAGGTGTGGCCAAACATGTCGCCAGCGGCGTGGGTGAGGTAGCCCACGGTAAAGGCTTTGATTGCGCCGGTCTGAGTCTGCGGCAGCAGCGACTGATTCCAGAGATAGCTGAGCCAAGCATCGGTGCCGTTGTTAATCCCCGTGTGCTCCATGCCGGGGTGGATCACCTGCTGGCCGGTCAGGATATCAGGGTAGGCATCGGGGCCGAGAATACCGGCGTGATATTGGGGCGCGTAATTTTGCAGCGCGGCCAGGATTGTCGGCTCGACCGCGTATTCGCCGACCACGCCGAGGATCTGCCCGGTACGATAGTCGACGCGATAGATCGTAACTTTGCCGTTGTCGAGCGCATCCTTCAGCGCAATGTCGCCGAGAAAGACATGGGTCGTCGGTTTCCAGGCCAGGGCTTGATTGGGCAGGATTAGATTGATGAGTAGGGCGGCCAACAGCGCTGCTACCACAGATTTGTGCCACGCGTGTCGGCGAGGTCGGGTGTTAAACATGATGGCTGGATCTCCATTCACCATTCCGCTTACTTGAATTGACGTTTTGATGCAGACTTAGCTGTGCTTATGCCGCTTGATCTGAGCGTTGCGGCATGGTAAAGATGTGTACTGCTGGTGCCGGCGTTGTGTTTGATTGTGGTGTAATGACCGGTTGGTTGACCGACCCATTCCGTGGCAGGCCAAAGAAATTAGCTTCAGCCACAGTCAACCCGGCCATGCGAAACGCACACAACATGGCCACTTGCGGGGTTACGCCTTTACGCTGACCAAACAGTGGCTGACCCTTTAAGCCCTGACCAAAGAAGGAAGGGTACATGCGGGTTAGGCCATTTTGGCGGAAGAACTGTACCATCTGAGTTGTCATTGTTTGCGTAGCCATCATTGTCTCCCTCGTTAAAATTGTTTTGCTCAAATAAAACAGAAAATGTTCTTGATGTTCGATCCACGAAGATGCACGAATTTTCACGAAGAAAAGCAAAAACCTTCGTGTCTCTTCGTGTCTCTTCGTGTCTCTTCGTGGGTCACTTTTTAGACCTATTGCCCCGGTGCGCGGTAAACAGGTGTCTTCTTGGCCGCCTCATCGATCTCGGCGGGCGTCAACAGTACGGTCGTCTTGAGCGTGACGGTTCCCGTGGAGCCAATCAACAGCGCAAGGGCCGCCATCGTCGCATGATCCGGCATATCGGCGATCACATACAGATCAGTTTCGCCAAAGGCATAATAGAAACTTTCGATGCTACCCCCCTGCGAAGCGAACAACTTTTCGACCACAGTCTGTCGGCTGGAGCCCCCTTCTTTCAGTAAGCCTTTGGCGCCTTCACCCACATAATTTGCCTGAAGCAGATACTTTGCCATGTTGTTCTCCTTTGAGAGATCGATTGACTACAATTGACTTGCCATTGCCAAACGCGTGCGCTTTCTTTCTCAATCCAACAAATCGTTGTATGATGTTTTCTCTACCTTTTCATCTGGCGTTGCTGTAAATAGCGCTTCCATCAGAAAATCGACCAGTTGACCAAGCGACCGCAGTGGATACTCGTTGGGGGTATCGCCTACTTCGCGTATGGAAAAACGCCAAGTCATCCTGCCTGGCCTAGTTTCGTCCCGATCACGCCAACAGCGTAAGAGAAATGAACGGTGTGTGCGTGCCGACGTTTGATTGGCTGGAGAATCAGATGCTTGCGTTGGCATGGTCGCCAGGATAATGGGCAAACGTTCCGAAAACGTTCTACGCGGCTGAATAATCCTGATTCCAGGAGAATCAATGCTTGAAATCTCATTCCTTTCCCCCTTGACCTTGACGCTCGACGGCCAACCGCTTAAACTCCCTTCCCGCCGCACCGAAGCCCTTTTTGTCTACCTGCTGCGCAATCCACAGCCCCACGCACGGGAAGTCTTGGCTGATCTCTTCTGGGATGACCTGCCCCAGAACAAAGCGCTGGGCAATCTGCGCGTGCTGCTCGCCAATCTGCGTAAGGCGTTGGATCCCTATGTGACAATTACGCGGCAGAGTGCGGCGTGGAACATGGCGGGTGCGTACCGTCTTGATCTGACTTTCTTGGAGGAGATGCTCACCGCAAGCCGTGCGGAGATCGATCACAATGGCGCGCTGACGAAAGCAACCGCCGCCAACTTGGGGCTGGCACTGCAAAGCTATCAAGGCGATCTGTTGCCCGGTTTTTTTCTGCGCGAGGGGCAGGGTTTTGAAGAGTGGCTGGCGACCGAGCGCGAATGGCTTTGGACCAGGGTCGTCGAGGCGCTCGTCGATCTGGCGACGGAATATCTACAGTGGGGAGAGTACCGCGCCGGCATCGAGCAGGCGCAACGGTTGGTCACCTTGGAGCCGCTGCGTGAGGAGGGACACCAACTGTTGATGCAACTGTGGGCCGCCGATGGGCAAATGAGCGCCGCCTTAGCGCAATATGAGCGCTGCGTACAGCTGTTGGATCAAGATCTGGGTGTACCACCCCATCCCTTTACAACCGAACTTTTTGAACGGATGCGCAGCGGGCAGTGGCGTCTGCCCCAGACCACGGCCACGCAAAGGGTCGCCAGCGCGCGGTTGATCCCGCACAACTTGCCCCGCCTGCTGACCCCTTTTTGGGGGCGAACCAGTGAACTGACCCAACTGGCCGCATCCTTGACCGATCCCGCCATGCCCTTGATCACGATTGTGGGGCCGGGGGGGATGGGCAAGACGGCCTTGGCGCTGGAAGCGGCGCGCCGGCTGGTGCAGCGCTTGCAAAAAATAGAGGGACCAGCAGGCAACGCGCAGCCCTTTAGCGATGGCATCTATCTGGTCACGCTGGCGGCGCTTGACGATAGCGCGCAGATCGCGCCGGCGATTGCCGCCGCGCTTGGCTACCGCTTTCAGCAGGATGGCCGCGATGAGACGACGCAACTATTGCGCTATTTGCAGCCGCGCGCGCTGCTCTTGGTGCTCGATAACGCCGAACATTTGGTCGATGAGACCGAGATCTTTGGTGCGATCCTGGCCGCTGCGCCCCACGTCCGGCTCTTGGTCACCTCGCGCCATCGTCTCAATCGGCCGGGCGAAAGTGTGCTGACCCTCGCCGGTCTTGATTATCCCCAGGCAGATTTCCACCCCAACGCGGCGAAAGAGCCGTTGGACACGCAACAGTTATTGGCCCACAGCGCGGTGCGCCTCTTTGTTGAATCGCTGCGTCGCGCCCAGGGCAATGTGACCTTCGATGAACGTGAGTTGGCGGCGGTGATACGCATCTGTGCGTTGGCTCAGGGGATGCCGTTGGCGATCCTGCTGGCCGCGGCCTGGGGCGAGTTATTTACGCCCACCGAGATTGCGGCGGAAATCGAGCGCGATGTCGCCTTTCTGCGCAGCGAGACGACAGGAGATAAGGCTGATTTTTCCGTGCATCAACAGAGCCTACAGGCGATCTTTAACCATTCGTGGGCGCTCCTGACCGCCACCGAGCAGCAGATCTTTGCGCGGCTGTCGATCTTCCGCCGCGGCTGTACGCGGCCCGTTGCTCAACAAGTGACCGGCGGCGCGCTGCGCGATCTGCTCTCGCTGGTTCACAAATCGCTGCTCACCCGCCAAGCTGCCACGGGCCGCTTTACGATCCATGAACTGCTCCGTCAACTGGCAGCGGCCAAGCTCCACGCCCAGGGACAAGCGCCCGCGCCGTTGCACCGGCTGGCCGTCACCACGATTGAAGCGGAATATGCTCAGGATCTGGCCTCCTACTATGGCGAGTTGGCCGAGCATGCCGAGGGGGGCGAACTGCTCGACAAAGCGCGCCACTATCGCCAGTTGGCGGCCGACCGGGCGCGCGATAGCTATCAAAATGAGTTGGCATTGGAAGAGTATGCCCATGCATTGCGCTTAACCCCACCGGACGCCGCGGCCGCGGCCTTTGCCCTCCAGATGGAACGGCAGACGATCACCCACCGTCTGGGGCGACGAACTGAACAGGCCGACGCGTTGACCGCGCTCACGGCATTGGCGCGTCGCCTGGAGGATGACCGCAAAGTGAGTGAGGTCTTGATCTGCCAAGCCCGCTATGCCGAAGCATTGGGCGATTACGGCGCAGCCGCAATCGCGGCAGAAGCCGCGGTTGGGATAGCCGAAGCCGTCGGCGCGGCGGATCTGATAGCATTGGGCAATCTGGCGTGGGGGGTGGCGTTGGGGCGAGACAATGCCTTTGCCGCCGCGGCCGAACGGTTGGCAGCAGCCGTGCGCCTGGCCGAAGCGGCGCATTGCCCGCAGATCGCCGCGGACAGTCTGCGCAATCTGGGCATTGATGCCGCTTATCAGAACCAGACTGACCTGGCCCATCACTACTTTGCCGAAAGCCTGGCAATCTATCGGCAACTGGGCGATGGTCCGGCAGAGGCTGCCGGTTTGGGCAATCTGGCCGTCTTGGCCCTGCGGCAATGGGACTATCAGGGGGCACAGCCTTATCTGGCGGCGGCGTTGGCGATTTTTCGTCAAATTGGTGATCTGCGCAGCGAGACGATTTCGCTTAACAACTTGGGCGTAATTGCCCACAAGTTAGGGGAGTACGCCGCCGCCGAGCAGCACTTTTTTCAAGCCCTGAACCTTACGGAGCAGACCGGTGATCGGCAGAGCCGTCGCGAAGCGCACAGTTTGCTGGGGCATCTTTTAAGTGATCAGGCGCGCAATGGGGAAGCCGGTGCACAGTATACGGCGGCCTTGCCCCTGGCCCAAACGCTCAATGTACCGGGCCACGTGGCGGAAGCACAAGTCGGGCTGGCGGCCATTGCCTTGGCTGCCGGCGAGGGCGCGCAGGCCTACCACTTGATCAATCGGGTCTTCAGTGAGCTCAATGAAGCCGATCTGGCGCAGACCGACGATCCCTTGCGCATCTACTGGCGTGCCTATCAAATTCTACACGCCAACGCCGATGCACGGGCGGCGGCAATGCTTGCTACTGCGCACCAGCAACTGCAACAGATGGCGGCCCCCATGACCGCCGCGCGTGCCCGCTGCGCCTTCTTACGCGACGTGCCGATACACCGCAGCATTGAAGACGCCTTTGCTGCCCAGATAGGTGCGGGTGGCGGCTGATGAGTGGAGGCGGCTGATGAGTGGAGACGGCTGATGAGTGGAGACGGCTGATGAGTGGAGACGGCCGGTGCTGAGATGCCAAGGTCTATACTGCGGTTGAAACGGGAACCGGAGTTTCTACCCCAGCAAAACTCCGGTTCCCATTCAGAGCTGAGTATAAAACCGAATATTTCATTGCAAGGAACTGATCGATGCAGCTAATTCAACTTCGCTACCAAGATCCCGCCACCCGCACCTATCTGGGCAGCCCCAGCCTCGTGCGGCTGCCCACCGGCGATCTGCTGGCCACCCACGATTACTTTGGTCCGAGCTGTCCCCGCAACCATGAGAATGAAGAACATCTGACCAGCGTCTACCGCTCCGGCGATGATGGCACGACATGGACCAATGCAACCCACCTTGCCAACGCCTACTGGGGTAGTCTCTTTCTCCAAGGCGGCAGCGTCTACCATCTGGGCACATCGCAACAATATGGTTCGATTGTGATCCGGCGCAGCGACGACAACGGCAACACCTGGAGCCATCCGGCCGATGAGACGACGGGTTTGCTCTTTCGGGGCGGACCTTTGCGCGTTGCGCCCAACTATCACTGCGCGCCGGTGCCGGTAGTCGAATCGAATGGGCGTCTGTATCGGGCCTTTGAGGATTGTGATCCCTGTGTCTGGGGCAGTGGATTTCGGGCGTTGGTCATCGCTGCCAATGTCGACGCCGATCTCTTACAGGCCAGCAGTTGGACGATGAGCAACAAACTCGCCTTTGACCCGGCGTGGGTACCGGCGGCGTGGGGGGAGGTGCCCGTGGCCGGTTGGCTAGAGGGCAATGTGGTCGTTGCGCCCGATGGTGAATTGTGGAACATTTTGCGGGTGAATTCCAAGCCGGCGGTCGACAAAGCGGCAATTGTCAAAATTAGCGAGGAAGGGCGCCATGTGAGTTTCGACCCGGCCACCGGCTTCATTGATTTCCCAGGCGGCATGAGCAAATTCACGATCCGCCACGATGCGATCAGCGGGCTCTATTTTACGTTGAGTAACCACAACACCGTACCCAGCGTCCCCAACCAACGCAACGTACTCGCGCTCCACAGTTCACCCGATCTGATCCGATGGACCCATCGCCGTACGCTGCTGGCCGATGACTCTCCTCTCGCCGAAAGTGATTCGCTGCGCCTCACCGGCTTTCAATATGTCGATTGGCAATTCGATGAGGCTGATCTGCTCTATCTTGTGCGCATGGCCTATGACGGCGCGCACAACTATCACGACAGCAACCGGATTACCTTTCATCGACTGACAAATTTTCGCGAACAATAACTTGCCTGTGGCTGAGTTTGCGGAGGTTGAGGTTTGGCGGAGGCTGAGCTTGTCGAAGCTGAGCTTGTCGAAGCCGAGCTTAGCGCTGCATCCGCTCCAGTTGCGTCAACATCGCCATTGCCTGCTCGACCGTCGGCGCTTGCAACACATTGCCCGCGGCAAATTCCTCAGCATGGGGATAGGCGCTGCGCCGGATCGTTTCGGCTGCCACGGCCCGATCATAGTCGTTGTGGCGCAGCATGACATCGCCATCCAACAGCAGCCAATCCGCGCCGGTGTGGCCAAAGGGCATCCCCACGCTCCCCGCATTGACCACCCGCACGCCGGCAACTATCCGGTCAAATTGCATGTGCGTATGCCCACAGATGACCATTGCCACAGCCAACCCACCGAAGTTGGAGATCAACTGCTCTTCCGGCGTTTCTTTGGTAAAAATAGAGATGTCATCCTGCGGCGTGGCGTGACAAAAGAGCACATCGCCAATGCCATCAACTGGTACGGTTACGGTATCGGCCCAAGTGGTAATAAATGCTTGATGCGCTGGCGTCAGGCTTTGGGCGATCCAGCGCGCCTCGTCGTCGGCATAGGATGAGAGTCCACCCGGTTCCTGGCCGGCGAGTGCGCGTAACATTTCGGATTCGGCGTTGCCGTGGATGTAGTGGATGGGTAGATCGAGGGCTTGGAGGCGATCAAGGGTCTCATTGGGCAGCGGCCCGGCTACCACATCACCGCCGATGACTAGGCCGTCGACGCTGGCTTGCTCGACATCGGCAAGGACAGCCTCCAACGCCGGCAGATTGCCATGAATATCATATAACGCTGCAACACGCATTCAACCCCTCCTTTTCAGCAAGACACACAAAGCTCAACTTTTTCTTCGTGTGCCTTCGTGGATCTTCGTGGATCATCGTTCTTCGCCCTATTCAAAGACCACCAATGCCCGCGCCACGTTGCCCTGCTCCAACGCGGCAAAGCCATCGTTGATCTCTTCCAGCGGCAGCCGCATCGTCATCATCTCATCGAGGTGTAATTTGCCCTCCATGTAGAGGTTGGCCAACGTGGGGAAGTCGAGTCGTGGCCGGCTCATGCCATAGGAGGTACGCACAATCTCGCGCTCACCCATGAGCAGGTTGAAGGGCAGCGTGATCTCCTGGCCAAAGGGGGTCTTGCCGAGGATCACCACCCGCGCGCCGGGACGCGACGCCTCCAGCGTTTGGCGCAAAGTGATATTCTGTCCCGCCGCTTCGATAGCGGTGTCCGCGCCACGTCCTTGGGTCAGCTTGCGCACAATCGCAACCGGATCTTCTTGCCGCGCATCGACAACATGCGTTGCGCCCATCGTGGTGGCCCATTGCAGCTTGAGTGGGTTGATATCGACGCCGACGATCACCGAGGCGTTGGCAAGGCGGGCACCCTGGATGGCGCTCAACCCCACCGCGCCACAGCCAATCACCACCACACTCGAGCCCGGCTTGATGCGTGCGGCATGAACTGCGCCGCCATAGCCGGTCATCACCGCGCAACCGAGCAGCGCTGCGCGGTCGAGCGGGAAATCTTTACGCACGGGCACAGCGGCCTGCTCTGGGATAATATTATATTCGGCGTGGGAAGAGACGAGGCTGTAGTAGTAGACCGGCGCACCGTTGCGGCTCATACGCGTGGTGCCATCAAAGAGGACGCCATTGCCATTGGCCTCGCGTGCCGTCTCACAGAGGATCGGCTGCCCTTGGTCGCAATAGAAACAGTGGCCACAGTTGGGGCTCCACGAGCAGACGACGTGGTCGCCCACTTTGACACGGGTAACGCCCGGCCCCACGGCGTCGACCACGCCGGCCCCCTCGTGCCCAATCACCGCGGGCAGGTTGATCGGCTGGAAGCCATGCATTGTCTCCCAATCGGTGTGACAGAGCCCACTGGCCGCGATCTTCACGCGGACTTCGCCGGGGCCAGGATCGCCGATCTCAATCGTTTCGACACTTAGCTTGCCGGGGGTGCCGTTGAGAATGGCGGCTTTCATTTTCATGGATTCGCTCCTTTGTGAATGGACATGCGAAATTTACGCGGTCGGGGTGACTTTTGTGTATTTTGTGGTGATTTTTGATATTTTTGAAGCGAACTCATTTTATTGGCGTTGACAGACCATGAGCAAATTGCCGTCAGGATCCGCGAAGGTCAGCGTTGAGACAGTGCCGATATTCTCTACTTCACGCACAAGTTCCACACCGTTCTCGACCAGAAAGCGCCGCGTCGCCCCGATATCCGCCGTCCAGAAGAAGCAGAGTGGCTGTGCTGAATTGGTCACCGGCTGATGACCATCGAGGATTAGTCCAACGTCACCTTGCATGGGCAAATCGTAAATACGCCCCTCGTGTGAAGTCGCTTGTGGTGGTAGGCCAAGCAGACGATTGTACCAGGCAATCGCCCGATCCATATCGCTGACGGGGATAAAGACCGCGCCGATTCTGTTTTCAATGGGGCTGCTGCTCATAGTTCCGCTCTATTCCTTGTGTTAGCCTGCTGGATATTCGCTAACTATCATACCACGGAAGGCGAAATCCCAAGGGAAATCTCCCCATGCGATTGTTTGGCTTGCATCAAACTGCGCATAGCTATATAATCCGAGTATTGGCGTTATATCGAATAATTGACGGTGTGGGTAGCCCTCTACAGTCTCCCGCATCGCAACTAAGGCCCTTCCAAGAAAATAATGATCCACGAAACAGGAGCCCTTTAGGCGCGAAGACACACGAAACTGAAGCAGTTCTTCGTGAAAATTCGTGAGTCTTCGTGGATAATTTAAATTTTGGATTAGCCTAAGAGCAAGAATATCAGAGTGTAATGGACACAGAACTCATCACAAAATTGCAGGCTGCGCAACAAGAATTGGATCCACAGTTGAAAGCGCTCCAGGCGGCCAGTGGCGCGTTAAAACAGGCCATGCGTCAGGCCGGTGAGGAGCAATTGGACGCGCTGGCGATGCAAAAAGCGCTCACGAAATTGCAGCAGGCCAACGACCGTCTTGATAAGGAAACGCTGCAAACGGCGACCGCGGCGTTTGCCGAGCAGACAAAGAGCGCCCTCGATGCCCTCGCCTTTGACTTTGCGCGTGAACTCAAGGCGACTTTTGAGGCACGCGGTGAAAGCGTAGAAGGCCGCCCGCCAACCTTGGTGGTCAATTCGCTCACGCTGCAAATTGACATGGCGGCCCGCAAAGCGCAGTGGCTCTATGGCAAAGAAGCGCTGACCCGCCCGATTCCGCTTTCGATCAACGGCATCGTGAAAGCCTATGACCAGCAGCGGCGGGCGATTGTCGAACGCACCATCGATCTACCCGCCTTCCTCGCTGAGCTCTATGCCACTTGGCGCAAGTTGGTTGATCAGCGCACACAGCGCTCCTCCAACGATTATATTAACGTGGTCGCGCTCTATAGCCAACTCACGCTTGATCGCCAATCCGCGCGTTTCTGGAATGCGCCGGCGCGCAGTACCTTTAAGGATTATGACCGCGCCCACTTTGTGCGTGACCTGGTCCTTGCCCACACCGCCCCGATCGCGGAGGTAGACGGCAAACGCTACCACCTCCGCCTGGGCGGTGCCACCAAAAGCCAGGCCGACAGCGCTTCCAAGAGCATCTGGCTACCCAAGGATGGGTTGGATGGCGAGTATTACGCAAATGTGATGTTTGAAGAAGTAGGATAGTAGACAGGGAGATAGGTAGACAGGGAAACAAGTAAGTATGTGGTCCCTGTCTACTTGTCTACTTGTCTACCACCAACGGAAAGGACCACATGGCCTTAACCCAACCACTCGCCCGCCAGATCATTGAAGTGCTTGGCAGCTCGGGCACACCGCCGACCAAGGGCGTACAATATTTTAATGTGGGTAATACCTCGCTGCTAGAGGCGCTGGACGAGTACTATCTATCGTCCTATCTGCAGGATGGTGGCGCGGCCTACAAAATGGTCGTTGGCGACTATGGTAGCGGCAAATCGCACTTTCTCTACTGCCTGCGCGACCTGGCCTGGGACCGCGGCTTTGCCGTCGCCAAGGTCGATCTCAGTCCGGTGGAGACGCCGTACAATGATCAGCGCTTGGTCTATGCCGCGGTGGCGGGTAATCTGATCTGGCACGAAGCCGACGAAGCCGTCTCGGATGAAGCCGGGTTGCCGCGCTTTTTGGAAGGTACGTTGCGGCGCGTTGTCGGCGAGGAACTGAGTCTGGAGACGCTGCAACACCCCAATTATATTGGTCTGATCGATACGGTGGAAGAGGCGGCAATCGACAGCCTGGCCTACAAAAATGCTGTGCTCGGTTATCTGGAAGCGTTCATCCGTGAGCAGGAAGAGCGGCTCGGTTCGTTAACCCGTTGGCTGAGCGGTGACAGTACCACGCCGGACGATACTAAAGTCTTGCGCGAGATCGGCGTCACTGGCAAGATCACGCGCACCAACGCCTTTCGCATGTTGCGCTCGTTGACGCAGACGGTACGTGCCCTCTCCTACAGCGGACTGGTGCTGCTCTTTGATGAGGTTGATCGCATGGCGAGTATCGGCGGCAAGGCAGAAAAGCTGGCGACGGATAATCTGCGCGAGGTGATCGACCGCTGTCGCGACGAATTGCCCGGCGCGCTCTTTGTCTATGCCGTGCCGCCCCAATTTATCAATGATATTGTACCGCGCTATCCGGCGCTGCAACAGCGGGTGCGTGCGCCTGGGCGTTTCTCGCGCGCCAACCATTTCAGCCCGCAGATCAGCCTCGATCATCTCGACCTGGATGAGAATGATCTGATGTTGGCGATTGGTGAAAAGTTGATCCCCATCTTCGAGACGGCCTTTGGCGCGACCCTCGATCTGCGCACGCAATACGCCAACGCCGCCATCCTCGCCAATGTCGCCCGCGATGTCTTTCTGGACATTAGCCACCGCCGCCTCTTTGTCAAAGCCTTTGTCACTGAACTGGCGCGGCAACACGCGACAGAGGAGCATCTCCTCGCCGAAGAAGAGGCCGTCGCGATCATCCGCGGCCAGGTCGATGAGCTGAGCGGTGGCGAGACACCGCCGTATTGATGATAAACAATCGAGATAACGCTCTACAACTCTTATGATCGGTGAAGTCGTTGAACATCCCCAATATGGCCGTGGCAAGATTGTCGCGCTCTATCGCAATGGCACCGAATGGATGGTGCGCTTTGAGGGTGGTCTGCGCTTCCGCCGTCCGCGCCTAGAATTTGAAGGCCAACAACCCATGACCATAACACCTGTCGCCCCCATGCCACTGCCCGATGTCGCCCCCATGAGCCAAACACAGTTCGCGGCCCGTCAACTGGTCGAATCACTGCGCGTCGGCGTGGCCCCGGCGCAACACATTCAAGAATTGACGATTGGGCTGGCTGACGAGCGCACGAGTCTGCGCGAAGGGCTCAATCAGGCCCATCAAAGTGGCGGTGCGGTGCGGGCGATCATCGGCGACTATGGCTTCGGCAAAAGTCACATCGTTGAATTGGCGGCGCAGGAGGGGTTGAAGCGGGAATTTCTTGTCGCCACCGTTAGCCTGGACCTGCTTGAACTGCCGCCCCACCGTGCCTTCGATATTTACAATGGCCTCATGCATAATCTGCGCTATCCCGACAGCGACGAACGGGGAATCAGCCCACTGCTGACCAAAGCCGCCGCGACCCCGCGCATTGTGGAACTGCTGAGCGAACTGACTACGGTGGAATGGGATCCGTTGGCCGCAGCCTTGGCCGCGCTGAGCAGTACCACCGCCACCCGTCAACGGCGGGCTTGGGAAGAGTGGCTCATGGGCGGACGACGGGTCAAATTGATGAACCGCGCCGCGCCACGCGGTATCAAATTCCCGTCGATCTATCGCATCGGGAGCAATGCCCGCCAGATCGCCTATCTGCTCAGCGGCATTAGCGTGCTGGCGCGGTTGGCCGGCTACAGCGGTCTCTGCGTGCTAATCGATGAAGCGGAAAGCTATTCGTTGTTGCAGAGCAAGCAGCGCCCCAAGGCCAGCCTCTTTTTTAGCGGGGTGATCTACGCCGCTTTGCAAGATCGACAAGCGCAGATCGACGCGGCAAGCCTGCCGCAACATCATTTTCGTGACTATCCCACGGCTTACACAGAGCGCCAATCGCTCTTTTTTCTCTTCACTGTCACACGCAGCGACAACCGTATGCCGCTCGAAGATTGGCTCGACCCCAGCCAGATCCTCGAATTGGATCCGCACCATACACCGCAGGAGATTGGGCAATTCCTCGAACAGGTAATGGGTTATCATGCGCAAGCATACAGCTATGAACCAGGGGAACGGCAGCGGCAGATCCGGCGCGGCGCGGCTGAACATTTGGCCCTCGGTATGCGCAATGACCGCCTGAGCATTCGCGGCGTGGTGCGGTTGGCGGTTGAACTCTTTGATCTGCTCTACTTATATCCAGATTACGACGCCGCGCTGCTGCTAGATGAATTGCGGCAGCAGGTGCGATAAGACTGCGTTCGGCGTGCCGAGGATGTAAACGAGTGCCGGTCGAGCAGCTGCGGCAGTTTGCAGCGTATCGAGACCAAACGAGTAGCTGCGGCGGTTTGTAGCGTATCGAGACCAAACGAGGAACCCCACTCACTATAGTTTCGATACGCTGCGTTACTCAACCGCCCTCGCTTGCTGAGCGGCAGCGCCCAACTGGTTACATTGATTGCTGTGAGATGCGCTAGACCGTACCCCTACAAAGTCTGTATTCACATGCGATCGCTGGGAATTACGAAACATTTTTGGCATGAATGACCTACGCCAACTCCAACAACGCTTGCCCCATACTTGGCCCGTCTTCTTTGCGCGCCACGGCAACTTTACGCCGATCCAGGAACAGGCAATCCCGCCAATCCTTGACGGCGAAAATACACTGATTATCGCGGCCACCGCCGCCGGCAAAACCGAAGCGGCGGTGGTTCCGTTGCTCGAACGGCATATCTTTGGCATGGATCGACCGAACGGTCTGACCCTCCTCTACATCTGTCCGACCCGTGCTTTGGTCCGTGATCTTTACGAGCGACTCGTCCATCCACTGGCCTTGTTGCAAGTCACGCTGAGCATGAAAAGCGGCGACACTGGCCCCGTCTCCAGCGCTAACCCGCCAACCGTGCTCATCACCACTCCCGAATCAACCGATTCGCTGTTGACCCGTGCGCCGCGTCTTTTTACCACCCTGCGCGCCATTGTGCTCGATGAGATCCATCTCTTTGATCACAGCCCGCGTGGCGATCATCTGCGCTGCCTGCTGCGGCGTATTGAAACGATCCGTGACTACCGCCGGCGCGAATTGCAGTTGACGACACCAATTCCTTTGCAACGCGTTGCCCTCTCCGCCACCGTCCCCGATCCACAGGGAATTGCCCAACGCTACCTACTCGACCGCGACAAAGGGGGCACCCCAACGATCATCCGGGCACCTGGAATACGCGCAATCGATGCGCTCTTTTTCCCGATGTACGGTCTAGCCGATCTTGTACGGGCCTTAGATTTGCGGGTGGGTGGCGGGGCTGCGATCCGCAAATCGCTCGTCTTTTGCAACACGCGCAACGAAGTCGAACAGACCGCGGCCTATCTGCGTGAGTACCTGCCCTTTGCCGCCGAAGTCTTTGTTCATTACTCAAATCTCGACCCCGGCCTGCGCCGCGATGTCGAAGATGGCTTTGCCGCGGCCGCCGTTGCGATCTGTGTCAGCACCTCAACCCTCGAATTGGGCATCGACATTGGCAGCATCGACGAAGTGGTCCTCATCGGCCCACCGCCGACGATTACCTCATTTCTGCAACGGATTGGGCGCGGGGGGCGGCGCAGCAACAAAACACAAGTTCTTTGTCTCGCCCGCTCCGCCCTAGAAGAAGTCCGTTTCCAGGCCTTGCTTACTTTGGCCACCGGCCCACGGCGCACCACTTCTTTACTTCCCGCCACTTCGCCACCTGCCACGCCCCAAACTTACCACTTTCGCCTCTCTGTCCTCGTCCAGCAGATCTTTAGCCTGCTCAAGCAGAGTCCCACTGGCGGCGTACGTCTGGCCGATCTGCAACGGGTGGCTCCTGATCCCATCGAAGAAGCGGTCATCTACGCTATATTGGCTTCGTTGACGCAGTTGGGCTACATCCAGCCTGGTCGCCTGGGCGAATGGCGCGCCGGGCCGTCACTCGATGAGCTGCTCGACGCCCACGAGATCTACAGCAACATCGGGGCAGATCCGCTGGCCGGCCTGGTCGTCGATGCCTATACAGGGCGCACGTTGGCGCAGACCGAACGAATTAAACTGCAAGGCGATACGTTGATGTTGGGTGGCCGGCTCCTGGAGGTGGTCTGGCGCGACCGCTACCGGATCGGTGTGCGACCGTTGGAACGGGGTATCGCTGACGAAGCGTTGCGCTTTCAGAACGCGCCCTTTGCCGTGCCGCTCGACGTGGCACAGGCGGTGGCAACCTATTTGGGCTTGGGCGATGGGAAGATGGCACTGCTGCACGAGGAACGGGGCGCGTGGCTCTTTCACTGCTGGGGCGATCTTTATGGCGAGTGGCTGGCCGCGCTCTTGAATTACTATTTCGACCCGCGCGGCGAATCACCCCTGGTCACGCCGCAGAATGAATATTGCCTCTCTTTGCCGACGGGGCTAGCGCAACTGCCACCGTGGAACGCGATCCAAGCGCAACGTCAATTGCACCGCCTGCTGCCGCGCATCGAACCTTTTCTGGAGGTGGGGCGCTTTCACTCGCTGCTCCCCCCGGCTTTGGCCGAAGAAGTGGTAATCGCGCTCTGTGATGCGCCACGCTTTGCGCAGCTCTATCAGGTGGCGCAGATCATCACGCCGTCGGCGGCGTTGCGGGCGCGGTTAGCGGGGTTGGTGGGGTAGGGGTGGGTGCAGGATTAGGATTACGCTATCACCGTCTGACCAGCCTCAAGTACTGCCTGCGCAATCACCTCATCCTGGACACCGTGACGGCGCAGGCTTTCGATCAAGCTGGAAAGTTCCGGGCTGCTGTCAAACCGTTCCAAATCGGAGCGTAATCCCTGGCCGATATAGGCGCGCATGAGGGGTTGATAGCCGGAAAAGCCCAAACGTGGCGCAACCCGTTTCAGGTCATCGATCACATCCTGCGGCATCCGCAAAGTAACAGTCGTCATCGGGCGGTCTTTGCGGAGGCGCTCTTTTAGATCATTGATTTTCATAGTCTCTTCTTTGTTGGCGAGTTGTAGATCTCGCCGAAATTACCCTGATACGATCATCACGCAATATAACACCACGTATAATAGCTGCCAACTTTTTGTCATACCGATTACTCGTTCTCGTCGCTCACCATCCACGAGGTCATCATCATCCTGTTGCAAAAATGGATCAAAGAAAGCCTCACAGGCAGTTTCAAAGGTAATGTCATGTTTCTGTACGTTGGCAAATGCCTTGTCGCTATCTCATTCAAAGTCAATGCCTTGTAGCATAAAAGAGACTTTCATGTGAGTAGTATACTTGTGTGTATTTACGTTGTCAATACATGCAGTGAGCTGACTTCGTAAAACATAGCGCATACTCGGCGTTTATTGAGTTGAGTCTGGATGCGAGTAGCCTTGACAAGGCACAATTCCCCAATGGTAGGAATGAATTGATTCCTGATGTTGCCGTATATCCACGCCAACCGGTTGCCATTCAGGATATTTTGGTGATGCAAGAAATGCCCAAACTCGTGATTGAGGTCATTTCGCCACGCCAAGGCTCGTTTAGCATTATTGAGAAATTTCAAGCCTACTTTGCTTTAGGCATTCAGTCCTGCTGGCTTGTCGATCCCATTACCGCTGTCGTGAGTGTCTACTATCCCAAACAACCGCCGCATACATTTGCATCTGGCAATGTATACTGCGTTCAGAATGAGAAACGTAGTTTTGCGGACCAACGGATCGCGTGCGTCGCACTGACCGCCAATTGTTTCCACTCCGCTAGCTTCTTTGGTCAGTGCGACGCACGCTGGTCGAAACTAGGGATCTCATTCTGATTTGAGTATAGTAGACAAAGTTGCCACCGTTGAAATTCCACTGGCCGAGGTGTTTGAATAGCCTTTTCCATGGGAGTAGCGAGACAGCGGTTCAACCGAATTCCAGGAGTTAAGATGGCCTTCCTGGAAGAAGCGTAAATGCCCAAGTCTGGTGAGTAATCCCGTGCCTCTTCCTGGAAGGGTCTCCACTAATCCTCAAACATCCAACTCTCCCGCGCATAGTCAAACGCGGCAAAATCCTCTGCATAGATGGCATAGACCAGATCAGCCAGTTCCTTGTTGTAGGCCGCGACAAGCGGTAGCTGGGCGGTCGTGTTCACCCGCTCGTCAAGGGTGGCAAGCAACGCTGGCGGGGCGTTGAAGCGCTGGAGTACGGTGGTGAACTCCTGCGCAAAGCGTTCGACGCGACCGATAAAGTCGTAGTGAATCATCGCGCGCTGCATCGTCTCGCTCTGTGACTTCCAATGGCCATCGCGTTGATCATCGCGTTGCGTGGCGATGTACTGGACAAAGTCGGCAAAGCCAACGCGGCCCAAGGTGCCGCCAGGCGCTGTCGGGTAGCCGGCGTGTTGGCGGATCGCTTCGCGAAAGCCAACATAGGGCGAAGCTAACTCCATGACCTGCGATTTGTAGGCCGAAAAGAGGCGGGCATAGGGGTTGCGCACAAAGGTAAAGCGAAACCAATCGGCGGATGTGATGATGGCGGCCGCTTCCGCCGTAGAAAAGTCGGCGATGCTGGGCACGAAGCGCAGCCCCGGTTCATCCCGATAGTGGATGCGCAGCGGTTCTGGCGGTAGCGGCAACCCCTCGAGTTGTTGTAGCACGAGCTTGATCTTGCTACAGGCCGCCTTGGGAATCGCCATGCAGAAATAGCGGTGCTGCGGCGAAACCCAGGTGTCCGCCACGTTGAGGCCACCGCCATCGGTATCTGGTGGCCGGGCTTTGGCTTGGTCAAGCCAGCCATGAAGCGCTACTGTTCTCATTGGTGTTTATCCGATCTTCGATCCAGCATGGCTTTTGAAAATAACAAAAGATGGCTGCCTAACCAGAAACCGCCACGATGTGGCGGCCAAAGTGGGGTGACTCGGCTTCATTCAGCAAAAAATGGGCCAAGCTAGCGCGCGGCAAGGAGTGATCATCATCGAAATTTCGATCAGCCATAAGGCGATAATTGGGCGTTATCGGCGCGTCGGTTAAGTAGGGGGGTCGGACAATTGTCCACGCTAAGTCTGTGTTGCGTACAAATTCTTCCATCAGCCGCATGTCGCGATAGGCTGGCTCCAGGAAAAAAGGTTTGACAATTAATTTGTATAGAAGTGGTACCCCTTTACGCGGGGCAACCCCGGCCGATGAGACGACGATCAGTCGTCGGCAACTACTTGTGCGCATCGCTGCTACAATGTTTTGGGTGCCGAGCGAATGAATGGTCGTCCCTTTGCGGGCTTGTAGAGGCGTGGCGACCCCGACACAGGAGATGACAACTTCACAATTGGCAAACGCGCCGGCAAGGCTGGAGGCGATTAAAATATCGCCCTGCATGATCTGCAACTGGGGATGTGCGAGTGAAAGCTTGGCTGGGGTGCGTACGATTGCTAGCACCTCGTGATGGCGCGCAAGCGCTTGGGTCAGTAAGGAATATCCGGTTGATCCCGTGCCGCCCACGATTGCGATTTTCATAGACACGCCTCCGATGAGTCTAACTGTTTGGTGCAAACAATATCACCTATCGCTAGTATAGAGGCAAAAAAGCGCGTGTCAATAGATGGTGTCAATCGCTGCCAGGCTGATCGCTAATATATGCCGGAGAACCGCTGCTTTGCTCCACTAGATTTTGCACACTTGTCATGACACCTCCGGCGTGATATCGTTTCAGCGATAGAAACCCCTCTAAAAAGCATTGGCGTAGTATGCCGCAGAACAATTTAAGGTTCTTTGGGATCTCAGGGGGTTGACAAATGGTTAGCGGGGGCTGAACTTGTCGAAGCCAAAGCGGGTCAACTCCCTGAGATCCTGTTGAACCCAATTTAAATCGAAAGAACCGCTGGAAGAACAAAAAGGGAGAGACGCGATGGTGATCGTCGACACACATTGTCATGTTGGTATTCACAAATATGAACCGGTGGAGGCGTTGCGCTTTCACATGGAACGATCAGGGGTGACACAGGCGGTCTTTATTCAGTATATGGGCAATGTCGACAACCGCTATCTTGTCGAATGCATGGCGGCCCATCCAGGCATCTTTGCCGCGGCGATGTTGGTGGAACCGGATGATGATGGTACACAGATTCGCGAGTGGGCGGAACAGGGCATTGGCGGCATTCGGCTGGCGGCGGACTTCCGTAGCACGGGAGTTGATCCGCTGGCACAGTGGCGCACGGCGGCGGAGCTGGGGCTGGTTGTTAGCGCGCCCTGTTCACCAGCATCGCTGTTGAGCACTGAATTTGCCGAAGTCGTCACCCAATTTCCTGACTTGGCGATCGTGATCGAGCATCTCGGCGGCATCGGGCGGGGGGCGCAACCACCCTATGACGAGTTTAAGCAAGTGCTGGCGTTGGCCCGCTATCCCAATCTCACCATTAAATTGCCCGGCTTTGGTGAGTTCTGTGACCCACCCCACCCTTTTCCGAATATTCCGCCGCTGGTGGAGCTAACGCTGGAAGCCTTTGGTGCCGAGCGCATCATGTGGGGTAGTGATTGGCCACCGGTCAGTTCGCGGGAGGGCTACGACAGTTCGTTGCAAGTGCCGCTGGATTATCTAGCCAAGTTGAGCGATCGAGAAAAGGCGTTGGTCTTTGGCCGCACGGCACAGCGCATCTGGGGGTTGACTGCTTAGAATCCATCCTGAAATTCGGTTGTGGCTCCAACCGTCTCACCTACAGGATAGGTGGCCACAGAGAATTTCAGGAAAGAGACTTAAGCGTCCTTCAATTCAGCAAATTGGGCATGTTTGGCTTACAATAGCCATCTGACTGCTCTTTTACAGATAAACTTTTTTAGAGTAGCCTGCTGAATCGATGACTAGAATTGGACAAACAGCCCTTATGCCTACCCAAATTTCCGATAGCATTATCTTTTTTAAAGAGTTTATCAACAACATCCAAGAAGTGAGCGCGGTGTTGCCTACCTCTGCCTATGCTGGTGATGCCCTGGCCGAAGAAGTTGCCAGGTACTGCCAACCCAAACGTGTGTTGGAAGTGGGGGCCGGCAATGGTGCGATTACTGTGCGCATTGCGCCGCACATTGGCCCAGAGGATGCGTTGACCGTCTGCGAGATCAACGGCAATTTTATGCAGATGTTGCGCAAGCGCTTTGTGAGTGAACAGCCGTTGCGCGCAATCTTACCGCATACCACCTTCTACGAAGGTTCGATACTTGATCTCGATCTAGAGGAGAAGTTTGACTTTATTATCTCGACCTTGCCCTTCAACACACTGCCACCGACCTTTGTTGAGGCCGTCTTAGAACATTATCGCAAGCTCCTGAAGCCGGGGGGTATTGTGAGCTATATTGAATATATTGCCGGGCGCTCCCTCAAGCAACTGAGCAACAATGATCCGCACTATGATGCACGCGTAGCTGTCTTACAACGCTACCGCCCCTTTGAATTCCGGCGCACAGTCGTCATGCGCAATGTGCCCCCTTCGTGGATCCACCACCTGCGCTTTCAAGAGGCCCCAACTGCCGCTGCATTGGCACTCCAACCGGGGACGCAAACCCACCACGTTGCGCTGCCGGCCTTTGCCCTCGATAGCGATGCACTGCCCTTTATCGCTGGCGCGCTCACGATGGCTGCCCTCTGGCGCAAAGTGGCCCCCAATTCACGCATTTGGCTACTGCCGACGACTGTAGCCGCGCTCTTGGCCGCTTTCTTTCGCGATCCAAAACGACCAGTTGTTGCCGATCCAGCGTTGGTCTATGGGGCGAGCGATGGGGTGGTGCTGTCGGTCGAGGAGCTGACCGATGAGCGTTTTGGCGAGCAGCCGTGGCTGCGCATAGCGGTCTTTCTTTCGCTATTAGATGTGCATGTTAACCGGTCGCCGGTAGCTGGCAAAGTTACTGAGCTTGTGCCCGAGGAGGGGGGCTTTGCCAATGCCAGTCATGCTGCGGCCGAGCATAATCAGGCGCTTTATACAGTGATTGAGACGGCACAGGGGCGCTGCATCGTTGCGCAGCGCGTGGGGTTGATTGCTCGGCGGATTGTCAATCGGTGTCCACCCGGCACGCTGCTGGCGCAAGGCGACAAGATGGGCTTGATTCGTTTTGGGTCGCGTACCGATGTGTATGTGCCGGCGGCCAAAGCGACCGCCTTGGTGAAGGTTGGCGATCGGGTTACGGGTGGTGTGACCGCATTGGCGCGGTTCGAGGACAGCAACAGCTAAAGCGTGAAATGTAAAACGAAAACGTGATTGTCCCCCTACGTTTTACGTTTTACGTTTTATAATTTACGCAACTCGTCTGTGTAACCAGAGCACTGGCCCACTGCAGATGTATGCCGAGGCCAATGTTAGCGAGGTAGCAGAGGGGCTGATAAATGCCCCAACCACGCCAAGCAACAGCAGCCACTTCGGCAACTGGCGCACCTGATCCCATTTGGCATAGGGGAAGGCGCTGACCATGAGCAGCGCTAACCCGCCAACAAAGATCGTGCCCCAAATCACATTGAGGTTGGGGTTGGTCAGATAGATCACGGCAATGGCGGCGGCAGCAAAGGTCGTAGGGATGCCCTGAAAGTAGGCATCATTCTTTGGCGTCACATTGAAACGAGCTAGGCGAATTGCACCGGTTAGGGCGACAAGGCAACTGGCAACTGCGATCAAGATCGGCTGCGTTGGTGCTTTATCCATCAACCAGTAGTAGGAAAGGGCTGCGGTGGCAACACCAAAAGCCGTCATATCCGCCATCGAATCGAGTTGTGCACCAAACGAACTGGCGACGCGCCAGCGCCGCGCGAGTGTGCCATCGCATCCATCGAGCAGCACACTGGCCAGTAAACAGACGGCGGCTGTGGTTAACAGACCGGCTGTCGTAAAGAGCAACGAAGCGAAGCCAAGGATCAAGCTGGCCGCGGTAAACCCATTGACAACCGCAAAGCGTACTTTGCGATGGGGTACAGATTGTTCATTGTGCATGGTTTGTCCATTTGTTTGCAATAACGCGTCAAAAGAATCGCTGCCAGGCAAAGCATAAAAGCTAGCGCTGACTGTGCAGTGGCTGGTACCGTCAGGAAAGCGTTCGCAAGATCATTTCGTGTGGGCGTGCCAGCCACCTTGGTGGCATCGCCAGGGGAAAAGAATCAGCTTCTGTTAACAACTTGTGAACGTATTGTGCAAGTATACTGAAGAATGGCCTACGATGCAAGATATCTCTTACCTTCGGGTACGTACCACATTGGGGGATTACACCGGACGCTCAAAGTATTCTTTCTCTGTAATCCCCCAAAATGGGACGCAAATCCCCCAAAATGGGACGCACCCTTTATCTTCTGATTCACAAGCCGCGCGTAAAGTCAATGAGCTGACTCATTGATGTCGATTGTGCACAACGCCCAATGCTTTCGTGCAGGGCGCGCAGCGATTGTGAAAAATCGTGCTCGCCAAAGACCTCCAACGTCAATACCCCACGATACGTTGCAGCCAGTAAACACCCGATGATCGGGTCAATCTCTGCCGGCGTCATCAGATGCAGCGCTTGATGATCGCGTGTCGGCCCCTGGGCAAACCGTTGCAGGCCATGCAAATGGATGACGCGGGTCCGTGGCAACGCCGCGACTAGCCAGGGCAAGGGATCGTGACCGTCGAGCCAGAGGTGGCCGATATCTACACAGCGGCTGACCCCGACCGCGGCCACTACCGGCGTGACAAAATCTGGGGGATAGCCCTCCAAGTTCTCTACTGCCAACAAGGTTGGTGAGCCTGCCCACGTTGCAACCAGTTCGAGGGCCGTTGTGCAATCTTCGTGCCAACGGTGGCGTTCGCTCGATTTTGCTGCCGAGGGTTGAACTTGGTGGCCATCCAGATGAAGTACATAGGCCCACGGAGCAAGCGCGCTCGTCAGCTCGATCACCTGTTGTGCTTTTTGCAGCGACGGATGATCGGTCGCACCCTTATTGCCCAGGCGCAGGTCGGCGATGAGATGGACGGTGTAGGTGAGGTCGGCATCGTGGGCAATCGCGTTGAGCGTAGCGATTTCGCTGGGTGTGGGCAGGTTGCTAGGACCGCCGGGGAGGTCAAAGAGTACTAGCTGCATATCTTGAACTTTGTCTGCCAAGTAGGTGGCATTGGCGACGAGATCGGCTTCGATCACGTAGGAGGTGGTGCCGATGCGGAAGGGAAGAGGCATAATCATCGCTAATCAATGGTGAATGGTGAATGGTAAATGGTGAATGGTAAATGGTGAATGGTTGTCACTTGGTCGTTAGTGTTCAATGGGGCAAGGTGGCGGCGAAGGTGAGGAGCATGGAGAGCTCGCTCAGCTCAACAGCCAGGCCGTAGAGATCGCCGGTGGTGCCGCCAAGGCGGGTGCGGGCGGCCCGGGCGACCAGCCAAGTGGTCACGAAAGCGGTTAGGAGTGCCGCTATTACTTTCCCTTGGTGGAAGAAGAACAGCAGTGTCAGGGGGGCAATGAGCGCTGTCAGCAATGTCTTGGTGGTGAGTCGGCTGCTAAATTCGGCACCGAGGCCACTGCTGCGAGCGAGCGGTTGACGGGCAATCCAGAGCAGAAGCCAGCGGGCCCAGGTAGGAGCGAACAGTAGCGCAGGCACGATGGGGGGCAGTGCAATCATGGTCGTGGTTTTGAGCAATAGGAAAAGAATGAGGCCAATCACCGCAAAAGCGCCGGTGCGCGGATCGCGCATAATTTCCAGCCGGCGCGCGGGCAAGACGGGGGCCAGCAAGCCGTCACAACTGTCGGCCAGTCCATCGAGGTGAAGGCCACCAGTTAGCGCCGCCCAGAGGGCCGTTGTGAGAACGGCAGAGAGGGGCGCGGGAAAGAGATGGGAAAAAGCCCAGTGGCCACCAATGAGCAGCAGCCCCAGCAATAGACCAACCAACGGAAACCACCGCCCGGCGCGGCCCAACATCCCCGGCTGATAGGCGACGGTTGGTACCGGGAGCACGGTTAAGAAGCCCACTGCCACCACCCATTCATGAAACCACTGCTGAAGATGTTTGCCCATAGTAGAGGGCATTATAGAGGGTTGCGCGCTGCTAACCAAACAGTGGTTGATCTGATTGGGCAATAATAAACCAATCGTGGGACGGTAGGACGGTGGGACGGTAGGACGGTGGGACGGTGGGACGGTGGGACGGTGGGACGGTCATTGTCTCACTGACCTATAGGCTTACTTAGGCTGCTGTGTACTAGCGCTTTACCTATCTTGGGCTGGTGTGCGCCTGAGCAAATAGCACAATCTCACCATCGCGCGCTGACGTTTGCGCCTGGGAGTTTGACTCTGCTTGTGCCGCTTGGCTGCGTCGGTAGCGCCACAAAGGTGTGCGGGCATTGAGTGTGCTAAGGAGCAGCCCGCTATAGCTAAAACAGACAGAGTAGATCAATCCCATGTGAAAGAAGACGGTCGTACCAATATCGACCAGATCCATCAACAAGGGCCATGCCAGGTTAAAGCCTTGTTTGGCGATAAATTGGGTCGCCAGATCAAAGAGATTGGGCAGAGGGAAAAGCGCTTTGGACGCAAAGACAATCGGTGCGGCATCTTCCGCTACTGTTGCCGCCCCCGCCAATGAAATGCCGACAAAGGCCTTCGCCATGACCGAGGCGTGGGTGATGCCGTCGCCGACATAACAGACCAATCGCCCGCTTATTTGCAGGCGTTCGAGCAGATCGATCCGCCCACTGCTATCGGGTTCAACAAAATAATCATCACAGCCCAGTTGGGCTGCAAGCGCCCGCACTTCCTCTTCCTTGGTACCCATTAGATAAATCGCCAAGGGATGTTTGGCAATGGTCTGTACTGGCCAGAAGCGTTTACGCAGCATCTGGATCACGGTTTTGGCCTGAGCAATGGCCTGTTCATCGGTCAAGGTGGCGGCGTCAATCATTACCGTGTTCACAAGGTTCAACCGCTCCAATGCGTGGCCATCTTTGAGGAGAATGCCTTGTTCGGCAGCCAATGCCACAAAGGTTTGCAGCGTAAAGGGCGAGAGCGTACGCATTTGCGCACCAAAACTTGTGGTCAAGAAGCCAGCTGCGCGGTTAACATCCCAAAAGGGGAGTAGCAGAGCAAAGATGCCCAGCATGCCAGGGGCAGCCGTTGCGCCACTCTGCTCACCCAACTGCTGCGTATACGCGCCATTCTCGATTGTCCGCTGCAAGGTGGTGCGTACGGCATCAGTGGCCAGGGCCGTGTGGGTGGTTGCCACTTGGATATAGAGCGAACCAGAAACGAGCCGCGTTGCCGCATAGACGGGATCCCCAACTGCTTTGTGGACAAGCTCACTACGCCCGGTAAGAATCTGTTCATCGACCATGGCAGAGCCGTAGATCACTCTCCCATCAGCAACGAACAGCGTATTATCCTCGACTGCAATGACATCACCCATTAGAAGATCGTGGCGTGCAGTTTGCACATCGACCCCATCGGTAAAGAGCCAGACCGACTCATCGGCTTCGCCGGCATAGCGTTGCAGTGTACGCTTAAAGTCAAGCTCTCCTTGCGCAAGCAGCTTTTGGCTCAAGGTCTGAAACCAGGCATTCAGCGCCCCCACCCAATAATATCCCATCACCACACAGACCGTAACGCGGGTGGCGTCGAGCACGGATGTGGTAATGCGCCGCTCTTCGCGCAGAGAATGGTAGGCGGATTGAAAGGTAGGGATAAAAATAAAGAGGGTCACCGGGACGCTGGCCACAATCAGCATGGGGTGGACGAGAACACCTGCCACGGCCAGGCCCAGCGATGTGGAAGATATAGCAATCGCCCGGTTTGCGGCGCCAAGACTCTGTTCTATCTCCGTCGTTTTCGTGGTACGCTCTTCGACCACGATTTGATCACGCTGCGCCTTTAGCCAAGGCAGCGTAAAGCGCATCTTTGTTGATTTTATCACCTTACGGGCCGCGTAGACGGTGCCGCCAGCTACCAATAGTCCTCCAACTGCGATCATCGTTTTCCTACCCCGCTTGTTCTGCTCTACACGCTTTCGTGCCCTCTGTGATTGAAAAATGCGATCGATTCGTCAACCAGGAGTCGACCACTGCTGACGATCATCTTAGCATAGGATCAACTGCGGAGCCATTTTCGCAAGAGGGTGGGTTCTCTTTCATCGCTTGCAATAGTCCCCAATAATGGGTGCCTTCACCTTGGGGGAAGTCGAGTGCGTCGCACCCGCCAATTGTGATTCCGTTGTGCAGATCGTATCTGGCGGGTGCGACGCACTCTGGCAATACAAGTATTCGCCCGCTAATTTGATCCTTTGGTATTATTACATATACATTGGTCGCAATCTTGTCCTATGCGATTGAAGCCTCGCGCAGTCAATATTATGAGCAACTGTTAACAGAGAAGGCGGCGCTTGAGGCGGCGCTACAACAAGTCAAAACGTTGCACGGCTTACTGCCAATCTGTGCCAACTGCAAAAAGATCCGCGATGATGGGGGGTATTGGCATCAAGCCGAAAGGTATATCAGCCGCCATGCCGAAGTCGAATTTAGCCACAGCATTTGCCCTGAGTTTCGTGTCACCCTCTATCCCCAACTCTACCCATAGGCGGTATCGCGCAAAAGTGATCCGCCTCTGCGCGCCGCCGCTCGCTAACCGGTTATGGCACTACTGCTAGCTGCTTCTTTAGGTACGCCAACACCTGCTCGATAACTGTGTGCGTCTCTGGTGTATCCATGAAGACATCAAAGGCGTGCTCCCCTTCGGCATAGTCAATCACGGTGACATCAACCGCTTGCTCCTGCGCCCAGTCGATCAGATCGGTCATCATCTCATAAAAGCCCGGCTCATCCTTGCCCACACGCACGGCCAGCAGGTCAAAATTGGGTGGGAATTTACCATCCGTGCGTTCTGTCGCACCGTATAGGACAACCGCGCAGCGTATGTCATTGTAATAGGCCGCGTCGGCATCTGTAATGGCTTTGAGTGCTGGCGGTGGATTGCTCGATGAGGCCCAAATGCAGACTCGTTGTGGATCGATGCCTAAGACCGCTGCATTCGCATGCAGATAGTTGAGCAGGTCAACGGTATCCGCTTCTGGGTTTTCCGCATCATAGAGCACCCCCACCATCCCATCCGCCGCCACCAACTCACCCCATGAAACATAGGGACCATCGTTTTTCAAGGTGCGGCTGAGTTCCGGCATATCAACACCGTGGATAAAGACAACGGCGGGCAATGGCTCAGCAAAGTCAAAGTTTGGCGGATAGTAGAGATCGAGGGCGAGGCCATCCTTGTAGGTCAATGATGCCACGTGGGTTTGATCCATGTCGGGCAACTCATAAAAAGCAAACCAGGGATGCTCAACCCCGTTGCGTTTATCAGCACCTGTGAGGAAGTAACCGACCTCCGCCGGTGCCGCCGCTGTTGTTGATGCCCCTGCCGGTGTGATCTCACTCCAACTTTGGGCGACTGGGTCAAATCGCCACAGATCGCCATAGGCGTGATCGCGATCGGTGCCCCCGCCGAAAAGGAGGATCTGCTGCGTAATCGGTTCATATACCATCGACTGCCAAGCACGTGGTTCCGGTGCCGTGGCGAGGGTCAACTGTTGCCAAGTTTGTGTCGGATGGTCAAAGACCCACGTGCTGCCTTGTGGCACCTCGTTGGGCACATCGACCCCACCAAAGAGAATCGACTGCTGTAGCGCCGGCACGTAGACCATGCGGGTATAATCCGTTAAGGGGGGCGTGCCCGTCTCCGCGACTTCGGCCCAGGTGTCGTTGTTATAGTCATAGCTCCACAGCCGGTCATCGCTGACACTACCCCACATCAGCACGCGATCGGCAGCGCTGTCGTAGACCATTGACTGGAAATTGGTGCCGGGCGGGGCAATCGCGGGCGTCATCTGCGTCCACATATTGGTGGCAAGATCAAAGACCCAGGTTTCGTTGAAGTAGCCATTGTTGGGAATGTCATAGCCGCCAAAGAAGATCAGCCGATCTGATTCGCTGTCATAGACCATGCGCCCCCCAACCATACCCGGCGAGGGGGTCTGGTTCGTGGTCAATTGCGCCCAGGTGTCGTTGTTGTAGTCGTACGCCCAGGTTTCGCTCAGTGGCCCAAAGGTCATCCCATCCAACGTGGCCACATAGATAATGCGATCGGCTTTGTCATCATAGGCCATAGGTCCTTCACTGGCGGGTGGCGCGACCGGCGGGGTCATTGCCTGCCAGCTTCCCGCCGCGGGGTCATAAGCCCAGGTATCAGTTAGCGGCACCATGCTGCCCAGTTGTCCTCCGAGCAGAATGATGCGCTGTGATTCGGCGTCGTAGGCCATCTGGTGATAGTTGCGCGGGCCGGGCCAGGCGATGGTGGTGGGGGATGGAGCCACACCTGCCCTCGCCTCCGCCAATGTTGCGACGGGTTGAATCGGTTGACAGGCACAAAGCAAGAGTGCCAATCCAAGGAGGATTGTAGATAAACTGAAGTTCTGTTTCATGATAAGTGTTCCCGGTTTGGTGCGTTGGCCAGTCGTGGGAAGGATCGCCAACGCAGTAAAGTGGACGGAAATGGTAAGGACGCTTTTAGTGTAACGGGTAGGCGTTGCGTAAGAGTCTAGGGGCGCGTCTATTTTGGCGTTTATTGAGACGAGATGTGGGTGAAATAGGGACAATTGGTAAATATTGCGCGCATTTTGTAATCATAATTAATGGGCAAATAGCGCGACCTGTTACTTATCAAACGGTTGATTTTGTGGTAAAATCAACCGCAATTCAATTCGACAAGCAACGTGAGATTTACCCAGATGAGCGAAGAAACGTCGCCCCGGCGTACCCTCCATGATCGGTTGTTCAAAGAATTTCTCCACCGGTTTTTGCCGGACTTTCTGTGGATCTTCTTTCCTGCCGAGGCCGAACGCTTAAATTTTGCGACGCTGCGCTTTTTGGACAAGGAACTGATCATCAATTTTGCTGGTCAGGAGTTGCGTATTACCGATCTTGTGGCTGAAGTCGAGACTTGGGATGGGGTGCCGGAAGCGATCATTTTGCATGTAGAGATTGAAGGGCGCGATAAACAGACGCTGCCCCAACGGATGAGCGAATACTATGTGTTGCTGCGCATCTTCCGCCAGAAACTTGTCTTACCGTTGGCGCTTGTGTTGCTGCCGGGTGCGGGTGGTTTGCACTGGCACACCTACAATGAAACGATCTTTGGTCATGAAGTCCTGCGCTTCCAATACGGACAAGTGGGCATTCGTGACCTCTCTAGCCAGAGCTACCTGGCGGAGAATAGTCCGGTGGCAGCCGCCCTGACCGTGCTAATGCAACCAGAAGGGGAAAGTCCAGCCTTACTCAAATTGATGGCGCTGCAAAAGGTTGTGGCGAGTGAGCTATCGGATGGCGACAAGTTCTTTTTGGTCGAGTTTATGAATACCTATGCGCCAACCGGCGAGTTATTTGATCCGCGGGAGGAGATTATGCAAAAGTTAGCCGATGTTGAAATGACCTGGGGTGAACGGTTACGTGCTGAAGGCCGTGCTGAAGGTGAACAAAAAGGCGAACAAAAGATGCTGCTGCGCCTGCTGACCTTACTATTTGGCGAAGTACCAGCAACGCTGACAACACGGATCCATGCCATTACCGATGAAGCCGCCCTGACCATGCTGGCCGAACAAATTCTCACGATCAAGCGGCTGGAAGATCTGGTGCTGCCAGATGATGAGGCGATTGAAGTCTAGTACACAACGACTTTATTAACTGATGTTACGCAGGTTTTCGATGTGCCACTCACTAGCCGAAACGCATCTTGTACTGTCAGGCTCGTGTAGCTAGCGACTGTCACCTTTTGCCCCAACTGGAAATATAATCGATTTGTCCACGCGCTACTCTTTCTATCACAAAGATGGTAAAATAAGGTTCTGTATTACTCGGCAAAGTTTCAAATTTTGTGCCAAGGGGCAGACATATGCAAACACTAACCGTTCGTGAAGCCGAAACCCAACTCCAGTCACTTGTTCAACAAGCGCAAACCACCCATCAACCTGTGCTCTTGACCAATGATGGCGCAACGCCAGTGGCTGTTTTAACCCCACTGAGTGATGAGCAACCGAGCATCAATGCTGCCTTACTGCGACGTTTGGAGATTTTAGAGAGTGTCATGCAGATGTGGCAACAACAGTGGTGCGACCCCGTTGTAGGTCAGGACGCTGTCCAACTCTTGCAAAGCCAGCTTCGTCAATTGGGTACAAGCGCAGGTGACCAGCCGCCGGCTTTGGGTGCGCTGGTGATGTTGCTGCGTCTTGCTGTGCGCCAAGTGACAAGTCCAACAACGCAAGCGCAAGTTCAAGCTTTCGCCGCTGGTGTCGATCTGTTGCGCGACAAGGAACTCAGTTGGTTGCACATAGAAAAGGTTGACGGGCTGCTCTTGGCAAGCGGTATTGACGCACGCGCTACTTTCGATGGTGAAGAACTTTTACAATCCTATGTCGATGCACGTTAAACCGTTTGTTTTTGTCGACACGAGCATTCAGATCGCCCGGGTCTTGGTCGAGCCAAAACAAAGAGACACAATTGAGCAGCATTTACAGCAGGCTGACCGATCATTTGTGACCTGTCATTATGTCTACATGGAATATCAGCGGAGTCTGATCGCCGATTTTGCCCATGTTCATCGGGCCTTTCGACAGGCAAAAACGATGGGCGAAGCAATGCGATTAGTTTTTAGTGGCGCGCGTGGGTTTCGTGCCCGTTCGTTGGTGCGTTGTGGACAAATTGCCGGTTTGGTCTATGGCGAACGCGAAGTCGCTCACTTAGCCGATGCCATTGCGTTATTAGAGCTTTATCTACACCTGTTGCTGAAACGAATTTTTTGGCAGCATGTCACCCCTCTATCCGATCCGATTGACTGCGATCTGGTCCGGCTTGGCATTACTTACCAACCCAATCACAGCTACCAGGTTGCCGACTCCTGCCGCAAGGAAATCGCCGCCTGTGCGCTCCCCACTTTCTTATACGAGCAACGCGCCAAACTTCAGACCATTGCTGATTATCTGGCCATACACCCCAATGTCATCAAAGATCAACCACGCGTCGAACGGCTTCTCCACGCTATCCAACACGATCCTAGCCGCGTCTTAGGTCAAACCAGTTGTTGGCCTTTAGGTGACATAATTATCCTCTTACAGGTACCCACCGATTGTACGGTGTGGAGTCTTGACCCAGACTTTGCACCGCTGGCGGCGGCGCTGGGGTTGCCACTGTACGCGCCTTCGTTATAAGTGATCGCAGTCGGGTTGCAAAGGGATCTTCGCCTGGCGATGAATGGCGAACGCTTTATCCCCACTATCTACGTGTTTTTAGTGACCATCAAGAAGCCGATCACCCCCCGTTGCAGCGGTGGCTCGTCGAAAAACTCGTTGGTCAGGCTGACTTGATAGCGAGCGGGTGCGATTGCCTCCAGAAAACCCAACATCTCTGTATGGGCGCGATAGCGCAGATGCCAATTTGAATAGAGCTCCATCATCAGGCGATGGGGGCGCGTATGCGCATTTAGCGGAGCCTGTTCGAGAAAATTGCCAATCACCAGCTTGCCGCCCGGTTTGACCAACGCAAAGAGCGTCTTGGTCAAACCAATGGTCCCCGCGGTTTGATGCCCAGGATGATGGGCAAGATAGTCATAGAGCCCCATGCTGTAGACCGGATCGTAGCTTTCGTTGGCAAGCCAGGTTTCTTCGGTCTGCGGCGGCGTAGTTGGCGCGTTGACATCCACCCCCTTTGCCAACCCCACATTCCGAAAGCCATGTGCCAGATGGATCGCATTGCCCAGCAGATGACGGACCGCCGGCTGCGGGATCGTGCTCTGCGTATGGAAGATCGTGTGCGGGTCGTGGTCTACCAGATCAAAGAATAGCTGCCGTTCTGGGTGCTGCCGAAAGCATTGGCTCACTTCCAGCGCCGGCCCACAAGCCAAGTTGAGCACCTTGCTCTTCTCCGGCAAAGATCCCAAATGGTGCGCCATGCTCTGCACCCGCTGCCGCACCGCTTCCGCCGCCGGCAGGTTGGGATAGACCCGATTCTGCAAAATTGCATAGTTGCTCTCGCCAGCGTCCTGCTGCTTGCAGATCATCAACATCAGATCCTTGTCGCCGGGATAGCCATAGGGGCGCAGATAGGCATGGCGGATAAAGGCAGATTGCAGCAGCAACTGGCTGTGAATGGGATGGCGGCGCAGAATCTCGGCAACCTCTTGTGTGTTGTCGGGATCGACAATTTCTGCCAATGCCGCGGCTTGCTCGTGCGCCAGTTGATGGGTGACGTGGTAAAGCTCCGGGTTAGTCAAGGCCGCCTCCCTGGGCAACCCGTTCACCGCACATTCCAACGTGCGATGTTGGTTGTCGTAGTGATCAAGAAGCTGGTTGAGTTGAAAGGCAAAGGAATGGTTCATCGGTCACTCCGGTGGGTGGTGCAGGATTGCTTAGGTTGGTTTTAGTGTAGCGGTGGGGCGTTGCGGGGGCGTCTATTTTGACGTTTATTTGGTTCGTGTGCCTGAATTTTGACAAGAGCTACCCGGTTGTCATTTGGGGTCTTCGCCTAGTCATCAATGGTGAGATCTACCCCAAGTTGGCTTGATGAGCGTTACTCGCGCTGAAGCATTTAGTTGAGAGTAGGCCTATTTTGCCCTCGAAGAGACAATGCCGTTGCCAAATGCGTACAGACCAGCCTCAAGAGCCAGGTGTTGCAGCACGCGTTGGTTGGGATATGAGGTGATCATTAAGTCTGCTAACCACTGCTTTCTGCTCTTTCACCCATGACACTCACTAAATGCATACTGCTCGAAGTACCTCTACATCCGCTACTCTTCTTTCTCTGGAAAGGGGGCGGTCGCCGTGATAGGATATTCCTATGCAGCGATACTCACCCCCCCGTGCTTCCATCACACCATGCATCAGGATACCCACCACAGTCATATCGGCCCCCCTGGCCTACACTGAACTCGATTACCGGGCAAATTGTAGCTGATAACCCTACCTCAAAGTCTCCTCTGCATGTGTTTGCTTTTTACCTACTCTTGTTTGTCCGTTACTGGATCCCCACAGCAGCATAGGCGATGCGGATTGCCGACGTCTTTTGCTGGTGTAGAGTAGTGTCACCGGAATAGTAGGTCGCGGCAACCTGAGTTAAGACCTGAAGTACCTTGGCAAAAGTAGCCATAGAAGGCAAGCGCGTCAGCGTCAGATAGTAGAGAATCGCCACATCGCGCGCATCAAAGACGCGTTGCTCATTTGCATCCACAGTGGTGAGCACGTTGTAGGCGGCCTTATTGTGGATATTGCTGTTGGTATGCACGCCGCCATTGTCTTGAAGGGTGACAAGGTACTCTTTCATGTGATCGGGCTCCCCTAAGCGTTTAGGGTTGCGTAGATCACGCAGCGGTAGCCCGCCGCTGCGCCAGCCGGGTGCAATCTCCCAGTTCCAGGTAGAGACATCACTATTGGCACCGTTCACATACCAATTGTTGATAATCACCCCAAAGATGTCGCTAAACGACTCATTCAAGGCACCAGATTGATCCTTGTACACCAAATTCGATGTGTACTGGGTAATGCCGTGAGTCAGTTCGTGGGCGATGACATCTAGATAGCGAGCGGTGCTGCGTAGATTGCCATTTTGATCCTTCTCCTGTCCATACCACATGCGATCTTTCCACCATATAGCATTGCGCCAGACCGGATGGGGGCTACCCGACGACTCCAGATAACAGTTGACAATCGAGACCAGTTCCATCCCTTTGTCGTCGACACCGTCGCGCTTGAGTTCTGCTTTATAGAAATCATAGACGCACATTGCGTTGAAATGTGCAGAAATCGCTGCCTGATTACTGGTGGTGAAGTCCGCATTCTGATTGACGACTGCTTGCACCGGCGGTACTGTGGTCTCAATATTCTTGAGTTGCATGTCAAGCGTTTTCAGCTTGCGCAAGGGATCATTCAACTCAAATCCGTTGGCGACCTGCTGACCAAAGAATTGCTGCAACCGGCCGTCGATATCTAAGCCCCGACAACGCACCGGCATACCGTCCATGTAATCGAGCATGGGATAAGCGCTGTAATAGTAAAGCAGCGCACCGTCGTGGGCATCAACCAGATAATTTAGTAATGGTTGAAGTTCCCTAGGTGAAGGGTCTGGTGCATGATGAGTATCTCCTGCCAGCGCCTCTTGTAGGAATTTGACTGGTGCCGCCGGAACCTCTCTGAAGAAATAGGCAAGGTGCCAGATGTCGCGGTCTTCATCGTGAAAAAGCATCAAGGATGGAGGGTTGACTTTGGAAAGCGTTGCTATCTCGACGCCACATCCGCCGGCAATCTGTTGCAATGCCTGCATCGGGCTAAGCGTCGGCAGCGTCGACACTTCGGCGACACGAGTTGGATCGGCCAACTGGGCATCGATGGCTACCAGAGCACGGTTCGGCATGAGTTCTACCATCGCCTGTGAGCCGAAAACCGGAATGCTGGCTTGACTCTGATTGAACTTGACAAGCCGGGTCTTGGTGAGTGCTTCGTCACGTGTGCCCTCATATTCTAGCCCAGGCGTAATCGCGGGCTCGTCTATTGTCATGAATGTGCTTATGGCCGGTCGCTCATCCAGAAACATTTCTTGACTTAGATAGAAGCGCGCTGCCGCCTCATCGCTGTCGAAACTCTCCGTTTCTGCCCCAAAAAACGGCCCGGCACTAGGCGTCGGCGGCGACAACTGGCGAGCGGCACCTGCTTTTTCAAAATTGGCTGTGTGAAAGCTGATATTCATAAATCCGCTTGGCATAGGTCTTTCCCCCTGTAACATGAAATGATCGAAACCGAGTTTACAATAAAGTGCGGTACGTCAAGAGCTTTGCTGCTCTGGGGGTTGATAGTTGACCGCCTTGCCCGCAAGATATCCCATTGTGCTGATGCTTAGAAGTGCAACAAATGCAGTATCTAGTGGCGGGAATGCATTGATCTGACCACCAAAGGCGACCTGTTTCTGAAAAGATTGAAGCATAACCGCCACATACACGATCAGGAGAATCAGGGTAAAAAAAAGGTTTTGCAAGCGCGCTACATCCAGCACATCGGCGTTACTGGTTTGTTCCCCACGGAACAGATCTGCGAATGAGGCATCTTCGGGGCTGCTATTACGCTCAACCTGTCCCACAAATCTCTCTTCAACCTTCTCCTCCTGTGCTACAGAATTTGCGTCAGCGAAACGCATACTCGCACTAGAGTTTTCGTCATTGACGCGAACACCCATACGGGCAAGCGTTCGTTTCGCTTCACCTGTGTTGGTCGGCTGGCGTTTCTTGTCGGCAAGAATAAGAGGCGAGGCAACGAGTGAGGTTGTGCTGATGCCAATCACAAGCCACAATTCGGACGGAATTGCCACCTGCAATGCCGTATCCAAATGGCCGTTGGTCACATTCATGGCGACGGCAGTGGCAAATGAGGCGAGTACGACAATTGTCCACAAGAGCATCTGTAGGCGCGATAGGCTCATCCTATACTGTTCGTTGATCAGCCAGCCGAACAACTTGCGACCTGTGAGACCCCAGCCGGCGATAACGGCAACAAGGGTAAGCGCAATGGTCAAGATCCACCATAGTGCAATTAATTCGCCATAGGGCGTTAGTGTCAGCACTCGCCCCAAGAGCGTTGGCGTTGGAGATAACAGCCACCATATAAGGACTGGCGTTCCAACGACGATAAACACAAGAAGAGTCGTGTGCCCCCACTGCCACTTCGATTCTTGCTTAGACGAATTGTTCGACTGCATGTTTTTCCTCCGTTGAAAGTGCTATTTATTGCCATCAACGAGCTGACTAAAGCGTACCATTACTTCCTCTGCGGTTGTATTGAGAATTGTGGCCACGTCCGCTGGTAGTGACGCGTCACCGATCTCCTGCCGAAGGCGCGCCAGTGTGTGCAAGACAACCAACGTGCGATCTTTGTCCGCAAATTCCAGCGAGATTGCCAGAGCTTGTAGTAGATATTCCAGCGCCTGCGGCCACTGGCGCTGGTTCTGAGAGACACTAGCCAAATTGTAGTAGACGTTGACCTGACGGTAGCGGTCGTTGCATTCGATGAAGATGGCTAGGGCCTGTTGATAGTACCGATCAGCCTGCATCCACTGACATTGCTCCTCGACGACTCTGCCCAACTGATGATAAGTGCCGGCCTGGCTGCAGCGGTCGTTACATTCGATGAAGATGGCCAGGGCCTGTTGATAGTACCGATCAGCCTGCATCCACTGACATTGCTCCTGGGCGACTCTGCCCAACTGATGATAAGTGCTGGCCTGGTTGTAGCGGTCTTTGTTTTCGATCTTGATGTCGATGGCCTTCTTGTAGTACTGTTCGGCCTGATCCCACTGACTCTGCTCCTGGGCGACTCTGCCAAAATGGTGATAGGTAAGGGCCTGGCCACAGGGGTCGTTGAATTCGATGTAGATGGCGAGCGCCTGTTGGTAGTACTGCTCAGCCTTTTCCCACAGGCGTTGCTCCTCGGCGACCCTACCCAACTCGTGGTAGGTACTGGCCAGGCTCGGGCGGTCGTTGAACTCGATCTTGATGTCAAGGGATTGCTGATAGTAGTGCTCAGCCTGCTCCCATTGCCGCTGCTCCACAGCGAGCAAGCCCAACTGGTGATAGGTAACTGCCTTCTCGTAGCGGTTGTTGAACTCGATCTTGATGTCGAGGGATTGCTGATAGTAGTGGTCAGCCTGCTCCCATTTGCGCTGCTCCTGGGCGACCATGCCCAAGTTGTGGTAGGTGTTAGCCTGACCGGAGCGGTCATTGAACTCGATATTGATGTCAAGGGATTGCTGGTAGTACAATTCAGCCTGCGCCCATTGACGCTGTTCCTGGGCGACCAAGCCCAATTCGTGAAGACCAGATGCCTTCAGTTTTCCTTGCTGTGCTGGTTGCAGTGCTGTGTTATTAGCGACGAGATTTAACACCCTGAGGTAGCTCTGTTCGGCAGCCGTGTACTGTTTCGTCAGTAGTTGGCGTTTGGCAATACTATCGACAACTGTAACCAGATCTAATCGGTTGCGTAGTGATTCAGGGGGGGACTTCTCTAATGCGTTCAGCACTTGCTCTCCCAAACTTAGCCCAAGTGACTGCTCCTGCGTCGTGTCCAGATAAGCAGAGAGTGCGATGTAGGGCGTAAGGATGGAGACCTGAGCCTGCAGAGCCAGACCAAGTGCAGCAAGGATATTCTCATACTCTAGATGAACCCGAAATGTGCCAACCTGTTTTTCTTCGGGAGCTTTTGAGTTCATCAGTTCATAGAGTTTGCCACTCCCCATGTCATAGTACTGACGGAAGGCAGTCTCCACAGCACTAAGCATCTCAGGTTGGGTGTTGAGCCGGTTGCGCAGAAAGTAGGGAAGAATGGGTTGGATCCGCAGAAAACCCTGAGCCTCCTGGTGGGCAGTGAGCAATCCCCAGTTCTGTGCCTCAGTCAGCACCTGCTGCCACTGATCGAAAGGCAACTGAGCCAGTGCGGCTTGCTGCTTCAACTGGTTGACATATTGTGCCATCCCTTCCACATAGATCACACCGGTGAAGGGTGCCATGCAGAGCAGGAGTTGCTGTGCATTTGGGGAAAGGTTGCCGTAGGAGTAGTCGATACATGCTAGCAGGCTCTCAGTCTTGCTCTTCTTGGTCGTATCGATTTCCTTCAAACCATTTTCTAGGGCAGCCAACACATCTCCAGGTGTCTGGCGCGCTAGGTTGGCCAACACAATCTCCATGGGCAGTGGGTAACCCTCCAGCAATTTCAACAGCTTCTCTAGGTCCGTATCTGCCCAGTATCGGGTCGCCTTATGGCGGTGCAAAATAAGGTCAGCCAACCCCGAGGCTGCTTCAGGATCGAGACCCTGCAACTCGTATACGTTGTCTACAAATGTCCCCGCCGCCAGCCATTCTTCGCTCCCACGCGAACCAAGCAGCACGAGCGTCTTACCTTCCGTTAGACTCGCAAGAAAGTTGTGCAGTTTTGCCTGCTCCGCTGAGGAAAGCGTGTTCTGGATGGCCAGCGGCGTACCGGTGATCGACTCCAGGTTGTCAAGCATGATCAGGTGCCTGTGGCTACGTAACAGTTCGGCGAGCACTTCCTGTTGTCCTTGGGGACTGCGCGGCTGAAAGCGAGTCCGATATTCCTCTTTGTCCATGATCTGCCGAGCTAGCGTGTTCATGATCTGCTGGCGCGTCCATGCCTTCTGGTCATAGCCAAAGTAGAAGACCTGTTCGACTAGACCAGTTGTCTGCCACCAGTAGCCCAGGTGATGTAGTAATGTGGTCTTGCCCGAACCGCCCATACCGCGCACCAACAGCAGGTTGTTGTAGCTCAGCAGCAGCCGCTCGATGTGCAAGATGTCCAGGTCGCGACCGACAAAGGCATAACTCACCTTTGGTTCGGGGTAGCGCACTGCTTGGCGCTCGTAGAAAATTTTCTCTTCCTCCGGTGTGAATTCCCTGAGCTTGATCTGCTGTGGCTGGTTCTGATAGACCACTGGTAACAGCCAGTCTTCCAAATCTACCTCCTGGTGGTACGCGCCAAGGCGATCCTTACGGTTAAAAAGCTCCAGACGCGCAGCCTGAATTGCCGCTGCTAAGTCAAAGCCGGCAAAGATCTGCTGGTAGAGTCGCTGCATCAGCCGCTCAGCCGCCGTCACTGAGACCGAATAGCCCATGGCCATCACAGTCTGGGTGCCAGCTTGCATCAGTTGACTACCCAGGCTGGTCTCTCGTTCGCCAATCTGTTTGCCGCTCTGGCAGGCATTGAGAATGGCGATGGACACCTGGTGATAGAGCAGGAGTTTAGCTAGTTCGGTCGCTTCGACCGGATCATTCTTGCCTTCATCACCACTTTCCAGAAAGAGAAACGCCTTAAGTCCCTCATAGGGTGCAATATCTGGCCGACCATAGCGTTGCTGAAAAAGTAGGGTGCCGGTTGGTTGGGCTGGCTCCACGGCTTGAAACTTTGCATAGGGCAGCAGCGCACCATGAACGTCGAAGTGTATCACATGATAAAAGCCAGTACCCTCCCGACGCTGCGTCTCTTCCAGATGTCGCTCCAGTGCCTCGTAGGTACCTGGACGCAGGATGTCGATCTGTACCCGCAGTTTCGCCTGGCGCAGGACGTTGACCAGCGGTCGGGAGATGGTGCGATAGCCGACGTCATGTTGACCACCTGGCCGAGCAGAGACAACCAGCAGATTGATGGTGGGAGAGGAACGCAGTTGCGCTAGGATAGTCTGGGGCTGGAAATTGCGGCGGATGAAGGGTGTCTGCAGGGCAAGGGGTTGCGGTAGTTCCGGGTCTTTGAGCGCTTCCCAGTGCAGGTGATGAAAATCAGATGACCCGACTACCTCGAAACTCAGGGTTTCGATCCCCTGTTGCAAAGCCGCCTTATAGCGACCGTAGGCTCTGCGATCGGCAAAAACCTGGTTGAAGAGCGTCTCGCCGTAGGAAGTGATGCTAGCCGCTGCTTCCCGCGCCTTCACCTGCTCCACAAACGGAAATAGTAGGAGCTTCTCGAAATACCACTCCAGTCGATTCTCCCCTTTCTCTGCGAAAGGGTCAGTTACGGTGATGGGATATTCCTGTCCATCAATGCTCACTACCGCCCCTGCTTCTGTTCCTTCCCTCTCTCGAATGCTTATCACACTCATTGCGTTACCTCCGACGGTTACCTGATCCTGTGTATAGGCATTGACACTTCGCCAATCTGAATTCGATCATTCAGTTTGGCAGAGAGTATTCGTCATAGGTCGTATCGTATAACTTTTTGGTGATTCATCGTGCAGGCAAGTGATGAAGCGGCAGAACGCCTTTGTATTACCCGTGAATTATTAATTGCTGCACTTCTTGGCCAGCCACGAGCCACTTGTAAGCTGGTTTGACCATAGTTTCAACGTTCACCAAAGAAACTGATTCACCAGTCACCAATACGACTTTAATTTAAAAAACAAAGATTCAGGAATTGATCCGATTATGATCCAACTTGACTGGCAAAGGATCAGTAGGTTGCACGGTCTTCATCCTGGCCGGTTGTCTAGGAACAACCGGCGGCAGGCCACAGTGGATGCGCCTCACTATTAACGAGGCTAGAGTAATCTGAATCGTTGATTCGGGCCACCGTGCCAAGTCCACTGGTGGATCTCGGCCCCGTTGTTGGTGGAGGAGCTTGGAATGTCAAGAACAAGACCGCTGTGCACCGCTACGATTCGGAACGTACCATCGCCAAGCGGCTCTACGCGGAAACGTTGGTTGTTCGCTCCATGCCATGACCACTGAATCAGCTTCGCACCGCGATCGGTTGACGCACCGGCCACATCCAATACGAGGCTGCTGTGTTCGGCCAGTAAGCGCCAATTCCCGTCATCCAACGGGTCGAGGCGAAACCGTTGATTGCTGCCCCCATGGAGTGGCCAATGAAGCAGGTTCGCTCCTTGCTCAAATGAGGCACTGCGAACATCAAGGACAAGACTACTGATCACGGACTGGATCGAGATGCCCCGCGACAATATACGGAAACGCTGATTGTTACCACCATGCCACGGCCACTGCGTGATCTCAGCGCCGTTACCAACTGACGCACCTTTTACATCAAGTACTAGACCACTGTGCTTGGCTACAATACGATAGGTGCTGTCAACCTGCCGTTCAAGTTGGAAGCGCTGATTAGCGCCGCCATGCCACGACCACTGAATGATTTTCGCCCCAGGATCTACTGACGCACCTGTTACATCGAGCACCAAGCCGCTGTCTTCTGCTATTAGGCGGAATGTACCATCGTCTAGCGGGTCTGCTAGAAACTGCTGGTTTCTACCACCATGCCAAGGCCATTGGATAATTTGTGCACCTTGTTCAGTGCTTGTCCCTGAGACATCAAGTGCCAAGTTACTATGTACCGCAATGATCGGTGCCGCCCAGCCGCTCCACCCTAGATGATCCCGTGTGGATTGACATGTAGTCCAATCATTGGCGCGCATAATACAACTCACGCCAGCCGTGCCCGCACAGTTTTCGCAGTTTCGGTTAGGTTCGCGAAAACGTCCCCATTCTCCATCGCATGTACACTCGGAGTCTGCATACTCGTCTGGACAGCCGAAAATATGACCAGTTTCGTGGGCAAAAACCCGATCAATATTGTCGGGACCCCATCCATCGTTGGCGTATTGCATAACAAGCCGCGGTCCACCGATGGAGGCATAGGCAAAATGGAATAATGGGTACTTGACGAAAAAAACTACGTATGCCCACTGTGTCTGCATCTGCTCGCGCAACGCATGTACATAATCGCTAACACCTTGCCACGAAGCATCGTATCCCAACGATGCCATCGCCGGATTCCGCCACAGACCTTCCAAATCTGCCGCTGAAGGATCAGCAGATGTCTCGATCTGGACGAGGTGGATGTCATGTACGAAGGTTACCCTCGACGATAGCGCTTGCGATGCTAGCCAACTTAGGCCAGCTTGCACTTCAGCAATTACTTTGGTTTGCTCGGTATCTGCAAAGCGCAGATCGCTTGTTGGACCGTTAACGATAATTGTGCCGACCGCCACCGAGCCTTCGAGCCACCCACTCGTTGGCATCGTGGCCGAAGCCGAAGCAGGTGCGCCTACAACTGATGCGAATGGTACCCTTGGCGGTGGTGCTATGCAGCTCTTCATATTCCAAGGTTCTTTATCCCGTGGGCGCACAAGCTTCACGGCTTGATATGGGGCAGAGTTGCGAAGTTGGAACGCTTCGAATCCTAAGCGTTCTGGCAGCGAAAGTTGCATCAGATCAAGCGTTGGAAGTGGGGCAGGAGCCGCAGCATCAGCTAACGCAGAATAACGTAACTCAAGGTTGCCATAGCGCTGTAGCAACGGTTCGGGCTGTATTGACCTTGCAGCTCCCGCTGTCCTCAAACTTATTGTCTCATTGATGTTATTGTCAATAGGCATAATAGTGATTTCCTTATTGTTAAACCTGCTAAACAAACAACCTGAGCAATTTTGAATACACAAACTTACAGTATGAAGAAATCTGGGAAGGATCGTAAGAAGATAGCACTATCTATTCTTGTCGGGCGGCTCAAAACCTGGCGTATCCCATGAAAATCCATCTCCTCGACGAATCTTCGGGTCGCTAATTTGGGTTATGCTCCATGCGTGTACGAACAGCTTTTCACCCGTGGAGAGTGCGTCGATTGCAAGTGGATCACCTAAGGTCGTAAGCGTAGTGTTGTCAGCGGAAAAGATAACCGCGCGGACGTTGCTGATCTCACTGACAGACACTGAAGAGATATCAGGTGGAATCTCAACAACGACAACGCTTGGTCGATGTTCTGAGATAATTCGTGCTTGCGGCAGCGCCTTCCCGATATCAAAAAATGGATCACTTATCAAAAGCAATAGCATGGGTCAGATCTCCATTTGCGAAATGTTGTCGATGTCCAAGATGGTTCTAGTATAGAGGTGAAGCGTTTAAGTTTCGTCTATTTCAGCATGTATTTGCCCAACACCCCTACCCACACCCCACCATCACCAAATCCTGAAACAACACGATCACATTATCCGGCGGGCTGGACTGGAAGTGTTGGATACAGTCGCTGGCGCCGACAAATTGCTGTTCGGTAAAGGTCCAGATCGCGGGCTGGTCGGCGGCGATTAAGCGGTTGGCCTCGGCATAGAGGGCGAGCCGCTGGTCGGGGTCGGCGGTGGTGCGCCCTTCGTCAAGCACCTGATCGACGCGTTCATTCTTGTAGAAACTGCAAGAATTGTAACTACCCCACTGGCTGGAATGATATTGGTTGTAGAGATGGGCATCGGGGTCGAGATAGGCTGGGATGGTGTAAAGGTTGATCAGATCAAAGCCCGTTGCGGGGCTGGTGCAACTGGCCAACATGTCGTCCCACTCGGTTGGCTTCAGGTTCAGCGTGATGTTAAGTTGTTGCAACCCATCGCGCAATAGCTCACCCGTCACCTTTTCATTAAAAACCTGGGGGACATAGGCATAATCGAGCGTGATGCCACCATCGGGCCATGGCGACTGTTGGAGATAGGCTTTGGCTTGTGCTAAATCATAGGTCGGTACCACCAGATCTTGCACGGCACCAGGCGCATTGAGGGGCGTGGGGCCGGCGACAATCGTCACCGGCGTATCGGTAAGGTTGGGTAGTTCCGCATAGTTGAGGGCATAGGCCACTGCCTTGCGTAGGTTGGGGTCGCTGAGGTATTTACTCTGCGTATTTAGCTTGATGCTATTGATCACAAAGGGTAGGTTGTCCTCAATGTGCAACCCCGCGGTTTGACGAATCGTGGCGGCTTCTTTTGCCGAGACAAGATCGACAATCTGGACATCGCCCGCCAGTAAGGCGGCAAGTTGCACAGCCACGTCGGTTTCAATGATCCATTCAAAGCCATCAATATGCTCGCCATTGGGCCAGCCGCCCCAGTAATCGGCCACAGCGTTGAACGTGTAGCGCTCCCCCTCTTCCCAGCGTCCTTGCGTGAAGGGGCCGGAGCCCGCTTCGTGGGTGGCGAGGTAACTTTGCCCGTCGTCGTTGCCCTTGTTTGCTTCGACAATGGTCGGGTTGACGATGTAGAAATGGGCCAGCGTGCCGAGGAAGGGGGCAAAGGGGTGGTGCAAGGTGAGCTTGACCGTGAACTCATCGACCTTGCTGGCGGAGCTTTCGTCGGCAACCTCACTCCAACGATAGGTGGGGGGCCTTGCAGCCGCATCATGCGTTGCCAACTGTAGACCACGGCATCGGCGTTGACGGGCGTGCCATCGTGGAATTTGGCATTCTCTTTGAGCTTAAAGGTAAACGCACTGGCATCCGCCGAAGCTTCGTAGCTATCCACCAGGTTATTTTCCAACGTATCGCCGCGCACGATGAAGAGCGCATCGTAGAGGCTGATCAAGGCGTTGTTGATCGAGTAGTTTTCCCCGATGGCTGGGTCGATGTTGTCAATCGTTTGGCCGGAGGCGTAGCGGACGATCCGGGCGCTGGCCGCGGGAGCACCTTGCGTCAACAACAGCCGCATAATCTCCACCGACATCTCCCAAAGCCGGGGGCTAAATTCCGCGCCGGTAAAGTAATTGCTGTTCACAACGACCGCCACATGGTCATCGGGGGCTAGGAGCATGGCGGCCTGATAGCCCTCGTCGGCGCCAACATGGAGCGCGACGAAGTGATCGGCGATGTCACCCACCGTCCAGCCCATGCCATATTCGGATTGGATTGATCGCAGGGTTGGCGGCACGATTTCGCCCCACCCCGTGTCTGAGATCGATTTCCATAGGCTCTCATAGACGCTTGCCGGCAGAATACGTACCCCCTCCAACTCACCGCGCTGTAAATGCGCCAGGCTATAGCGGGCCATGTCCGTAATGCTGGCATAGAGCAAGCCGGTCGCGGCAAATTGCCGACGATACGGAAAGTTGTCGTTGACCACAACTTCACCCGCCGCGTTGTGGATATGCGGCGCAGTCACGCGTGCTTGGTCCGCCTGCTGAACGATCAGCAACGTGTCGCGCATGCCCAATGGATCAATAATGTGTTCTTGCACGTAGGCTTCGAAGCTCTGCCCGGACGTTTTGGCGATTATGTCGGCCAGAACGGTGAAACCCATGCCACTATAGGAAAATTGTTCGCCGGGGGCAAAGAGGAGTTCTACGGTATCCAGGCTACGGATATATCGTTCGAGCAGACCGTCATCATATTCGACCGGCGGATTCCAATCGGCGACTTCTGGTAGCCCGGAGCGATGGGTGACCAGGTGATAGACTGTGATGTCGGCGTAGCGCACATCCGCCAGTTTGAAGTAGGGCAGATAGTCGGTTACCGGGGCGTCGAGATCAACCTCACCCGCTTCGACCAACTGCATAATTGCGGTCGCCACCGCGGTTTTGCCAATGGAGCCGGTGCCAAAGATCGTGTGTGGCGTGACCAGTTTATCACTCCCGATGCGCTCGACGCCAAAGCCTTGGGTGTAGGCAATCTGATTGTCGATGACAATACCGAGGGCAAGGCCAGGGATCCCTTCCTCGCCCATCGTCTGCGCAATCAGGTCCTCAATCGCGGTGAGGGTTGTCGCGTCTGGTTGTGTAACTGGCTCCTGCGCCGACTGCTCTGCCACCGGCCGCAGCGGCTGGCAGCCACTTAACAACAGGGTGAGGATGAAGAAAAGCGTGGCTAACTGCTTCAAGCGTACCATAAATCGCTCCTTATGAAAGGGTTGAAACAAAAATGGATATTAAATTCCCCGTAAATTGATAGCTTCAGTATAGAGGCCCTACATTGCGCAAAAGTCTATCTCAGCGTCTATTTTGGCGTTTATTTCTCACTTGCTCTTTCCTTCTGTTTAGCGCGATAATAAATGCATCAAACCCTTTACCCTTGCCAACCAAGTGAGTCCCTATGCCGCGACTCAAACTCTTTCTACTCGGTCCGCCCCAGCTCGAACTGGACGGGCTCCTTTGTGATCTTCATTCGCACAAGGCGTTGGCGCTCTTTGCCTATCTCGCCGTTACCCGCCAGCCCCACAGCCGAGCAAAATTGGCGACGCTCTTCTGGCCCGAGCACGAAGAGCGTCGTGCCCTGGCCTATTTGCGCCACACGCTTTGGGCCGTTCGCAAGACACTGGGCGACGAGTGGCTTGCGAGTGAACAGGAATGGATCGCGTTGCAAGCGGGCACTGATCTTTGGGTCGATGTGACCGTCTTTCAGGAACTGCTTGCCGCTACCGATCGACCACTAGACGCTGCGGTGCACCTCTATCGCGATGATTTTCTGGCTGGTTTTTCGCTCCGCGATAGCCCCATGTTTGACGAGTGGCACTTCTTCCAGAGTGAGCAATTACGCCAACAATTGGCTAGCGCGTTGCAACAGTTGGTCAAGGGGCATATCGCCGCGGGGGCGTTTCAGGCGGCTATTCCCTATGCTCGGCGTTGGTTGGCGCTCGACTCGCTGCACGAGGAGGCGCATCAATCTCTGTTGCAGCTCTACGCTTGGAGCGGGCAGCGCGCGGCCGCGGTCCGTCAATATCGCGAATGTCGTCGAATTTTGCGCGATGAGCTCAATGTTAACCCTAGCCCCGAGACGCAAGCCCTGTATCAACAATTGCACGGCGGTGAACTTCAGCCACCCTCACCTCCTACCATCCACGCTTTTGCCCTCCCTACCAGTGCAGCAGTCAGCGCGCCAGTAGCGACCCCAGCGCTAAGCACAGAAGCCGATCCCCTGGAAGATGAACTGCGCTTTGTCACATTGCTTGCGGTTGGGCTATATGCTGATGGTTCGCCGCACGCGTCGATGGCGGAGGGCCTTGCGCCCGATCTGCTGGCGGAACAGACCGTGCGTCTACTGACGATGGTCCGCGCGGCGGCAGCCACCTATCAGGCGCAGGTGGAGCCAGTGATGGGTGGTACGGTCCTGGTGATCTTTGGGGCCACGGCCACCCACGAGGATGATGCCGAACGCGCGCTGCAAGTTGCCCTGACCATTTTGGCGCGCGCCCACCAACAACAGTTGCCGGTCAGCATCGGGGCATGTAGCGGGCTGGCCTATGTGAGTTCGCAGCGCGTCGAATTGCAGCAGCAGCGCCTGCCGGGGCTGATTGTGTTGGGATCGGTAGTGACGTTGGCCACGCGCATCCAGGCCCGGCTGGTCGCAGGCGAGTGTGGGGTCTGCAATCCGGTCTATCGCCAAACGCAGGGAATCTTTCGGTTTGAGGCGCGCTCACTCCAACTGTTGGCAGGGCAAGCGCCGCTACCAGTTTATACGCTGCAAGGTCGACGGCATACACCCCACAAGGTACGGGGCATCGCAGGCTTGCACGCCCAGTTGGTCGGCCGCAGCGCGGAGTTGGCGCAGTTGCAGCGGCTGGCTCAGCAAGTGGCGCAGGGCAACGGACAACTGGTGGCGATCATTGGCGAAGCGGGGGTCGGCAAGTCGCGCTTGGCGTTGGAATTTCATGCGCAATTGCCGCGCCATTCCCCCCCTTGGCTCTGGCTGGAAGGACGCTCGTTGGAGATGGCGCAAGGATCGAGCTATGCGCCCTTTATCGATCTATTGCGCACCTTTTGGGGCTGGCGTCCCGAAGAGAGCGACGCCAACCGCGCCAACTCGATCCGCCGCTTATTGACGGATCTGCAAGAAGATCGCTCGTTGGAAGAGATCGAAGTGAGTGAGATCGGTGCGGTTTTGGGACGGTTGCTCGGGTTGCGCTTTGAGAATGAATGGGATCGGCAGCTTGACCAAGTTGATATTCACCAGATCCATGCCCGCACAGCCCAAGCCCTCTGTCGGCTGTTTGTCGCAATCTCACACCACCAGCCGTTGCTCCTGGTGCTTGAAGATCTGCACTGGGCCGACACTCTTTCGCTTGATCTGATCCACCTGCTGTTGGCGGTACTGCCGCAGAACGCGATCGGCTTGCTCTGTCTCTATCGTCCCGAGCAGCAACGGCGCTCGTGGCAACTTGCCACCAGTGCCGCGCAGAAATGCCCAGGACACTTCTGCCAGATCGATCTGCATGAACTGACACCGGCGCAGAGCCGTCTGATGATCGCCAATCTCTTGTATCTGCCGGACCACGACGGGATTGAATCCGCGGCACCGGTGCTACCTCTTGCCGTGCAAGCGCTAATCTTGGAGCGGGCGCAGGGCAATCCGCTCTATCTAGAGGAACTGATCTATTCGCTGATCGATCGCGGTTTGTTGGCGCGGCAAGTCAATGGCTGGCAAGTAGCCACCCCGATCAACGTGAGCAGCGTACCGGAGAGTTTGCAGAGCATCATCTTTACGCGCTTGGATGCGTTGGGTTCGCCGTGGAAGCAGATCTTGCAGCGCGCTGCGGTGATCGGGCGCACCTTTCGGCGGCGGCTCTTGGCAGCGTTGATGCCGCCGGACACCGATCTCGACGATGCGTTGCAACGGTTGATCGACGCCATGTTTCTCTATCAGGAACGGCTCTTCCCCGAGCCAGAGTTTTCCTTCCGCCATGTGCTGGTGCAGGATGCGATCTATCATGGCTTAACGCAACGCCAACGCCGGCAGTTGCATCGGCAGGTCGCGCAGAATATCGAACTGATGGCCGGGGCGCGGGTACACGAGCAGATCGACCTGCTCGCCCATCATTGGTCACAGGCGGGCGAGCCGCCAGAAGCCATCCACTATCTGCTGCTGGCCGGTGACAAGGCCTATGCGGCACTGGCCTATCGCGAGGCAGCGGACTACTATCGCCATGCGGTGGGCTTTTTACGCGAGCAAGAGGATCATGCCTTGACCGCCCGCACGTTGATGAAGCTGGGCAATAGTTATCACAGCGCGGGCGACTATCGGCGGGCGCGGCAGACATTTGATGATTGTTTTGCGCTCAATCAACTGCTGGCCAAACTATCTTCTGAAACAGCACTATCTGACACAGCAAAAGCTGAACTATCTGGCAGCCCGGCAAAGACGCAGACCCTACGGCTGGCCTGGGGTGATCCCCATAGTATTGACCCCATTCATACGGGGGCGACCAGTGCGATGGCCGTGGTGCAGCAACTCTTCAGTCCTCTGGTACAGATTGGGCCAGCCTTCGAGATTGTCCCGGCGGTTGCAGCGCGCTGGGAAATTTTGCAGGGCGGGCGGCGCTATATCTTTCATCTGCGGCGCGATCTCCAGTGGAGCGATGGCGCACCGGTGACGGCTCATGATTATGCGTTGACCTTGCGGCGCATTCTGGCCCCGGATCACTTTGCGAATATGGCGGGTCTCTTCTTTGCCATCAAAAATGGCCAAGCCTACTACAAGGGGGCAGTGACCGATCTGACGCGCTTGGGGGTTACGGTAACCGATGACCATACGTTGGTGATTGACCTAGAGCAGCCGGCGAGCTATTTTCTGCAATCCCTCACCTGTGCGGCTGCTTATCCCACCCCGGCCCATCTCTTTGCGCATCACAGTGACGCGTGGACGATGCCTGCTGTCCTTGCCGCCAACGGTCCTTTCGCGCTCGTCGAGTGGCAACGAGATCATGCGTTAACCCTGCAACGCAACCCGCACTTTTTGGATGAGAGTACGGGGAATGTTGGCCAGATCGAATTACGCTTCGACCTGACGACAGCACAACAGATTGCGGCGTATGAGAGCGACCAGCTAGATGCCCTTTGGCTCAATGATCTGCCGCCTGAGGAGCGCGAGCGCCTGCGCTTACGCCATCCCCATGAATATCGAACCTCACCACGTTTGGATGTGATCTTTGCGGCATTTAATCTGACGCGTCCACCTTTTCGGGATCGCCGTATTCGTCAGGCATTTGTTCATGCAATGGATCGGGAAGCGTTGGTCAATCGCGCGTTGGGCGGCTATGAACAACCAGCATTGGGGGGCATGATCCCCGTTGGGCTACCCGGTCATTCGCCTGAGATTGGGCTTGGGTTTGACCCCGATCGCGCCTATGCGTTGTTACAGGAAGCGTTGCAAGAAGCAGAATGTACGGATGTAAAGCAATTCGAAACCATTACCGCGCTCACATGGCAAGGTACCGAGGCAGTCTGCGCGGCGTTGAATGAGCAATGGCAGCGCCATTTAGGTGTAGAGATTGCGTGGCGCACATTGCCCTATCCAGAGTTTTTGCGGACACGCTATGAAGAAGGCCCCGATCTCTTTTTGTTTGGTTGGTCATCTGACTATCCCGATGCCACTCTCTTTCTGGATCTATTTGCCGACGCCAATGTCTGTCCGTGGCCCGATGCCGAATTCCACAGCCTGTTCGAAGAAGCACAGCGTACCGCGGACCCGACAGCGCGGTTACGGCTCTTGGCCCAAGCCGACCGCATCGCCATGGCCGCCGCAGTTGCGATGCCCCTTTACTACGAACGGCTCCAATTCTTGCTCAAACCCCATGTCACCCATTACCCGCTCTCCCCCACAAGCTGGTGGTTTTGGCAGGATGTGATCATGGAACAACCTAGCGCAGCGTGGCCTACGTAGGCAAATAGGTCGGGGAGAATGGGACGGTACATCGGTGACTGTCTCACTGTCCCACCGCCCTACCGCCTCACTGCCCTTAGAAGCTGACTTCTTGTCTCCCCTGCTCGCAAACGAACAGTCCTCCTGGAATCGTGCCCACTTGGCAAGCCATCGATGCAGGAGTAAGATAAAGCTCCCCGTTTTTTGTTAACGGCACAACCAAAGGCAATTGCCCACATGGATCTAACGCTACGTCTCCGCGCCCTCTGGGATGATCTCCAATCCGCGCTCTGGTACCGGCCCGCGGTTTACACGGTGCTGGCGATTGCGCTGGCTTTGATTACCCCCTACCTCGATCAGCTCTATACCTGGAAATTCTATAATATTGGGGCGGATAATGCGCGGGCCGTGCTTTCGTCGATCGCTAGCTCGATGTTGACCGTGGTTACGCTCACCTTCTCGATTCTCATGGTCTCCTTTACCCTCGCTTCACAACAATTCTCTCCCCGCATTTTACGCACTTTTACACGCGATCGCTCCTCGCAGCATGTCCTGGGGTTGCAAGTTGGCACCTTTCTCTATAGTTTGCTGGTGATGGTGCGGGTCAACGATGTGGGAGAAACCACCTTTGTGCCACTCCTCTCTGTCCTGGGGGCGATTGGCTTTTCGATGATCGGCATCGGTGCCTTTATTTATTTTATTGACCACATTTCCCGCAGCATTCGCGTGAATTATATTATCGCCAATATCGGTGAACAGACCGTTTCGCTCTTACACAATCCAACACCGGATCAGGTGAAGCCTTATGCCAGCGCGGACCCTCGCGAACTGACATTGCAGCGAGAACCGTTCCTGACTCTGGAAGCTCAAACCGCGGGCTATTTGCAAGGCGTGGATACGGAACGACTGATTGCCATCGCACAAGCCCACGATCTGCTGCTGGAGATGGCTTGTCAGACGGGGGATTTTATTGCGCGCGGGCGTCCACTTTTGCAACTTTACCCTGCCAATCGAGCGGATAAAGAGGTAATCGAGGAACTGCACAATCAATTTGATATTGGCACCGAGCGCACCATGTTTGAAGATGTACTCTTTGGCATTCGCCAACTGGTTGATATTGCGCTCAAGGCGCTCTCGCCCGGCATCAACGACCCGACCACGGCGATGAATTGCCTCGATTACCTGACCAATATTCTTGTTCAGGCGGCGCAGCGTCCTCACCAACATGAACATCTTTGTGATGATGCGGGCGAAGTGCGGCTATTGGTGCGGACCGTCACCTTTGCCGCAATGGTCGAACTGACCTTTCACCAGATCCGCCACTATGGCGCCGGTGATGCGTTGGTGGTCGCGCGCATGCTCGACGCATTAACCGAAGTTGCCGCGGCCACCAGCTGTGAGCGTCATGTTGTGCTTTGGCGGTATGTGCAGATGATCCAGCGCAGTGCTGACCACGCGTTGGCGGATCCACAGGACCGGCAGCAGGTAAATGACTGTTTGACAAAAGCCGCTCACCAGATGGGTTTTCCCTTCGCCGATCTCTTGCTCGACCGCGCCGGTGATCCAACGGCGATTCTGTTGCCGAGCGCAGCTTCCGTCGCGACGGAAGCCCCACAGAATCGTGCGCAGAATTGACGACTTACTGGGGTCGGTGGTATGATCGCTTCCATTGTTTCTACACCTTTATCAAATTTCATCTTCACAAAAACTTCACTTCACAAGATAGAAAGGAGGTACACATGTCAATCCAACAGCACCAAGACCAATCTCTGATCAATGCTGCGTCGTTGATTGCAATCGTATATCGCTGTGTACCTCTGGCCAAGCAGACCGCTGGATAACGACATTGTTCATTGTCAACAATGCGCTTTTCCCCTGCCTCTTTACGCCACGAGCACACGCTGCTTGTGGCGTTTTTTATTCCACGTACTTCAGCGACAGCGCACAGACGATTACTATAAGTAGCCTATCTCTGGAGAAAATGCTTTATGCAACAAACCAATTATGAATATAGCGGCATGATGGCCGAATTCTGGGATCTCTTTCGTGGTGACACCACCACCTGGGCCGATCGCTTCTTTTACAAAGAGGTGGTGGCGCAATCGGGCGAACCGGTGCTCGATGTCGGCTGTGGCACGGGGCGACTCCTGCTGGACTTTATGCAGGATGGTATCGACATCGATGGCGTGGACAACTCGCCAGAGATGCTCGACCGCTGTCGCCAGAAGGCGGAAGCTCTCAGCTTGCAACCGCGCCTCTTTCAACAGTCGATGGAAACGTTGAAGTTGCCGCGCAAGTATCAGACGATCATCGTGCCCTCTAGTTCGTTTCAACTGGTGACGGACAAGACCGTCGCTTGGCAAGTAATGCACCATTTTTTCAACCAACTCTATCCCGGTGGCGTGCTCGTGATGGCATTTATGAAACTCTACAGCGGTGATAGCGCGGAAGCGGAAGTCGTTGAAACGTGGTCGCGTGAAGTCGTACGCCCAGAAGATGGTGCAACGATCCGTCGCCGGTCACACAGCCGCTTTGATCTGGTGAACAACCTGGAGCACACCGAAGATCGCTATGAAGTGCTTATCGACGGCCAAGTCGTGGCGGCAGAGGATCACGCTTGGTCGCCGGCAACCCGCGGCTACACGCAAGCCGAGGCAGTCAACCTCTACTGGGAATCCGGCTTTGTTGACATTGGCGTGACCAGTGAGTTCACGCAGGAGCCAGTCAAGCCGAAGGATACGATCTTTTGTGTTCGGGGCAGGCGACCGGATTAGCCGGTGGCAGTAGATCGGTTAACGATATGGAATTGTAAAAAGGAGAGCATGATTCATTGAAGAACAACACTACACTGTTTCCAACACTAACGACAGAACGGCTAATTCTACGCGAGTTGCGACCCGATGATGCTGCGGATGTGCTGCTCTTTCGGGGCGATCCTTATGTTCAGCGTTTCAATTCCGAACCACTCAAAACGATAGAAGAAGCGGCGGCATTTATTGAAGAATTAAACGCAGGTAATCAAGCGGGCCGTTGGCTTGAGTGGACCATTACCCTGCAGGGAGAAGAGAGGGCCCTGGGCGTCGTCGGGTTGGGTTCGTGGGCAAAATATCACCGCCGCGCCGAAGTTGGGTATGATTTGGCTCGTGCATTCTGGGGGCGGGGCATTGGTACGGAAGCCGTGCGTGCGGTAGTGAACTATGGTTTTACGCAGCTCAATCTCAACCGGATCGAGGCTGCTACGATTGCCGACAATCACGAATCGGTGAAGCTGCTCAAGAAGCTCGGCTTTTGGCTCGAAGGGATTCGCCGGGGCTACTCTTGGGAAGAGGATGGCACCTTTCATGACAGCGCCATGTTTGCGCTTTTATGTGAGGAGTTTATGATTCAACAGCGATGCCGAATCGGTCAGTCTACAGAGAATAAGGAACTACGATGACAACAGCACAATCTGATTTCGTTGAACTCAACGGCACGGACTTTTACTATGAAACCGCCGGCTCAGGATCGCCCTTGGTGCTGATCCACGCCGGCATCTGCGATTCGCGCATGTGGGACGACCAATTTGCGCGTTTTGCCGAGCACTATCAGGTCATTCGTTATGATCTGCGCGGCTATGGCCAGACAGAACCGGTCGATGAGACGTATAGCCACTATACGGATCTACAGGCGCTGCTCGATCACCTCGGGATTGCACAAGCTCATTTGATCGGTGCTTCGATGGGGGGCACCACGGCGCTCGATTTCGCCATTACCTACCCCGAACGCGTCCTATCCCTCACCACTGTCTGCTCAGAACCGGGTGGCTATGAAGATTTGGACGAAAATGGCGAGGAGATCGAGGAGGAGATGCCGGAGCATTGGGATGAGATCGTCGAGGCCTTCAAGCTGGGTGCCTATGAAAGCGTGGCCGAATGGGAGGTCCGTTTTTGGGTTGATGGCCCGGAGCGCACGGCTGACCAAGTCGATAGCGCGGTCCAGCACAAAGTCTATGAGATGAATCTGATCGCGTTGCGCAATGATGCGCTGGAACTTGGGGAAAATGAAGCGCTCGATCCACCCGCCGCCGACCGCCTGGCCGAATTGCAGATACCGACCCTCATCGTCATCGGCGGCGTCGACCAACCGGTGATGCGCCGCGCCGCCGATTACATGACCAGCCATATCGCCGGTGCACAGAAGGTCGTTATCCCCAACACGGCCCACCTGCCCAGCATGGAGCAGCCGGAGATGTTCAACCGGATCGTCTTGGATTTTTTGCAGTAGAGGGGTGGGACGGTAGAGCGGTAAATCGGTAAATCGGTAAATCGGTAAATCGGTAAATCAGTAAAACGGTAAATCAGTAGATCGGTAAATCGGTAAATCAGTAGTGTAATACCGACCCACCGTCCTACCGTCCTACCGTCCTACCGTCCCACCGTCCCACCGACCCACCGTCCCACCGTCCCACCACATCAAGGCAGACGATGAAATCTTTCTCAGCCTATTCCCTCTATCTCGCCATGCGCCTGATCCATGGCCTAGCCTTTATGACCTATGCGACCTATAGCATCGTCTACATGGTGACGGTCGTTGGGCTCAACCCCTTTCAGCTTGTCTTTGTTGGCACGGTGCTAGAGGTGAGTTACTTTCTGCTTGAGATTCCGACCGGCGTCGTGGCCGATGTCTACAGCCGGCGACTTTCGATCCTGGTTGGCTATCTGCTAGTCGGGGTTGGCTTTGCGCTGACCGGGGCCACCACAAGCTATGGGATCATTCTGCTCTGTCAAGTGATCTGGGGTGGCGGCTATACCTTTTTGAGCGGCGCGATCGAAGCGTGGATCGCCGATGAGTTGATCCACAGCGGTGATGTGGCTGACGGCGAAGCGACCCCACCGGTTGCCGCACGGTTGACGCTGAGCCAGGTCTATCTGCGCGGTAGCCAGCTTTACAACATTGGTTCATTGATTGGCATCGGGATCGGGGCATTGCTAGCCCAACTTGGCCTTGCGTGGCCGCTGCTGATTGGCGGCGCGCTCTTTCTGCTGCTGGCCTTGGGCGTGGCGCTCTTCATGCCGGAAGCGGGCTTCACGCGTACACCAGCGTTGGAGCGCGAAAGCTGGGGGCAGCTCTTTGCTGTGGCCCAACGCGGCTTGCGTGTCATCCGCGGGCAACCAATTTTGCTGACGATGTTGGTGATCACTGCCTTTGTCGGCGCGTGGAGCGAAAGCTTTGACCGGCTCTGGACCAAACATCTGATCGATAATTTTGTCCTGCCGGCACTCGGCGGCCTGGATTGGGTCGTCTGGTTTGGGATCATTCAGGCGGTGGGAATGGTGCTCTCGCTGGGGCTGGCCGAATGGTTGCGCCGCTATGTAGATACGACCCTGCCGCGCCGTCTGATCGGTACGCTGATGGTGATGAATGGGCTGCTCTTCCTGGGTGCATTGTTCTTTGCCAGCGCCGGGAATTTTGTGATGGCGTTGAGCGCCTTTTGGTTGGTGGAGGCGATGCGCGCCGGTATTGAACCGCTCTTTGCCGGCTGGATTAATCAATTTGTCGACTCGAAACTTCGCGCCACCGTGCTCTCGATCCACGGCCAATCCGATGCGATTGGGCAGGTGGTCGGGGGGCCGCTGATTGGACTGCTTGGCACCTGGAGCACTTTGCGCATGGCTTTGCGCGTTGGCACGCTGCTCCTGCTGCCGGCGATTGGCCTCTATGCACAACTCTTTCGTACACAACCGGTGATTGTAACAGAGGAGACCCTATCTTGACGACCCAAGAACGTGATCAACTGCTCATCGTACCGCTGGCCGGCTATGAGCCGACCGTTGCCCGTTGGCTCTGGCTACTGACCGATATTCGCACACGAACCTTGGATGTTCTGGCGGGGGTGGCAGAAAGCACCCTCGATTGGCAACCCGATGAGGGGGCCAACACGATTGGAACGCTGCTCTACCATATTGTTGCCATTGAACTGGATTGGCTCTATGTCGAAATTCTGGAGCGTCCTGACTATGGACCCGAAGTAAGCGCACTCTTGCCCTACGAAATCCGTGAGCCGTCTGGCCGATTGATGCCGGTTGTGGGCGAAACATTGCAGAGCCATCTGGCGCGCATGGCTGCATCGCGACAACTATTGCTTAATGCGCTACGCCCCATGACCGCCGAGGATTTCTACCGGGTCCGTCGCTTAGACGCATATGACGTGACGCCAGAGTGGGTCTTGTATCACCTGATGGAACACGAAGCCGGCCATCGCGGTGAATTAGGAGAATTGCGTCGGCAGGCGGAACAAGGAATTCAGAAGGAAAGAGATAAATGACCGCGCACGGACCAGCCTTTTACGACAACGACGAAGTCTTTGCCACCTATGCCGCAATGCGGCAGCGCCCTGGCAATGCCAATGATACCCTAGAGAAACCGATCTTCGATGCGCTCTTGGGCGACGTGAGCGGTCTGCGCGTGCTGGACTTGGGCTGTGGCGACGCCGGATTTGGCCGCGAACTGCTAGCCAAGGGCGCGGTCGCCTATGTGGGCATCGAAGGCTCGGCGAAAATGGCGACACAGGCGCAACAGACCTTAGTCGGCACGAGGGGCCAGGTGATCCAAACGCCAATGGAAAGTTGGCACTATCCGACCGAAAGCTTTGACTGTGTAACCTCGCGCCTCGCCTTCCACTATATTGACGACCTGGCTGCCATCTTTGCCAATGTGCACGGCGCGTTGGTGACCGGTGGGCGTTTGATCTTTTCGGTTGAACATCCGGTGATCACTTCATGTAACGCCGCTCGCCCAGAGGGCAATGGCAAACGAGCCGGTTGGTTGGTCGATGATTACTTCGTGAGCGGGCCGCGCGTTGTCAAATGGATGAATGGTGAGGTAGTCAAGTTCCATCGCACGCTGGAAGAGTATTTTCTACTTTTGCAGCGCGCCGGTTTTGCCATTGACACCCTACGCGAATCGTGCCCGCAGCGAGAATACTTTACAGACGAGGCTGAATATCAACGGCGCAAACGGATTCCTCTGCTGTTGTTCCTAGGCGGTCGCAAAAACTAGTATACCGCGGCGTACATAGACACATGGAAGTTCAGTGGCCAGTAGATAGCCACTGGCTCTCTGTCTTACGGGCTCCCTGTCCCACTTCGGCCGTTTTGTACTAGCGCTGCCGGCTTTGCCCAGCATCAGTAGACCGTAACACTCTCTGGCTTAGACAAGCTCAGCCGCCGAGTGTTACGGTCTACTGAAAATATTTAAACCGCAGTTAACCTAATTTAGGAACGATCTAAAGCAAGTACTACATTGTTCCGTTACAATGAGGCCATCGCTCACATGGAGTGGTGGCCTTCTTTATGAAATGGCCGGACGTCGGATTTTCGTATCTTTCAACAATTTGAATCAGTGAGGAGTTTGCCCCAATGACTAAGAACAGACGCTCGACCAACCTACTGGCAGCAGGAACAATGATGGGTCTGCTTGTGGCGACCTTTTTTCTTTTTGATAGCGGTAGCCTGCAAAAGGTGCTGGCAGCACAATTCTCTGGTATGTCGCTCTTAGCCGAAGAGAGTACAACATCCACGAGCAATATGCTTGTTGATCAAGGGCTGGTAACGAACTTACAGGCGCAAAATGCTGCCCTGAATGAGACCATTCAAACGCTGCAAGCGCGTGAAGTTGAGTACCGGGCGACCATTGAAAAGGCGAATCAAACGCTGCAACAGTTTGTGAATGATAGTACGGCAAAGCTTGCCGATGCCAATGGCGTAGCATCGACTGTGGCGCAGAATAATGAAGCATTGCAACAGGCTGTACAAACGTTGCAAGATCGCGAAAGCCAATATCGCACCCAGTTAGATAAAGCAAACCAGAGCATTCACCAATTAGAGGCGGCTGTTCAAGAACGGCAGGTGGGTATGCAAACGTTGCAAAGTCAGAATGCTGAATTGGTCAAAGCAGTCCAACTGATGCAAGAACGTGAGCGCCAATATCAGGCGCAACTACAGGCGGTGCCCCAAGTTGCCCAAAGTAACGACGCGACCCAGCAGGCGAGCAGCGGCAGCAGCAACGGTGAGGATCATGAGGACCATGAAGATGACTAAGACATCAACCATGCAACCGGTGCAGCGTAATCCAGGCCTCCCGCGGCCTGGATTGGCCAAACCGACTGCAACACATAAACGTACAACACACAACAGCACATTGATTCAGGTATCACTGGTAACAGGTAGCATCCTGGCTACGTTTTTGGGAACCAATCTCTTGGCAAGCAGCGATGCCAATGCCGCTAACATTGCAACAATCGATGGGACAAGCGCCGATTCACTGCCTGCAGAAACCACGAAAGCAACGGCCGCATCGGCGGTCGCCAATCCCGCTTTGATCCTGGCTCCGATTCCCACTGTCTTTGTGCCAGGGCCGAATGATACCGTTGGGGCTACAGCGGCGACAACCACGCGTGCAACCGCCACGATTGCGGATACGACCATCCAGCTCGATCTGGCACCTATTGCGGCGGTTGATGTACCCAATCTGCCAGCCGCAGTCGACACAACTGCAATCAGCCTGGATGAGCTATTGCCGGCTGAATTGCCCGCCATCCCGACCGTACAACTGGCAACGCAAGCTTCGTCCCAAGCTTCGTCCCAGCAGTCGACCCAATCTGCGGCCCCTGTAAGCCGCAGCCGGTCGAGTCGATAGGGATAAAGGTGACAGTCACTGGCCGCACAATCGTTGGCATAGCGGGATTCACACGGGCAGTGACTGTCACCTAACCTAGATTCATTAGAGCGTAAGGAAGAGATGATGATTCGTGAAGAGTTCAACCCAGAAGGAGAGAGCGAGCAACTTTGGCATCGCCACGATTTCTATGCCATGGGCTGTCACATGAGCGCCTGGCTAGAACTGGCTGACGCGGATCTGGCCGCCGATACTTTATATCAGGTCGAGGCGCTCTTTGACGCCGCTGAAGAACGGTTGACCCGCTTTGCTGAAACGAGTGAACTTTCACGGCTCAACGCTCGCTCCAACCAGTGGATTTCTGTTTCTAATGTGCTTTGGAATCTCATTACCAAGGCAATTCAATTGGCAGAGCAGACCGATGGCCTCTTTGATCCGACCTTGCTCAATGCACTTGTTGCCGCCGGTTACGACCGTTCCTTCCAGGATTTAGGGGTCAACAGCAATGGTACAACGAATGCTGTTGCACGTTCTTTGGCCATTAACAAGGGTCGTTGGCAAAGTGTGACGCTTGACGCGCCCCATCACGCCATCTGGCTGCCCGAGGGAGTCCGGGTCGATCTGGGTGGGATTGGCAAAGGCTATACGGCACAACAAGCGATTTACTTTCTCAGCCAATGGGGCCCTTGTCTAATCGACGCCGGTGGCGATCTCGTGGCTGGTGATGCCCCAGCGACCTTGCCGGGTTGGCCGGTTGCGCTGGCTGCCCCCACGCTGCACGACGAAGAGATGGCTGGCGATTTGGCCCAGATTTGGCTCAAAAATGCAACACTGGCTACATCTGGGATTGATTACCGCCATTGGCAGCAGAATGGCCAACGCATGCACCATCTCATCGATCCACGGACGGGGCGGCCAGCCACGACTGATCTTGTTACGGCTTCGGTGTTGGCGGCTGACGCCAGTGTGGCCGAGGCATGGGCCACCGCTCTATTGGTTGCAGGCCAAGCCTACGCCGAAAAACAGATAGCTGAGAAGGGGCTGGCGGTGGCGTTGGTGAATCAAGCAGGCAGCCTGACGGTGGCACCCCCCTTGCGTCCCTTTATTCAGACGATAGTGGAACAACAGCACATACAGACTCCGCCAGTCGCGTAAGTAGCAGTTTGTCGTATCGAAACCGAGGAGTATATATGCGCTATACCACAGAAAGTGAGTTGCAGATGAGTGCTTTCCCGACAACCTCCAACCCATCCCGCATCAATCGCTGGGTGGGCCTATTGATGCTTATGCTGGCAGCCGAAGTCGGCCTGCTGTTATGGCGTCTGCTGCCAGAAAATTTGCCAATCTTCTCGCTATCGTTAGCACAGGTACTGCCAGTTAGCGAGAAATTATCCTGGTATCTTACTCGTTCCAGCGGCACCGTTGCCTACCTGACCTTGACCCTATCAACAGTCTGGGGTTTGCTCTTAAGCACCAAGCTCGTTAAAGAGTGGGTACCGCCCACCATTACGCTGTCCATGCACAACACACTGGGGTGGACGGCGATTGGCCTCTCGCTCGTCCATGCGGCTTTGCTGCTCTTTGACAGCTACTACACCTACACGATAGCCAATCTGTTGGTGCCCTTCACGGGGCCCTATGCGCCAATCTGGGTTGGCGTGGGGACGATCAGCTTCTATCTGTTGCTGCTGGTTTCGGTCAGCTTTTATGCCCGTAGCTGGATTGGCACTCATACATGGCGGCGCTTGCATTATCTCACCTTTGGGGCCTTTCTCATGGTGACTATGCATGGCTGGATGGCCGGCACCGACAGCACACAACTGAAGCCGCTCTATTTGGTCGCCGGCAATTTGGTGCTCTTTCTCACCTGCTATCGCATCATTGATGGCGTGCAGGAGAGCCACAAAAAGCGGCAACGCCAAGGTCGCCAGCAGGTCGTTCAGTCGGCGTAGACGAAACCGAATGAATTCGGTATCTGTTATGGAAAAACCTGTTAAACCAGGTTGGTCATGAATGTTTCATGTGAATTATCACGTTTTGGATAGCCAAGTGCGAATTCATTCACACTTGGCTATCCCCGCCGCCGCCTAACCGCTTGTGTTCGCGAGGAAAATTGGGAAGGGGTGGGGTGGTTAGTTACCCATATAAGCCCAAAAGCATGGAGCATGTTGTGAAGAAATTGATTAAATATGCCGCAATTGCCGTTGTTCTGCTGCTCATCCTCTTGCAATTCATTCCCATTGATCGCACGAATCCAGCGGTTACCCAAGAAATTCAGTGGAACTCACCCGAAATCAAAGCGCTGGCACAACGCGCATGCTATGACTGTCACAGCAACGAAACGGTCTGGCCGTGGTATAGTACTATCGCGCCCATCTCGCTACGTGTTGCGGAACATGTTGAAGATGGGCGCCGCTCACTGAATTTTTCGGAGTGGGATCGCCGCAATGAGAATGCCCACGAGATTATTGAGTCGGTTGATGAAGGAAAGATGCCCCTCTCGGATTATCTTTTGCTGCATCCGGAAGCCAAATTGACGGCAGCGGAGCAACGTATCTTTCTTGAGGGTCTACAGGCGACATTGGCCAATGATCCGCCCAAGCGTTGAGGTTGAATGATGATCCATGTTCTGCTAATTGACGACGATGCCTATATTACTGAGCCCCTGGCGCGCGCCTTAACTGACCACGGTTATCAGGTCTCGGTGGCGCACAATGGACAAGATGGCCTGGCGCTTGCATTGGCGCGCCAGCCGGACATCGTTGTCCTCGATGTGATGATGCCGGGTATGGATGGCTGGGAAGTCTGCCGCCGGCTGCGCGAACGGAGTGTCGTGCCGATCCTCATGCTAACAGCGCTCAATGAAGAGGTTGATCGCATTCTCGGGCTAGAGTTGGGGGCGGACGATTACATGACCAAGCCCTTTAGCACCCGTGAACTGCTGGCGCGCATAAAAGCGATGTTGCGGCGCGTGGCGCTTGACCGTACCACTCCTGAACTAACCACTGTCAAGATTGGTGATGTAGAGCTCAATTTTAACACTCGTCAGGTCCACAAAGGCGAGAAGCTGCTCACCTTGCGCCACAAGGAATTTGAGTTGCTTGCCCTGCTTATGAGCAGGGCTGGTGAAGCAATTTCACGGGCCGATATCTTTGACGAAGTCTGGGGAACCGATTGGCTGGGCGACACACGTACACTCGATGTGCATATTCGCTGGCTCCGTGAACGGATTGAAGATGACCCCAGCCAGCCAAAATATATTCAGACCGTGCGCGGTACGGGCTATCGCTTTAGCGCCGGAGAAAGTGGTACACGATGAAACGGCTGGCGACCTTGCGCACACGGCTGCTAGCCACCTACCTTGGGTTGATCATTCTGGGCTTTGGCGGGTTGACGCTCTTATCTAGTTGGCAGATCGCCAACAGTGCCTATACCGATTTCGCCGCGACTTTGCAGGTCAACGCAGCCTTGCTGGCATCGAGCCTGGCCGCGCCGTTACATGAAATGGAAGAACGCCACAGCCCCCCGCAGCAAGTGATGCAACTGATCGGGAATACCGCCGAGAAGTTACATGCCCGTGTGCTCGTGCTGGATACCAAGGAGCGGGTCTTTTGGGATAGCCAAGGGCAGACTTTGGCTCCGCAGCGCGTCTCGGGCTTTCCCACAAATCCTACTGGTGCGCGAAGTGATAATCACCTGCGCGTCGATGATGAAGCGGGTGTAGAACAGGTTGTTGTGACCGCCCCACTCCAGGGCGAGTATGGCACGATTGGCTATGTACAACTGGCCGCGCCTGCTGCCCAACCGAAGGCGACAGTACGCGAGCGCTGGTTGGTTCTGGGGATGGGTTTTCTAGCCTTTGCACTCGTGGGAGCCGGTGCCAGTCTTTGGCTGCTTTCCACCTTGATTCGGCCGCTAACGCAACTGCGCGACACGGCACTCACCTTGGCCGACGGCGATCTCTCGCAACGGATTGCCAAGCCAGGGGCCGATGAAATTGGTGCGGTAGGGCGGGCCTTTAATCAGATGGCGGAAGAGGTCGAAACGATGGTGGCAGAGCAACGCGCCTTTGCCAGCAACGCTTCCCACGAGTTGCGCACGCCGCTGACCACGATGCGGCTGCGCACCGAAGCCCTGTTGGAGGATACATTAGATCCCATCACCCAAAGCCGCTATATCGCGGAAATTGATCGCGAAGTGGCCCACATGAGTGGCCTCGTTGATGATCTCATTCTGCTTTCGCGGCTCGATGCCCATCGTCTGGCAGTTGGGCGCGAACAGATTGATATAATTCGGGTAATCCGCAGTGTGCAGCAGCAGCTATCTGGCTTGGTAACGAGCAAAGCAATTGCGATCAGCGTAACGCCCCCATCAGCAGTGCTGCCGGCAGTGCAGGCGAATCTAAACCATCTGCGCGTGGTTTTGCGAAATCTACTAGAGAATGGATTGAAATACACACCGACTGGTGGATCAATTGTGATAACCTTGGCGCAAGAGGAAATATTTTTACGCTGTGCGGTACAGGACAATGGCGAGGGCATCGCTCCGAATGAACTGCCCCATGTCGCCAAACGCTTTCATCGCGCCGCCCAAGTCCGCCAACGCCAATCCGTCGATGAAGCCGCCGAAGATGAAGGGCGCGATGGCTCGGGCCTTGGTTTGGCCTTGGTTCAGTCAATTGTGGCGCTGTATGGCGGGCGATTGGAAATTACAAGCCTCGGCGTCAACCAGGGGACGACGGTTACGGTCTGGTGGCCCTTTGTCCAAGAGAATTCAAAGTGACGAGCGACGACTGATGAGCGACGACTGATGAGCGACGGGCGAGTAATGGCTCTATGAATTCAATTTTCACCAGACTCCAGGTTTAATATAGAGAAATGCTATTATGTTGCAGGTAACGCCAACCATTCTGATCGATGAGAGCGAACTCGATGAGGAGTTTGTGCGCGCTTCTGGCCCGGGCGGTCAGAATGTCAACAAGGTTGCAACTGCCGTGCAATTACGTTTTAATGTCGCTGCAACCACGGCATTGCCCGAAGGGGTCAAACGGCGGCTGATCAAGCTGGCCGGGAATCGCATGACCAACGACGGCGAATTGATTATCGAGGCGAAAGAGGCACGCAGCCAGCTACAAAATCGCGAAGAGGCGCGTGCCCAGTTGGTGGAGTTGATTCAGCGTGCCACCGTCAAGCCCAAGATCCGGCGCAAGACCAAACCGACCTATGCCTCGCAACAGCGGCGAATCGATCAGAAAAAGCAGCGGGGCGCCACCAAGAAATTACGCCAATCCAAGCCGCGCATTGAACGCTAAAGGAGCGCTGAAGCGAACATCAAGCGCTGCGGCGAACAATTACGCCGTAGCATACAAACACTTCAGATAGGCCCCTTCGGCAAAGCCGACCGGATGGTCAAGGGCATGGGCTGTTTGGCGAAATGGCTGAAGCGGTCGTCCGTTTTGTGCCGCAGCCTGTTTTGCATTGTTCACAAACGCCTCGGCATTTACACGGCTAGAGCAAGAAGCCAATACAATTGTCCCGCCCCGCTTTAACACTCCCAACCCTAGGTTCGTCAACCGTGCATAGGCGCGCAACGCCCCTTCAACCTCGCTCTGCCGTTTGGCAAAGGACGGCGGATCGATGATCACGAGATCATACCGCTCCCCCGCATCGGCCAACTGCTGGAGCAAGACAAAGGCATCACCCGCCAATACTTTATGGGTAGTTGCCAGCACATGGGGATTGTCCTGATTGAGCGCAAAGTTGCGCACGGCGGCCTCCAACGCTGGCTGACTGAGATCGAGGCTGCTTACTTCTGTGGCTCCGCCGCGCGCGGCGTAGAGCGAAAAGCCGCCATTATAGGCAAAGACGTTGAGCACCCGTTTGCCTTTCGCCAACCCTTCGACGGCGGCACGATTCTCCCGCTGGTCCAGGAAAAAGCCGGTCTTCTGCCCATGAAGGGGATCAGCTTCAAAACGCAGCCCATTTTCGAGAAAGATCACCGGCCCGACCAAGGGCGGCCCGGCCAGAATCATGCCATCCGTCAACCCATCGCGCGGATCTAGCGCGGCGGCGACATTGCGGCTCATCCGCAGAATAAGCCGCTCTGCCGGTTGCACTTGTTGTAACGCTGTGCACAGATCAGTAAGATGGGGCACCCACGCCGCACTATAGATCTTTATCACCAGTGTGGTATCATAGCGGTCAATCACCAGCCCCGGCAGCCGATCGTTTTCGCCATAGACGAGCCGATAGCTGGTTGTCTGTGTGCTTTGCTGCAATGGCTCCCGCAAAGCGGCAGCAGTGGTCAATTGCTCGATGAACCACAATTGATCGATGGTTGCCTGTGTGCCCTGCTGCAGGATGCGGACCCGAATCGGCGAGGTGGGATCGTAGAGACCGATCGCCAGAAATCGTCGTTTTTGGTCAAAGAGGACCGCTAGATCGCCTGGGTTGCCGTCATGGCTCTGCCGCACAATCGAATCGGCAAAGAGCCAGGGATGGCCATTGCGTACGTGGCGCTCGGCGTCGCGTGTGATGTGCAACGCAATGCGCCGCTGGGCGGCTTTGGGTAGATGGGTAAACGGTGCTTGTAGGTTGAAATTCATCGTCATAGCGCTAGTATCGCATAGATAGAAAAAATATAACAGTAGAAAGGAATCGGTCATGCGAGTTGCGCTGGCAACAATGGAAGAAGAATTCACGCGCGTTCTGCAGAAGAATGGGTTTACCCCTGAGCGCGCCGCGCGCTGTGCGGCGATCTTTGCAGAAAATAGCTTGGTGGGGGTGGCGTCCCATGGGCTGAATCGCTTTCCCAGCTTTATCGACTTTATTCATCGGGGACATGTCAACCCTGCGGCAGAGGCGGAGAAGGTGGCCGGCTTTGGGGCGTGGGAACAGTGGGATGGCCAGTTGGGGCCGGGGCCTTTGAATGCCGATTGTGCGAGCCAACGGGCGCAGTGGTTGGCAACCGAGTATGGCGTTGGTTGTGTTGGCTTGCGGAATACCAACCACTGGATGCGCGGTGGTTACTTTGGTTGGCAGGCGGCAGAGGCTGGCTATGCCATGATCGCCTGGACCAATACAAAACCGAATGTGCCGCCCTGGGGTGCCGTTGATGTGCGGGTGGGCAACAATCCCCTGGTATTGGCTGTGCCCGGCGCTAGCGGACCGGTTGTGCTCGATATGGCGATGAGTCAATTCTCTTTTGGGCGAATGGAGGGGGCGGCCCGTGCCGGAGAAGCCCTGCCCCTGGTCGGGGGCTTTGACAAAGCTGGCCACCTGACCACCGATGCCGCCGCGATCATTGAAAGCAACCGTGCGTTACCGATTGGCTATTGGAAGGGATCGGGGTTGGCGCTGTTGCTCGATCTGGTGGCGACGTTGTTGGCCGGCGGATTGGCCACTTACCAAATTGGTCAACAAGTGACCGAGTATGGCGTGTCACAAGTCTTTATTGCTTTTGATGTGGCAAAAGGGAGTAGCGGTGCGCTCGTCCAGCAAGTCGTTGATGAGATCCTTGTCGATCTGCATGGCGCTACGGCGGTTGACAAGGCAACGGTCCGCTACCCTGGCGAGCGGGCACTTCAAACGCGTCAAGAGAATCTACAACAGGGGATCCCCGTCGAACCCAGTATCTGGGAAAAGGTGCTTAGCCTGTAAGGGTAAGTTATAATTGTAAGGACAAAGCCTGATGAAGATCACCGAAAGATTCAAAACGTAAGGTTTTGTATTACCAAAACTCAAACAATTGTTACAATTTGGTGACTGGATTGCCAGCAATATCACTGGTGTGAATCTGTTATCGATTGTGTAAGCTTACGATTACAGCCTCAGTAAGTTACCACATTTCTCCCATTGCGTTTGACAGCATTCTGTCATACACTAACAACAAGGTAAGTTTGAAAGCGCAGTCAAGTTGCACAAGAAAAAGGGAGCAATTACCATGAAAGCTTTAGAGAATCTGTCCTACAAAAGCCTGCTAAGCATTCTTTGCCCCCTCATCACCCTAATTCCCGTGCTCACCTTTGTCTGGTCGGCACCGGCAGAAGCAGGGTTGACGCTTGGTGCGTGGCTCATTAGCAACCTCCTGATTCAGGGTCTGTTATGGATGGTTGCCCACATGGAACGATCTTCCCTCAAACAGCTATCGAATTAATCGGTAACTCCTAAAGGCCGCACAGCTTCTTGCATGTAGGCGGGCAGAATAAGTGCACTTTTAAATGAGGGCCAATCCCCAGATTATCTGTTCTCGCTGGGCGCAGCCAACTGGATTTGGGGATAGCGCCTTTTTAGACCCCCAAAATATGGGTTAACACCGTACTTCCTGCTCCACCAACACTCTGCAGCAATGCCAAGTGTGGATTCTTCAACTGATTTTCCCCCGCCAGCCCCGTTAACTGCAAGACAATCTCACAGGTTTGATAGATGGCTGATGCGCCGATGGGATGGCCACGTGCCTTGAGTCCACCCATGGTGGAGAGAGGAATGGAGCCGTCGAGGCCGATCTGATTCTCTGCTGCCAAGCGCCATCCTTCCCCTGGGCGGGCATACCCAATCGCTTCCAAAAGTAAACAGCTCATAATACTAAAGGCATCGTGTGCCTCGAAGAAATCAATATCATTCCGGTGCACATTGGCCTTGCGAAAGGCATCGTGGGCCGATTTGGTTGCGGCGTAGAGATGTAGCGGATCCGTTCGTTGGTCGATGCGAAACCAGTCGGTGGCGACACTGGAGCCGAGGATATGGACAGGCTGGGCGGTAAAGGCGCGCGCTTCATTGGTGCGGGTTAGGACGACCGCCGCTGCTCCATCACAGATCGGTGCTGCATCGTAAAGGCGCAACGGCGGCGAGACGATGGGCGATGTCAGGATTGTCTCTTCCGTAACAACTTTCTCTCGAAAGAGCGCGTAGGCATTATGCTGAGCGTTGCGGTGCGCGTTGAGCGCAAAGTTGTTAAAGTTGTTGATCGATAGCGCGTAACGCTCCAGGTAGAGTTGCATGAGACGAGCGTTTTGGCTAAGCAGCGTAGATCCTTGCGGAATTTCCACCTCGGCGTCTAATGCTTTTGCCAAGACAGGAACCACCTGCTCGCGGTCGCTGCTCATCTTTTCGATGCCCAACGCAATGGCGCTCCTTGCTTCACCACTGACGACCGCAAAGTAAGCCATGCGCAGCGCGGCTGCCCCCGTTGCTGTGGCTGCACGCACCTGCAAAGCCTCCGCACCACGCAAGCCAGCTTCGCTTGCGATCAAGGTCGCAATATGTTTTTGACCCTGCAACTCGTCGGCAAGCATGTTGCCAACGAAAAGCGCATCCACCTGATCGATGCCCGCACTTGCCAGTGCCAAATGAATTGCCGCCGCGCCCATCATTTTTAACGAATTGGGATTTGCCTTCACAACCGGTAATTGGCCAATCCCTACAATGCTAACACCACCGGTCCGTTCGGGACGCCACATACAGTTTCCTCAAGTTGTTTCTGGGATCAAGAAAATGCTAATACCTCATGGTAGGTGGCAGTGCACGCCACAGCAGTCTGTCGTACCGTCAAGGAAGTGCGAATCGCAATTATCTTAGACGATTCTATCCAATAAATCAACCAGTTAGCACAATTGGGGTGCGTCCCATTTTGGGGGATTACAGAGAAGGAGTACTTTGATCGTCCGGTGTATTCCTCCAAAAGTGGTACGCACCCGCACAATTGGGGCAGTCGCGAATTCGTCATGCACCGATTCATGCACCGATGTAGTGGACCGGTAAGTGTGAGAAACATGGGTCGACTTGGGGTACATCGCTGGGAGTTCAGCAGGGATTGATTGAAGGATAATTCGTGGTCTTATCTGTTTGACAAGCAACTGTGATAGGGGTACTATGTTTTTTGTAGTGCAAATTACCGCTAGAATAGGTTTTTCAAGGTAAAACTAAGCAATCACGCCGACATACCCCGCTAACAGTATATGGCATACTAATAGAAGAGTATGGTTGTAGAAAAGTATAATTTACGATTTGTAATAGAAGGAGAGACAAATGTCTGCCCCAGTAAAAGTAACTGATAGTACCTTTGAAGAGATGGTTGTAAATTCCGAAACACCCGTTTTGGTCGATTTTTGGGCGGAATGGTGTGGCCCCTGCAAGATGATTGCGCCGATCCTTGACGAAATTGCTGCGGATATGGATGGCAAACTCGTCATTGGTAAGCTAGATATTGATGTGAACCAAGATACGGCGATGGCCTTTGGCGTCATGAGCATTCCGACGTTGTTGCTCTTTAAAAAGGGTGAACCGGTTGAGCGCATTGTGGGATATCAACCCAAACCACAATTGGTTGCGCGCCTGCAGCCGCATGTTGAGTAGTCTGTTTTTGGTAGCGTTCTTCTTTTAACGCTGAACTATGTACGATCAACAATAAAGCGAGGCCGGTCTCTACACCTGGTCTCGCTTTATTGTTTATTTGCTTGCTGGTAATCTACCGCTGTGCTCGCGGTGTGATGAGTTGTACGATTAAGAAGAGCCCACCAAGGATCAAGCCATCGAGCACAATCGTAAACAGGAGCGCGCTGCTGACGGTTTGCAGAATCGGTGCGCCCCACACGAGGATCTTGGCAAATGGCATCAATGGTAGACCAAGGATCAGATACAGGATAAGCGCCCCGGCGCTATAAACTAACAATGGTTTAACGGGTTCTCGATCGCTGGCGCTGGGCATCATGGCATTAGCGATGGCGAAGAGTAAATAGGCCCAGAGAATCCCATCTGGTTCTTGTAAGGCTTGTTGAAAGGCTTGCCAACTATCGCGCCATTGCTGACCACTAAGCGCAACCGAAAAACGAAAGAGATGAAAGATATGTTGGCCAATCAATGCCAGTAAAATAGTACCGACCAGCAATGGTGCCATCCCAACAATCGTCTCTTGCCACAGATTTCCCCGTTGGACGCTCACGCTGCCCAACCCAATGAATTTGCCCTGCTTCTTTGGCCAAACACGGAATTTACCAGTCTTCAGCCCCAGTAACTTTGCGGCAAACCAGTGCGCAGCTTCATGTACAACAATGCCGGGTAGTAAGAGCAAAAAGAGCAAGACAATCGTTAAATCAATATTGCGGGTGAGCAACACAAAGATCGTTTGAATTTGCAAACTTATTCGACCACTCAGCCAGGCTAGGATCAGCAGCGCAAGTAGAAATCCCAAAAATGTGGGCAATCCTGTAAACAGTTCTGGGGCAACGGCAGTGTTCACGAGCTCAGTTTGCGGTACTTTCTAAGTTGTAGGTTAAGCTTTCAATGATCCAGCAGTTCCCGGTTTTGTGTAATTCCCAGCGATCACCGGCCGGTGAAACTTCGTTGCCGATTTGTGTGGTTGCTGTAATGGTCGCTTGCAGAGCATTAATCGTAATGATTAAATCTTTGGGCATAGCCACTGTCGGTGCGCCGGGGAAGACTGTACGAACATAGCGGTGACGGATCGCATCCTTATCTAGCCAATGCTGATCATCAGTTGGGTCGAGCGCAGTATTTTTGGCATCTGTAACAGAGGCACCGTCATCCCATAGCGCCATGAGCGAGGCGATATTTTGCTCGACGACTAGCTCTCCCTCGGCAACCAAAATCGCACGAATCGCTTCTTCGTCCGAAGCCGTCGCCGGCAAATTGAGTGTACAAGAACCAATCGAAGCCAGTGCCAATGGTGTGGCTTGCGCTACTGGCTCTGGTGCGGTTTGGGCAGCGCAAGCCGTACTCACGAGCACAAGTAACATCATGGCCAAAAGCAGGGAGATATTGGCCTGGCTTTGCGTGGCCGTACTCATGAGGCCGACACGGGCGGTTGCGCGCCTGAAAAGAGGCTACGAATAAAGTCGGCATGCAAGGCGAGGGTCTCTTGTAATGTGCCCTGTCGCCCCGATGTCAATTTGAAGAGCACAATCCCATCACTCAATCGGCGAGAATCATTGGGGAAGAGATAAAAATAGAAGACGACATGCTCATTTGCTGGTTGGGTCTCGGTGGCCGCTTTATCGGCATTTAGCCACAACCCGTAGAGCTTCCCCCCATTATCTAGCTCGATTGGATACGAACCGAGATCATATTGCCAGCCGTCAGCATCGTAACAGATGTCTGGCGCGTGAAATGGCTGTGAACTACGTCCGCCAATCATACTGAGCCATATATATTCGCCACTTTCTCGTTGATAGAGCCGCAAAATATACTGTTCCGGATCTAATAGGATCATAACCTCTTCGTTTGTCTCTGGCACATCTTTCCCATGCCACTTACCCACGGTGAGCGGCATATCGCCAAGATCATGAGCGAGATCAAAGTGAACCGGTGTCGTTACCGTCGTTTCGCGTGCCGTGCGCTGCCAAAAATCCAAATCGGCTATATAGGTGTCTGTGGTAAGCGTTGTGCGTGATAGCGAACCTTGCAAGATCGTTTGCAATTGTGGTAGGTAGGCTATCGGCAATGCCAAGACCAATAAAGTGATAACGAGGTATTGAGGCTTGCGCGAAGATATTCTCGCTTTGTCTGCTGTCGTTGTGGTCATAGTTGAGGTTAAACCTATTGATACCGGTATTTATATGACATACTCTCTGCCGTGGTAGCTACTTTGAGAGGTTACTCAGGCTAAACCAAATTTTATAGTATCGACGAAGAGACACGAAATTTCACGAAGACAAAGCAGTTCTTCGTGTGCCTTCTCGCCCAAGGGGCTCCCGCTTCGTAGATAATTTTTTTTCTGGAATGGCCTTAGCGTAACTGTTGTGACAGATTTAGCTCGCGAGGGGCTCTCGCGCTCCGGCTATACTGGTTAGCTAAATTACGTCCAAGCGCAATGTATTTACCTGTAGTAGGCGCATGAGGGGAAGCATGAGCAGCAAAATACAGATAAAAAAGATGATTCCCGAGTAGTCATGATAAAACACAAATCCTGCCTGGGCACCATAGGAACGTGCCACAAAGATCAGTGAAGTGATCCGTAAAATGTTGCCCGTAATCGCCAGAGGTACGGAAGCTAACACCAAGATGAGTCGTCCCCACCACGGTCCTTTCAAGATGTACGATGCTAAAATCGTTAGGGCCAATAGGGCAATAAGTGAATTAATACCACTGCACTGCGCCCCAATAACCAATTCGGCATTAGGTAAGGTAACGGCATTGCCGACGATCTGTAAATCTATTCCAAGCAGACGAACCATGCCACCCCCACAAAGTCCGGCAAAGATGGCCATTGGATAGGTAAGGCGCTCCACAAAGGGCAAAGGCACCATTAACAGTAGATAGCCGATGGGGAAGAGCCAAAGCCGTACCAGACGCAGGCTACCGATACTCCATACAATCGCGCCAATCATAGCGATCATCGCAAATGCCGCTAGATAATAGGCTTTGTAATTGAGGAAAATCAGGTAGGCAACAACGCTCAGGCAGAGGATAATTTTACTATACAGTGAAGAGAAGCTCTTTTCTATCTGTTCATCAGGTGTGAGAGGCTCTTTATGCAGTCGCAACCGTTGAATTGCTAGAAAGAGAGCTGTCGGTAGAATCAACACACCATGACTATAATAATCATTGCCCATCCATTCTCGCCATAGCCAATGCCAAACCGGCCATGTGAGCAAGATGAAAGTGAGTATGATAATCAGCAGTAGCGGGTTAAGCGGATAGGAACGACTCATGAATCATAGAAGAGAGAATCCGGCGCACTTGATTCTGCGCAACATCTGAATTGGTCACAAAGACATTGTATGGGAGCAGAATACCATTGACCACCCATTGCGTCAAGCTTATTCTGCCCTTGGTGCGTACCCAATGGCAAGATCACAGCGGATGAGCCATCTACTCCTTCTGTGCGCTCCACAAAAATAGAACGCACCCCTCCGGTTTATATTTACCACGGTTGCAGATTCGTAACTACTAACCCTACCCGCGCTCTAGGGGCACCCGTTCCCCGACATCAAGGGGGGAGAGCGTGACTTCTCCCCTGCTCGCGGGCGGTTGGGAGGGGGTGGCCTGGTAGTTACGCAGATTGGTATTTTGTTGAGAGGGGCTACGACATTCGTATTGTGGGGAAGCTTAATTGCTCATTACCAGAGCACTAGAAAATTCTGAAAAGTTACGACAAACGCCCGATACAGATGGGGGTATATAGAAAGTATGATATTTACCACATAGGTAGCGCCAATGGGACAGCATTGTGATTAGCTGCAAATATTTACTCTGATGAGAGCTACTAAGCCGTAACTCTGACCTTTGCCGCCTATTTGTTTCCGCTACCGATCAGAGCAGCTACCCTTTGCAAATAGAGCTTCCTTAAGCTGATCAGACAACCAACATGGTTCTTTTATCGTTTCGCATGGCAATGACAAAAGTGTTTACAGTTCCGTCCTGTCTAGATCCGGAGCAATCACAAGCCGCGCGCTGGCTGAATGCATGTTTGGTCATGGCTTTTTTCATTGTAGCAGGAGCATTCCTCTTCTTTCTTCCCCTTTCTTGGTTCAGCGAAACCCATAACAATATTTCGCTGTTGGTGATCGGGGGGTTGCTGACCAATATTCTGGTATCTTGGTTGCTCATCCGTGCCGGTCAGTATCAGATCGCGGCTTTTGCGACACTCATCACCCTTTTCTTGATTCCCACTTACCTCAATGTCGCTGTCTATCAAACAATTCACAGTCCCGATGTTTGGGTCTATTTTATCTTGATCCCGTTGGCTGGCCTTTTACTGGGCCGGCGTTATATGCTGTATTTCACATTGATCTGTCTTTGTGCGGTCCTGATGCTCTTTTCAATGGAGACTCTGAATTGGATCACTCCGTCGATCTCGCTGCCGGCAGAACAGAATGATCTGCTCGTCTTATCGGTATCGCTTTCGCTCAATGCCTTGCTGTTGTACACGCTCATTCGGAGAGCTGAGCATAAGGCTATCGAGGCTCGAAAGTCGATGCAAGAGTTGATAGTGACCAATCAGCAATTAGAAGAAAGCCAGATTGCATTGCAGCAGGCGCATAGCCAATTGGAAGTGCGTGTTGCTGAGCGTACCAAAGCGCTTCAAACCGCTAACCACTTGTTACAAGAAGAGATTGTGGCGCGTCAACAACTCATGGATGCCTTACACCATTCTGAGGCGAATTGGCGCTCATTGGTGCACCATGCGCCGGAGTTGATTGCCACCGTTAGCACGGATGGGATGATTTTGTTTATCAATCGCAATGTACGGGACATTTCTGCAAAAGCGATCTCTGGCTGCCCCGTTGGTATGCTGCATAGTTCCGAATCCCACCAACAAAGGTTGCAGAACGCTTTGGTAAAAGTCATGACCCACGGAGAGTCCGTCAGCTATGAAAGCGAAGAAGAGCATGCGGGTCAACATACGTGGGCGATCAACCGGTTGGGTCCAATTTATCAGAATGGGATCATTGCCGCATTAATTCTAATTTCCACAGATATCACCGAACAAAAACAGACCGAAATGGCAATGCTACACGCTCAAAAGCTGGAGAGCTTAGGGATTATGGCTGGGGGCGTTGCCCATGATTTCAATAACTTACTCGTCGCCATGACCGGGCAGGCTTCGCTGGCACTTCATAAAGCCGCAACAGATGTTGCTGCTACACGAGAACATATCCAGAATATCCTGTTGGCAGGTCGTCGTGCCACCGATTTGACACGGCAAATGTTGAATTATGCCGGACGCAGCTCGATAGATTTCAAACCGCTGGATCTAAATCGCCTGATCCAGGAAAATATTCAATTCTTTTCCGCCTCCATTCCCAAATCTATTCAACTGCGAGCGCTTCAGGCAACAGCGCTGCCGGTGATGAGAGGCGACGCGGGGCAGATCCAACAATTGCTCATGAATCTTATCTTAAATGCGGCTGATGCCATAGGAGAGGAGACGGGCACTATCACGATAACGACCACAGAATATCAGCTATCGGCGCAAGAGGCGAGGCAGTGGGCCTGGAGCAGCGAATTGTTAGAGCCAGGAATTTATGTACTGATGGACGTTACCGATACCGGCTGTGGTATGGATAGTGAGACACTGAATAAAATTTTTGATCCCTTCTTTACAACCAAAGTTACGGGACGGGGATTAGGATTGGCCAGTGTGGTTGGGATTGTAAGAACGCATGGCGGTGCTTTACAAGTTGTCAGTACACTGGGAACCGGTACGACCTTCAGAATGTTATTCCCGGTATGTGAACAGAGAGAGAAAGATGAGGTTGTTGATATGAGAATCGATGAGACAGTTGCGTTTGCCAATAAACTGATCTTAGTCATTGACGATGAAGATGATGTGCGTCAGGTAACGGCAGAAATATTGGAACTCTCTGACATTGCAGTGCTACAGGCTGCCAATGGGATGAAGGGAATTGAATTATTCCGTCAACACATCAATGAGATTGACCTGATCCTGTTGGATCTTTCCATGCCTGGGATGAGTGGTGAAGAAGTGTTGCGACAACTTTGGCAGTTGAAGCCCGATGTTGCCGTTACCTTGCTGTCGGGCTATGATCAGCATGAGGTGACGCGGCGTATGGGTAAAGACCATACGCTATCCTTCTTGCAGAAGCCCTACAGCATGGATGGTTTGCTCCACGAAATTAGTCATCAGTTTGCCAAGGTGCAGAAGAGTGCTCGGCTTGAGCAAAGTGATTTGGTATTGGTTGCCTGAACTAAATGGCTCAACCGGTGCTCAGCGTTGATAAGAGGCAAGCGCCGGTTGCGGTACAGAGGGTATCGCAACAAAAACGGGGCAACCTTATCTAGAGGACGCTGGTTCAACAGGATTTCAGGGAGTTGACAAGAAGTGAGCGCCGGTTGCGTAGCGAAGCGTATCGAAACCCAAGCGGGTCGACTCCCTGAAATTGCACTACGTGACACTGGTTGACACCGTTTGGGCTGGCTTTGGCAGCACTCAAATAAAGGACCAACTATGGCACAACGACAAAGCTGCCCTTTTGTAAGAGCCAACCGGGCGCTTCGCTATCCCAACTGAGATCCCAATAACCGCTGTAGTGGCGTACACGGGTGACGCCACTGCTAAGTCGTTCATTGACTTCTAAGGTAACGGCTATTCGATTGGTAACTGTGGGATCCGCTGTCGCTGTTGCGACAATACTTTCCGTGTTGGCGTAGCCTGCCTCCCAGGTGGCAAAGGGGTTCGCTGCCTGAAAGGTGGGGGAAAGAAATGCATAAGCATCGGCAAAGTTGCGCTCTTGTAACAGCGTATAGAAATGGGTGACTGTCTCGGCTCGCAGCTCGTTGAGCCCTTCGCTCGCAGCCGAAACCAAGATCAGCTTCCCATTATGCAGACGGTAACCTTCATAAGAGATCCCACTGGGGCAACAGTTGGGTTCCCAACCGTTGTAGAGGGCGTTGCTCACGATCAAGAGGCCCGAATCCGCAGCAAGTAGCAATTTATAACCCTCTCCCCACGTTGCCAAGGTAGGGAGAGTACTTCCCTCCGGCAGATCATAGACTAAAAAGCCAACATTGCCCGCTGTGCCACCCGAGAAGAGCGGAACAGCTGCTTCCTCGGTACAATCCCCATCAAAATCCCCATACACAATCTCTTCAAGCTGAGGAACGCCCGTTGTATTGGTTGGCGAAGCAATGACGGTGACATACTTTTCCTCGCCGACCTCCTCGTACGATAATGCACTGTCACTTTGAAGTAACATTGCCCAATCGGTGAGCTGAATCTCTTGCGTTACGGATGTGCAAGCCACCGGAATCGTAATGGTCAGGGTATAAGGCACTGCTTCCTCGGTCGTTGCTACACAAATCGTATAATCACCGCTTGCAAGCAACGTGTATTGCCAGTTCCGCTCTTCATTTTCCAATCGTTTCAGTGGTACACCACCATTGATCGCGCTATCGGCGGCACGGACCAGAAAATTGGCTACTGCTCCTTCCGAGGTAATCGCTACTTGCATCTCTTGGCCAGCGGATGCCTCCACGACATAACAAGCGCGCACAGGAAAGGTGACTGTTCCCTTAACAGTCGCCGCGGTAGTATCCGTCGCAAAATTGACCCGTGTCGGCTCGCTCTCTTCGCTAGCGGCCTCGCTCTTGCCGGTACTATCGGTTGGGCCTTCACCAAGTACCGCTACCTCCAACTGTTGCCCCACATAGACAAAATTTGCATTGCGCAACCCATTGCGTGCCATAATGTCTGCGGTGGTGGTCTGAAAGCGGCGCGCAATGGCTGATAGGGTATCGCCCCCTTGCACCGTATAGGTTGTTGTGGCGGGTGCCGTTGGTGTAGGCGTTGGTTCCACCGAGGGCGGCAACGGGGATGCAATCGCCGGCACTTCCGTGGCTTGTGCGCTGTTGGTCGCAACTTGCGTTACGGTAATAAGCACGTTATCCGTAAGGGTTCCCGTTGTCGTGATTGTCGCGGGCACCGGGATCGCATCAGTGGCTGTTGGCACTGTTGCGACTGCATCGGAAATCAGCAACTGCTGTCCTACATATATAAAATCCGCATCGGATAAGTTATTACGGCTCATCAGATCGCCTATGCGCACGCCAAAGCGCTTGGCAATGACCGAAAGTGAGTCACCCGGCTGTACCACATAGGTAAGTTCAGACGAATCACTTTGCGCAATAAGGACCGTTGGCGCTGTTGCCGCAATCACGAAAATGGAAACAATGGCGGCTACTAGCGTGCAGAGCAGCCCAAAATGGCTGCGGCGATGCATACGCTTTGTGACAAGTGAGATAGACATCATCACGCTCCTGAGATGAGATGGCCTGAGATGAGATGGCCTGAGATGAGATGGCCTGCTATGAGTTCGATAGATTGAGCCTTTTACGCTAGCAGAAGCTGGCCCACTTGTCAAGCGATTTGCCGACTAAATAACAGACATTCCCGTAAGGCTTGATTTGGTAAGGTAGGTATGGTCGGAGCAAGGCTTGACAACCGCGTGCGTACTTATGTGGCACGGGGTAAGTCCTATGTAAAAGCGAGAAAGTAAGTAGAAATAAAATTGACGTAGCGGAGGCTGAGCGGGTGCCGGTTGGGCGCTCAGCCTCCGCTTTCCAAATACTTTCTCGCTTTCACTTAATAGAATTGTGTATAAACGTCTGTGGCCGCGCGGTGGAGCGTACAATGACGACGTGCCAGGCGATCGACATCCTTTTGATACCCTCCCCCGATCACCGCCGCCACGGGAATGCCTTGGGCCGCACAGGTTGTCAGCACGAAGCGCTCCCGGCGATCGAGGCCGGCGTCAGAGAGGTTGAGCTTGCCAAGGGTGTCTTCGACATGCGGATCGACACCGGCGTCAAAGAAGATTAGATCGGGTGCTACCTGCTGTAGCAGATCGGGCAGCGTTGCGCTTAGCTGCGCCATGTACTCATCATCACCTGCACCCACGTCTAACGCCAAATCTAGGTCGCTCTCCTGCTTGCGAAAAGGGAAATTAGCACCACAATGCATGGAGAAGGTGAAAACGCTCGCATCGCCGTGGAAGATGGCCGCGGTACCATCGCCTTGATGGACATCCAGATCGATCACCAGAATTTGGCGTGCCAACCCCAATTGTTGCACAACCCGCGCCGCCACGGCAATATCATTGAAGATACAAAAGCCAGAGCCAAAATCCGTATAGGCATGGTGGGTCCCGCCCGCTGTATTGCAGGCAAGACCATATTGGAGCGCCAACTGTGCCGTTAGGATCGTGCCGCCGACTGCCGTACAGGTCCGCGTAACCAACGCGGAGCTCCAGGGCAAACCAATGCGCCGCATGGCACGCTCGTCCAGTTCCCCATGAAAATAGGCATCGATATAGGCTGTTGTGTGTACGAGTGCTAATTCTTCCCGGGTGGCCGGATCGCGCAGATGAAACTGATCCAACGTGGCAATGCCATCGCGGAGCAAATAGTCGTAGACCTTCCCAAATTTCGGCATTGGAAAGCGATGCCCATCGGGTAGCGGTGTAACATAATCGGGATGGTAGACAAGTGGCAGTGACATGGGATCAATCTGGCATCACGGTTTGCCCGGTATTTCATGACAGTCGCGGCAGCGCGCTTCGTAACTTTCGCTGCCACCGACCAGGATGATCGGATCATCATAGCGCGCCGGGCGGCCATCGATCAGACGCTGTGTGCGGCTTGCGTTGGCCCCACAACAGACACAGATCGCCTGTAATTTATCGACGCGCTCGGCCAACGCCATTAGTAGCGGCATGGGGCCAAAGGGTTCTCCCCGAAAATCCTGATCCAATCCGGCACAAATGACGCGCCGTCCTTCATTGGCTAGTTTGCTGCAGACATCGGCCACTGTCCAATCAAAAAATTGGATCTCGTCAATCGCCACCACTTCGGTTGCTTCGTCGAGGTGCGCAAAGATCTCTTCGGGTTGCTCAATGATGATCACATCTTCGCGCGAAACTCCATTGTGAGAAGCGACACGTTGTAGACCATAGCGATGATCTAAGCGTGGCTTAAAGACTTGAACTCGTTTGCGCGCAATCTCGGCGCGCCGCAGGCGACGCAACAATTCTTCGGTTTTCCCACTAAACATAGAGCCACAGACCAACTCAATCCGGCCTCCATCGGGTGGATAGGGCATCGCTCTTCTCCCTTTGTTCCATGCCATTTGGGCAAAAAGATAGGGCAGAGATTTCCTCTGCCCTATCCTATTTCATCAAACTCTCATCGTGCTAGCCATCATTAGAAGCAGCTACTATGACCGATTAGGCAAGTTCATACTTTGCCAAGACTTCGGCGGCAGCAGCCTCCGGATTATCGCCACGTGCGCGTGCGCGACGTGCGGCTTCATCGGCCTCGGTACGTGCTTTGAGCTCAATTTCACGCCGGGCAGCTTCGCTTTGCCGACGTTCAAGACGCTTCATAAAGCGTTCGACCTGACCGGCTGTATCAACAATACGCTGCTCACCCGTATAAAAGGGATGACAAGCGCTACAGACATCGGTGCGGATCTCTGGAACTGTGCTACCAGTCGTCCAACTGTTGCCACAAGAACAGACCACATGGGCCGTTGGATAATAGGTGGGATGGATATCGGGTTTCATTAGTTTGTCACCTGCTCAGGATATATACTCACCTGTTTGCGTTTGCCACGTGTCCATTCAAAGGTAACGTAGCCATCACTCTTGGCAAACAGGGTATTGTCTCTACCAATACCAACATTCGTGCCGGGATAGAACTTTGTGCCATGCTGACGGACTAGGATGCTTCCAGCCGTAACTTGCTGACCACCAAAGCGCTTAATCCCCAGACGTTGCGAATTTGAATCGCGACCATTACGGGTGGAACCGCCACCTTTTTTATGAGCCATTGTTCTTTACTCCTTGACTATCGATCCGTAAATTCTACGAATGGTTCTTAGCTTTTGTCAGCATCTTCATCGCTGTCTGTCGTCTCATCGACCACATCAGCGTCAGCATCCGCACTATTCTGCGCCGCCGCGTTCAGATCCTCAGTAGTCGCCGATACAATGGGTTCGGCAGTTTCAACATCTACTGCATCGCCCACATCGACCACTACCGGTGCGCTTACGATAGCCGCCGCATCCTCAATGGTCGAATCCTCAATCACCGGCTCCGGCGTTACAATTTCCGGCTCAGCAGGCGTGGGGGTCGTATATTCTTGATCCCCAAATTTGATCGACTTGATCTCTAAGCGTGTCAGATATTGGCGGTGGCCGCGACGCACACGAATGCGTTTTTTCGGTCGATACCGGAAGACCAAAATCTTTGTCCCGCGGTATTGCCCTGTAATTCTGGCCATAACAGCGGCATTTTCTACCACCGGTTGGCCAATGGTCACATCCTCGTCGTTGGCAATCATGAGCACATCATCTAATGTGACCGTATCGCCAATCGCGCCCGCTAATTTTTCAACTTCCAAAATATCCCCAGCGGTCACATAATATTGCTTTCCGCCGGTTCGAATGACTGCTTGCATATTGTTCCTTCCCTCGTTTATGCCGCGCCCGGTGTCTCATCGCCCTTCATACCTGTCTACCCAACCAACAGGCTTCACCGAAACTTTATTGCGGCTTTGCATCCCACAGGGAGAGACGCAAATTCTAAATAGTTATTTTACTGCTGAAAACAGCTGCATTAAAAACAGGAATATCACAAATAATGGAGTTGCTACGCCTGTAATGCCGAAACTGAAGGCAAATTGCCGACAAACGTTCATTATACGTCAAAGCAGTCCTTCTGTCAAAAAAGATGAGGGCGGGAAGTTTTAGTCATCTGTTGAAAGTTTGGCTCTTTGGGATAGGATGGTTCAAGCCCAACGCAGTGCGTCAATCGTCATAGAGACTGATTTCCTCTGTATTATAGATTTTGCTCATGTTTTGTATAGATTGTGTATAAACCTACCGAATAGTAGGTAGATGCTAGTGTATCCTACCCAGGAAGCGATTGAGGAAGAGAGAGATAGCGCAATGGCAAACGAGCAAATCTATAGTGATGCGCGGCAGCGCGTGTTGGATACGGCAGAAAAACTGTTTATGCAACGGGGCTATAGCGCTGTCACCCTGCGCGATATTGCCGATGCACTGCAATTAAAGCAGGCGTCACTCTATTACCATTTCCCCGACGGTAAGGAACAGCTCTTTGTTGCCGTGGCGGAGCGCACCTTTGACCGCCATCGTCAGGGTATGGCGCACGCAATTGCCACTGCTCCAGCGGATCTGCGCAGCCGTCTGCGCGCCGTGGCCGCGTGGTTTGAATCGCAACCGCCGCTCAACCTCATGGGGATGCTTCACGCCGATATGCCGGCACTCCATGTAGATGAGCGCAAACGATTGGGCGAAGGGGCCTACCGCGCAATGTTTACCCCCTTACGTGCGCTTTTTTTGCAAGCACAACAGGCCCAGGAAATCCGCCAAGTCCAACCCGACTTGTTGGCTGGTTTTTTTCTTACGTTGATCGATAGTCTTACCCATGCCGATGGCCGTCCGGGTGCACCACCGCGGCAAGCAATGATCGAAGAGATTGTTTTGCTAATGTTAGACGGACTGTTAATTTAGATGCTAATAAACTTAGGCAACGATCAGCCTAGGTCACAATTATTCGGATAAGCAGCAGAGGAGTCTTTACAATGCGATGGTGGTTGGGTGGGTTGATTCTACTGATCCTTCTGGGGGCTGGCGGCTATGTTGCCTATCGGGCCGGCCTATTCACGCCGGCGGGTGGGCAAGCAGATGCGCCACTTGCTACTCCAGATGCGAGTGTGCTCAATGGCACCTCTGTGAGTGGCTCAGAAGCTACTGTGCCAGCTTCTTCCGTGGTAGCCGACGCCAGATTGCTGCCGGCGCAACGGGCTGACCTCACGCTGGCCATTGGGGGAATTGTTGGCGAAATTTTTGTTCAAGAGGGTGACCAAGTGGAAGTCGGCCAACTGTTGCTTCGGCTCAAAGCAAATCAACAACAGGCGGCTGTCTCTCAGGCGCAGGCCAACCTCCAACGGGCCGAAGCCCAGCTTCGTGAGTTGACGGCAGCAGCTCGCCCCCAGGAGATTACCTCTGCCGAAGCCGCGCTGAGTGCCGCCAATGCCCGCTATCAACGGCTAGCCGAAGCCTCCTTGCCCGGTGATATTGCCGCCGCCGAAGCAGCACTCAATGGGTCGCAGGCGACATTGGCGAAAGTGCTGGAGGGTACGAGTGAAGAGCAGCTAATCGCGGCGCGTGCCGATCTCGCCAATGCCGAAGCCGTGTTGCGCCAAGCCCAACGCGCGTACGATCGGGTCAAGTGGAGTAACGAAATTGGAGCCTTGCCGGAATCGGCTGCATTGCAGCAGGCAACCAATAATTTTGAGGCTGCACAAGCGCGCTTGGCCGATTTGCAGAGTGGCCCCAGTCCGGCCGACGTTGCCAACGCCAGTGCACAGGTGCGCCGTTCAACTGTCCAACTGGAGACGCTGCGCGCCGCCATGCCCTCCGATCTTGTGGCGGCCAAAGCTGATGTCCAGAGCGCGCAAGCGCAGCTTGATCTGCTGCTGGCCGGCGCCCGCGCCGAGAGCATCGCCGTGGCAGAGGCGGAAGTTGCGGCTGCGACTTCCGCTTTGCAACAGGCATTGGTCGGGCTAGGGGAGACCGAGTTGCATGCATCCTTTGGCGGCACGGTGGCTGAATTAGCGATCGAGCCAGGTGAGCAGGCTAGCCCTGGTGTTCCGCTCATTCGCCTGGCTGACCTGAGCCGCTGGACGGTGGAAACTGAGGATCTCACCGAACTCGATGTTGTCGGCCTGGCCGCCGGTGACGAAGTGGCACTCTCTTTTGATGCCATTCCCGATTTAACGATGACCGGTCTCATCCAACGCATCCGTCCCATTGGCGCGGATAACCGGGGCGATATTGTTTATACCGTTGTGATTGAGCCGCAGCAAAGTGATCCCCGCTTTCTGTGGAACATGACAACGGCGGTCACCCTGGAATCGGGCAGCGGTAAGGAGCCCCAATAATCATGGCTATCTATCTTGCCTTCAAAGAGATCTGGCACAGCAAAGGGCGCTTTCTGCTGATTGCGGTAATCGTTGCCCTGATTACGACCTTGGTGCTCTTTATTGCGGCGTTAGCCGAAGGGTTGGGCAATGGCAACCGCGAGTTTATTCAGAAACTCAATGGCGAATTGGTCATCTACCAGGAGAATGTAAAACTATCGGTCTCTGGCAGCCGCATTGGCCGCTCAACCCTCAACTCGATCCGCCGCGTCGAGGGCGTGATCGATGCCGGGCAAGTCTTCTTTTCCGACGCCACCATGCTCTTTGCCGATGGGCAGGATGAACTCGATATTTCGTTGATCGGTGTTGAACCGGGGCGTCCCGGTGAGCCAGCGGTACTTCAAGGGCAGCAGTTGAGCCGCAGCAGCAGTAACGAGGTGATTATTGACGGCAATGTGGCTGCACGGCGTGGGGTCAAGGTTGGCGATGCAATTTCGATCAAAGTGACCCAAGGCACCAAGGAAGAGATCTATAGCCTTACCGTCGTGGGGGTGACCGATGGTCGCCAATTCTTTATTCGTCCTTCGCTAATTCTGCCCTATTTAACGTGGGACAAGGTGCGCCCACAGGGGGAGAATGAGAATAATCAAGGCGAATTGATCTCGAACATCGTGGTGGCCAAGTTGGCCGATCCCGAAGCGTGGTCGGCGATGGCCCGCAAGATTGAAGGGGAAGTAGGCAAAGTGGAAGCGGTCGACCGCGTCACGGCGTATGAAGCAACCCCCGGCTATTCTGCCCAACAAAGTACCTTGGACACCCAACGCTATTTCACCTTCTTTATTGGTATTCTTGTCATTGGCGGCTTTTTCCAGATCCAGACATTGCAGAAGGTTGCGCAGATTGGGATGCTAAAGGCCATCGGGGCGTCGAATTGGACCATTGCGTTGGCCGCGGTCGCCCAAATTGTCGCCATTAACGCCCTTGGGGTGGCAATCGGTGCCGTCGGATCGCTCCTTTTGGGGGCCAGCTTTCCACCGGGGATCCCCATTGTCTTCACCGGTGACGCGGTAACCGCGGCGGTCGGCGCGCTGATGACCATCGGCCCATTGGGTGGGCTCGTATCGGTCTTTGCGCTCTTGAAGATCGAACCGCTGACGGCGTTGGGATTGGCGCAATAGCGTGGGAAAGTGGAGCAGTCACTGCCATTCAGTTAAGTCGCGACTTGTCATTCCTGCGTAGGCAGGAAACCATCATGCAGCCTGCGGGACCTCTGCCTGCGCAGGGGTGACAACACACACTATGTATTCTTAACTGAATGGCAGTGAAGGGGCGCATGAAGCACCGCATGAAGCACCGCATGAAGCACCGCATGAAGCACCAGGGATATGGGGAAAGGATGCAATGGGCACGATTTTACAGGCCGATGATGTGACGAAGACCTACGGCAGCGGTGAAAGTGTTGTCCGCGCAGTTGATGCGGTTTCGCTCTGTGTGCAACAGGGCGAATTTGTGGCGTTGGTCGGGCCCAGTGGCTCGGGCAAGACGACGATGCTGGCCATGTTGGCTGGGTTGCTGAAACCGACTGATGGGGCCATCCACATTGGGGGCAAAGCGTTAACTACCATGAGTGACGCCAAACGGACTCGTTTTCGGGGTCAGGCGATTGGCTTTTCGTTTCAGTCGAACAACCTGGTGCCTTATCTCAATGCGCGTGAAAATGTCGAGCTGATGTTGCGCCTCAACGGCAAGCTCAACCGCGCCGGTAAAAAGCGGACCACCGATCTCCTTGAGCGATTGGGGCTCGGTGAGCGCATGAAAAACTATCCTGGCCAACTCTCCGGTGGTCAACAACAGCGGGTAGCCATTGCACGGGCGTTGATCCACGAGCCGCAGATCGTCCTGGCCGATGAACCGACCGCCAGCCTCGACACCGAGCGGGCCAATCAGGTCGTCGAAACCTTTGCCGAACTGATCCACGAGCAAGGCCGCGCCGGGATTATGGTGACCCATGATCTGCGTATGTGCAAATATGTTGACCGCGTCATTCGGATGCGTGATGGGCAAATTGGCCAGGTGTTGCGTGACCGTGCCGAGATCGATGCCTTGGCGAATCTCTATGCGATGGCCAGTTAAGTTTCTTCGATCTGTTCACTCTGTCGGTAAGCCGATGGACTCCTGCCGTAATGCGCTTTAAAGCGCCGCGAGAAGTAAAAGATCGACTGAAAGCCCACCTGTTGTGCCACCTCGTCAATCGTCAAGGAAGTAAAGAGCAGCAGGCGCGCCGCCTGGCGCAAGCGGATATCCAATAGTGTGGCGACAATTGATGTTCCGACTTGTGCTTTAAAGAGATGAGCCAAGCGCGAGGGTGACAAGGCAACCGCTGTCGCCAACGCCTCCACCGTAATTGGCTCAGGAAACTGTTGATTCAACTGTTGCAACACATGCTCTATGCGGCTATCAAAGGCGGAGATGCCGGCCCGAGCATCCTGTTGCGCCAACAGGATGAGGATCTCTTCCAATGCATTCAAGGCCAATGCCCTCTGCCACGGGGTTACGCCGTGGCTATCAGCGATCAAGCGCTCCCAACAGGCGATCAGCCGCCTTTGCACGATCTCATCCTCTAGCGAAACCAACCGCAATCCACGCATCAACTCTTGCAGTTGCAACCAGGCATACCACTGTTCGCGTGGCCAGAAGTGGCTCCAGTAAAAGCGCCACGGTTCGCTGGTTGATGCGGTGGCATAATTGTGGACCGCTCCTGGCTCCAAGATCACCACATCGCCGGCGCGGCACAGAAACTTTTGGCCTGACAACCGATAGCATCCTGCGCCGGCAATCGTATAAGTAATCAGCCAATCATGGGTGCCATGGGGCCGATGGACGCTGTAACCAAATGCTTGCGCGAAGCGATCCGCAACCAAGATACCGGGTGGTGGTGCCGGTGTGATCGGCTGCTCGATTTGCGTGGACGCAACAGAATGGGTGGCGATAGGCATCAAAATAGCCGGAGTAGAATAGCAGAATCGTGTAAACGAATAGCGACTCTCGCTATGGACAAATCAGGAATTTTCACTGTATTATACTCCTCATTCTCACCCCGATCAATTTGAATTGTAGCAGAATCCGACACTCTGTTCCATGGGAGGAACATATGATCAGTGCAGAGCAGCGTGAATTTTTTGACGAGAACGGCTACGTCATTGTCTCCGGCCTCTTTTCCAAAGACGAAGCAAATTACTACCTCGACTACTACATGGCGTTGCGCGACGATGAACGTGCCGGAGCCGATCGCCGCATCCGCGACCCCAAAAAGAAAGATCCCTTGTTGGAATTTCCCCGCCTGATGCAGATGCATCGTTGGGATGAAGTAACGTTGAAGTGGCTACTCGACCCGCGCATCAACCAATGTCTGACTGGCCTACTCGACCGCGAACCGCTGGCCGTGCAGACGATGCATTACTTCAAGCCCCCCAAAGCGCGCGGCCAGGCGCTCCACCAGGACAACTACTATCTGCGCGTCCAACCAGGTACCTGCATGGCAGCCTGGATGGCCCTCGACCGCTGCGACGAGGTCAACGGCTGTCTGCGCGTCGTTCCCGGTAGCCATACCTGGCCGATCCTCTGCACGGAAAAGGCGAATACTAAGGCCAGTTTCACCGACGTGGTCGTACCGATTCCTGAAGATGCCGAAGTCGCTTCGGTGATTATGCAGCCAGGTGATGTACTCTTCTTTAACGGTTCATTGGTGCATGGCTCGCTGCCCAACCGTTCACGCACCCGCTTCCGCCGCAGCCTGATTGGTCATTACATCGAAGGCGACAGCGAAAAGGTCTCGCGCTGGTATGATCCGGTGTTGCGCATGGATGGCTCACCGGTGAAGATCGCGACGAGCGATCGCGGTGGCCAATGTGGGGTGTGGGTCAATGAGAGCGGGAAACCAATGATCGAGGTTTCTGGCTATGAGGTGGTAGAGAAGAAAACAGAGTAGGGCCACAAGTAAGTCAATTTCAGTGAGACTTCACGAAACGCCGCTGGCATAGCTTTATATGTCGACGGCGTTTTGCTTTTTGGCTCTTGGCGAATTAGTGAGGGGAAGTGCCGGTTGCGTAGCGTGCGGCACATTGCACGCGTAGCGAAACCAAACGGGGCGACCCGCGGCCTTGGTTTCGCGCCTAGAAGGCAACCGACAAACGACCGCCTACCGGGTGCCCCCAGGGCGCGGCGTTCGCTTACCCTCTTCGCTTTACACCACACTACTTCGCGAAGAACCTTCTTTTTTGACTGTACCAATTTTTATAGGAGCGGTGCGGTCTTACAAATACAAAGGGGCAAGCAGAACCTGATTGCCCCTTTGTCGAGAGCTTTGCGTTAGCAGAATTTTGGGTATCATAACGCCATTCTTTCCTAACCCATGTTCCCTACCCTCGGGAAATTACTGAATTGGCCACAGCTACGCAAACTCATCCGCGGCGCGTTCGCTGATCGAGCGCCCTTCGGGCGTACCGGCAGCGGGGCGTTGGCCACCGCGGCGTTTTTTGCGTCTACGGCGCGGCCCATCACCCTTGCTGATCGCGGCCTGCTCGATCACCGGATAGGCAGCAAAGACAGCGTTATCTTCTTCGTTGTCACTAAAGTAGAGCCGATCACGGCGCAGAGTACGTGCAAAATCATCCAACCCCATGGCGTCGACAACCTCGTCGGGGCGGCCGGTGGCACCGGGACGCTGTTGGACGCGCAGGAAGATGCGGTGCTCCTCGGTTGCCGGATCATAGCCCTCATAGCGCAGGACAAAGATGAGGGGGCGCAGGTTATAGGTATACTTTTCGCCCTTGCGTTCGCGTACGCGCCAGATTTCGCTCTTGGCCAGGAATGCGCCAATGTGTTCCTCAATCAAACCCGGGTCGATCTCCCCTGGCTCAGCAAAGATCAGGATTGTATAATCGGCCCCAATGAGTGATGTCTGCAAGGAGGTGGTCTTGAGCGGCACTTCTACGGCATCGTGCAAAAAGACACCCGGCGGCAATTTGGCGCGGATGCGTTCGGTTAATTCACCCAGAGGCACAGGTGGGCTGAAGGTGATGTCGAGCAATTCGCGCACACCGGTGATGCCCACGCCCAACGCGGCCGCAATCTGCATATGGGGCTGGGGATTGAAGCCCTGTTTGTAGAGGAGGGGCAGATCGGCGCGGCGCAAGACCCGCTCCCACAGCCGGAATTCGTCATGGTGCGAGATGAATTTGACCGCCTCGCCCTTTTCATAGGTCAGGCGGACGCGTTGGCGGTCTGGTTGGATATCGGGATGATTCTTGTTATCTGGATGTACTTCTACTTGTTCACTCATTCGGTTTCAATATAGCTCTAGCAAACTTTAAAAATTCTCGGAGCGCCTCGTTCGGGTCATCGCTGATGTTGCTTCCGACAACATTTCCCTGGCTACCATTGTGAAAATGTTTTGGATAGGTTGAGACATGCTTCCAATCCGCATCTGGGGCATTATCATGACGATAAAGTGTGTTATCCGCCGTACGACGTTCCCAGTGATAGCTATAGCGGTCGGCGACTTTTAATGAAAACCAAATTTTCATATAGCTATACTCAAATCAGAATGAAACCCCTAGTTTCGGCCAGCGTGCGTCGCACTGACGGAAGCATCTAGCGGACTGGAAGCAGTTGGCGGTCAGTGCGACGCACGCGATCCCGTTGGTCCGCAAAACTCCGGTTCTCA
>DAOUCA010000079.1:0-35615 GCA_034432375.1 Caldilineaceae bacterium
AAAGAATGCGGACTCCACAGGTTTATCACTTCATCCGTGGGGGCGGCGTTCTCTTACGCCGCACCGTCCGCATTAGAGAATGCGGACTCCACAGGTTTATCACTTCATCCGTGGGGGCGGCGTTCTCTTACGCCGCACCGTCCGCATTAGAGAATGCGGACTCCACACGGTTATCATTTCACCCGTGGAGGCAGCGTTCTTTTACGCCGCTCGGTCCGCATTAGAGAATGCGGACTCCACAGGTTACCACTTCACCCGCGGGGGCGGCGTTCTCTTAAGCCGCTCGGTCCGCATTAGAGAATGCGGACTCCACACGGTTATCACTTACCCCGTGGGTGCGGCGTTCTCTTACGCCGCACCGTCCGCATTAAAGAATGCGGACTCCACAGGTTTATCGCTTCACCCGCGGGGGCGGCGTTCTCTTACGCCGCTCGGTCCGCATTAGAGAATGCGGACTCTACGTTATTCATCATCCTCATCAAACATGTTGATTGTCTCGGCCGCGGCTGCTTTCTTCTTCCTCCCACCCTTCTTCCCCTTCACCACCTTCACCGGCTCGACATACAACCCCTCCAACTCGTGCGCGATCGCCAGCGACTTGTCCGTCTTGCACTTTTCGCGCACCCGTTCTGGCCAAAGCGAGTAGGCGAGGTGGGCCCAGTCATAGTCGCCAGCTTCGAGTTTTTCCCAGGTGGCTTTGAGGCGCTTTTGCCAGGCGCGGTGTTGGAAGAGCCGCCAGAGCGGGGCGGCGGTGATCTGGACGCCGTCGTTAAGATTGGGCTGCCAGATGCGGGCAATGCGCAGCAACTCGTCGCGGAACGCGGTCAATTCGAGGGCGAGATCGCTCTGCTGCTCCAGTTCTTTCTCGTCCTGGCGTGAACGGTTGGTACGCCGCTGCAGGGTGGCCACCGTTGCGTTGACCTGCGCCAGCTTCGGCTCGACAAAGTCGTTGACACAACTGTAGAGCGTCTGATCGGTGAGGCGGTGGGAGTAGAGCCAGAGTGTGTAGGAACCGGAAGGGGTGGACAATGGCCAATAGATGGGGGCCGCACGCCGGCTTTTGGAATAGCGCTTCAGGTGGTCATCAAAGAAGCGGTTGGGGCTGGCAAAGTAGGCGCGCAGGGCAGCGACGCCGAGGATTTCACATGCTTCCTGTTCAATGGCGTCGGCGCGGTCGGACCAAATGACGCGTAAGACTTCGCGGATGCGCTGCTCGATGTCTTCAGGGTGGCCAGGGTCGTCAACGAGGATACCGGGCCAGGAAATGCGTAATGGGTAATCTAGGGGCAATTCACTACTGTTAACAGGCATACCAAGAGCATTTTGCAATATACCGGGAAAACAAATTGGTAACGGCTCGAATGGTTTTGGTAGTTTAGGAATGTTATTACTAATGGTGGCTAGACGAATATCCCAACGTCCCCAAGCTGTCCCAACGCCCCAAGAAACTAACCTCGCCACCAGGCTATCTGTATCAACTTCAGTAGGCTCGATATTGCTATCATCATCTTCATTTGCTTCACTGTCACTGTTTTCAATACCATCAAATCCTTTTTCAATATTGCGTCGGTCGATATTATTGATCTTGTAGAAATCGAAGCAATATTCATCAATTTGTCCTTGAAGATCTGCTAACTCTTGCTCAGTAGAAGCAATATAGTTTACCCAGGCAGTGGCTCTTTTTAATAAATTCTCACCATCTATTTGGAGTAACGCTGGTAAATAAAATGCATGCGAGGCTTCCGTATGGGTGTCCATAAGGTATTTAAGTGACCAAGCTTTTTCTGCAAGAGCAGCCAAAAGGTCTTTATCTTTAACAGAGAAGTCAGGCACAGGGGTGCGTTGTATAACGCCGACTTCATAAGAGCCAAAGGCCATTTGGAGTTCGGCCAATGACCTAAACGCTATACTATTTGTAACTGCAAGCAGCGCCAGAAGGTCAGTATGAAAGTCGCCTTTGTTGAAAATTACCGGACCCTTATGTCCAAAAACACATTGCGAAGGAATTACACGGAATGATAATCCTTTTTGTGTGCGTAACGGCCAAGTGATACCCGGGTGAAAAAAGTTATTGGTTGCTGTACTGCGAAGCATCCAAACGTTAGAGCGGACCTGCCCCCGCTCATTGAGGTTATTTTTGACTTGTGCCCCATCGCGATGCCAATTAACAACTAAATGAACATCCGCATAAAATGACGAGTATGATCCACCTTTGGCGAATGGAAACCATATTCGGTTTACATTGTTGTGTGCTATTTCCCATGTAGTTCGTACAAAGCGAAAATCATCGGCTGTCGCTAGTCCTTGTTTGGCAGTTCGGTTTTCCGTTTCTAACGATGAAAATTCTTGGAATATCATCCATAGCCGTTTAACTACCCAATATGCAAAAGGTGATCGAGGAATACTGGAAAAATTAGTTGTGTGAGCCTCATAAATTTGAGATGTTGTACTGATATTCTGAATTGCAGCTAATAAAGCTTCAGCTTTGTCATCAACATCCAATATGCGAACAAACAATGTTTTCATGCCGCTGCCTCCAGACAATATGCTGCTACTTCCACCATAGCGTTGTCTAGCACTCCATTTCCAAGATCAGCAAAAACAGTTGGAGGGGCATCACGCAACAGCACTTCTTCTCTCCATTTCTGGAATGAAGAAAGAAAAAAGCCTGTGCGAGAGGTAATTGCACCAAGCATAGCACGTCGGTGCAAGCGCTTAATACCACATTCTACAAATGCAGCATAGATGTCATTCTTAGTAAGCGGATATACATCTACCACCCAACTTTTGGCTTCCTTTGTGAAATCCCCAAATGGAGGGTTCATTAGCACACTATCATACTTTTTATGACAGAGATCAATCAAGGCAAAACCCTGCGCAGCATCATTGGCAAAAAGGCGACGTTGATAGCCGGCACCATCTTCTGTTTTCTCGGCATATTCCTCCAATGCCGCGAAAACCAAAGTTTCGGCTCTCGCCCAGAAATCTGACTCCTCGCCAGGGATCATTTTCACATAGTTAACCTTTGGCTTCTCCTCTGTCATCCTAAAAGTTTCCACCCGAAAGAGTGGCATCTTATCCTCCCACTCCGCCTGCCCCTTGGCAATCGCTTCGGTCAGCGACTCCTCAATCTTAAGCAAACTGCCCGCCTCACCGGCCAGCTTCATCTCCTCCCACACCGTGCGCACCAGGTCACAGAGCGCGTCGGCCATGGTCGGGGTGGCGCGCACGCGCTGGTTCTCCGGCACAGCGAGCACGCGGCGGATCAGCGCCTCCAGCCGGTCGTCGCGCAGCCCTTGCAGAAATTCTTCGAGCAGCGCCTGGTCGCCCGGCATTGGTTCGGCGCAGACAATGTTGGCTTTGCGGATCACCGGGCGGTCGTGGGGCTTGATGCCCTGCGCCTGCCAACTGCGCTGGGCGCGCAGCCAGAGCGAGAGCCCGGCAATCTGCACGGCGCGCGGGTCGATGTCAATGCCGTGGATGTTGTGCTCGATGATCAGGCGCGGCACGTCGCGCAAAAAGCTCGCTTTGTCGGCGTAGCTTTCCCGTAGTGGTGCCATCGCGGCTGGGCGCTGAAAGGCGTGCGCGCCTAATTCCCCCTCAAGCGCCCACGCTTCTTCGTAGATCCGTTCATAGAGGTCAAAACTGTAGAGGCCAAAGTGCATCGAGCCACAGGCGGGGTCGAGCATCAGGATCGTGCGCGGATCCTTGAGCGGACGGAAGGGGATGTAGACCGGCTGGCGCAGGAGCTCTTCCTGGGTCGGTTCGGGGACGGGAGATGCCGCATTAGAGAATGCGGCCTCCGCGATTGTTTCGCTCGTGGGGGCGGCGTTCTCTAACGCCGCTTGGTTGTCGGGGGGTGCCGCATTAGAGAATGCGGCCTCCGCTGTTGTTTCACCCGTGGAGGCGGCGTTCTCTAACGCCGCCGGGTTGTCGGTCATATTGGGTGTCGCATTAGAGAATGCGACCTCCGCGGTGTTATCAACCGTGGGGGCGGCGTTCTCTAACGCCGCCGGGTTGTCGGTCATATTGGGTGCCGCATTAGAGAATGCGGCCTCCGCGATTGTTTCGCTCGTGGGGGGGGCGTTCTCTAACGCCGCTGCGGAACCTTGTTGGACCTGTTGGCGAAAGGCGCGGTAGGCGGATTGCCACTCAGCATAAAAGGCGGCCTCCGGTTCGCGGTCGGCGCGGCCATGATAACGCTGCTGCCGAAACAGGATCAACCACAGTTCGAGCGATGAGCTTGGCCATACGCCGCTTTGGCGATAGCGGGCAATCTGCTCATCGGCCCAGGCGATACAGTCACCATAGCCATGTCGATCAGCCAATGCATAGCCGTCGATTACCAGCGAAAATTCACTTAGTGCCGGCACCTCCGCTGCTGCCGGCAATGCTGAAAAATCACCGCGGGCGGCCAATTGTACCCATTCGGTAAGCGGTAGCCCCGCCAAGGGGTTTTCCGGGTCACGCAGAAAGACCTCGGTCGGTCGGCGCACGAGATAGCGGCAACTGTCGACCAGACCGGTTTGCCCTTGGGTCATCTCATACCAGATGCGCCCCAGCGTGTTGTCGGTGAGAAATTCGACGACATAGCGCGGGGTAAAGAACTGGTTGCGCACAGCCAATTCGCGGCTGTTGCGCGGCGCTTGCGAGGCATCGCGCATCGCCTTGCGCTCTTCCTTGCTGTTGAAATATTGGTAGATCCAGCCGATCGTCTCATCCTCGGCCCAGAGCGGGTCGATCTCCGCATTGTTGATCAGCGCCAACAGTTCGAGCAGGAGCGCGGGACGGGGAAAGAGGCGCCCTTGCGGACTAAAGCGGTCAAAGAGCACGGCCAGATCCACGCCAAACTCATCAAAGAGGCTAAAGAGATAGGCGCGGTAGGCGTCGCCCGTCTCGCCCAACGCCGTTCCCGCCAACCGGCTATAGAGCTGAAAGCCGCGCGATTGGTAACCCTTGGCAATCGATTCGATCAGCAGCCCGCGTGCCTCGGCCATGCGCAGGGCACAGAGGCGGTTGAGCACGGTAAAGGCCTGTTCGCGCACAATGCGGTTGAGCGCTTCCTGGCGCGCCTTGGCTGTCGGCGCGGCGTCGCCAGCCAGGTAGTGGGTCAGCGTGTCACGCAAAATGCGCGCGGTCGCGCGGCGGGCATCATCGAGTTGGGTGAGCTTGGCGAGGTCAGTGACCGTGCCGCGCTCCGGGTCCAGCCCGTAGTCATTTTGCAGTTGGCGGGTAAATTCGGCGGTCAGCAGTGTGCGGGCGTCGCCGACAAAGCGGGCCAGGCGGTTGCGCGTCGGTTGGTCAAAGGCCATTGGAATTTCTTTCGTTTTCTGTCATTTGGTCGCATTAGAGAATGCGACCTCCGCGACTACACATCGTGGGGGCGGCGTTCTCTTACGCCGTCGGGTTTGCGCACACTGTCGCATTAGAGAATGCGACTTCCACGAGCTTACCACTGTGGGGGCGGCGTTCTCTTACGCCGCTGGGTCGCACACACTGTCGCATTAGAGAATGCGACCTCCGCGACTACACATCGTGGGGGCGGCGTTCTCTTACGCCGTCGGGTTTGCATACACTGTCGCATTAGAGAATGCGACTTCAGCGACTACAAATCGTGGGGGCGGCGTTCTCTTACGCCGCCGGTGTCCATGCCGGTCGCATTAGAGAATGCGACCTCCACGACTACAAATCGTGGTGGCGGCGTTCTCTTACGCCGCCGGTGTCCATGCCGGTCGCATTAGAGAATGCGACCTCCGCGTTTACAAACTGTGGGGGCGGCGTTCTCTTACGCCGCCGGTGTCCATGCCGGTCGCATTAGAGAATGCGACCTCCACGACTACAAATCGTGGTGGCGGCGTTCTCTTACGCCGCTGGGTCTGGTCGCATTAGAGAATGCGACCTCCACGACATAAGGATATCTATGTAATTTGTATCGTGATCTCGATTTCATCGTAGTCAGCGGCTTCCTTGCGCACGCCCTGCAAGCACTCGATCACCGTGTCCAACGCGCTGGTGCTCTGGATCTTGGCCGGCAGGTTGACAGTCCGGCTGACACGATTGCGGCCTTCGTGGACGACACGTTCCGCCCGCTGCCGTTCCAGTTGTCGCTCACGCCCCCGTTGATCAACCCACCGCTTGAGTTCCTGCAGCCGCGACTGGATGGTAAACTCCTGGTTGAGCAACTGTTTCAGCCCCGGCAGATCGTGGGTCGTGGTCACCGCCAGGGTCTCGAGTTGTCCCAGTACCTGGGCCTGCTCCTCCTGATTGAGTTCCGGCCAGAGGGGCAGCCGCCGGAGATCGGCCTGCGCCGCTTGGATCGACTGCTGTTGGGCCTCCGCCATTTGGAGGGTGGCCTCACGTGTGCGCGTTTGGATGGCGGTCAACGCGCTGCGCAGGTCGGCACCGTGTTGGTGGAAGCTCATCTGCCCCAGCCGCTGTTGGATCAACTCCAGATCTTCGGCCAGATCGTTGCGCAACTGTCCGGGGATGCCCACCGCGGGCAATACAGCAATGTCCGCGTGGTGCCGTTGCAGATCGCGTACGGTCGCTTCCAAGCCATTGCTCAAGGCCACTTCCACCTGATTGGACCACTGCAAGGCTTCATAGAGTTGTGACTCTTCACCGCCCAGCCGCTGCGGCGCATCGGAGGCATCGGTCAACATGACATTGACCAATTCCTGGTTGAGCGTGCGCACAGTCTCCGCGCCAGGGAGCGCCAGCCGTTCCAGCTTCTCGGCCAACGGGCCAAAGCGAAACTGACAGTGCGAGAAATATTTGGTGGCTGTCTTGCTGATCTCATCTTCCAGCGGAATAACCATCTCACCGGTAAACTCGGTCAAGCGCTCGGCGGCGCGCGCCAACATATCCATTGATGGTCGGCCATCACGCAGCGAAACACCGACCGAGCGGAACGCATTATTGGTGCGGAGCGCTTCAATCGCCTGTTGCCCATTGACCGTCACTTCGCGCCCCGAAACTTTCAACTTGATCTCCCCGGCCACCAATAGCGCGGCGACCAGGTAGCGCAGGGTATCCTGTGACCAGCCAAAAGGGGCATCGGTAAAGTGATCGATCAACCGCTTGCCTTCAACGGTACTCTGACGGTCAATGTAATCGTGCAAACTGATCAGCGCTTTGTGATCGCTCTTGACGCTGGGCGTGCCGCCGTTGACCTGCACCAGTCCCAACGGGTCAACCTGGGTTGTGATCGCCCGCAGATTGCCTGTGCGTAAGAACTTCTCAGCCAGCGCGGTGTCCGCGCGCAGCGGTGCTTCGCCATAACGGTCAAAGACTTGGCCAGCCACAGTTTCCAACTGTTTTTTCGCGGCCTGATAGACATCGTGGTCCAGGCTATCGGCCGCGGTGATCTGACCGCGAAAGAGAAAGGAACCCTGGCCCAAGGTGCGCTTGAGCAGCATTTGTAATTCGCGAGTCAACCGGGTGGTGCGGTCACTCTGGCCCGCGCAATACTCCTTCACTTCCTGATCTGGGTCGTTGCGATAGCGCTCTACAATCGTGTTGCAGCGGAAGATCTCACCGACCCGCTCATCGACCTCCGGCAGTGTTCGCCCCAGCAGATAAATGAGCTGTTGCGCACCGCGTTGGCGCGACTCCTCCACCAACCGCGTCCGCATCGTTTCGTAGTCAGTAGGGTCGACGAAATCAACGACTAGCTGAATCGTCTCCCGATCACCAGCTAGATTGGCGACTTGTGCACCAGCCATCACGCGCAGCCCTGCGGCAATTGAGATCGAGTTGTGCAACCGGGTCGAGGGTAAGGGGCTAAAGAGTTCGCGTAACACTTCATTCTGAATACGCCGCGCCTCCAATGTACGGATGGGGATTACAGCGCGTTCCTGGTCGATCTCGTTAAGCTTCTCGCTAAAGAAGCAGAGATTGCCCTCCTTCTCACCAAAGGGCACAATGGCATCGTTAATCAGTTCTTTGATCGCGGCCTCAACCAGATCCCGTTGCGAGGGCGCATCAATTGCCCCATGCACTAGGCTCCCCACATTCTGCACGGACACGGGCATGTTGCCGAGAATCTGCAACACTGCCACCGTCTTGGCCACTTCCTGGTGGATGGGTGAATCAGGAAAGCGCAGTTGCGCTTTGCCAACCGCTTTGTGGATCGAAGAATGTGCGCTCCGAATATCTTTTTCCAGCGCGTCATAGAGGGTCACCGTAGTCGCTAACCAGCCGATTTCCCGATCGGCGACGGCCACCTGTTGCTCACTCTTTTCGACCAGAATATCCTGGATCACCTTGATCGCCGAGCGCAGTCCAATGCCACCAGTCGATTTGGCCAATGCGCCCAGCAGATGGAGCAGAATGTCAAAATGGGCCGGCAGGAAGGGGTAGAGATTGATAAAGGTCTGGCGATCAAAATCCGAGTCATAGAAGCGCGCATCCTGGAGCTTGGTGTTGTAACGCAGCGCCTGGCCATGTTTCTCAAAGAGCGCGCCCAAGGTTGCTTCACCGGTTGGCGACTTGCCCAAGAGACGGTTGGTACAGATCACCTTGATATCGTTCGATTGCAGATCGATCTGAATGGGGAAACGTGCGGTCAGCTTAAAGAGTTCGGGCGAATTGAGCGCGGCCCGCGGGTCATCTTCGGTTAAGGTCTGTTGCGCCGTGCCGATGATCCAGGCCTTGCCGTCGCCGATATTCTTCAAATTTTTGGCCAGCCCATCGAGGTTGAGAATCAGGTGGGGACGTGCTCCCACATATTGCCCCACTTCATCAATGATAAAGAGAATGAACTCTTTGCCCGAAACGTCGCGGGCGATATCGATCATCTCTTTTACTCGGTCAGTTTCAAAGCGAATGATATCTGCGGTATCGGTATGGAACGAGGTCGTCGATCTGAAGAGATTTGGATAGAGTTCGTGGGCAATCTCGGGCAGCAGACTATCGATGACCAGCGGATCATTTTTTACCTCTTGCCACGGGACACCAGCATCCTGCTCAATGCGCGCGGTCAATTCTTCATAGCGCCCATCCTTTTGCAAGCGCCGTTCAAAGGCCGCCACCTTGAGGTTTTGCGAATAACCCGCCCACTGCAACACCTTGTAATAGAGGACGGTTGAGACCTCTTCCATTGTCGCGCCGGCCAACATTTCGCTGGCCAGATCGAGCAGCACAACGGCAGCCGGGTGGCGAGTCGCCACCGTATTGAGCAACGCCTTGGTCTGTGGCTTGTTCATGCGATCTTGCAGATGGCGTAGAAAGGGCACACCATCGATCTGCACCTGGTTATCAAGGGCCAGCCCCAAATATTTGGTAAACGAGCTTTTGCCCGAGCCATAGAAGCCGGAGACCCAAACACCTACCTCATTCTGGCCACCTTGGGCCATGGCGAGTTGCATCTTGCTCAGCAGATCTTCAAACTGCTCCTCAATATGCTCCGTCACAAAGTACTCAGTGATCTCGGTCTTCAAACGCTGCTCTTGCGAGACGTTGTAGGTGATCACCTTTTCAATTGTGCGGTAGATATCTTTGGACGGGTGAAACAGTTCCTTGATCAGCATATGGTTTCCTTCAATCTATTGACGATTCTGTGGCGGCCTCACTCTCTTGTGCGGCTTCTGGCGGCGTTAGAGAACGCAGCTTCCACGGACGTGCTGTCGGCTCTGTGGAGGTCGCATTCTCTTATGCGGCTTCCGGCGGCGTTAGAGAACGCCGCCTCCACGGAGGTGCTATCTGTTCCGCGGAGGCCGCACTCTCTTGTGCGGCTTCCGGAGGCGTTAGAGAACGCCGATTCCACGGAGGTGCTGTCGGCTCTGTGGAGGTCGCATTCTCTAATGCGACGCCCGGCGGCGTTAGAGAACGCCGCCTCCACGGACGTGCTATCTCTTCCGCGGAGGCCGCATTCTCTTATGCGGCTCCCGGCGGCGTTAGAGAACGCCGCCTCCACGGACGTGCTATCTGTTCCGCGGAGGCCGCATTCTCTTATGCGGCTCCCGGCGGCGTTAGAGAATGCCGCCTCCACGGCCGTGCTGTCGGATCTGTGGAGGCCGCATTCTCTTATGCGGCTTCCGACGGCGTTAGAGAACGCCGCCTCCACGGACGTGCTGTCGGCTCTGTGGAGGGCGCATTCTCTAATGCGACGCCCGGCAGCGTTAAAAAACGCCGTCCCCACGGTGGTACTATCTGTTTGGTGGCGGCCGCACTCTCTTGTGCGGCTTCCGGCGGCGTTAGAGAACGCCGCCTCCACGGACATGCTGTCGGCTCTGTGGAGGTCGCATTCTCTAATGCGACGCCCGGCAGCGTTAAAAAACGCCGTCCCCACGGTGGTGGGATGAATTATCCACCGACATGAACGGAACGATAATTGCCATCCTCTGGATAAAAACCTAAAAACTTGAGGCGCGTCTTACCGGTTCGCTCACCGGGATAAAAGATAATCGTTGGCGTCTGGAATTGACCGACAAGATTGCTCTCCAACGCCCCGATGCGGGTATAGGGGTGGAGCGCCTCGAGATCGGTCACCAGCAGAATCGCTTTATCATCTTGCTGACACCGTTCCAGGCTTTCCGCAAAGCGGGCTTGGAGCGCACCTTGGGTCAGTGCATTCGCCAACGCCTTATTGGTTCTCTCCCAGTTCAGTGGCTCTTTGCGGTCGGCCATCAACCAGATGCGGCGCGGCAGTGCATTGGCCAAGGTTTCGGTCACCGCCTCAGCCATCGAAAGGTGGTGTACATGCCAACCAGCGTTCTTCAGCCGCGCTTCCCAGGGGGCTAACTGCCGCTTGACCTCTAAAATCTCGCTGGGGCGAAAGATCAGATAGTAAACAGGTTCAAAGCTGGCATGACCAAATTCGCGACCATGACGAATGCGCTCCAGCACTTCATTGAAGTTATCGTTGAGCGAGGACATCAAGTAACTCCTCCATTGATTTGTACTGCCAGCCGATGCGTACTGCCCCACCAGCGGTTTGCACAATTAAGCGGCTACGCAGCGCCAACCGCTTCAGTTCATCCAGCACATCGTGCGGCTCCAATCCAAAGAGCGCCCAGTCGCTATGGTTGAGCACACTGTTGTCACCGTGACCGGCAAAATGCAGATCGTACGCTAAGATCGTGACGACGGTCGGCTCGATCCGGTACGGCAGGATTTTGCGAACGCTCTTTTTGCCCTGTTCCAGCAACCCGAAATCGGCACAACAACCGGTTAAGTTACTGGCAACGCGCCGCACCATGATATCTGACCAAGCTATCGTGGTTTTGCCTTCCCGAATCGCGTCGATAACAAATTCTCGTGATTCGGTATTACTCAGTTTATCCTTACCCGCAGCATAAGCCGGCCAGTATACTTCATTGATAAAGTCTGCCAAAATGGCATGAACGCGACAAGTAAAGAGATAAAACAACTGTTCCAGTTCCTTACGCGTCAGTTGTGCTTTTACAGCCTGCAACAAGCGGGCTGGTGCTGCGTCATCGCGCAGGTAGCGCGGTGCAAAGCCAACGGTGATCATATCATGTAGGCGGCGGGCGGAGAGCGTTGAGAATTGGCCCGATTCTAAAGCAGCGCGATAGAGATCGGTGCCGCTCATCCCTGGCTGCCAAAGATCAAGTAAAATCAGCGTCTCGTCAATCAGACCGAGACCGGCACCCAGTTGCGTTGTATAGCGTGTCATGAGGTGGACGTTGAAAAGTATGGATAGGTTTGCTCACCGCGTTCAAAGGCGCGGCCATAATGCGCAGTGGCAATCGCCCAGGCATCAGCACTGCGCAATTGATGGAGATTACCAATGCGCGTTGGTCCAACTGCGTCATCTGCAGGAGCATTGCGCAGTGTCTGTAGCAGCGCCACTACCTGTTCATGGTCTGTCAGTAGTTGTTCCATCTTCACAACAAACGCACTATCCTGAAGTACGCGGTGCAGACTCTGTTCCATATCCTCCGGCAAACGAAACAGATGATAGACATCACCAATACCAATCCGCTCGTCGTGCACAAGCGCGGCAGCGGTCGTAGCCCCATTGACCTGAGCAAGCAGTTGCGTCTTGCCAAAGATGGGTGCGAGGAATGCTTTGCTACCAGTGCCAAAGAATTCGCTTTGCCACCAGCCAAAATGATTTCGTTCGCCGAGATAGGCAACGGCAGCACGTAGCTGCGCCACCGTCTCAATTTCTGTTGTTATCAAAATACCTCCCATGGGCCGATAGCAGCGATTGGCGTTATAAAACGCATCATCCGTGCATATTGAGTTTCATATGAGCAAAATTTCGGCTCGAAATTTATTAACCTTTTGGCAGTCAGAGCCTTCGCATTTTGCTACAGAATGAACGATAGATCAAAAAGCACACTCAACTACAAATCTGCTGAGCGTGCTAGTAAGGTCGAAGAAGTGATACTCCCACGGTAATCTATTGCAAAACTAGGGAGTTCTTATGGCGATGAACACATTCTCGGCGAGTGGGTAAACAACAAAGCTATCCCGGTTGATTCATTGAGGCACATACCCTTATTGTTAAGTTCTGTGTAAGTATACCCAGAAAACGTATTCCTGCCAAACAGTCTAATTCCAGTGTCAACGGTCGACGGCTTGACGGCAATCCCCCGGTTTATATGACCATAGTGATGATAATGTCATCGTTGCGCAGCTATAGTCATCCTAATGGGCGCTGTCGAGATGATGATTTTGGTAGATGCAAGTGCGTTGAAGAGTTCCTCTTTTCTACTTAAGCGCTTTCTAGCCTACTTTTACAAAAGTAGGCTATTTTTGTAAAAATGTAAGTTGCAGTATAATTTAGAAAGTTAACAAATGCCGCCTTCCCACTTACTAGCGATGGAACCATGCGATGTTCCCGTTGGCCACAGCCGATCTTTGGATGGATTCCAAGCATATCGATAGCTGTCGACCAAACTGATGCAGTACAAAAGTTCATTTTCATTCCTATTCTCTTGCCCATTCTCACGCCAACAAGGTGAGTTTTTACACTAAGCAATGCGGTCTATTCTAACTTGGAGTCAATATCATGGCACTCGAAGGCCAGCAGTTTGAACAGTTCAGCCAAATTTTACGAAGCGCCTTTTCATTACAACGCTTTGATGAGATGCTACGCTTTCGGCTCGGCCGCAATCGCGAAGACATCGCACTGGGGGGTGACTATCAAGAGATTGTCTTTCGAGTGATTCGTGCGGCCGAAATGGAGGAGTGGTTGTCGGAGCTTGTCGTGGGAGCACGTGCGGCACGGCCGGGAAACCAGCAGTTGGTGGCGTTTGCGCAACTGTTGTCGTTAGCACCCGTCAACACACCGGGCCGTGAGGCGTTGGAAAAGCTCATTGCAGAATCCAATAGCATGTTAGATATTGCGCAGTGGCGGGCACAATTAGGGCTTTTAGAAGGCCGTGTCTGCCGCGTTGAGCTCTTTGGCCAGGCAGCCGGTACCGGTTTTTTGCTTAGCCCCAATTTAGTAATGACCAACTATCATGTCGTCAAGCCGGTCATTGATGGACAGAACGGGGCCACGGCAGAGCAGCTCAAAGTACGCTTTGACTACAAACAAAACGCCGCTGGTGGCACCGTCAACCAAGGCACCGTCTTTGACTTGATGACGCATCAGTGGTTGATCGATACTAGCCCTTACGACGAGGTAGACCTACAACCTTCACCCAAAAGTGCAGAGGCAGCGCTTGACCACCTAGACTATGCACTCTTGCGCTTGCGTGGCGAACCAGGCAACCAACCGATCGGCGGCAAAGCCGATCAAGAGGCACCGGCGCGTGGTTGGCTTGAATTCACCAAACCAAGTCATGATTTTCGTACCCAACCGGCTTTGTTTATTGTGCAACATCCGCAGGGGCAGCCAATGAAACTAGCGTTGGATACGCAAGCGGTCGTTGAGGTAAACCAAAATCATGCACGTGTGCGCTATCGCACCAACACCGAACCGGGTTCCTCTGGTTCTCCTGTCTTTGATCAAAATTGGCATCTTGTTGCACTCCATCACAGTGGCGAGCCTGCCTTTCGCCCGTCTTGGAACGAAGGAATTCCTTTTAGCACAATCATGGAGCTGCTGACGGAACGGGGCATCGCCACCCAACTCGGTGCGCAGCAGCACAGCAGCGGTGCGCTGGCAGATCTATAAGAGGGGGTTGGTAAGCCCAGGAGCCGAGCTTGACAGACGCTCTCGTTATTGCTCATTGTAGCCAATACATTAAGTCAGTACAACATACTTGTTAACACACCGTCAGCCTCTAGTAAACTGTTCTCAGGTGAAATTGTCAATGACAGAGTACACCCGCTTCCAAGAAGAACTCTTTGTCGATCGTGAAACCAAATTATATGGGTTTAGCAAACTCATGCGCCCGGAAACGCCCCAAGCTGTCATGCTCATTGAAGCGGAACAGAAGATGGGGAAGTCGTGGCTTATTGCGAAAATGCATCGGCTCTATCAAGTCGAGAATGCAGGTATGCCTGCGGCCTACTTGGATTTTCGCCATCCACTGGACCGCGGCCGCATTACCGATCATTTGGCCTTTATCCGCTTGCTCCGCGAACGCATCGATTGTGAAGAATTCTTTGAACCACTTACGCAGGCCATTCAACAGTTAACGGGAACGCACGCGGATACACAGAGCAGCAAGCCTCTGGCCGCCTTGGTGGAAGATATGCAATTGCGCTACACCATGACCCGCTTGGAAGAGTTAGCCTTTAAGCTCAATGTGGATTGGGAGAATCTCGAAGGCACAGCAAAATTCAACCGCACCTTTGCGCTTGTGCGTGAACTCTATCAACGCAATGAATTGGACGCCCTCTTTGCCCAACTGCGTAGCGATCGGCCCCGCGTCGACTGGGAACGGCATATGGTTGCGCTTCAAGCAGTGGCACCGGCCAACGCCAATGCAGAGCGTCCACCAGAACGCTCGAACGCAAGCAACGCATCGTTTATCCCCAAAAGCGATGAAGATCTGCACCATGCCGAGATCCAGATCAATGAAGCCTTTTTTACTTCACTAACCGAGTTGGTCGCAGAGAAAGGACAACTCGTCTTTCTCTTTGATGCCTTTGAAAATGCACCCACCGTGGCCCAACGTTTTATTGTTGATCAACTGGTGCCACGCCTGCTTGATGAACAATTACAGCGGATCGTGCTGATTATCACCGGCCGTAAAACGCCGGATCTATCCCATTTCAACATCGGTTACCTGCTCGTCAAAACCGATCTTGAACCATTTACCGAAGCGCATATCCGTGATTTCATGCGCGTGCGTTCGATTGCTGAAGACCCACCAGATTTTACGTGGAGCGGTGTGTTGCGGCTTAGCGGTGGCGTCCCCGGTGATCTGGCGCTCATGGCGGATCGACTGACTGCGGTCGCAAGTCAGGATGATCCCTTTTTCACGACCTAAACTCAGGTTAACTTGGGTAAGCAAATTGATTCCCAATCGAGCTAAGTCTAATTATGCCAGCTACTTCAACCACCAATGCCGACAATAGTGCCGATGATCATGATGGGTTGCTACAGGAGATCCTGACGCTTGCCCACCCCATGATGGCAGATGCAATCTATCTAGCAGCAATTCCCCACTGGTATGATGCAGCCTTTTATGCGGCGATCCGCGCGATCGATGACAACCGCAACGAAGGGTTAGTCGTGCGGCTTGAGCATTACTCCTTTGTAATTACGACCACAGCCGAACAAACGCCAATCTACCGCGTGCGTACCAGTGAACGTCTGCAGTTACACTACCTGTGGATCGATCGGGATAGGGCGACCTATCGAACCGCACACCAGCGCGCCTTTAACTTTCTCGCTACAGATAGAGCTACATCTGTAGAAATCGATAATCCAGCGCACGAATACGAACGACTCTATCACCTCTTTTTTATCGATCTGGCCCAAGCCATTGCGGAGCTCATTCGCCTCTTCCGCCGCTATTCGAGCGAACGTCGATTGGCTGCCATTGAATATTTGCTCGACGGTGTCGAAGAAGCACGCCATTTGCTTTCCTATTTGGATGATAGCGCGCGGCCAAGCAATGGCAGTGGCCCTTCTTCACCTTCAACACCACCACAGTCGGGCCTTGGCGGTCTGCTGGCGCTCACGCAGTTGCAGACGCATATGCGAGCGCGGCTGGCCCAGATACGCGGAGAGTGGGACGAGAGCAGGACGTTGCTGTTGGCGTTGCGACGGACGCCCCAATTGGTACGGGAGCTGCGCCCCTATATTGGGCGCGCTTATGCAGCGATCCTGACGCGTGAGGGCAATTTTGTGCAAGCGATTCATGAATATGAAGTCGCCATCAAACAGTTTGCCACCGTGCCGGCAGAAAACGTGATCAGTCGGCAACGTTCGCATGAGATCGAGCGTGCCATGACCCTGCTGTCGCTGGGTGAAACTTACGTCAGCTTTGCCTGTTCACTGACCGGTGAGAACAAACACGTGTCACTTAAGACTGGCCTCATGCGACACCTCCAGAGTCTTGTTGACTTTATCATTTCGCTGCCCCTGGTCTTCTATTTTAGTTTGTCAATGGGGACACGAGTGTGGCATCCCCAATTTTGGCCCACACTCTTTGGAATGGATTGGGTTGTTGGGCGTTTATTTGCGCTGGCTGCGCAGCAATTTCAGCAAGCCGATCGAATTCTGAAGGTCCATGGCACGCCGGAGGAGAGCATCCTTGCCGATGAAAAGCTGGCCTTCCTCTTTCTCGAAATGGGTGATTTCATCCGGGCACGCCAACAGTTTCAAGCATTGTTGACCACCACCAAAGCGCCCCTTGGTTCTTATCGGCGGCTCTTGGTGCAACTTGGGCTGGCCGAAAGCGAAGTGCGTTTGAATCAATGGGCTGCAGCACTCACGCCGTTGCAAGAGCTAATTCCGCGACTGCGAAGCTATAATGATCGACCGAACCTAGCACGCGCCCAAGCCCTGCGCGCGGAAGCAAATTTCCTGAGCTGCAACTATGAGCAAGCGCAAAACGCGATGGGGGCAGCACTCCGCGAATATCGCGAGCTCAACGAGTTTGTCGATGCGACCAACTTGCAGGAACGAATGGAGGGCTTAGCCGGAAACCGGACAGTCCCGCCGCCTGTTCGCGCAGCAATCCGGGGGCAAGCGGCAGTGCTGCCCCAACGCCACTATGGCGCAGCCTATCAACACCCTGGCTTTGTCATCTTTCGGCAGATTGCGCTCTTATTGATCCCCCTAGCGATGATCTTTGTCTTTCTCAACACGATCCAGCTCACAACGGAGATTCAGCTGGCACCGAGCTTTTCCTTCCGCGCCGCCCCGATTTTGGACCCCGACGCTACCGAACCGACCCAACTGAGCCAGGGAGTTACCGACGCAACGCTGGCAATTAACGTCAATCCCCGTTCGTTTCTCGTCGTGGGATTGGTCAGCTTCTTGGTCTACCTCCTTGGCTTTGCGCTCTTGGGGGTTTGGATTATTCTTGACACTTCGTTGTTTGCCGTACAGCAGCGCAGCCAAAATCGTCTGCTCTGCTTGGACGCAGAGGGCATCTCGATTGGAACCGCCGTGGTACAACGCCGGGTCCAATGGAAGCAGATCATCCAGGTTTCACCCAGTAACATCAGCTTTTGGCGCCGTCCCCTCCCCAGTGTTTCCTCCTTATCACTAAAAATTGCGGTGCCGCCCCAGGAAGAAACGCTGGAGAGCAACGTAGGTACGGCGGCAGAAGGTGTAGGGGCTCCTACCCATCCAAAGGGTAAAGAAGAATGGATTAAAATCGATGGCAACACCAACTGGTATAGCGTCGTGCAGCGGCAGATCTATCGTGCGTCCCCGCCGACAGTTCAACGTCATATCCTTAGCTACAGCATCTTCCGCAGTCTTTCCGGCCTGCTTTATTTGGTCAACTACACACTGCTCTTATTGATTGCCCTGTTGGCAAATAGCGACGTTTGGGGACCCCTTCTCTGGTACGATCTCTTAGGCACGCCTTACAGCGTCGTCGACCTCTACCCCTATCTCTACCTCGGGTTGGTCTTGGTTCCCCTCTGGTGGAGCATTGTGCTCCCCAGCCATATCATCCGTCACAGCCATCGACAGATGCGCTTTACCACCTATAGTTTGATCACCGCGTTCGGTCTGGCAATCTTTCACTTAAGCCGAAGCTTTGGACCGCTCCTCACGATTCCAGATCTCTATCCCCCTCTCATTATTCTCACAATGATTGGCAGCGCAGCCTGGTCGTTGTGGCAGTGGGACTTTCGCACGCAGCGCAACGCGGCAGTGCGCAATGCAGCAACCGTAGCGCTCTGTGGGTTACTCGCGATCTTCCTATTGAGCTTTGCTCTCCGTGATATTGCCGCCTATCATTTCCTCATCTATGCCGATACGGCCCGCGAACGGGCGCGCCAATACCAGAATAACGGGGACGTAGAAGCGGCGGTACGTTCCTTTGCGCAGTCGCAGCATGCGTATGAGCGCGTCATCCAGATTTCAGAACGCCCCCTGTGGGGGATCGATCCAAGACAGACATTGCAGAAGCCTAGCGGCATTCCTGCCAAAGAGAGTTTCCCCTGGCTTCTGGCCATGCAAAATTTGGCGGCGCTCCACGTACAAACGGGCGATGGTAGCCAAGCAGCAGAACTGTATACAGAGCTTTTGCAGTATTTCGATCAGCCGGAACAAGTTTATACGTGGCGAGCAATGGCGCGTCAAAAAGCCGCTACACAAATTATGGTCAACAAAAACCAGACGGTGCAGATCGATCAGAAGTGGTATGAGAATGCATTAGACGATTACGAGCGAGCGCTAACCATCATTGCCCAAGAGGAAAAGGCAGTACTAACCCAGGCAGAACGCAATGCAGTAGCGCTCCGCAAAGCTCAGTATCTACTTTGGCGCGGCTTTACCAGCCACTCCTTAGCTAAATTGACAGCGGCCCGCGCCGACTATATAGAGGTTCTCCGGTTGACAACATCGATTGATGACCAATCCAGCCAACAAGAGATTACCGCCACCTTCACAAAGTTGCGCGAACGTGCACTAAGCGGATTGGGTTGGCTCGCCTATAACGAAGCAATTAAAGCGCCGGAAGAAGAGCAACCGAACCTATTGACCGAAGCGGAGCAGTACTTTGCCACGGCAGTAACCACCAATGCCACAGAACCAGAAGCCTGGCTTGGGCTGGGCTACGCGCGCTATTCGCTTGGGGCTCTAAAAGAGGATGCTAGCCTCCTCCATCGGGCCGAAGTTGCCTGGTTACAAGCGCGCACTTTAGATCCGCGCGATCCGACGGTGCGCATCTCCTTGGGTACCTTACATTGGAAATTGGCCTGGCTAGAGAGTGGCGCGGCGGGGAAATGTGCCGAGTACAGTGAAGCCATCAAACAGTTTGCCACCGCCACCGATCGCCGACAGCTCCGCTTCCAGGGCAACGGCGATCTCGCTTATACCTATCGCACAATGGGCTTCATCTACTTCGAACTCCGTAACTGTGCAGTCGATGTCGGCAATGGCTATGCGGCAAAGACCGACGTCTTCCAGTCGGCTATTGACAGCTTCACAAACGCCATTCGGCTTGTCCCAACCGAAGGAAGCTATCATCAGTTACATGGGCGCTATCGCTACGCGCTCTGGTTGGCGCAAACCGATGATCATAAAGATTTCGATCTGCTCTATGGCGCATTGGCAGATCTGCAACGTGCGGCAGATCTTGGGAATCCGGCGACTGCGTTTATGAACGCAACGTTGGATACCTTGGCACCCTATGCCCTACAACAGGCCAAAACGGCCCTTGCCGCCGGCAAATTGAACGCGGTACGTGAGCAACTCAGCCTCGTCGTTACCCATCGTCCCACCATGATGGCCGACGCGCTTACCATCCTCAACGATGCGCTAGTCGCACCAACGCCCCTACTTGTCAACGGCCCAACAACCAAGCCGACCGAGTTTATTTATGAGTTGCACAAGATGATCACTGATTTGTTGATCCTCAATCCAGCATGGTTTTTCCACGAAGGGGTCAATGCACTCGTTGATGGCCAACCGGGTACGGCGATGGGCTATTTTGAAAATGGGTTAAAGCATATTCGAACCCAAAGTGCGTTGGATAGTGCGCTGGACCATCTCCATTTCGTGCAATCCTTACAAGTGCACGCACAAGCAAAAGCAAATATTCTGCGTGATTATCGCTCGGCCTTGCCCCAATTAGAAGCAACGTTTGCCGACAAGCCAACGGTCAGTGCGTTAATTACATTGGGCTCCCTCGCCGCCCTCTTGGATGATACCGAGCGGGCAGGTCGGCTATACGCAACTGCATTACAACAGAACACCGAGCATGACAATCAAGAGTATGCCACCCTACGTGGGGTCTTTCCGCCATTGCTGCGCCACTGGCAAGTCACCCCATCCAACGCAAGTGCTCTGCTCAGCGCGCTGGATGACCAATTGGCGGCCCAGTTGCAAGCAACGCCCAGCTTGGCGAATGCGGACTACTATTGGGGCGTACGTGCTTGGTTTAAATATTGGATCGGACGCTCAGCTTTTCGTGCACGGGATGAGCAGGCGGCCCGTCAGGCACTCGCCAGTGGTCAGCAAGATGCCAATCGGGCCTTTGCCAACGACCAGTGGGAAGGTGGTGATGAAGCCCACACCTACCTGGCAGAAGGCGCATGGGCCTGGTATCATGTGGAGCGCGGCGATGACGCTTGGACAGTTGGAGATCGCCATGCCGCATTTGCCGATTATCTAGCCGCCGTTTATAGCTCCTCAGCCAACACGAATAGGGTCGCCCGCAACGAGAAGCTGCAAGCCATGAGCAAACTCGCATTGGCTTACCTTGCGTTGGGCAGCGAGTGGATGGCGGCCAATACCTATCAAGATCTACTGCTGCAAAGTGCTACCTTTGCCGATCAAGAGGGTGCGGTCGAAGCAGGAAGGGCACTAGATGACTATCTATTAGAACATCCGCTCATTGCCGTAAATCTGCTTTATACGAAAATCATCGTAATGGAACCAGCACTCGAGCGCATTAACAGCAATGCCCATCCAGCGCTCTATTGGCGGCATCGGGCCGAATTTGGATTCAATGTCGTCAAGCAGCTTTTCCTGGCTCGCCCAGAAGAGGCGCGCACGTTTTTGCCGATCATCGATCAAACGATTGTCGATCTTCAACGTGCCGCCAACCTCGATCCCGCAACGCACGCGGAGCGCAGTGAAGCATTTACGCTCGGCATTGTCGGCTCGCTCTATGGCCAACTCGGCAACCAAGAATTTGAAAGTGGCAACTATATAGTGGCGCAAAATGCGTATGAACATGCAATCAACCAGACGACGCCACAAGGGCACTTTGCAACAGAAGTGCTCATCGATACCCATTTGCGGGCCGCGCTTACAGCGTTGTATCTAGATGATGGCAGCAACAGCACAGCGCACTTCGACCAGGCTTTATCGCTGCTTAAACAAGAACCTTCTCTACAAAATTATAAAGAGGTGATTGAGACGCTATTGGGGGATCTTGCCCAATTTACCTCTACTGACGAACAGTTGTTACGAATTCGCAACAAAATCGAAATCGATCTAAAGCGAATTTTAGAGAAATAGAGCTGATCAAAGGGTGCGCTCGGCGCGTATACTGTTGCGTTTGACTATATCCCCTGCTTCCCCCGCTCCCAAGGGTGCGCCCGCGCAACCTCCTCCACAATCGCCGCGCCCCACCCCGCCCCTGTCGGCGTGATCATCTCCCCGTCGACAATCTGCGGCAGCGCTGTCACCAACGCATCCTTCCACGGCACATCCTCGACTTCACTCTCCATGATGCGCACATTGGGCAACACGGCACAGAGGCTGGCGCTGATAAAGGAGGAGAGGTGGCTGTAGTAGTTGTGGGGCGAGAGGTTGTACTGGTAGACCTCGGCGAGATCGCCCACCTTCTTGCTCTGCGCAAAGCCATTCCACGGCACGTCGACCATGAAAACATCGGCAGAACGAGCCTCGAAGTAGGGCAGAAATTGGGTCAGGTGATAGAGCGATTCACCGGTGCAGATCGGGGTGCTGGTGCTCTCTTTGATCTGGCGCAGCGCCTGGGGATCGTACATGTCGATCTCCAGCCAGAGCAGGTTGAACTGTTCGAGAACGCGCGCAATGCGCAAGCAGGCTTCCGGCTTGAAGTTAAAATTGAGGTCGAGGTTGATGTCAATATCGGGACCGACCGCGTCGCGAAAGGTGCCGACCAGCTTCTCAATGTGGTGCAACATGGCGTTGGTGACGACGCCGTCGGTGTTACCGGGCCCTTTGCCAAAGCCCGCCACGTAGATATCACCGGGGTCGCCAGGAAGGAGGATATTCGATTTGAACGCGGTGTAGCCGCGCGCCACCACCTCCTTGCCGAGCGCGGTCACATCGGCCCAAGTGCGCAGCGACGGCACGTCAAGGGCTTCGCTCATGCGCGCCCGCACATTGCCACAGTGTGACCAGTAGACGCGCGTGCGGTCACGCGTTGGGCCGCCAAAGAGTTCGACTACCGAGATATCAAGCGCCTTGGCCTTGATGTCGAGCATCGCCAATTCAAGCCCGGCCATCGCCTTGGCCGCAATCCCACCGGGGCTAGGACGGCAGCCACGCAGCATATCCCACCAGCGCATCTCATAGGCACGCGGATCTTCGCCCAGCAAACGACCGGTGAGATCGGTCACGGTGCCGGCAATGCCATAGGGGTTCATGCCATCACTACATTCGCCCCAGCCGGTAATGCCTTCGTCCGTCTCCATTTTGACAAAGATCCAAGGGCGCCAGCCGGCGTCGACGATCAGGGTTTCGATGTTGGTGATTTTCATGGGGAGCCTTACTCCTATTTTTCTGTTCTCTGCCACAGAGAGCACGGAGTTCACAGAGAAGCAAAATGTTCTTCCTCTGTGATCTCTGTGTCCTCTGTGGCTTAGAGTAAATTTGTCAGTCAACCAGCAAGGGGTGAGGGCTTCTCCTTGTCTAGTTGACCGGCTACTGGGGCGGACCGCCGAGTTGTGCTTTGACCGCGGCCAACCGCCCAATCGACGCCAACGCTTTTTCTTGATCGTCCACCAGATTGCGAATGATGATATCGGTGTAGCCCATTGCAAAATAGCGCTGAAACATGATGGCAACCTGATCCACATCGCCCACCACCGTGGCATCCGGTGGGAAACCGCGATAGCCTGCAGCGACCACTGCGCCACCAGTTGCTTGTGCTTCGGCAGCGCTTGCGCCGACGTAGACATCGCGCCGGATCGCGGTCACCCCGACCGGGCGGTTGTGTTTGGCGCAGGCGTCCCGATAGAGGTCAAGACTCGCTTTTGCATCAGCCAAGCTCAACCCCGGCGCGGCCAGCCAACCATCCCCCAAGCGGGCGGAGCGGTCAATCGCCGGCGGTGCGCTGGCCGCAATCCAGACTTCGACCGGCTCCGGCGGCGTGGGCAGGATACGCGCGTTCTCGATCTGCCAGCGCCCGTCGTGCGAAACGGTTTCGCCGGCCCAGAGACGGCGCATGATGGCGAGACATTCCTCAAAGCGCGAGGGGCGGTGCTTGGGGTTGATGCCAAAGGCAGCGAATTCACGGTCGCCATAGCCAATGGCACATTGCATGATGAAACGCTGCGGCATCATGGTGGCCACGGTGGCGATCTCTTCGGCAAGCAGCACCGGATGGCGGAAGGGGAGCAGGTAGAGCGCGCCTGCGGGTGCGTCATGCCAATCGGCCAGGGCACGGGCGAGGATCGGCGTGTTTTGGTAGTAGGGGTTGGGGGTGACGTGGTGGTCGCCAAAGAAGAGGCTGTCGAGACCGGCGTCGGCCGCGGCCTTGGCCCGTTCGAGCATGTAACGGGCGCCAGTTCGGTAATCAGTGACGTTGTAGCTGGAAGCGATGGAAATGCCGATACGCATAAATAACTCCCTTGTGGTAAAATTCATACAGAATACCAATTTTTGTAGATAATTTCTGATTGAGGTAATGACCAACCATGAACCATCCACAAATTGAGCGCAACCCGGCAATTATGTTCGGCAAGCCAGTGATTAAGGGGACACGCATTACTGTCGAGCTGATTCTACGCAAATTGGCCGCCGGGAAGTCATTTGAAGAAATCCTGGTCGCCCACCCTCATTTGACGATTGAGGATGTGTACGCCGCGGCTGCGTTTGCAGCAGACTATTTAGCGCAAGAAGAGATTGTCTTTGCCGAGAGAGAAACAGCGTGAGATTCCTTGCCGATGAGTGCACCGACACGCAGCTTGTTGAGCAACTGCGGTTCAACGGTCACGACGTTCTCTATGTGATGGAGTCAATGCGGGGTGAACGTGACGACACCATCTTGGCCAGGGCGTATCATGAAGAGCGTATCTTATTAACGGAAGACAAGGACTTTGGCGAGCTTGTCTTCCGTTTGCGCAAGCCGGCAATCTGTGTCATTTTGCTTCGATTCAACCCAGGCGAAGAAGACCGAAAGCTACATCGCCTTTATGAACTGTTAGAGAATTCTCCCAGCACATTCCTTGGCACGTTCATTGTTGTCGATGTAAATAACACGCGAATTCGACCATTATTAGTGTTATGATGTCTTTCATTGTCCTGTCACTTCACTCGCATTCCTAAAAATGTGGCGCAACTTGGCCACCACCCCCTCCGGCAGCGGCGGCTTGCAGAGCGAATCGATGTTCGATTGCAGATGCGCTGGATTGCCCGTCCCCGACAAGACAACATGCACGCCCGGCTCGTAGCGACAGAAACGATAGGCGGCGTCGACAATGCTGGTGGCGTCGGACTCTTTCAGCACAAAGCCGAGCAAGTTTGACAGATCGACATCCTCCGGCTCCAGTTGGCCGGCGTCGATCAGCGTTTTGACCGATTCGCGTAATTTATCTGGTTGGCTGAGCGCACGGCGCACAGCAAACATGATCTGAACGGCGACATCGCGCTCGATGGTGGCGGGGAAGACCTTCTCCCGCGCGGTCTGGTTGAGGATGTTAAAGCCGATCATTGCCACATCCCACACATCGTCGGGCAACGAGTCGATGAGCATCTCATGCGTCTTGTCGTCGTTGAACATTTCGGTGACGCCGATAAAGCGGATCTTGCCTTCGTCACGCAGATCGCGGAAGGTGGGCAGGATCTCGTCGCGCAACATCGGGTAATCTTGGGGGTAGACGCCGTGCAGGCTGTAGATGTCGATGTAGTCGGTCTGCAACCGTTGCAGGCTCGCCTCCACCCCCTCACGCACCAGTTGGGGGCTGATCGCTTTGCGATAGCTCTTCTTGGTCGAGAGGACGATCTGATCGCGCGCGACGCCTTGCAAGGCCTTGCCGACAATCTCTTCGGTGTTGTAGGCTTCGGCGGTGTCGAGAAAGTTAATACCGGCATCGAGCGCGTTGCGAATGATCTTGACGGATTCGGCCTCATCACTCCCGGTGCTTTGGCCAATGCGGCTTGGGCCACCACAGCCCAACCCCATGATACTGACATTCAATCCGGTGCGTCCAAAGGTTACATAATCCACGAGGCTCTCTCTTTCTTGTATAGTTTAGGGCTTACGCAGGCTGTCGGTTGAGTAGGCAGCTTTTTGCCGGGTGCCCTTGGGGCGCGAAACCAGAGGCCTGCGTAAGTCCTGTAGTTGCGGACCCGCAAGCGGTGAGGGAAGACTCTGCGCCGTGTAATGGAAAAGGCTCATCTGTGAAACGTGTGAAAATCAATGAGTTTGCCGATGGAAAATTATTGCGTTTTCACCGGGTGCTCATTGGGCGCGATTGATGAGCGGATGGGAAAATGTGTTGCATGTTGCGTGAACTGTTGGCGCGTCTGTCTATGTGGCTGGTTCGCCATTGATCGGTGGAACGCAGTGGTGCGCGGCGGCGAGCACCCATTGAGGCCGGTTGCCAAACAAACGTTGTTTGCCCGACGACCTTGAGTTTACCCTAAATAGTGCGAACGGGAAAACGCCAGGAATCGCATCGATCATGATGAAAATGGCCGCGCCCAGATGCGTGGTAGCGGACGAAGGGCAGTTCACGCAACACGCTATTTACTGTTCAGGCAATAATTCCATCAACTCAATCCGGTTGCCAAAGGGATCATAGACATGGGCGCGCCGATAACCGTCGAGCGGCGGTTCGTCCGTATTGGTTTCATAGCCGGCGGCCTGACAACGGGCGACCAGGGGATCCAAATCATCCACCAGAAAGGCCGGGTGGGCCTTGCGCGCCGGGCGAAACTCCTGTTCGACGCCGAGGTGAAGCGAAATCTGCTCTTGCACCAGCCACAGCCCGCCGCGCCCGGCCAACGCCGCGGGTTTGGCCACTTCGGCAAAGCCGAGCATGGTAACGTAAAAAGCGCGGGCCGTCTCTTCACTTTGGGGGGGCAGCGCGAGTTGCAGATGATCAATTGCATAGAGGGGCATGTGATTGGTCCTTTGTTATTGGCTGCTGACGGTTGGTCGTGCCCATAAATTTACCAACAACCCAATTTATTGCCTGCGCAGAATGCGGACAATGCGGTTATAGATGATATTCGATAGCGCCGTGGCCTTGCCGCCGGTTATCTCCGCGAGCCCCCAGGTATCACCGCCGGTTGTATTCACAAATTGAATGACAACCGTATCGATATCTTTGTGATAGCGGGCGATACTATAGTAGCCAGGGACCCAGCCGGTATGTTCATATTCGTAAATGGAGGAGTAGATCGTTTGCTCCTCATCATTGAGCAAGGAGCCATCATTCAATGCTCGCAAAAATAGACCGACATCCTCCGCCGTTGCGATCATCGAACCACCCGGAGCAATATGATCGAGTTCTCTCAGATCATCGTCATAGCCATACCAATATCCACTGACAACATCGTCGAATTCCACCTCATTGAGCAAACTGTAGGTGTGCGTTAGCCCTAGCGGGGCTAACATTTCATTTTCGATATATTGGTGGTGGCTATAGCCTAATTCTTTGTCCAAAATGTAGCCGATCAACAGGTAGTTCGTATTAGAATATCGGTAGTTGGTATCAGGCTCAAAATCTGCGGGATGATCCAAGACCAGTTCCAGATCATTGCGGAGGTCTGTTTGCGAAGTAAACCAATCATATTCAGCTTGGTCAGTGTAATTGGGGATGCCGCTGCGATGTTGCACCATCATGCGCAAGGTGATCTGATTGGCATATTCAATTCTCCCCACAAGTTCAGGTAAAAAATCCGCAAGTGTATCGTCCAGTGACAAACGTCCGGCAGCGGCCAGCTTGGCGACTGCAGTGGCGATATACAACTTGCTGATACTGCCGATTTTAAATAAAGCATGCGGATCGGCGGGCTCTTGCGTCAACTTATTTTTCCAGCCAGCCGCATAAAACGTGGGTGATTTGTCCGGTTGATCGATATAAACGATGATGCCATCCAGCTTGTAATCAATTGCTTTCTCGACCTGCTCCTGCACTGTAGCCGGCAATGGCGCGATGAATGGCGGTATCAGATCCAAGGGAGCAATAACAATGGTGATGATGATTGCAACGAGGGGCATGATAATCCTAAGGAGCCGAATGATCCGTTTTTTTTGCATTTGCGCTTTCCTTTCTGAGCTGCTGAACGCCACCATCAGTTGCTCTTGGGGTGTATGGCAGATAATATCGCGAAGAATTTCCTCCAGTTCCAGCAACATTACGTAGGGAGGCCATACTTTACCATTACCCGCTGCGTTCTGCCAAACCATTCTCCCCACTCAGTTTGGACGTAACCGGTAACAACCGGCGCGCTCCTCTTCTGCAATAAACGCTACGATCTGCGCAATGGTGGCCGGATCGCGCAAAATGCGACGGTGGCCCAACCCTTTAGTCATGTATAAAGTGCTCTGCGCCCAAGTTTCATGCAGCAATTGGGCCTGGTCCGGCCCAACATCTTTGTCATCCTGATCATGGACAATTAACCCGGCAACCTGGCTATCGGCCAGGGTATGGGTGAGCGAAAAGTTCTCGACCGGGCGCTTGGCCACCCGCTCAATCGCACGCTGCACCCCGGCAACGGTGCGGGCAGATGCGTTGAGCTGGCTGCCAAAGCCATCGAGTACATTCACCATCGTAACCGGGGAGCCAATGGTCACCAACCTTGCGGCCTGTGCGCCATTCGCCAACGCAAAGCCCGCGGCCATACCTCCAAAGGAATGGCCAACGATCGCAGCAAAGCCCCCCGCTTCCGCGCTCAGATCGCGGATAATATTGGCCACTTCCAGCAAGTTGGTCCGCTGCCCCGGCGAATCGCCATGCGCCGGCGCATCAAAGGTCACTACCTCATAGCCGGCATCGACCAGCGGTGCCACCATCGTCGCCAACTGCGAACCGCGCCCCGCCCACCCGTGAACCAACAGCACGGTCGGGCCACTGCCCCACCGATAGGTTAGATAGTAGGCATCAGCAGTGGGGCGGGGATAAAAAGGGACAAAGGGATGCTTTGCAACCGTGGCATCTTGGATCAGCGCTTTTTCTCGTGGCGGGCGACTAAATTTCATCGGGCGGAAAAAGAGCCTGGTCGCCCACCGTTGGGCCAAGGGCGGTGCAACCATTTCGGTGAGATGAAACGCGGTTTTGAAACTCTGTTGAAGCAGACGCTGTAGATCCATCGTAAATTTTCACTCCTTTTTCCGACTGCACAGTCGGTTTTTTGTGCAAAAAAAATTTAGGCTACGCCAAAGAATAAAATACGCCATCCGCGTAGGGGCGGCCCCTACGCGGATTTACTTTCTTGCAATGGCCTTCGCTACGTGCGGTCGCCATCCATCAGCAGGTCAACCTCGATCAGGCGGATCAGCTGATCACAAACCGTGTCCATATACCCTTGGCGCTGGCAAGTGCGCGTTAGACCGGTTGCCCCTTCGAGCATCGCGATCATGACAAGCGCGCTCGTCTCCGCGTCAACCGTCGGCTTGAACTCGCCATAGCGAATGCCATTCTCAATGACGCGCGTAAAGGCAGCCAACAGATCACGTTGTGCCTGTTGCACGCGCGCTTGGAGTGCCGGGTTGACATTGTCCGCTTCGACCATGCCGTTGAGCACGGGGCAGCCCCCTGCGACGACCGGATTGAGCGCATAGCCGCGATAAAAGTCGATCAATGCCATCAACTTTTGCGTCGAGGTCTGCTCCCGTTTGATCACGCGCAACACGGCATCCGTCACCTGTTGCAACGCGTAATCAAAGGCGGCCAAGAGCAGTTCATCCTTGGTTTCAAAGTGGTTATAGAGTCCGCCCTTTTGCAGCCCCGTCGCGTGCATTACATCCGTCATCGACGCCGCGGCAAAGCCTTTGGTGTTAAAGATCGGGGCCGCTTTGGCGATAATATTTTCTCGGGTAAGTTGACCTTTTTGGGGCATGGGTACAGTTCCAAGTCGGGATAAGCTAGTGCTTCTCGCAACGGTGTAAAGCTTGCGAAGTTTCACTTTTTGTGACAGCCACCTGTAAATTTCCGACCGTACAGTCGGTATTGTATACTAACACGAATAATTGAGCAATTACTGTTTGTCACGGAGTGCAAACCTATGACCGAATTGATGCCACGTCTATCTGACCCCATTACAGTCACGCCTATCAAAAATGAGACTGACTATCGGGCTACGCTTGCGGCAATTGAAGAACAACTGGGCTCGATAGAGCCAAATACACGGGATGGTGATCGGTTTGAATTGCTGGTAGCTCTGGTGGAACATTACGAAGATGCCCATTACCCAATGGGTGAACAGTCCGATCCAATCACGCTGCTGGAATTTGTGATGGAGCAACAAGGGTTGACGCGCAAAGATCTGGAACCGTATCTCGGTCCACGGCAACGCGTGTGGGACATCATGGAGCGCCGGCGTCCTTTGTCGCTGGCGATGATCCGCCGCCTCGAAAAGGGGCTGCATATTCCGGCGACGCTGCTTATTCAAGAGTACCGATTGGTTGAGCCAGCGGCCTGATCTCATAAAGCGTGCCGGGGACGGCCCACAAAAAACTTTGTCAACGAGAGCATGTTTGGGCCGTCCCCGGCACGCTTTAACCCGATCTACCACCTGCACCTACACCCCCATTGCCTGCTCCAACGCAGTCAACACAGTCCCAACCAGAAAATCGACCTTGTGCGCGGTCTGCGGCAGTGGGTTTGTCCCTTGCGCGGCGGCCCGCGCCGCAAATTCTAGCGAACTTTGCGAAGCTGATTGGCCAATCAATTCCGCCTCTACATTGCGCAGGCGCATGGGTACGGGCGCAACGCCCCCCACGCCGATCCACGCCCGGTGGACCATTCCTTTTTCAATCACCAAGCGCACCAAACATTCGACAATCGGCCACTCGGCTTCAAAGCGGCTGATCGAACGGAAGTACGCGCTCTGCTCGTTGAGGGTCGGCGGCGGCAGATGGATCTGCGTGAGCAATTCGTTGGAAGCCAGCAGATGATCGCGCGTCGCATCAGAACCGTCACCATAGAGGTCGGCAATCGGTCGGCGACCTTGGCCCTGAATTTCTACCTCCGCCTCATAGGCCAACAGCGCCATACCCAATGTCGACGGATGGGGATAGACACAGCCACCGCGGTCAAAGAGGACGCCGTTGGGGTTGTGGCGCGCGCGGGCGTGGCATTCATCGCCCCCCTTTTTATAGCAGACATAATCCGGGTGGCGATAGAACCAGCAGCGCGTGCGTTGCAGCAGCGCGCCGCCCATTGACGCGGCCCAACGGATTTGCGGCGTCGCCAAGCCATTGGCAGCTTGTGCGAGGCCGGCGTAGGGCTGTGCAATTAGCGGGTGCTTACCCACCTCGTCAATTGTAACGAGCGCACCAATCGCGGTGCTGCCATCAGCGTGCTGTTCAATTTGATCCAGGCCTGACACTTTATGGATATCGACAATCGGCCCGGCAGAGACACCGGCGCGGTAGCGGTCGTGGAGGTCAGTGCCGCCGGCGCGGATCTCACCGTGCGTATCTGCCACTTCGGCAGCAGTTGTCACAATAGTTAACATGGCTCTATCCTTTCTATAGAGAGAGCAATCTGGAATGATAAAGGGTATAAGCCCTGGGTCAAGAAATAGAGCGGCGGCTGAGCTTGTCGAAGCCTGAGCTTGTCGAAGCCTGAGCCACTCAGGCTTCGACAAGCTCAGCCTCCGTTACCTGAACCTTTATCCCTGCGCCTTCAGCCCCGCGATAACGTCAAACGGTGTGATCGGTGTCTCCAGCGGCCGCCGACCGATGGCGTGGTAGACGGCATTGCCCACCGACGCCGCCACACCAACCGTTGCCAGTTCGGCCAGCCCAATGCCTTGGCCGCGGATCTCTTCATAGCCTGCTTCATCAAAGCTCACCTCAATTTCTGGGGTGTCGCCAATGCCAGGAATGCGGTAGTCGTTGAGGTTGCTGCTCAGCGTGTGGCCGGTCTTGAAGTCATACTGCTTCTGCTCATAGAGTGCATAGCCCAGCCCCTGGATCACACCGCCGTAAACCTGGCTGGTTGCCAGTTCCGGTACAAAGATCTTGCCCACGGCCATGCGGTTCCAGACGTGCAGTGGGCGAATCTTGCCAAGCCGTGTATCGACTTCCACCTGCGTGACAATCGCCGTGTGCCCCATGCGCATGCCGATTGCGGGGTCATCTTCGCCCTGCGACATATTGATACGCAAGCCCAGCGGCCCCCGTTCCGTGCCGCGCTGATCGGTGTGGCTAAAGGGCTCGGCGACAGCTAGGATCTCTTCCCAGCCGGCAAAGCCACCGCTGTGGTTGACGCCACCGTGACCAATCGTAACCTGTTGTAGCCCCAGCTTGGCCGTCGCTTCCTTGGCCAGATGGGCCATCACTGCTTCCGCGCCGGCGTACGTCGGCGGGTAAACAGAGGTCGTCACCTGGCTGCCCCCAGCGACCGGCCCCACCGGCAGGTCACCGCGGCCAATCTCCACCGTAATCAAATTACGGTCGACGCCCATCGCATCCTCCACGGCTTTGGCAATCGAGGTGCGGGTGCCGTTGCCGATGTCCTGTGTCGCGGTGCTCGCTTTGATGCCTGCGGGCGACGAGCTGACAATCACTTTGACATCGGGGTTGTAGATAAAGAGCCAGCTTGCCATGGCAAGGCCGACGCCCGTACGATAGCGCCCACCATCACAGCCAACCGTCCCTCGCTCTTGCCAGACGGGCAATGTCTCCACCCAGTCGAGCAGGCGGTTGCGAATTTCATGGTCAGGATACCAGCGGCGACGGATAGCAACGGGATCGAGATTGAGTTTGGCCGCGGCTTCATCAATGGCCTGCTCCATGGCCCAAAAGATGGAAGGAGCATCGGGTCCACGGAAAGGAGTACCAGGGGTAGTATTGGTCACAATGTTGCTGTCATCGAGATCGCGCAGCACGCGCGGTGCCATCAAGCCATACATCCCCGCGCCCATGCTACCAATCGCAATGCCCCCTTCGCCCACCGTCTTGTAAACCAACGCTTCCGGCGCGCCATCATCTTTGGTGACCACCGCGGTTTCCAGCGTTGCCCCCGGGCGCAGGCTGCTGTAGCTAAGTTCTTCCAACCGATCGTTGACCACCCGCACCGGCGCATTGGCGCGACGAGCTAGCGTCACCGCGGCAATGGTTTCGTTGTAGAGTCCCTGTTTGCCGCCGAAACCACCGCCAATGTATTGGCTGTCAACGGCAACCTGTGCCGGTTCCAGGTCAAAGTGTTCGGCGATCTCTTTGCGCAATTTATGCACATTTTGGGTGGACGTGTAAACAGCAAGCTGCTGCGGCCCCGCCCACTGGGCAACCGCGGCGTGCGGTTCGAGCGCCGTGTGCACCTGCTGTTCATTGCGATAAGTCTGCTCGACAAGATGGTCGGGCCGTTGTTTACGCGCGGCCTCCACGTGGCGGCGTGCGGCCGCCGGTCGCCACGACGTTGGCTTGATCGTGGTGCGACGCACGTTGCCGGTCCACGTACCGGGGAAGGTGAAGCCCTCGGCAGAAGAGCGCAGATCGTCGTGGCCATCGGGGTAGACTTCGGGGGCACCCTTGCGGCGGGCCGCCTTGGGATCAATGACGTGCGGCTGCACGTCGTAGGTCACGCTGATCAGCTTGAGCGCGGCGCGTGCCGTCGGCTCATCGACCGCGGCGACGCCGGCAATCGGCTGGCCGACATAGCGCACCCGTTTCTTGCCTTCCAGCAGATCGGCAACCGCGACGACGCCATCGAGGGCCAACGCGGCGCTGCTGTCAATCGATTGCACAATCGCGTGGGCGTGGGGCGAACGCAGGATCTTGCCCTCGAGTTGGCCGGGAAGGTTGACATCGACAGTATACTTCGCCAGACCAGTCACCTTTTCCAGCGCATCGACACGCGGCGCTTTGACCGCGCTATCATTATCATACTCCCCGGCACACGCACGCTGAATGGCATCGTAGATCCCCACATAGGCGGCGCAACGACAGAGGTGGCCACTCATCGCCTGGGCGACCCGCTCCCGCGAGGGCTTGATTGTGCCCTGCTCCTTGCGCCACCGCTCATAAAAGGCGATGCCCTCGTTGATAAAACCGGGAGTACAGAAGCCACATTGCAGCCCGTCGTTGGCCATAAAGGCCTTTTGAATGGGATGTAGGTTCTCTGGTCCATGAGCTTCAATCGTCTGCACCTGCCTCCCCTCCAGGTGGTTGGCCGGTAGCAGACAGCTACAGAGCGGCGTGCCGTCAACGAGCACGGTACATGCGCCACAGACACCGGCGCCACAGGCCATCTTCGTCCCCGTCAGCCCAGCTCGCTCGCGGATGACCTCGATGGCTGTCTCGTCGGGCCGCGGCTCAACCTCAAGGGGGTGGCCGTTAATGGTGGTGATCATGCGTTCTCCTTTCTATGGGCAAGAAAACAAATTGAACGTTCATTCGATTGTTTTGCTAAAAAAAGATTTTCGTAGGCCCACGGTATACCATGCCCCTACGAAAATCTTATCGACGCAAAGCCTCCCACAGCGCGTCAACCACGCGGTCGATCAGTTCATCGGTCATCTCCACAAGCCCCGCCTCATGCTTCTGCGCCAGCGAGGTCGCAATATCGAGTGTTAATGTGGTACTCACCGCTTCGGGGAAGGCTTTGATGACCATCTCCTCTTCCGCGCGCTTTATGGCACTCATCACCGGCAGATAATATTCTTTGGCGCGCTCCTCGATTTCTGGGCGGAAATAGGGGGAGCGCATGTACTGCTCCATAAAAGCCGCTTCCATGGGGTGGCGGACAAAGTAGCGTAGGATATTGCGCAAGGCGAGGCGCAGTTGGCCAGGCAATGGCTGATCGGGCGTGACGTTGGCCAATGTGGCTTCAGCCGACCTACGTTTGATCGTGATATAGAGTTCATCGATCAGGTCATCTTTGCTCTTGAAATAGTGATAAATGATCCCCGCGCTCACCCCTGCCTCCGCGGCCACTTTGGACATGGCGGTGCCATGAAAGCCGTTCTGGGAGATGAGATGCAGGGTTGCATCGAGAATTGCGGTCCGTTTGTCTTCTACAGGGCTCATAACTCCTCAATCGATTGAATATTCGTTCGATATACTATAACAATAAATGTCTCTCGTCAACCCCCAATTCTTGTACACAAGGATTGGAGGCACATGGCTCATCCGTCAATCTCACCACGCGCCTTCCTTTCGGATGGCAACAGACTATGATAGATAAACTCATGCAGTGGCGTTGGGATATTTAGTTCCTGGCCAAAGCGCACCACTGCTCCGATTTGATTTTCCAATTCCGAGGGACGTCCTTCCATGAGATCACGTTGCAATGAAGATGTTCCAAAGGCCGGAAGCCGATCATAGTTAGCAAATGTGCTGTTCTTTGCATCGACAGGCAGTCCGATCCCTTTCACAGCAGCAATAGCAAGCATCTCTTCCATTGCTCTGTCAGCCATCTGACGCGTTTCAGCCACGGAGCGCCAAACACCTAACGGCATGCGTGTAATTGCGCCAATCGCCCCCAGTGGTACAATGAAAAGAAACTTCACCCAAAGTGCGATATGGATACTTTCAGACACTTCGGCTTTGATCTGCGCACGTGAAAGTAGGTCCACTAGTTGCTCAGCACGCTTACTCCGCCGGTGATCCAGTTCACCAAGTGTAATGTAGGGATCGGCTGCTATATGGCGAATATGACCCGGTTCGACAATCGAACTGCCAATGCCGCACAACCCACCCAACACATGCTTTTCACCTAGACTGTCCGCCAGTTGACCGGGTGCTTCAACGCCATTTTGCAAGGGTAAAATCATCGTCTCCGGGCCAACCATCGGATGCATAGCCTTAGCGATCTCTGGTACCTGCCACGCCTTCACCGCAACAAGAACGAGATCGACGATACCGACATCCGAAGGTGCGTTAGTACATTGCGCGTTGGTAATAACAAAATCACCGTTGATGCTATCCACGCGCAAACCTTTGGTACGCAAAGCATTGAGCGTCTGCCCCCGCGCCATGAATACCACATCTTCACCGGCCTGTGCCAGCCTGCCACCAAAGTAACCACCAACACCGCCGACGCCATAAACTGCAATTTTCATGAGAATCTCCTAGATAGGTTATACTCAAATCAGAATGAAACCCCTAGTTTCGGCCAGCGTGCGTCGCACTGACGGAAGCATCTAGCGGACTGGAAGCAGTTGGCGGTCAGTGCGACGCACGCGATCCCGTTGGTCCGCAAAACTCCGGTTCTCA
>DAOUCA010000080.1:0-37820 GCA_034432375.1 Caldilineaceae bacterium
TTACTTTTACCCATATCTTTGTGGGCCGGTGGTAGGGTCGCGTTCCGGGGACGGCACAGATGCGCTCTGGTAACGCATCAACGCGTGTGCCGTCCCCGGAACGCCACTCTCGCCGCACACTTGTGGGTAATGGTAAGCCCCAACCTGGGGAGGGCTAGGGTGGGGTTCTACTCTCGCAAAATTTCCTTGACACTGTAGTAGTGTTCTGTCAACTAAGTTTTGATAGGTTGGTTAGCGAACGGCGGTTGAGTAGGCTGCGGCTTTTGGCAGCCGTATCGAAACGGGAGTGAACGGGTGCCCACTGGGCGCGACCTGCTTGGTTTCGATACGCCCCATACTGCCGGGGCTACTCAACCGGCGCTACCGATCATTACTTATCTGACAAAACAGTAGTTACTTACTCATACGCAGTGATAGACTTCCTCCCACCCCTAACCCCGCCCTTGATGGCGGGGGAAGAGGGGAAAGGGAAGCAAAAAGGGTATGAGCGCAGGTTAATCAACGGTGACCAATGACCGCAGTTGGTCAATGGTCTTGGTCCCAATACCGGGCACCCGTTCGAGATCGTCAACCGTGCTGTAGGGGCGATTGGCGACAATCGCTGCGGCTTTGCTGGGTCCGATCCCAGGTAACGTCTCTAACTCGGTGGGCGAGGCGCGATTGATGCTGATAAGGCCACCATCGGCTTGGGTAAGTCCACTACGGCCACTAGGCGCGCTAGCCGAACCAGAGAGCCCCGCAACGGGCGCAGACTGTACGGGTTGTTGGGGCAGCACAGCGGAGGTCGGAGCAGCGGGGGCCGGAGCAGCCTGCACCAATCCATCGGCTGCCGTTGTAACAAATGGCACATGCACCTGCGCACCATCCCACAGCCGTTCGGCTTGGTTAACCAGAGAGACATTGGCTTGCAGGGTAAGGCCACCGGCCGCGGCAAGTGCATCACCGACCCGGCTGTCGCTGCCGAGCGCATACATCCCCGGCTGTTGCACGGCCCCGCTCACAAAGATGACCATCGGCGCCGCGGTGGCTGTGGGCTGTGGGGTGGCAGTTGGCGCAAGGGTCGGCGGGGGCTGCAACACAATCGCCGGTGGTTCCGAGCGGTGCAAGAGCAAGTCCATCCCCCCGACAAGGACGAGTGCGGTTAGTAGCCCGACCAGATAGGAGATGAGATGAAAACGCTGTGGCTGTGGTGCGGTAGGGGGTAAATCGCGTGGATCATTCTCACGCTCAGGGGCAAACGGGTCAACAAAGGTCGGCGTCGTAGATTGGCTCATAGTCAATGGGCAATGGTGCGCTGCCCCGTTTGGACGATCAGCGCACAGGGATGATGGTTGGTGCCATCATCATAGAAAGAAGCCTTGTGAAAGACAACCTACATTTGTTGTAATTTTTTGAGCCGTAGGGGGAGACAAGGTGACAAGGTGACAAGGTGACAAGGTGACAAGGTGACAAGGTGACAAGGTGACAAGGTGACAAGGTGACAAGGTGACAAGGTGACAAGGTGACAAGGAGATCGTCTAGACGATAGTGTCTCGTGTCACGTGTCTCCTGTCTCGTATCTCCTCTCTCCTCTCTCGTATCTCGTGTCTCCTGTCTCCTGTCTCCTGTCTCCTCTCTCGCGTCTATTCATCCGCTGCTGCGCGTTGCAGCGCCATCTTCCCCAACAGCACGTAGGCCAGATCGTCATTAACCGGGTGGCTGAGGCCGCCACGTACGTCGCGATAGTAGCGCTCGATGGGTAGACTCTTGGTCATGCTACTGCCGCCGATCACACGCATACAGTGATCGACCGCTTGGACTGCGTTATTGGTTGCGGTGTACTTGGTGACAAGAATGGACTCGTGCAGCTCACCACGTCGGTCGGGCAAACGATCCCATAGGTCCGCGGTGTGGAAGATGAGAAAGCGTGCTTGGTGGAGTAGCAACTCTGCCTGCCCCAGCCGCCGCTGAATTCCTTCCAATTCGGCAATTGGTTTGCCGAGGGCGGTCGGCACCCGTTCGTGCGCGTATTGAACGGCACATTGCAACGCGGCGCGCGCCACCCCAATATAGACGCCACTGACCGTCATCGGGAACCAGGCGTTGGCCTTTGGTTCGGGGGTGTTGACGCCCGAGGCGCGCGGAATGAGATTGGCATTGGGCACGCGCACATCGTGCAGCGCCACATCGTGACTACCTGTCGTGCGCATCCCCATCGCATCCCATGTTTCGATGATTTCGACCCCATCGCCTGGCGGCACCACAAATTGGGCGAGCGTATCGCTGCCATCTTTGAGTGTGGCGAGAATGATCATATAGTCAAGCTCGGGACTCATGCTGGCAAAGTTTTTGCGTCCGTTGAGGATCCAGGCCGTTGGCTGCTTTTGACCATGCTCATACACTGGTTCGGCAACGGTCTTTGGCTTGCCGCCGCGCGAAGGGCTACCCAATTCTGGTTCGGTGGCAATCGAATTGATCATTGCCCCTTTTTCCACTGCTTCACGACAGAAGCGCTCCAACCAATAATCTGGCCAGGCGCGCCGTTCCAATGCCCCGCCAAGGGTTTGCATGTGCATCGTGGTGCTGAGCGCCGTACTGCCGTCGCCTACCGCCAACGCCTCCATACACATCGTCGCTTCGAGTACGTTACCACCCCAGCCACCATACTCCTCCGGTACAATCAGAGCGGGTAGACCGCTGGCGCGGATATCCGCATAATTCTCGTGAGGAAACTCGCCGGTGCGGTCATAATAGCCGGCGCGCTCACTAAATTTCTGGGCCAGTTCATCGGCAATTGCCACAAAGCGTTCCTGCCGCTCTGTCATTGGAAAGATCATAAAATTGCTCCTGTTTAAAAGGATAGGTCAGTGGGCCAGCCGCGGGCGGCGCGGCTATCACCCTAGTTTTTGAGAGCAAGCTTTCCTAGCTTTCCCTTCGACAAGCTCAGGGGGCGCTGGGAAAGCTTTAGCTTGATGTCTACCGCCCTATACTCCGCCACTGTTAGTCCGCCACTGTTAGTCCGCCACTATTAGTCCGCCACTATTAGTCCGCCACTGGCTCTACCCTGCTCCTGTGAAAATTATCACATTTATTGTAACTCAGTTTAGCAGATGCGGTCTACCCGTCTGTAGGGAGGGTTAGGATTGGCGATTTATCCATCTCGCGCCAAAACAGCTAAACGGCTGACAGCAGCCAATCGCTCTTTTAGCAATTGCATATCGGGGCGGCCGACAAAGGCGGTACGAATCTCGGCCTTGCTCATACGACCAACCACCCGCTGCACCCATTCCTCTGCCTGTTGCAATGCGGCACCAGCTCGCTCAGCTTGGGCACATGCCGTAAAGACCTGCTCACAATGCAGCAAGAGCAACACCGGTTCAACAATTCCGACCAGGCCAGTAGTGGCAACAAATGTTAACACTTCATCGGCTAGGCTCAATGCTTCAGTCGGTCGTCCCAACTGCAACAACGCCACTGCACGCCCAGCGACTGCCTCATAGCGATTGGGATGTTGTGTCGCGCCCCACACAGTCAGCGCCTCGCGATAGCTTCTTTCGGCATCGGCCCACCGTTGCAGTGCCAGCAAGGTGTGGCCCACCCGGTTGCGCGCCTGGCCTTCGATGCGCCGATTGCCCAAGGTAGCTAAGCTTTCGCTTGCCGCCTGGCCATAAACCAATGCTGCGTCCAATTCGCCATTCTGGCGCATGGTCAAGCAAAGATTTGCCTGTAGGAGAGCCATCTCATCGACGTCGCCCAGCGCTTCAGCAAGCGCAAGGGCTGCCTGATTGTGGGCAATTGCTTGCGGATAGAGGCCAGCAAACTGTTCGGCAAGCGCCAGATCAAGCAGGATGAAACATTCCCGCCGCCGATGGCTGATCTGCCTGGCCTGGGCAAGCGCCTCTTGAGCATAATCGATTGCCTTTCCATAATTGCGATCACGTATTGCAACGATGGGAAGGCTCTGCAGCACCCGAAAGCGGATAGCGTCCGCGTTGCTGATTGACGCGTGTTTAGTATCGATCAAGTGCAACAACTCTTCTAAGCGCACAATCCCGTCGGCAAAATCGCCGCGGAAATGGATTGCATTGATGTGGATCCGCTCTTCCACCGTCCGAATATAGGTGCCAAGGTCAGCCAATGTTTGGGATAGTGCCTCGGCCTGGTCAAAATGATAATCGGCCTGCGCCCATTCGCCCTGTTCAGCATGATAATTGGCCAGGTCGAAATGGGCGCTTACTTGTAATTTGGGATTCTTGGTCAGGCTCAAGACTCGTTGTTGCAATGGCGTGATCGCGCGCAAACCATGCAACCCACGGAGAAAGACTGCCTGTTGGTCGAGCAATAGGGCAACCAATTCATGCTGCTGGGGGCTCATATCGAACCGTGTAACCGCTTCGGCAAAGAGCACATTGCCCTCGGCTGTTGCCCCAAACTGCGCCACAAATTCGCCAAACGGCAGCACACTCTCTGCCACTATCGCATCATTTGCCGAAGCGACCGCACGCTGCCAGGCGCTACGAACGTTATCAAAGTCAGCGTATAACGCTGCGGCGCGTTGCTCGCGTTGCGTGTTGGCAAGCTTTTCCAAATAGTAAAGCGTGTGGCTCGCAAAGCGTTCGTGCGTTTGCTCAACTGTCAGCTTGCCGGCGACAAATGTTTGAACGAGCGGATGGAGATCATAGCGACCCGCATTCAACCGTTGGACGAGGGAATGGGCAATCAAGATCGAGAGATCGCTCAACGTGCTGTCGGCAACGACACTGGCTGCTGTACGATCAAAGCCGCCGCGAAATGCGGAAAGGTGTGCCAATATCTGCTGCTGCTGTGGGCTGAGCAACTGCCATGAGTATTCAAAGACAGTGTGTAGGGTCTGATGGCGATCGGTTAGCCTTTCCGCTTGAGTTGGTGCCACGGCCAATGTCATCAAGGAATGGCCAATCTCGGCAACAGGGATATGTTCGACCCAACTTGCGGCCAACTCGATCCCCAATGGCAGACCGCCCACCGCTTCACAGATTTGGGCGATATCGGCGATGGCGTCAGTACCGGTAAAGCCGGCGACAATCCGCCGGGCACGCTCTACAAAAAGGGTATAACCATCGGGCGCGGGCAACCCTGACAGCCCAAAGATCTCTTCTCCTTCAACCATCAACCGCACGCGTGAGGTGTTCAATACATGTACCGCTGTATGGCTAAGCAGTTGTTCAAAGATCTCTTCAGCGGCGCTGACCAACTGTTCCCAATTATCGAGCACAAGCAAGAGCTTTTTTTGCGCCAGATGCGCGATCAATTCCGTCCACGGGGAGTGCATATCGGTGATGGCAAAGCCGATCGCCGCGGCAATCGCCAACGCAATGCGGTCGTTGGTAGAGGCACGCACTTCAATATTGGCCAGCGGCACAAACCAGACCCCATCGGCAAAGCCATGGATGGCGCGCTGTGCAACTGCCTGTGCCAAGCGCGATTTGCCAACCCCGCCAAGGCCTAAAAGCGTCACCAACCGTTTCCGCAGCACCAGCTCATATAAGTGGTCAATCTCGCTCTCGCGCCCAACCAACGTTTTTCGTTGCTGCGGCAGATTGTGGCGCAAGAGGGGACGGTTAACGATAGCCTGCGCTGTCTCATTTGTCCGCAAGCGCGCCGCAATTTCTTGGGTCGCAAAGGCAGGTTCGAGCCCCAATTCCTCTTGCAGAACAGCACAGCACCTGGCGTACTGATCGAGCGCCGCGGCCCGGTGACCCTGCGCAGCCAGCGCCTGCATCAAATTGCGATGCGCGCTTTCTTGCCAAGGGACAAGCGCAAGTTGGCGCCGTGCGACGACGGCAAGTGCCTCCCAGTTCCCTGCTTCGGCGTAGCGCACTTGCAATAGGTTATACGCCTGCATCGCCTGTTCATGCAACTGTTCTTGGGTGAGCAACTGCCATTCTTCAAACTCAATTGCGTCGTTGAGCTGAAAACCAGCTAGAAATTCGCCTTGATAGCCAGCGAGTGTATCGGTAAGCTTCGCAAGTTGTGAGGATTGTGATTCAACAGGCAAGGCCAGAAACGTGACGACTGTCTCCTGAAAGCGGGTTGCATCAACCGTTGCCGCTGCCCGGTGAAAGCGTACTGTATTGCGCGTAATCTCTAACGCAGGATGGTTCAGCAGTAATTTATTGAGGTTAGAGAGCTCAATGCGTAGATTGGTTCTGGCCGCACTGTCCGATAGATCACCCCAAAGCACCGTTGCCAGCGTTGCACGCGCATGATCGTGATCCGGTTGTACGGCTAAGTAGGCCAATAATGCACGAGCCTTGTCCGAACGGAATTTCGTGATCGGCTCACCACCTAACAAAACTGCAAAACCGCCTAACAAGTTAACCTGCAAGTCGTTCATCTAGCCTACTATTAACGGTAGATTATAGGCAAAAACGCTCTCGAAACGCCTATAAAACGGCACCCAAAGTACTCTGCATTTCATAGAAAGATTATAGCACAACCGGCTTCAATCCGACTTGCGGCTTGCTGACCGACACCAGGAGCTGTTGCCATTTGCTTGTGCAAGGCAACTCCATGATCCACCGGGTGCCCTAGTAGTCTATTGAAGTCGGCGTGTACTGGACAAATTGCGAAAGGGAAACGAGATGATTTTGCAACAGATGATTTGCATATTCGTGCAAAGCCTGCGCAAAAGCGGCCAACCTGCAGTAACTTTCGCCGCGCTCTTGCAAGCTGAATGGAATTCGCCGGATCACAAGCATCAGATGCAACCGAGCAAGCCAGGTAACACGGTGCAGGATCTGCGTTCAACGCAAGAGAATCGGCAATGCCACTGGCAACTGGGTGAACGTACTCATTCTCTATGGCTCTGACAAGTATTTTAGGCGCAAACTTCTCTGCGTTAGAGTTGTTCCTTTTTAAGCAATCCAGGTGACTGTCACTGGCCGCAACCAAGTTCGTACAGCAGATCGTACAGTGGCCAGTGAGAGTCACCTCCGCCTCAGGCTTTACTTAGGAACAACCCTGTTGTACACCATCAACACCAAAATTATACCGTAGCATATTCGCTACGTTTTCGCTACGATCGGCAGTTATCCTGGTGATATGTCAGATACGCCACGGGTTCCGCCGCAGTTATTAGAGATCAGCCACACCTTTATTCTCAGGCTCACTTGGGATGAGTGTGCTGAGAGTTGGCGTATTTTACTCAAGCCGATCAATGGAGGCGCGGCGCGACTCTTTAGCGATATCGAATCGACGCTGCTCTATCTGGAAACTACAATGCGAACACAACGCTAGTAAGAACCCTCCGCAAAGCGGTTGTGGCCTAGAAAATGATTCGCCTGAGAGGATGTTGTATGCTTGCCTTGATTCAACCCCATTCGTTTCTAACCCTAGCACAAGGATTTATGTTGTGTGCCAGCCTAATCATTGCGATTGGGCCCCAAAATCTCTTTTTGTTACAGCAGGGCTTACGTGGACGCCATCTCTTCATCACAGCATTGCTCTGCACGCTCTTTGATCTGCTGCTGATCACGGTTGGCATTGGGGGATTGGGGGCAGCAATTGCAGCCAATGAGCGCTGGTTGATGGCAACAACACTGGGTGGCGCGGCGTTTCTACTTGGTTATGGCGGACGCTCGTTGCGGGCAGCATGGATTGCGCAGCCGGCGACCTGGGCAACTCCCGAGAATCATCTATTGAGTTTACGGAGCACAGTGTTGGCGACGCTTAGCTTCTCGTTGCTGAACCCTGCCGCCTATCTCGATACAGTACTGATGATTGGCACAACCAGCAGTCGTTTCCCAGTTGATCAACGCCTGCTCTTTGGGTCAGGTGCCGCTGTCGCCTCGGCACTGTGGTTTTTTACCCTGACCTATGGTTCCGGTCGGCTGGCTCCCTTCTTGCATCACCCGATCGCCTGGCGTACGCTCGACCTGGTGAGCGGTTGTATGATGATTGGCATCGCATGCTCTTTGTGCGCTACTCATACTTTTTGGTTTTGGTAAAGACAGAAAACGCATTGTTTACTAGAAAATATTGTAAGGTTTGCTATTATCTAAATGATCCGTTACTCTGTCCACAAGCGCAATCCTAAAAGTGTACCCAATCACTACGTTTGGTAGTTCCTGTTCGCGAAATTCTACTCATCGAACTTACGCAGTCCCTGGCTTCGTAGGCTGCTTTTTACCGCGTGCCCTTGGCCGCAAAGTCAGACCTTGGACACAAAGCCAGAGAAGTGCGAAAGTTCCGATGCGTTAGCGTTGCGCGGAGAGTGTAATTACATGGCTCATCCAATAGATAAACCCTTGAAACGTGGCCCAATAACCTGTGTGGAAAACAGTCTGCGAAGTGCCACGTTTAAAGGGATTGTCTATATGAACAGTGTGAAACCAATAATTTTGCCTCTGGAAAATGGTTATGGTTTTACACGCTCAGTTGGTGAGCGCATTGCATAGTTGTCCATATTTGTTTGAGAAAAGGAGACCTGTATGTCCATTGAACGACCCTATGGTCGCGCTCGCCCAAAGCTTTGGGCGGGGTTCGTAACCGGGCTACTACTACTAGCACTCCCGGTCATATTTACGCTCAACACCAGAGCAGAGGAAGGAGCTACTACTGGCGCAGTCACCCAATTTGACACACCCATGAATTCGAGCCCAATTGCGCTCTCGGCGAGCAAGCAGGAGCTTTGGGTTGTCAGCCCCGATGATGATACTGTCTCGGTCATCACTGATTTGGATGGCACGCCACAGGTTGAGGATACCGTCTTTGTGGGCGATGAACCACAGAGCATCGCCTTGGGTGTCGACCCGACGGATGAGAATCACTATTACGTCTATGTCGCCAACGCCGCTGACAACAGTGTCTCCGTGCTCGACTACGACAGCGGTGTAATCACGACTATCAAAACGTTGATCACCGGTGCCGAGCCGTGGAACATTGTGGCGTCGCCGGATGGCGAGCGCATCTTTGTCGCCAACAGCGCCCAGGATACCATTACCGTGATCCGCAGCGATACCAATGTGGTGGTCGGCAATGTCGATCTGCGCAACAGCAGCTGCAACGATCCAGATCGCAATCGGGTCTTTCAACCGCGTGGTCTGGCCGTGACGCTCAACAACGACCGCCTCTATGTCACGCGCTTCCTCTCCTTTACGCACGAGGGGGGCACGCAAGGCTCAGATGACGGCAAAGAAGGTGTTGTCTGCGAGCTGACGATTCCGGCGAATGTGGCAACATTGCCGACCGTTGCCGGGACTGTCAAGCTAGCTGCGCAGGCGACCGGTTTCAACATCGATTCCAATGGGGATACCGTCGCCGACCCAACCAAGGCTTTCCCCAACCAGATGCAGAGCATTGTGATCCGCGATAACCAGGCCTATCTGCCCAACATCGCGGCGTCACCAAGCAAACCGCTCAGATTCAACGTTGATACGCAAGCGTTTGTCAATGTGCTCGACAACGTTGCCACCGGTACCCCCGTGGACGCCAGCGCCGACAAGTTTATCAATCTACACCTCGGTGCACGCGATCCGGAAGCAGGCAAAACCAAGATCTTCTTTGCCAACCCGTGGGCAATCGCCTTTACCAATCAAAGTGGTGCCGGCAACGCCTATGCTGTCTCTGCCGGTAGCGATCTGCTGGTCAAGCTCGATGTCGATGCGACCGGTACGCTCTCCTTTACGGTAGACGCCAACACCACGCGCTACATCGATCTGAATGACCCGAACAATCCAGATACCGCCGGGGCCAACGCCGGTAAGAATCCGCTCGGGATTGCGATTCGCAACGGTGACACCGCCTATGTGATGAACTATATCTCACGCAACGTCTCGGTCGTTGATCTGACAACCGATGAAGTTGTCCAGGTGATCCAAACCAGCGATCTGCCAGAACCCAATACCGATGCGGAAGAGCTGCTGGTGGGCAAAGAAATGTTCTTCTCGTCACGCGGCCACTTCAACCGACCGGCGGGTACAACGGTCTCGACTGACAATCGCCTCTCTAGCGAAGGCTGGCAGAATTGTGGTAGCTGTCACTTTGCTGGCTTGACTGACGCCGTCGTCTGGCAATTTGTACCAGGCCCACGCAAGTCAATCCCAATGAATGGTACCTGGAGTCCGCACAACCCGGATGATCAGCGCCTGCTCAACTACTCCGCTTTCTTTGACGAGGTAGAGGATTTTGAGATCAACGTGCGTAATGTTTCTGGTCCGGGTGCGTTGGCGACCCCAATTGCTGGCAGTGTACAAGATCCGCAACATGGGTTGATTATCAGCGACACGGGCAATATCAACTTTGCGCCCGCTGTGGTCAATCAATTTGCCAAGCCCAACGCAGGCAGAAAAGAAGTTACGGTCACCTTACCTGGCAGCACCATTGCGTGGCCGGCGCTGACCGCGCTCAAGCAGTGGGTACGCTTTTCGATCCGCACTCCTAACGGTGCGCTGACCACCGCGGAGTTAACGGCTGGTGGTGGTGCCGCTACAGGTGGCCTCAATGCGAACGATGTCGCCCAGGGCCGCCGTTTCTTCTTCCAAGCCGGCTGCCAGAAGTGCCACGGCGGCACCAAGTGGACCGTCAGCAGCAAGGACTTTGCCTCACCACCGGCACCGAGTGAGATCTCGACCGAAGCGGGCGCGACCAACAATGCCTTTGGTGGGCAATTCCTCGACCGTTTCCTTTCGGACATTGGTTCGTTTAATCTGGGGGTTGCCGGCCAAAGCAATGACATTGGTGGCAACGTCGGTGCCGTCGAATTGGCGGCCAATGGGCAGGTTGGCTTGGGCAAGGATCACAATGGCGACGGCAAGGGAGATGGCTTCAATGTCCCATCGCTCTTGGCAATCAGCTATCTGCCCCCCTACTATCACAACGGTGCTTGTGAAACATTAAGCTGTGTGTTGAGCGATACGACGCATCGCCAATCTGGTCTGCGTTCTGGCCAAAGCGACCCCATCGCCTCAGAAGCCAATCAGGCCAAAGTGATCGCCTTCCTCGAATCGCTCGATGCGGAGACTGACTTCCCGCTCAACCTCTATGTCGATCCACACGATATCTTCACCGATCCGCCCAAGCCGTTCAAGGGCTCACAGGCAGTCGTCGGGGCCAATATCTCGCTCTTTGGCACCAAAGCCGATCTGAAGGGGTTGATGACCGACCTTGGCCTCAACACGATCAAGGTTCGGATTACCGCCGACCCCGGTCTGGCGCCTACGGTTTTAGAGCTCTCACCCGACGACTTTAGCCAGGACTTTGGTCAAGCGGTCATTACGACCACATGGAATGTACCAGCGGATGCCAGCGGCTCGCGCGCTCAGATCAGCGTCTTTGTCGATTCGGATGATGCGCTGCTAGAGACCCGCGAGAGCGACAATATCGCCACCCGCCGCGTTAGCATTCGTGCCCCCAAGCCGGACACCAAACGTCCGGTCGTCAGCAATGTCGCGATCAGCGATGACGATCCCTTTAACGCCGCCGATGTCACCACCGCCTCGCGCAATGTGCGTATTCAGTTCAAGGCGAGCGATGAAGGCGATGGCCTCGATGCCTTCTGCGTGGTTAGCTACACGTATGATGTAATCCGCCGCCGATGGATCGAGCAGAGTTGTCAGTTCCAGACTTTGCCGGCCCCGCAAAGTGGCACCACCGACACCTTCCTGGTCGATGCGACCTTGCAGCCCAAGCGCGGTGTCGCCTATGCCTTCGTCTGGGTGCGTGACAAAGCGGGCAACATCTCCCGCCGTCCCGGCTTTGACGTGATCACCTTCTTGAGCAACGATCCGATCGACCTCAATCGCAACGATGTGCTGATCCTGCGTCTGCCGTTGCCCAGTGGCAATCTGCAACTCGATGTGGATGTCGAATTTGGTGATGTGGATGTCTCTGTCTTTGATGACTTCACCAATGCCAATGCCACCCGCTGTGCGCTAAGCGCCAACAACGGCACGTCAGCGGAGCAGATCGTCTTACCAGGTAGCTGTGCTGCCACCCCAGGCCGCTTCCAGGTAGAGATCCGCGCCGTAGTCAAGAGCCGTTTCACCGTCTCGATCAGCCAGAATGTGAGTGAGGTTGCAATGGCCGCAGCAGCACAAAGTGCCATTACCAACGCCGCCCTGCTGGCCGACCCAGTCAAGCCGCTTGTTGGTGGTCCACCAGCCTTGCTGGCAGCCATTGACGACGAGGAAGATGGCGGTACACCAACGATCTATCTCCCGTTGATTCAGCGCTAAGGATTACTTGCCTACGCTCCGGCGTAGGCACTGCCCCTTGACGCTCCGGCGTCGAGAACAAGGGCATCCTCTTGTCAATCTGTAAATCTATTGCCAAATCCCGATGCTTCGGCATCGGGATTTGCATTCCACACATCAGCGTGGAACGAGCGTTGCGCCCGTTCAACCACCTGCCCCACGCCTCTCTATTAACAAAGCCCAACCGCTCTTGCACCAGCATCAATTTGTACCAGTATCACTTGTCTCCACAGCCATCGAAAAAACACGCGGGAAACGCCTGGAAACGGTAACATCATTACGTTCGTAGGGGCACGGCATGCCGTGCCCCTACGAACGATTAGCTGAACCTCTAGACAATCATTGCTGTAAAGCATTGCATCAATGAGGCAGGATCGACCAGCTTTGGCTTCGCTACGTTCTCGCTACGGTGCAGTGTTATCCTAGTGACTAGCTGCCTCAATGACGTTGCATCGGGAGTTCACCGTTGAATAGAGTTGTTCTAATTAAATGCTGAGGCTGAAGTGACTGTCACTGTCCACTGTGTGACCGGCTGTATGAATTGGGTTGCGGACAGTGACAGTCACCGAGATCCGTTAAAAAGGAACAACTCTAATAACGATTGAACGACAGTCAATACACTCACCTCGATTTTTTACAGACCGTCCAATAGCTGTTGCGAAAGGAACTAATTTTCCATGTCCCATCCATCTTCTCCTACCTGGCTCCGCCATGCCTTATGGTTTGGCTGTCGCGCATTGGGTATCCTCCTCTTTACCCTCTTGCTCTGGCCGCCGGGTGTTGCACACGCGGCCACCTTCACCGTCACCAATACCAATGACAGCGGCAGCGGCTCACTGCGCCAGGCGATCCTCGACGCCAACGCGCGCAACGGCGTCGACACGATCCTCTTTAATCTGGGGAATGGCGTGCAAACCATCAAGCCAACCTCAGCGCTACCCACGATCACCGATGTAGTCGAGATCAACGCGCTGAGCGGCGGCACCTGTGCCACCATGCCACCGCAGCCCCGTGTGCTGCTCGATGGTTCATCGGCGGGCAGCAATGTCTCCGGCTTTAAGATTGGGGCGAACAACTCGCGGATTGTCGGCTTTTATATTACCAAATTTTCCGGTCATGGTATTGAAATCAACGCCAATGACGGGGTGGTCGCCTGCAATGTGATCGGCCTCAACAACCAAGGCAGCGCCGCCGGCAACGTCAACTACGGCGTCAAGATCAACGGCAACAATAATATTATCGGGACGCTTGGTGGCCTGGCGGGCAATGTCGTCTCGGCCAATTTCTTTGGCATTGCGCTTGAGACGGCGGTCAGCGGCAATACAATTCGCGGCAACTTCGTTGGCACGAGCCTCGACGGCAGCCAGGACCGAGGCAACGCCAACGCCGGCATCGCCATTGCCTTTGGTGCGACCAATACAACCGTCGGCGGCAACAGCGCAGCGGATCGCAATGTCATCGCCGGCAACGACACCGAAGGAGTCTACTTTCTTGATGCCGGCAGCAACAACCGAGTGATCGGCAACTTTATCGGCATCAACGCCGCCGGGACAGCCGGCGTGCCCAATACGTCGAATGGCATTCTCTTTGAAAATTCCAGCGGCAACACCGTCGGCGGTGCGGACAACGGCGACGGCAACCGCATTGCCTTTAACAGCGAAAAGGGCATCGCCGTTGACAACAGCAGCCGCAACAACAGCCTCCTCGGCAACGCGATCTTCAGCAATGGCCAGTTAGGCATCGATCTCGGCAACGATGGCGTCACCGCCAACGATAATGGCGATGGCGACAGCGGGGCCAATGACAAGCTGAATGTGCCCATCCTCGCCGGTGCGCTGATGCATACCAATGGTCAGCTAGAGACCGAGGTGATCCTGCAAAGCAGCCCCAACGCCAGCTTCCGCATTGAATTTTTTGCCAGCGAAAGCTGTGACGCATCGGGATCTGGTGAAGGAGCGCGCTTGATCGGCAGCCTCCCTTTGCAGACCGATAGCGCCGGCAATGGCTTGGTGGATATCAACTTGAATGTGGTCGTGCCCGATGGCCAACAGGTGACGGCGACGGCGACCAACAACGGCGGCAACGCGCCGGCCAGCACCTCTGAATTTTCCGAATGTGTCACCGTCTTTTCCGAAGCGCCCCCCGCGGCGCCGCAGCCCTTCCCGGACACGGTCACCACCCAAGAGGATACGCCGATCACCATCGATGTGCTTGCCAACGACATCCGCGGCAGTGGCGGTGGCGCGCTCGTGCTCGTCGCCGTCGGCAACCCCCAATTTGGCACGGCGACCATTGTCGACAACAAGGTGCGCTACACGCCAAACGCCAACTTTAACGGTGGCGACAGCTTCTTCTACAGCGTGCACAACGGCAACACGGCCACCGCACGGCAGGCAACCGTGCGCGTGCAGGTCGATGCGGTGAGTGATGGTCCCTCCGATCTTCTGCTCGACAATACCACGATTGCCGAAGATGCAAAACTGGGTGACCGCGTGGGGCAGTTGACTGGCGTCAGCCCCGACGGCGAGCGGTTGACGATCTTTTCATTGGTCGGCAGCGACAATGACAACGACAAGTTTAGCATCTTCCTCAACACCCTCACGCTCAACACGACCCTCGATTTTGAGACCAAAGCGACGTATGTGGTCGACATCCAAGTACGCAACATTCTCCGCCAAACCTTTACCAAGCGCTTTACGATCAACGTCACGAATGTCAATGACCCGCCGACGGCGATCAACCTGAGCAACAACCGTATCGATGAGAATCAAGCGGCTGGTGTCACCGTCGGTACGCTCACTTCGGTCGACTCGGATGCCGGCGATAGCCACACCTATGCCCTCGTCGACGGTACGGGCAGCGATGACAACGCCGCCTTCCGCATTGAGGGCAGCACGCTCAAAACGAACGCGCTCCTCGATTTTGAACAGAAGCCGGTCTACAGTGTGCGTATCGCCAGCACCGACCGCCAGGGTGCCAGCTTTGCGCAGATCTTCTTTATCAACCTCAACAACCTGCCCTCGCCCCCCGACGCGCCACCGAACACGCTCAGCGCCTGCTCCGGCAATGCAATTACGCTGATCGATAACAATCCAGGGCCGGCCAACAAACGAGCCTTGGTGCGGATTGACAATGTCGTGATCAGTGACAAAACCGGCAATAGTTGTACCGTTACCGGCAAGATCACGATTATCACCAATGGCAACAACCGCTCCGGTCTCGACTTTAGCGGTGAGGTCAACGCCCGCAACCAGTTCAGTTCCAGCGAGATCCCAGATTTTGAATTTAGCCTCGCTGGCATTCAGCTTGTCGCCAAGGGGGTGGAAGTTGAATATATCAACGAACGGCCCACGATCCACATCACACGGCCGGAATTCAAGATGCCACGTGAATTTGGTGGCCTCTCCGCCCAAATTTCAGTGCCGACCTCGATTGATACCGGCGGCGTTAAATTTGGCACGGGCAAGATCAATCTGCCCTCGATTCGCACCGCCAGTGGCTTTGCGCTCGAATTGAGCGGTTCGCTACGTTCGGTGGCCGGTGGTTTCCAGATTGAAGCCGACGGCGATCTGACCATCCCCAATATCAAAAAGGGCAAGAGCGCCAATGGGCGCGAATGTACGATTGGCGCCGGGGTCACCATCTTTGCCGACCTCCAGGGGCGCACGGTGATGGCGATTGACGCTGGTACGGCTTACGCAGCTCCCAGCGCCAATCCAGGCGCGCCGACGGTTGAGAATGCGCAACAGATCGCGTTGGCCAATGATGAACTCATGGGGCCGGACGCGGTCGAGGCGCTGCGCTTGAGTGCGGTCCGTGCTCGCGCCAGCTGCGATCCTGGTCTGCCCATCGGCTCAAGCGGCCTCTTCCTCACCTCGGTCAGTGGTGAAGTAACACTTTCACCGGGCAGCGAAAAGGTCGACATCGAAGTCGAAGTTCAGGCGGGCAAGAGCCTGCCCGTTTTGGGGCCCCTGGTCACCGTGGACGGTTCGATGAGCCTGCAACCGAGCCCCTTCCGCATTGATCTGGGCGGCACAATCAAGGTCTTGGTCTTTGAGATGGCGAATGCCGATGCCACGATTGTGACGCAAGGGTTTAAGGCGCGGATTCAGACCCGGCAGTTCTTTGGCTTTATCCCCTACACCACCGATGTGAGCATCACCGCCTTTACGCGTAGCGGTGGCAAATTCACCTTTGCCGGCTCGGGGCGGGTGGCGATTGAGATGAAGAAGGGCTCCTTTGGTGAGAAGTGCACCGACCCCTTCTTGTTCATTCCGGCCTTCTGTATTCCCCTGCCGCCCTTTGACCTGCCAACGCTAGCCGCCGCGCGCGTTGAAGCGGGGGAATTTACCAACGGCCTCTTTGGCTTTAAGGGGTTGGTAAATATCTTGGGCTTTGGTGACGCCGGCTTCTTTGTCGATGAGAAGGGCTCGCTCACCTTCCGCAATGTGGACCGCTTCAAGCTCGTCACCGCGCCCTTTGTCGCCAGCGCCCGCGCGGCCTGGCAGAAGGCAATAGCCGCAGGCGAGACAGTGAATGCCGCGGCGGCGTGGAACGAGTTCACCTTTCTGCAAGATGCTGAAGGCAACAATGCCGGGGTGATCGTCGATGTGCCGTTGACGAAGCCGATGGTCGATCTCACTGGCGTGCAAGCAGCGAGCGCAACCGATGTCATCTCGCAGGTCAACCTAATCCAAAATGGCGATGTGCTCTTCAACCTGATGGCCACCGAACCGCTTGGCCTGTCGCTGATTACCCCCAATGGGCAGGAGGTGACCGCCGACAACTATGCGTCGATTGCCGATTACAAGATCGACTACACCCACTACACAGTTTGGGGCGAAGCACAGCAGAGCGCAACGGTCGACGAGGGTGACTTTGTGCAACCGTTGACCGACGAAGCGACCGGCTCCTCTACCAGTTTGCTCTTTACCGCCGTCTCCTCGGATCCGGCATTGACCGGCGTAGATCTGCGCATTGATGGCGTTACCATCTATTTCGATCTCGATCCGCTCGACACGCTCTGGCTAAAAGCGCTGCCCTTGGCGCCCGGGACGCACGCCATCGAATTGCGCAAGCATGAGAGCACGAATGTCGTCCTGCAAGGCGATCTCGACCTGATCACCGACACCAACTATAGCCTGGTTACCTATGGCGGTGCGAACAAGGGATTGGCGGTTCTGCTCGATGATAACAGCGCGCCCACGACGATGGGCAAGGCGAAGGTGCGCTTTGTCAATGTCGCCACCCCAACGATCAATATGGTGGTCAACGGCACGCCACTCTTTAGCAACATTGCCTATGGCACCACCTCCGCCTATGACTTGCTCGACGCCGGCACCAATACGATCGAGTTTCGCAACAGCAGCAACAACGCCGAAGTTAGCCCGGCGCTCACCCTCGACCTGGCCGACGGTGGTGTCTATACCTTCTTTGCCACCGATGATGTCAACGATGCCCTGCCTGGCTTTGATGTGCAGACATTGCAACGCAAGGATGCCACCTATGCGCCGATCTACTACAGCACCTTTAGCGTCGACCAGACGCTGATGAATGAGAGTTGGAAGGTCAAGATCAGTGGCGATACCGACAATACACCCTATGTGCTTAGCGTCGAAGGGCAGGACACGCCGCCGATTTTGGGCAGTGTGGCGGTCGATGCGAGCAACCTGGCGGCCACTCAGGTGAGTTGGCAGTTGACCTCCGATTTCAACCCGACCACGGTGCAGATCTACGCCAACCCGGGCGAGATCAGCGGCTCCTTCACCGTGACCAACACCGATGGCTCGCCCAATACAGAAGTGATTCCACGTTATGAAGGGGAGTTGCTGGCGGAATTCCAGATTACGGATCTAGCGCAACTGGGTGGGCAGTTGGTCACCAAAGTGGTCGATCTGAGCAAGCTCCCATCGGGCACCTATCATCTCTGGGTACGCGCCGATGATGGGATCAATTCCCCCGCCGCCACCTATGCCAGCGCACCGGCCATCATGGCGGCCAACGCCACACGGAGCCGCTACGGTTTCAATGCCACCTGGCTAGCCAAGGATGATTACAATGTCGCCGGCGAATTTGCCGCCGCCACGCCGATTGTGATCGACGGTGCCGCCACCTTCCCAACGCAGTGGACTGCGACAATCACGCCGACCTTTGACGCCGCGACCAATGCGCTCGATGTTGAGTGGCGCGTCAACAGCCATCCTGATGTCGACAGCTACCACCTACTCTTTGGCAACACCCCGCTTAACCCGACGCAGCTGATCACCGTCGGCGGTGCGCTGGCCGTGCTCGATGCCGACGGTAATCCGACCGGGGTTGAAGTCGGTTTCGTGCGCGTGGAGGATATCCGTCCCGATGTCAATTACTTTATCTCGATCGAGGCCATTGATTCGGAGAGTGGCCGCACGGTCCGTTCGCAAGAGGTGCAATTCTCAGTTGCCTCACCGGCCTTTGCGATCACGAGTCAATCGTCGGTAGTGAATGTCGCGGCGGGCGGCAATGCCAGCGTCCCCGTCACCCTCAATGGGGGTGGCGAACTCTTCTTCCCCAACGTCTGGCTCTCGACCGACTTGGGAGGCACGCCACCCGGCATCACTGCCCGCTTCGCCGACGACACCGAAGGCTTCCCCGGCCTTTCCACCGCCGCGCCGACCCGCAATCTGCTGATCAGCGTCGACGGCAGCGTGGCCGACGGCACCTATCCGCTTGTGGTCAGTGGGTATAACGGTGATATCAAGAAGGTGCTGACGATTCAGGTGGTGGTCGGGGAAGGCGGGGCCGCTACAAATACGATTTACTTGCCGGTGGTACAGCGATAGGGGTAAATCGGTAGGGAAATAAATCTGTAGACAAGTAAAGAGGGAACAGGTAGAACATCCACTGGACTATCTGTTCTCCTAGCTACCTGAGGCTGAAGCCCCCAGGCTGATAACGGAAGCTGCGCTGAAGCGCACTCCCACTCAGCCCGCTTCAGCATCTATTTCTGTAAGACGTTTTTCTTCTATAGCCATTTTTTCTCGACAACCAATCAATTCAGGAGCCGGAGTGCAGGGTAGCCCGCACATCCTTTAACAGAAGCATTAATGTATGGGGATTGAGCGGTGAAGGTTGAAAGCCAGCGTGCTGATAAAATGCCGCAGCCTGATCGTGCAGCGCGTGGACGAGAAGGGCGCGAATGCCAACTATCTCAGCGGCTTGGAGGGTGCGCAAAATGGCGTCTCGCAAAAGTGCCTTGCCGAGACCCTGTCCCTGCCAAGCGCGATCTATCGCCAATCGACCAAGAACCATGACTGGGATTGGGTTGGGCATGTTGCGCCGAATCCGCCCTGGTGCTTCTGCCGCAACCACAGATCCACTGGCCAAGGCGTAGTAGCCCACAACACGATCCGGCGGTGTTGTAACGACATAGGTGCGTGAGGCATCTGCCTGTTGATTGGCCAACGCACGGACGTGCAGCCACTCATCCAGCGCCGGTTCGCCAGAATCGAACAGCGACGTATCATGGTGCACGGCTAGCAGTTCTGGCGCACCGAGCTTTCCTGCCACAGCGTTATTCCTCCCAAGAAGCCTTTGTTGCCATCAGGGTAGCCAGTTGCTGATTGGGTTGCGGCGGCGCATCCAATGCGGTTGTGAACGCGGTCCATTGTTCTTCATCAAGCACAAAGAGCCGTTGATCGAGCAACGTACTTTCGACCGCTTTGTTGACGGCATCAAGAATAAAGTCGGTCCGCGTTTTACCGACCGCGTGCGCGGCTTGATCAATCAGTGCCCGCTGTTGTGGCGCAATGCGGATGTGGATGTTTTGGCTGCGTGGCGAGGTTGGAATTGTTTGCATAAGTTCGCTCCTTTCTTGTGAACCATTATAGCTGCAATTCCGTGTTTGTCAACACATTGTGCATACAAAAAAGTGGCTATCGTTTTCAAGCTGACCGCGCTCTAGGAATGTGACAATATTGTGGTACCTTCCCAACTTTAAGCCCCCTTATTCCCCAGCCGCGAGGTTCATCGCCTTCAAAATCTCCAGCACCACGCGCTGAAAGCCCGCCTGGATCTCCCGATTGTTGAGGTATTGCATCATCTGGTTTTGATGACGCTCGTTGGCGTCAATGACAGCGTCGTCGACCGCGCCGGGGAAGTCGCCGAGCATGACCTGCTCAGGGGAATTGTTGGCAACCTGGTTCATCACATGCGCGTTTTCCAGCACCTTGTCGGCGATGGTGCGGGCGTAGTTGATCAAATCACTATCGGTTAGCCCATCGGTCACAAAAAGCTCGTTCAAGCGGACGATCAGCGCAGAGAGCCAGATCTCTTCTTTGGTGCGGGGGCGACCGGTGCCGAGCGCGCCAGCTGGGCTGAGACCAGTCGCGCCCTCCTTCACCAGGCGCAGATCCTGCTGTTTGGTTTTGGAGAGGCGGTAGTGGCTCAGCTCCACTGAACTCAGATCGATGGGGTCGTCGTCGGGCGTCTTCTCGCGCAGGAGTGGGGCGAGGTGCCGGGCGTAAAGGCTGAGGTTGAGTACCGCGCTGCGCTTCGACCGCGGCGTTGAGCAGATCCTCGGCGTTGGGGTCAAAAGTATAACGCAGACTCCCAAAGAGCAAGATGAGAACGCGCTACAAGTTTAATTTCAGATCGAGAGTGCACCACCGTTGACAAGCTGAATCACAAACCGCAGGTTATGTACATTAATCTCATTGCCATGAACCTCAATGCCTTTTGCCACCGCCACGGGTAAACGAAGCTGTAATTCTTCTCCAACCACCTGCGCTTCCAATTTTACCGTTTGGGGTGTCGCATCGAGTGCATAAATAGACTCAAGTGCCTCGTAAAAGAGAGGCGCGTCCAGTTCACCCATATCTTTGGTTTCGCGGTCGATAAACCCATTGATGAGCTGACCAAATTCTTCCGCATCCATTTCCGTAAGACGTTTTTCTTCCATTGCAGATTCCTCTCAGTACACGGTAGGGACATCAATTGTGTTGTCGACATAGTTGGTCAGGTTGCTCTCGATTTCCGCGCTGCTCAATACGGCCAGATCCGAGGCAAGATGTTGTAGAAAGAGGTGCTGGCCGCACTCAGCAAGATCTTATAGCGCGCCATAGCTTTCAGATTGGGCATGGCCTTGAGTTTCTAACCTGTCTCCAAACAGTTGGTTTACTCTCGGCTACCATACATTCCAAACGGTGCAGATCGTAAAGGGCAGGATTACTCGGCCATACTGCGATTGCTTAAAGTCACCGTACTGCAGTCCGCTAGGGTCCAAATATGAGCCTTGGCTTGCGAGAAGTTAGTCATTATTCGTCATCATTGGAAATAAAGTTGAATTATCAAGTCGCTTCTGATGTGCTGCGCTAGGATACGGGCATACGTAAATATATTTTTCTGACTCTCCATCCCACTGATTGTAGAAATAGAAAGCCGCAATACCATTCTCATCATCTGTGTCTAGTAGTTTCATAAGTGGAAATATCCTATGTGGCATCTGTGGCTCTGAGATTTCACCGGTTACGATATATAACTCCCCATCTAGCATGGGCTCTGAAGTGCTAATTTTTATAGCAATTGATGGATTCAGCGCTAAACCGCGCAGCAAGTCAACTGTATTTCGAAAGATGCCAGTACTACCAAGTGATCTGATGTATGTAGAATGTTTCGGACGCACAAGTATAATTTGTTCAAACAAAGTTCGCGAAAGTATTGTAAATTTCTCATTAAGCGAATCAATTTGACTTTTCCATGATCGAACTGATGCCTTAGCATGGATTCCTCGGTGGGCGATCTCATTGCGAATCCGTGTAGCATCCTTTAGTAAATTTGCCCAGTCTTCGCTTATAAATGGTTTGAATTGGGGACGTATTTGGGGCCCAAATGCATCCCTCACATAATTTATAAGATTATACGCGGTTCCCATCGTAATATATGGCTTATCGGGATACTTTGCCTTTTTCTTTAAAATATTTTTAGTATCTTCTTCAGAAAGTTGACCCAAAATCACACTTACTACAAACAATCCCAAATACTCATAAAATTTGATGAAGTCTTCACACCGGTTTTTATCTTCTATGGCAAACTGAGCTTGAACCCAAAGTACAGATAGTGGATGAGGTAGTTGATGAGTGAATTCTTCTTCGAAACGGTTACCCGCATTATGATATCGCTGAATATCTAAATCGGCTCTAACAGGATCGCTAAATAGGCTAGACCGTATAGAGTCGATACGCTGCGAAAGTGAATTGTGTTCATCACTTAAATGAACGATAAATCCCTGCGTTCGTATATCTGGCAGTTGAATCTCGCATTCCAATAATCTGCTGATCGGCAAATTTGCATGGTTTCTGTCACTCACCGTTGCATACTGTATCCAGTCATCACTCTCTGGTGAAGCAAAGAACAAATTAAGATAATCGACATTGAGCTGTTGCTCATCAACATCTACGCGTTCACTATAACGACTACTGTAAACGCCTCCAATCGTATCAGGCTCCTCTATTGCTAATGAAAATCTCTTGCGAGTAGGATGCCATATATATTTCCCTTCGGCACTCCGTGATAAAAGCGTCTTTAATTTGATTCGCTCTTGGCGATCTTTAAGACTAGCAAAATCTGTAAATAGGCGAACAAAAGGAACCTTGTAGCCAACAATACCGACTTGGCCATCACGTCCATCACGCTTGCTTATATCAATCCAAGCATCGGCTACATAGGGTGCTACTTCTTGAGTGAAGTAGGCTTCGTTGACGGCATCAACATTCTTACCACGCGCTGTTGCAGCGGTGAGGGGCACATCTTCGCTATCACGTAGGTTGGTATCGGCCCGAAACTCAACGACTTTACCCCGGTATGAAAAGGCACCATAAAGAGGATTAGCTGGCTTCTTTAGTACCTTTTTGATAATTGGTTCGGCGGATGGGTTTATCCAGCTTACAGCATCGAGCAATTGCTTCTTCTCAGTGGTACCGAGCTTGATTCCTGTCTGCTTTAGTGTCTTGGTCAACAATGTATCAAATGCATTGAAATCGTCGTATTTGTCGGTACCTATCATCTGTTGCAGTGCTTTGGCCTTATCGAATAGCGGTCTCTGCTCAATATCGAGATCGGGTTTTCTCGGATCTTTGCTGAGTAGATCAGAAGCAAAGCGTAATTGAGTTAGTCGCTCATCGGTAAATTGTACCGAGCGGCGCTGCGGTCGCTCAATCGTGATGCGTCGGTAGCCAAACTCGTGATTAGCAAAGATCTTAGCGGCAAAGATGCGACCTTCGTTCATATTCTTGGTAATAGGCATGATCGTATTGTCAGAAACAATAACCTCATCCTGACTAACAATATTGTCAAGGTTGTAGCTCTTTACCGCCTCAAATTGGCTGAATGTATGAGTGATAAGCGCAATGTCTTCCTCGCCAAGCTCTTGTCGTTTGAATCCTAAACCCTTGCGCATCTTCTGGTAGAGGTGGACACCATTGATCAACTGTACCTTACCCTTGCGACTGGAAGGCTTCTTATTCGAGAGAATCCAGATGTAGGTGGGGATGCCCGTATGATAGAACATATCGGTAGGCAGGGCGATGATCGCTTCGAGCAGGTCACTTTCGAGAATGTGACGGCGGATCTCGCTCTCGCCGCTGCCCGCGCCGCCGGTAAAGAGGGGCGAGCCGTTGAGGATGATGCCAATGCGCCCACCGTTTTTGCCCTGTTCCCCGCGGGCGGCATTCGGATCATAGTCGCGCAATTTGCTGAGCAGATGCAGGAGAAACAGGAGCGAACCATCGCTCACCCTGGGCAAGCCAGGGCCAAAGCGGCCATCAAAGCCCTTGACCGTGTGCTCACTTTTAATCTCACCCTCAACCTTCTTCCAGTCGACGCCAAAGGGGGGATTGGAGAGCATGTAGTCAAATCTGTCGTTGGCAAGCTGGTCATCGCTCAGGGTGTTGCCCAGCTTGATGCGGCTCACATCCTGCCCCTTGATCAGCATATCGCCCTTGCAGATGGCGTAACTTTCTGGGTTCAGCTCTTGCCCAAAGGCGCGCATCACCGCGCGCGGGTTCAGCTCGTGGACATATTCCATGCCGCTGGAGAGAAAGCCGCCGGTCCCTGCCGTCGGGTCATAAATGGTGCGGATGATGCCCTCCTCGGTCAGCGCGTCGTCATCTTCCATGAAGACCAACGCGGTGGTCAGGCGCACAATGTCGCGTGGGGTGAAGTGCTCCCCGGCGGTCTCGTTGGAGCTTTCGGCAAAGCGCCGGATCAGCTCCTCAAAGACGAGCCCCATGTCGTGATTCGAGATCGCTTCGGGGCTGAGATCGGTGGCCGCCACCCGCTGGACGACTTTGAAGAGCAAGTTGGCCTCATTGAGCTGGGCGACAAAGTCGGCAAATTTAAAGTGCTCGAAGATCTCGCGGGCGTCGGTCGAAAAGTTGTCGACATAGTTGGTCAGGTTGCTCTTGATGTCGGCGCTGCCCAGCTTGGCGAGATCCATGGGGGAGGTGTTGTAGAAGGAGAGGCCGGCGGCGCGCAGTAGGAGCTTGTCGCGTGCCGCGGCTTCCACGTTGGGCATGACCTTGAGCTTCTCGGCCTGCGCCAGCACCGCGGGTTTGCTCGCTTCGAGCACACATTCCAAGCGGCGCAGAATGGTAAAGGGCAGGATCACGCGGCCGTATTGCGATTGTTTAAAGTCGCCGCGCAGCAGATCGGCCAGGGACCAGATATAGGCGGCGGTTTGGGAAAAGTTGGTGGTCATGAAAAGCCTTGCTCGTAGAGTTGGGCGTAAATACCTGGATAGAAATAAGTACACCGTTTCCGAAGTGTTTTAATATTGTCCACCCCTGCGCGCATAGAAGGCAACCAAGGGGTCCACACTCTGGATTCCTGCCTACGCAGGAATGACATGGTGCCGTCGCTTTGTCACCCCTGCGCAGGCAGGGGTCCATCCGCTGGACGCCCCTTGGATTCCTGCCTACGCAGGAATGACATGGTGCCGTCGCTTTGTCACCCCTGCGCAGGCAGGGGTCCATTCGCTGGACACCCCTTGGATTCCTGCATAGGCAGGAATGACATGGTTGGGTTTCCCCAATGATCGGTTAATGGGTGTCTGTCACGCTGCAAGCGTGACCTACGGTTGAATGGGTTAATTTTTGGACACGGTATGCTAGCTTGCGATTGATTATAGGGCAAAAGACGCCGTAAGTATACTAAAATTGCTGACGAAATTGCAAGGAAGAGGTTGCGCTTCGTCTTATCGAAGTTATTCACACAGGCTGAATTTTGGTATAATGATTTGTGGCCTATGCGATTCGTGCTGGATTTGAAAAAAGGAACCGTCCATGACCCTCCAACAAATTGAACAAGAACTTATTGAACTGCCAGCCACGGAACGGTTGCGTCTGGCGCGCTGGTTATTAGACACTTTGTTGGAGAACCAGCTTAACTTGGTAGAGCAAGCAGATAATCCACTGCTCAATATTGCAGGACGCTTCCACGGTGGGCCAGGAAACTCGGCCGAACGTGCAGAAGAAATTCTTGCTAACGAAGTAAATGCAACGGACGGTTTCGGTCGCCAATGAGTCAGTTGCTTGACACCGGTTTCCTGTATGCACTCTTGAATAGCAAGGAAAAACGACATGCGGACGTCTTACGCGCTTCACAGTCAGTAAAGGGTACAATTTATCTGCCAACGGTGGTAACAACCGAGGTTGCCTATCTGGTTCAGCGCGATCTTGGCAGTGATGCATTGGCTGAGTTTATTGAGATGTTGGCATCAGAATCATTTGTGTTGCTGGAGCCGACTGCTGCTGACTTTCAACGCGCAGCTGCGGTTGTGCGTCAATATAGGGATAGTGAAATCGATTTTGTTGATGCGATATTGTTTTCAATGGCAGAGCGTCTAAATATCACTCGAGTACTCACGATTGACACTCGGCATTTTCGCATGTTTCGACCAAAACACTGCCCCGCATTTGATATTTTGCCTTAGGCCATTGTAGACAAATAGTTCTGCCCCCAAATCCACCTCACCCCGACTCCACCACAATCGCCTGCGGTGCGCGCCATAGCTGAGGCAACCAGAGCGCGACGCCCATCACCAGCAGCGCGGAGAGACTGGCCTGCACACCGAGTGCCATCGGCGCGCCAACGGTTTCGGCGAGAAAGCCCGTTTGCAATTTGCCCAGGGGATCGGCACCGATGCCGATCATCACCGTGCCCATCGCGCGATCGCGCATCTCATCGCTGGCGGTGAGCAAGATGATCGAGCTTTGCATGAGGGCGAAACAGGATTGACCAATGCCGGCAAGGAGGAGCAAGGTCCACGACAGCGCGTAATGGGTGGAGCCGGCAAAGGCCAATAGCCCCAGACATTGGAAGAAGGAACCGGTCGCATAGATCAAGCCATTGTTGACCCGCCGCCGTAGATGGTTAATCAAAAGGAGCCCCGTAAAAGAGCCAATGCCCGTGGCTGTGCCCAAGAATCCCAAGCCTTCGGGCCCTTGCTGCAAAATGTCGCGGGCAAAGATGGGAAGGAGGCTCATGTAGGGGAAGATGAGCAGGTTCATGAGCAAGGTGATCAGGACCACGGCCAGGATCGGCTCGTTGTGGCGCACATAGCGAAAGCCTTGCCCGATCGATGACCAGGTGGACGCGTGGGGGGCGACGGTGCAGGGAAGTTCGCTCGTGGTCAGTGTCCAGAGCAGCGCAAGTGCCCAGATCGACAGCAACATCAAGACGAGAAAACAGCCCAGCGCGCCAAAGTAGACGATAACCAACCCGGCCAGAAACGGCCCAATGATGCGCGAGATTCCCCCGGCAAAACTCTCCAAGAGCAGCGCATCCATGATCAACGCCTTGCCAACCATATCGGGCAGCAGTGCCCGCCGCGTGGGAAAGTCCACCGCCCACGCCGTCCCCATCAGCAGTGAGATGGCGGCCAAATGCCAGAGCGCGAGCATTTGCAGCGCCAGGAGCAACGCAATCAACCCATACATCAGCACATAGACCGTCTGACAGGTGATGATCACCGGGCGGCGGCCAAAGCGGTCGGTGATCGGGCCGACGAGGAGGCCGGCGATCACCATGGGGGCCGAGCGGAAGAAGCCGATCAACGCCACCGACCAGACGGAATTGGTTAACTCCAGCACCAGCCAGCCCATGACGACCGTCTCCACCGAGGGAGCAACGGTCGAGCGATGGCACCCAGAAGTATACCATCTCTGCCACACAGCGCTACTTGATTCAATGCGCTATTGGGTACTCAATGGCGTTAAGTGAAGCGATCCATGTCATTCCCGCGTATGCAGGAATCCATCGGGTAAGCCAGTGGGCGCGTAGGGGTGACTGCCTCGCCAAATGTATCGAGTAGACACCCGTATGTGGACCCCTGCCTACGCAGGGGTGACAATTCACCTCCAGTGCTTAAATGAACAACATTGTCTGAAAACTGGTCACTTTGACATAAAAACGCTTCCCTGAATGATATTGATTGGATACTTATTGCGCACTCTTTTATAATTACGACTTACGCACCGAGCGCGAATCGCAAGGGTAACTCTTTACTATCATCTGTTTCGCTCTCGACAAGTTGCGTAAGTCCCGATAATAAAGCGCATGTGAATCAGCCCAATAGCCAAAGGAGCAGCCATGACCCAAGAAACCATCCGTGTCCTCGTCGCCAAACCGGGCCTCGATGGCCACGACCGCGGCGCCAAAGTGGTCGCCCGCGCGCTGCGCGATGCCGGCTTTGAAGTGATCTACACCGGCATCCGCCAGACACCGCAGATGATCGCCGAAGCCGCGCTGCAAGAAGATGTCGATGTCGTCGGGCTGAGCATCCTCAGCGGCGCGCACATGACCCTTTGCCCCAAAGTGGTCGATCTGCTGCGGGCGCAGGGGCAAGGCGATGTGCTCGTCGTCATCGGTGGCATTGTGCCCGATGAGGATATTCCGCTGCTCAAGGAAAAGGGCATTGCAGCGATCTTTGGCCCCGGCACCTCGACCGAGGCGATTGGCGACTTTATCCGCGCGCATGTCAATCAGAAGGCCGCTGCGTAAATGGCTGTCAATGAAGTCGCCGCAGAAATCTTGGCCGGCAATCGGCTGCGCCTTGCGCGCGCGATTAGTGCGATCGAAGATGAACGATCAGATGCCCACGCCCTGCTCAGTGCGCTCTATCCCCACAGCGGCCAAGCGCATATCATCGGCGTCACCGGCGCGCCGGGCAGCGGCAAATCCACCCTCGTCACCGCGCTGACGCAGGCCTATCGCCGCGCCGGGCAGACGGTGGCCATCGTCGCCATCGACCCAACGAGCCCCTTCACCGGCGGCGCGATCCTCGGCGATCGCGTGCGCATGCGGGCACTCAGCGGCGATAGTGGCGTCTTTGTGCGCAGCATGGCGACGCGTGGCAGCCTGGGCGGCCTCAGCAAGACGACCGGTGATGTCGTTACATTGCTCGACGCGGCTGGGTTTGATCGGATCATTGTCGAGACGGTGGGGGTGGGGCAGGCCGAGGTGGCGATTGCGAGCACCGCGCACACAACCATCGTCGTCGAAGCGCCGGGCATGGGCGATGAAGTGCAGGCGATCAAGGCGGGTATTTTGGAGATTGCCGATATTCTCGTTGTTAATAAGGCTGATCGACCGGGTGCCGACCGCACGGTGCAGGCGCTGGAGATGATGCTCGAGTTGGATGGGGGTGGGCCGCGGCAGATCCGCCATCATGGGCAGTTGTTGCCGGTGATAGTGCCGGCGCGGGAAAACGGGCAAGATGAGGAAGCAGGCTGGCGGGTGACGGTGTTGCGCACGGTGGCGACCGGTGGCGGTGGGGTTGATGAGTTGCGGGAGCGGATTGAGGAACATGCAGCCTGGCTGGATCGTTCAGGGGAGTGGGCACAGCGCGAGCAGATCCGGGTTGCCCAGACGCTCGAAAATATACTACGGGCCGAACTCAACCGGCGGATCCTGGCGCTGTTGCCACAGCAGGGATTGGATGGGCTGGTGGAGCAGGTGCGACGGCGAGAATTGGATCCGTACGCGGCGGCGGCGCGATTGTTGGGCGATGAAACCCAACTTTGAACGTACAATCACCATGCCTCCGTGATGGGAGACAATTGCGTAATACATTTCGCGTGATCTGTGATATAATGAACGCAAGCGATAAATGATGGTTGCCTGGAAATAAGTTGGAGACATCCATGTCTGTAACACTCGTACTCGAACAGATGACAATACCGTCAACCGGCCTAGTGAAGTTACAGCTAGACTATACGTTTGACCTGAAAATTTCTGCGGAAGAGGCTCGCCGACGTGTGCACACTTGGCTCGTTGGCGAAGTCAGTTACATGATACGCGCAGATGAACCATCAATGGTTATTGAAGAAACAGTAACCAATGAACCCCATGCGCTGTGGCGCGTTCCAGCGATTCTTACGGCACCGCATGTCGGCGTTGTGGGGACTGTCGGCTATGTCGATATTGCGGTTGACACCGGAGAGTTGCGCAGCCCAACGCTTTCTGCCGCAAACATATTAGATGCGGCTGAGCGTCTGGCGACAAGTCTCCCGCCCTACGAACCGACAAAAGATATGCCCAATGGCTTTCTTGTGTCCAGCTTACAACCAACAATTGCTGCGCCAACTGGTGATCCAGTCAAAATTCTCCAACCCATCCATTAATCCACTGCGCAGTATGCCATGCTATTTCGCCCTCCCTCTCCTCAATTTTTAGCTGTGCCACATGCCCAACAGCGTAACAGTGGCGATTGTCTGGCAGCGTGCGCCGTAATGGCTTGCAACTACTTAAAAATCCCCGTTCGCTATGACCGTCTGGTAAAACTGCTCGAAATTAGATCTGGTATAGGCACAGCATTCTCGAACATTGAGAAATTGGAGCGTCTGTCAATCCGCGTGCTACACAACACCGGTGGGCAACTGGCGCAGCTCTATGCCCTACTTGAACAGGGCTGGCCCACCATCGCCAGTGTACAAACGGGCGAACTGCCGCATTGGTTTGGTCACAATACACTGCATGCCGTCTTAGTTGTTGGGATGGACAGCGAACAGATTTACCTAAATGACCGAGCTTTGCCTGAAGGGCCGATCAGCGTCCCGATTGGCGACTTTGACCTGGCTTGGCTTGCCCAAGATGAGCGTTATGCCGTGTTAATGCTGGCGCGCTCGCCTTCATAACTTATCATCAGTCAACTGGTCGTCGATGCCTAAACGTCGACTGACCAAACCATCATCTGCAAAGGAGCAGATCATGTTAACCCACAAGGTGCGCTGGACCGCCCGTAAAATTGCCCAGCGAATCCAACTCGTCGAAGCGGCGGTCTATCACCGGCGCAGCGAACTGCCCCCGCTCTCTCTTCTCACCTTACCTGATCCGCAAACGCCGCCGCCCCTTGGCAACACAAGCGGCGACTGGCAGACGATTCAGCCCTACAGTCACTGGGGCCATCGTGATCTCAACTTTCTCATGCGCACCACCTTTGCCGTGCCGGCAGATTGGCCCGCCGACGTACCAGTGGCGCTCTACCTGCCCTTGGGTGACGCCGGCGATTTTAGCCACCCCGAGACGCTGGCCTACATTGACGGCCAACCCTATGCCGCCTGTGATCGCCATCATCAGGAGATCCAGTTGCCGGCGCAGTGGCGCGATGGCCAAGAACACCGGCTTGAACTGCATGGCTGGACCGGTTCGTACGGTTTGGGTCGCACGGAACCGCGTGACCCCTTGTTCATGCGCCCCTGCGCGGTCGTGCAGATCGACCAGCCGACCCGCGATCTGCTGGCGACGGCACGCGTGGCGCTCGGCATTGTCAACGCGATTGATGAACAGGAGCCGGCGCGTGGCCATCTGCTCAACGCGCTCGACGCCGCCTTTACCGCACTCGATTTGCGCGAACCGATTGGGGATGCGTTCTACGCCAGCGTGCCGGTTGCCTACGACCTTTTACAGCAGGGGATCGCCAAGGCGGGCGCACCGCTTGATGTCAGCATAGTCACCAGCGGCCACGCCCACATCGATGTCGCCTGGCTCTGGACGCTGGCGCAGACACGGCGCAAGGCTGGGCGCACCTTCCACACCGTGTTGCGCCTGATGGAGCAGTTCCCCGATTACCACTTCACACAGAGTCAGCCGCAGCTCTACGACTATGTGCGTCAAGATTATCCCGAATTGTTCGAGGCGATCAAAGAGCTGGTGGCCGATGGCCGCTGGGAGACGATTGGTGGCATGTGGGTCGAGGCGGACTGCAACCTGAGCGGTTCCGAGTCGTTGGCGCGTCAGTTTTTGCTCGGGCGCACCTTTTTCCGCGAGCACTTTGGCGAGAAATTTGACACGCCGGTGCTCTGGCTGCCCGATGTCTTTGGCTATGCGTGGAACCTGCCGCAGCTGATTAAAGAGGCTGGGCTGGAATATTTCTTTACAATCAAGATCGGCTGGAGCCAATACAACCGGCTGCCCTATGACAGCTTCTGGTGGCAGGGGCTCGACGGCACCAAGGTGCTCACCCACTTCAGCACGACGCCGGAGGGGGGCAGCGCCTACGCCAGCACCTATAACGCCAACGCTTCACCGCAACAGACGATCGGCACCTGGACGAACTTTCAACAGAAAGAGCACCAACAAGAGCTGCTGATGGCCTACGGCTATGGCGACGGCGGTGGTGGCCCCACGCGCGAGATGCTCGAAAATATTCGCGAGATGGGCCACTTCCCTGCCACGCCGCAGATGCGTCAGGACTCGGTGAACAACTTCTTCCGCAATTTGGAACGGGATTCCGGCGATCGGCTGCCGACGTGGAATGGCGAGCTCTACCTCGAATTGCATCGTGGCACCTACACGACACAAAGCCGCAACAAGCGCGCCAATCGCAAGAGCGAGTTTCTGCTTCACGACACCGAGTTTCTGGCCACATTGGCCGCGCAACTCGATGCCAACTTCAGCTATCCCGCGGCAACCCTGCGTAAGGCGTGGGAACTCGTCTGCCTCAACCAATTCCACGACATCATCCCCGGCAGCAGCATCAACCAGGTCTATGTCGATTCGCAGGCGCAATATGCCGAGATTGGCGAGATGACCGAAAGCGTGCGCTACGATGCCCTCAACGCAGTGGCCAAACAAGTGGGCGGAGAGCTCCTCCTCGTCAACCCGACCAGCTTCCATCGCGAGGATCTGGCCTTCTGGTCGGGCACTGCGCCGCAGGGGACCCATCTCTGTCGCACCGACGGCACGCCCGTGTTGAGCCAGGTGACACGCGATGGCACCTGGTTTGCCGCCGGCCCATTGGCACCCTATAGCGTTACAGTTTTGGTCAACAGCACGGCCGCCGCACCCCCGCCCGCCACAACCGTCAAGGCCACCACCGACGCGCTGGAAAATGACTTTGTGCGTGTGGAACTAAATCGCGCCGGCGACATTACCCGCATCTACGACAAGGTGCAAGGCCGCGAAGTGTTGCCGGCGGGCGCTATCGCCAACCAATTCCAGGCCTTTGAAGATCGCCCGCTCTTCTGGGATGCGTGGGATGTCGACATCTTCTACGAGGACAAGCAGTGGCCGGCCGAACCAGCATCGAGTGTAACGGTCGTCGAAGCGGGACCGTTGCGCGCCACAGTGGAAATCAAGCGGCGCATTCTCAACAGCGACTATACCCAGCGTATCTCGCTCGCCCACAACCGCGCGCAGATCGATTTTGACACGACGATCCAGTGGCAGGAGAAGCATGTGCTGCTCAAGGTCGCCTTCCCGGTCGATGTGCTGGCCCCGACCGCGACCTATGAGATCCAATGGGGCAATGTCGAGCGGCCCACCCATCGCAACAGCAGTTGGGATTGGGCGCGCTTTGAGACCTGCGCGCAGAAGTGGGTCGACCTGAGCGAGGGCGATTATGGCGTCAGCCTGCTCAATGACTGCAAATATGGCCACGATATCCACGGGAACGTGATGCGTATCAGCCTATTGCGCAGCCCGACCATGCCCGACCCCGTGGCCGACCAGGGCGAACAGCATTTCGCCTACAGTCTGCTGCCCCACGCTGGGGACTGGCGTAATGGCACGATTGGCGCGGCTTATGGGTTGAATGATCCGTTGCTCGTCTATGCACCGGCGCAGGGCACAGCGGTCAAGCCGCCCGCCACACCCGCGGCTTTGGTCAGCATCGATTCGCCCAATGTGGTGATTGAGACGGTCAAACAGGCGGAGGATGGTGACGGCATTATCGTGCGCCTCTACGAGTGTGGGCGCACGCGTGGGGCAGTGATCTTGGCCACCAATATGGCGCTCCAAGAAGCGTGGCGCGCGAATCTGCTCGAAGAGAATCAAGAAGCGTTGGCTGTGAACGGCAACCGGGTGACAATTCCAATCCGACCCTATGCGATTGTGACCGTGCGGCTGAAAGTGCAGTAGCGTAAACGGAGGCTGAGCCTGTCGAAGCCGGAGCCGCTTTCCCTCCGACAGGCTCAGGGTCCGCTCTTGTCCCTGTTGCATTTTCAAATTTATTACCGCCAAGGACGATATTCAATTCGCCAACAGTTGACGCTCCAACTCAGCCAGATCCACCCCCAAATCTTGCAACAATGTCACCGCCATGCCGCCCCCTTCGCGGAGAATGCCGAGCAGCAGATGTTCTGTATCGATCTGCGCCACTTTTGTCTCGACCTTGGCGGCCTCAGCCAGATCGAGCACCTGGAGGACGCGCGGCACGAGGTGCGGTGCTGGTGTTGCCGGATCTGTGCTATCTGCATCGAGTCTCTGCCCCTCTGCGGTTAGCGGCAGTGAACCAAGGCGCGCCGTGGCGGCCTGATCAAGTGTAATCGATGTCACGCCAACTGTGTGCAAGATTTGCGCAGCGCCGCCTTCCTGATGGTTAGTCAATCCCCAAATGAGATGTTCGGTACCTACATAGTTGTGGTGAAGGAATTGCGCCAGGCCCATTGCATTGAGCAAGGCAATGCGGGCATGGGTGGTGAAGCGCGCTTTTTCGTCCTCAAAAAGGTCGGCGTTCCAGCCAACGATAGCAAGTTGTTCACGCCGCACCCGTTCGATTCTACTAATAAACCAATGTTCAAGATCAACCTTGGCTGGTGGGCTAAGCGCATCAGCGCCTACCTCTTCATCCGTCAATGGTTTGCCATGTTGCGCCATCAGTTCGTCATCGATCAAAATTGGACTGCCTGTGTGTAGCGCCAATCCAATCGCATCGCTTGGTCGGCCATCAAGCTCCTTAACAACCGCCTCGTTGCGAAAGCGCGAGACAGCATAGAAGGTTGCTTCGTGGAGTCGTGCGACAATGACCGATTCCAACTGAATTTCCATCGCTTGCAAGAAGTCGGCAAAGTAACGGTACGTCATCGGACGAGTGGTTGGCAACCCAGAAAGTTGCAGCCGGATTTGCTCCCCTTCATAGGGCCCGATCCAGATGCAAATGTAACGCTGATTCTCCGTATCAAATAGATAGAGCATGTAGTTGTTGGTTGGCGAGCTTCTGAGAACTTTCACTTTGGAAATTGTAGCCATGGTCTTGCCTTTCTTTTTGCTGAACTGTTCAGTCGCAGGATGCAAGCGCGTTATGCCATAAGTTGATGTGAAAATAGGAGCTAACATTGTGTGCAGTTGTTTGCGCGCCTGAAACAAACGCCCTTTGACCGCATTCGGCGAGACATTGAGCGTCTGCGCGACCTCTTCAATGCTCATCGCCTCGATATAATAAAGCCAGGTTGCCGTTTGGTTCTTTGGCGATAGGGCAGCAATGGCGGCTTGCACCAACGCCCGGCGCTCCTGTGCTTCCAGTTGCGCAACGGGGTCAAGCGACGCATCGGCCAACAGATCGGCCTCGTCGGGCCAGTCGAGCGTCAGTGGCAGGCGCTGTTGCGCGCGCAGGTGTGTACGGCAAAGGTTCTGCACAATGCCGATCAACCACGCCGCAAAGTACGCCGGCTCGCGCAGTGTGACGAGACCAAGATAGGCCTGCAACAGTGCTTCCTGCACCAATTCACAGGCAATGTCGTAATTGTCGACCATACGCACTGCCACCCGTCGTGCCCGCTCGACGTGACGGTCGGCGAGTTCACCAAAGGCAACCTTGTCGCCGGCAGCGGCCGCCAAAACAAGCCCGGCATCACTTCTGTCGCTCACGAGAAGTCCTCTCATCGATAAAGAAAAAGGAGCCATTCTAAACCGCATCGGCCTGCTATTGCTAAGTAGCAAAGATAGTCAATTTGGTTAGATCCTTTTCGCGAAGGTGCTCCCCATTTAACAACTCCCTGAGATCCCAAAGAACACAAGAGTTTGCTATAATCAGTAGACCGCAATGCAGCAAGATTGTCATTCTGACGAACGACAGTGAGGAAGAATCTTCAAGGTACGATTTCCAGAGGTGACTGTCCCTGTCCACCGTGCGGTCTGCTGTCCGAACTTTGTAGCGGACAGTGACAATCACCTGGTTGCTTACAAAGGAACAACCAGGTTGATCAGTTTGATCAGTATCACCCGCGAAATCGTAGAGATTTCTAACCTGCTTTTTGGAGATGACCTATGTTACCCGCTACATCTCTCCGTGCGCAACGTCTGATTCCCCTGCTTCGTGAGTTGTATGAACAAGCTTGTGCGCTTGAATCTGCGCACAGCGCCGATATTGCTGCCATCGACTCCGCCTATGAAGCGAGCGCACGCAATCTCCTGCATTATCTAGCCATCCGTCAACATGATATCCGGCCGCTGCAAACCGCACTAGCCGCGCTCGGCCTGAGTTCACTGGGGCGTTTAGAGTCCCATGCCCTGACGACACTTCAGTCGGTGCTCGTGGCCCTCTATCAACTGAGTGAACAGGCAAATCCCGACTTTCAAGAACATCCGCCTGTTACCTTCTTCACCGGCCCGATGTTGCTCAACCAGCACAGCCTGCAACTGCTCGGCGAGCCGGCGGGGAAACGGACCGTACGTATTATGGTGACCATGCCCAGTGAAGCCGCAACGGATGTGGCGCTGATCCGCGCGCTGTTGGCCGCCGGCATGGATGTGATGCGTATCAACTGTGCGCACGATGAACCGCAAGATTGGCTGGCGATGATCCGCAATCTGCGCCAGGCCGAGCGGGAGATGGGGCGCCCGTGCAAGGTCTATGCCGATCTCGCCGGCCCGAAATTGCGAACAGGAGCCATTGCACCCAACTACCATCTCGTCAAGGTGCGCCCGCAACGCGATGCTAGGGGAATCGTTATCCAGCCCGCCACCTTATGGATTAGCGCGGCTCAGATCGATGGTGCCGCGCAATTGCCGTCACCGATGAAGTCGGGAGCAAAGATTATCGCTACACCGGTCGATGCCGCGCTCTTTGCCCAGATCCAAATTGGGGATGAACTACGCTTTACCGACGCTCGTGGCCGTAAACGGACAGTTCATGTGCATGCCCAAGCGAACGGTGGCTTGATCGGTCAATCCGAGCGGACCAGCTACATTGAACAAAATAGCACCATTACGCTGGTACGTGCCGGTGCACCGGTTGCCGAAGGGCGTTGGGGCACGTTGCCGCCATTGGTGTTGCCTTTGCCGTTGACCGTCGGCGACCATCTCCGGTTGGTTCATGAAAGCCATCTTGGTCGACCGGCGCACTATGCAGAGGATGGATCGCTATTGGCAACGACGCAGATCCCGATTACGCTGGCGGCCGTTTTTGCCGCTGCCCAACCAGGCGAACTCATTTGGTTTGACGATGGTAAGATCGGCGGCCAGATCCTCAGCAATGATGGCGACACGATCGAGGTGGTGATCACGCAGACACCCCCCGGCGGCGGCAAGTTACAGGCCGAAAAAGGGGTCAACTTACCGATGACCAACCTGACCATTCCAGCCCTTACCGAGAAGGATCTGCAAGATCTCGCCTTTCTCGTCAAGCATGTTGACATGGTCGGCCTCTCCTTTGTCCACACGCCCGCGGATATTGCACTGTTGCACCAAAAGCTCGACGAATTCGGTGGAGACAATGTTGGCATTGTGTTGAAGATTGAGACACAGCAGGCTTTTGAGAATCTACCCCACATTCTATTGGCTAGTCTGCGCAAACCGCCCGTCGGGGTGATGGTGGCCCGCGGTGATCTGGCCGTCGAGGTGGGCTTTGAGCGGCTGGCTGAAGTGCAAGAGGAGATCCTCTGGCTCTGTGAGGCGGCCCATGTACCGGTGATTTGGGCAACCCAAGTGCTAGAAAGTATGGCCAAGAGCGGAATGCCCTCGCGCGCCGAAGTTTCCGACGCCGTAATGAGTGGCCGCGCCGAATGTGTCATGCTCAACAAAGGGCCTTACATTGCCGCCGCGGTCCGTCTACTCAACGGTGTGCTAGAGCGCATGAGTAGCCATCAGGACAAAAAACGGTCGATGTTGCGCAAGCTCTCGGTCTCGCAAGTTTGATCGAGGGTGTCGTTGCCGTGCATGTTAAAATCTTCCAAAGGACAAAAGACGTAGAAAGCCACAAGAATGGAATTTATAATAAGATAGTGACAACATCAATACCTTCGCCAATTTCAGAAATTAGAGCCGTCATTCCTGCGCAGGCAGGAATCCATCTTCATGTTACACGAGTAGATTCCTGCCTGCGCAGGAATGACATCTGGAAATTTCCGCCAAAACAAG
>DAOUCA010000081.1:0-20361 GCA_034432375.1 Caldilineaceae bacterium
AGAACCGGAGTTTTGCGGACCAACGGGATCGCGTGCGTCGCACTGACCGCCAACTGCTTCCAGTCCGCTAGATGCTTCCGTCAGTGCGACGCACGCTGGCCGAAACTAGGGGTTTCATTCTGATTTGAGTATAGCAGGCGATTTTAATCGCCTAAGAATAAGACGGCAGTATCAGGAAAGGGTGACTTCTACTACGTCCCTGGCACAGGCGAGGAAACGGTACACAGACGAACCAATTTTCACCTGTGCCGGGGACGTTTCCCCCAACATTGGGACACACCCTACACGATTTTTTCCCGTTGACAAGCCTGTCCTGCGTTGATAGAATACAATTGTCTCGCTGACTAGGGACAACTGGTTTAAGCGATTGATGACGAGAGCACTATCCCTTACGCTTATCGCTCTGACAACCTGATCGGCGGCAAACAGCCAACAATTTTGTAAGGAGAGACGAAAGTGGTGCAAAAATTTATTGGTCAGCGACCCGCTTTCGCCAGGTTGATTCTGTGCCCTTCCAGTGGTACAAGCGCAGTTTTGCAAGAAAGTGGCGCGATTGGCTGTCACAGATGAACAAATCCCCGTCAGGGGTCGGAAACTTCGGCAAGCACAGAAAAAGCAGAGGCCCCACTACAGCGCGTGTAGTGGGGCCTCTGCTTTTATCCTCTATCCGCGCGCTCGGCGAGTACGCGATAGAATCGGCACGCAACCGGCTGGCGCGAAGAAGTTTAGGGATTGGGCGACCAGACCGTGGTCCCAATGGGATGGCCGGCGCTGCGGCTATGGACGATCACCGCGTAGCCGTTGAGTTGGGGCTGGTAGACGGCAACCCAGGGGTGGGCGCGATAAAAGAAGCTGGTGGCAATAAGCAACCAGTTGGGGAAGCGACCACTCAGCACCACCCCTTGGCACGGGTCGAGCGCCGGTGGGCTGATCTGGCCAATGGTTTCGTAGGCAAGATACGCTTGCTCAATCTTGAGTTCCAGCCGCTGGTGGGTAGGGCGCGGCACCACCTGCCAGCACACCGGTTGGCGTTCCCAAGAGGGGATACGCGCGGGGGCCGGGGCCGGCACCCAACCCATGCGGGCGTCAAAGACCGCGACCGCGGCGGGGTAGGCATGGTTGGCCAGCGCGGCGTAGAGCCAACTAGGCGCGCGCCCGTAAAGGGCAACCGGCCGTTGCGGGGCAGATTGTTGGAGGAGCAGCGGCACTTCGGCGGGCACCCAATCGTCGCGCTGCGGCTGGGGTCGCCGCCACGCATCGATGCGGTCGAGTTCCAGCCAGGGATGGGGTGCCAGTTCAGCGTGCCGTTGGCGCAACTGTGCATCCGGCACTGATAGGGCGATGGCCAGATGATCACAGAGCGCATCAAAGAGGGGGCCGTGGGCCGTCGTTCCCCGCTCCAGCGCGGTGAGGCGGCCACGCACCAGTGGTGCCGTCGCCGCCAGCAGCGGTGTGCCTTCCAACGTCGATGCGAGATCCGCCAAGAGGGGCAGGCCATGGGCGGCATAGCGTTGGCGCCACGCCGCGGCAACAGCAGCATCCCGATCAGCGACGAGCAGGATCGCAGCCGTGCCAAAGCGCAAAATGGCATCCTGCTCCACCGTCAATTTTCCGCCCACATCGACGAGCAAGGGCAAATGGCGCTTCGCCAGATCCTGGCAAAGCGCCTCGACAAAATGGTCGTTGAACGTGCCCTTCTCGCGGATGCGCTCGACCGTCGTCGAAGCAGCTTCGTGGCTCCAATTGCCTTCGCCATCGGGACAGGCGCGCAGCAGATAGTGCTCGACGCGTCGCGCTTTGAGCGCTTTGGTCAGGCTGTAGCTCAGGACAGATTTACCGCTGTGCGGTGGGCCGCCGATAATGATGGCGGGCAGTGAAATGGTCATAGGGATCTCCGAATCGGAAAAGGGTGGTGGGACGGTCGGACAGTGGGACGGTGACAGTCTACCGTCTTACCGTCTTACTTATCGTCATGGACTAGTGCAGTGTCAACAAAGTTTTGATAAGTAATGTGTCATTCCTGCGTAGGCAGGAATCCATCTGTATAGACCCCTGCCTGCGCAGGGGTGACAACCCATCAAAACTTACTTGACGCTGCACTAGTACAGTGTCAAGGAAATTATGCTAGATTAGAACCCCACCCCAACCCTCCCCGACATCGGGGAGGGAGCCGCTTTCTCCCCTTCCTTGCTCGCGGGGAAGGGGCTGGGGGATGGGGTAGCCTAGCCTATCAAAACTTAGCTGACACTGGACTAGCGGTCGGTAGTCGGCTGTTGCAGCGCGCCAGCCAACCGGTTGACCAATCTGTCGGCCATCGTACCATAGGTTGTGCGATCGGCGCAGGTCTGAATGCGATGGGGCGTGAGCGAGAGCGTGGCGGCATCGGCTGGCGCTAGTCGGCCGGTAAAGAGCGGCGCGCCGTGGGCATGGCAGGTGCGCAGAAAGCGCTCAATGCGCGGGTCCAGGTCGAGTTGCCGGATCTGTGGGCTGTGACAGGGAATCAGCACCCCAACACTCTGGTGTGCCAGGGGCAACGCCTCGCCTAAGGTCAGATCCGAACAGAGCAGACTGCCATATTGGCCGGCCGCCGTCCGCCCCTGCACGCCGACCAGCTTTGTCACCAGCCCCGCCGCGCGCAGGCGGCAAAGAAAGGTGATCGCCAGCTCTTCATCGAATTGTTCACCCCACAAAATAAAAATTTTCATGGTCAAGAGCACTTTCCAGAGGACTGTTTTGGGAAAGAAAGGATGATAGCTGCCAGACCCCACCCTAACCATCCCCAGGTTGGGGAGGGAATCATCACGCCACCAGCGGCGATCAGTGCTCCTCCCCCAGCCTGGGCTTACCATTACCCATAAGAGGGCACGCAGACCCGCGTTCCGGGGACGGCCCAGAGAAAATCTGGGTAACGAACCTACGTGCGGGCCGTCCCCGGAACGCTAGCCACCTCTGACACACAGCAATGTGGGTAAAGGTAAGCAGCCTGGGAGGGGGTTGCATCTACCGTCAGTATTTATCCAGAGATGCCTTCCGCGTGATAAGGATAGCTGCTTCATTTGCGCCAGCGATCCGAACGTTGGCACCTCATCAGCATAGCCGATCTTTCCGCGCATGATCTACACAATCTCTCAACAGATCCTCAAACGACAATGTGCGATGCACTGGTCGGACGCGACCGGGTTGACGAAATAACGGTTGACCAGTGCGACGCACATGATCGGCCCCAAAGTACATCAGACCCTGGCTCATCTGGGCAGGTTGTTGGCACACCGGAGTTGTGGTATGCTGCCCATGATTGTTGGAAGCAGCCAGCCGTTGTGACATTGCACGCTGCAACATGACAACGACCCATGGAAAAGGAAGCGCCGTGTTTACCCCTGCATCCCGTACGCCCGCCGCGTTGGCAACCGCTTCGCTCGATTATGAACACTTGTATGCCCAAGCCGAAGCGGCCTTCACCCATTATCACAATGGGGAGGCCGCTAGCATCCCGTTTGCCGATCTGCTTACGTTTCAGCAGGAAGCGCAAAACGCACACCGCGCCCTCCATCAAGTGACCAACCGGCTGATCCATCGGGTCTGGACGGCGATGCAAGAGCATTGGCCCGAAGAGGCCGGCTTTTTGGAAAAGCGCTTCTTTGATCGAGAGACGATGCAGCGCCTCGCGCACCAGATGAACATCTCGGAAGGGCATATCTACAATGTGCGCAAGCGTGCGTTGTCACGCTTTACCGACACGCTGGTGGAAATCGAAACTATGGCACGCCGCCATCAGATCGAACGGCTGTTGCGCCGGCTCGACAGCACCACCTATGCCAGTCTCGTTGGCGTAGAGGATCTGATCGAGACGCTCACCACTTTGCTCTGTGACAAGCACGCGCCCCCCATGGTGCTGCTCGAAGGCATTGGGGGCATTGGCAAAACGAGCCTGGCCGATGCGGTCACGCGCATGCTCATCGCGGCCAACCACTTTGGCGATGTGGCCTGGGTGAGCGTACAGCCACAACGTCTGGCACCGATTGGCCAGTTGGTGCCGCGCGCAGCCGCCGAGCCCAGTGTGGATGGCTTGCTGCGGCTGCTGGTGCTGCAACTGCTGCCCGCTTTCCCGCTCAGCGCCGAGACCGCGACCGCGCAACTACAGCAGGTGCTGATCGAACGGCTCAACGCCTTGCCCCATCTGCTGGTGATCGACAACCTAGAAGCGCTGCCCGATCAGGCAGGGCTAGCCACGTTGCTCGACAAGCTGGCACCCTGTGCGCGCCTGCTGCTGACCTCGCGCCACACGCTGCCAACGATGCAGACCCACTATCGCCTGGTCGTTCCTCCGCTCGCCCCGGCGGCAGCCTTTGCCCTCGTACGGCAAGAGGCGACGATGGGCAATATCCCGAGCTTGGCGACCGCAACTGATGAGGAGCTAGCGCCGCTCTACACAACCGTTGGTGGCAACCCCTTGGCACTGCGGCTGGTGACCGCGCTCAGCCGCCACTACGATCTCGCCTCGTTGTTGGCACGGCTACGCCAGAGTGGTGACCAGCAGACCGACCAACTCTATACCTTTATCTTTCAACAGAGCTGGCGCACACTCGATGAGCTCGGCCAACGGCTCTTGCTCTACATGCCGCTGGCCCATCGTCGCGGCGATACAGCCGCCTGGATCGCCACTGCCACCGGTCTGGCGGACGATAGTGTCACCAATGGGCTGGCGCAGTTAGCGGCGCTGAATCTCGTCAATGTCCATGCTGATAGTCCCACCTACCGCTACAGCATCCACCAACTCACCCGGAGCTTCTTGCTCAATGAGGCAATTCGCTGGCGTGGCTGAGGCACCTGCAGAATCCATAACCGGCGCGATGACAGCGCTGAGTGGGCACCCCCAAACGCCCGACAGCGACGCCAATCGGGCACAGTTTATCGAGCATATCGGCGGCACGCTGCGCGCGCTGCAACAGATGGTCATAGAGGGGGTGGCGGTGGACAGCGAATTGCAGGAGCGAGCGCTGTCGCTGCTCGATTTTGCCCTCTCACCGCTGGGCCAGCCCCATTGGGCGGCGGCCTGTCAGTTGCTGCTGACGCTGGCCCCGGCAATGGAACAGGCGGGGCAACGCGCGATCTGGGGGGGCTATCTACAACAGGGGGTTGCGTGTGCCGCGGCGCTTGGGGAAGCACACAATCAGGCCGCGCTCACCCTCCACTTGGCGCTGCAATGGCAGCTACAGGGTCAATGGCCAGCGGCAACAGCGCTTTATCGGCAGGTGATCGACGCCCTGGAAAATGGCCCTGCAACCGATGTCTCCACTGTTGAGGCGACGGAGCGGCGGCGGCTACAGGGCGAAGCCTTGAATCGGCTCGCCTATCTGGCGCGGCTGCAAGGCAATCTGGCGGAGGCGCAAGCACAGATAGACCGGGCCTTGCAACGACTAACCAGCAGTGACCCCGAGTTGGAGTATAGTTATTTTGTGCTGGGAACGATTGCCCACGATCGCCGCGACTTTGGCATGGCCGAGGCCCAATTTCGACAATCGCTGCACCACTGCCAGGCGCTCGGTCGTCAACCGCGGATTGCCCAACGCACGCGCGATGTGGGGTTGGCGCTGGCAGAGCAGGGGAAACTCGACCAAGCTCGCGCCCTGCTTGAGGAGGCCATCGCTCGGTTCGAGAGACTGGCCGCGCCGGTTGAACGGGCGGTGGCGCAGATGAATCTGGGGATTGTCTATTCACGGCTGGGCGACTCGCTGCACGCGCTTGACTGCTATGCCGCCGCCAAACCGATCTTCCAACAGGTGCACGATGAGTTACATCTAGCGCTGCTCTACAACAACCAGGGGGTGGACTATCGCCGGTTGGGGCGCCACGCCGAAGCGATCTACGTTTTAGAAGCCAGTGCCGCCATTCGGAGCAGGCTCACCAATCGACGGGCGCTGGCCAATGTGCTCGACAATTTGGGACGTGCCTATGCCGATCTGGCCCGCTTTGCCGAAGCAGTTGCAACCTTTGATCGAGCCCTGGCCACATTGGCAACGCTCGATCCCGATCCCGGCACCGAGCGCCTGCGCACCGGGATCGAGCGCCAACGGGCGCAGGCACTGCGGCAACGGACAGCGGATTAACCGCCGCCAAAGCTCCCTTCATGCCCTTCGGCCAAGGCCGGGCCGACCGGCAGCGCGACCTGCGCAGCAGGATCCACCGACAAGCGCGGCTGTAGATAGACCCAGCCGGTGACGAAGAGGGTGGCGCTCAGCAGCAGCCCCAACAGCAGACGAGAAAACGGTTGGTTCAACAGATACTTGCTCATCTCAAATGCCTCCTAGCAATGTGCCGCAACTTGGGTGCGGCAACCGATAGAAAAGGCCCATCGAGGTTGGGGATCCCGGCAGTGGCCAGCCAACAAGGCCGGCAACACCACCCACGCGTGTGTTCCCAACGAGCAGAATACCAAGGTGGATCGACTGATCCATATCGAAACAGGAATTCCTGGATCAAACGGGGATGAAGGGTGCAGGTAGCAGGTGACGGGTCACCATTTACCATTTACCGTTCACAATTTACAATTCACAATTTACCATTTACCATTTACGAGACGACCATGACAACCCTTTCTTCCAGCAGTACGATGATCGCCACCCTTGGCGGCAAAGCGGAGTTGGTCACCTTGGCGCTTGATGCGCTGCTCGCCCGCGGCGAGACGATTGACGAAGTGATCGTGCTCCACCCGTCGACGGCCAACCCACGCGTTCACGCCACGCTCCAAACCTTGCACCGTGAATTTCAGCAGGGGGCCTACGCCGCCGCCAACTGTCGCTTTCAGCGCTGCCCGCTTCTACTGGGCGATGTTGCCCTCGACGATATCCGCAACGATGCCGAGGCCGAAGCGACGCAGCAGACGGTACAGCGCCTGCTTGCCGACCTCAAACGGCAGAACCGCAAGCTCCATCTCTGCCTGGGCGGTGGGCGGCGCATCATGGGTATGTTGCTCCTCTCAACCGCCGCGCTGCTCTGTGATCACCGCGACCACCTCTGGCACATCCACGGCTCAGAGGCCTTTAAGCGCCAAGTGGCGGCGGAAGGGCTGCTCCACGCACCCGCCAATGCTGACTTTCGCCTGGTGCCGATCCCGCTGGTGCCCTGGGGTACCTACTTCCCTGCGCTGCGTGCCGTCGCCCAAGCGCCCGCCGCCGCGGTCGCCGGCCAAATGGCCTGGCTGACCGGCGCCAACGACGACCAATGTCAGGCCGTCTATGATCGGCTGACCGAGCGCCAACGGGCCGTGCTGACCGCCTTTGCCCAAGGGCTCCGCCCCAAAGAGGTGGCCGAGCAGTTGGTGATCACCCAGGCGACGGTCAACAGCCACAAGACGGTGATCCTCGACCACTGCCGCACGGTGTGGGCGGTGGAGGACGACGAAACGCTCGACTACCACTGGCTACGTGACCGCTTTGCCTTGTTTGTGCAGCGGCTGGGCGGGTTGCCACTAGGGTAGCATGGGCCAGGGGTGGAAGAGATCAGAGGGATCGATGAGAAAGATCATAGGGTTTGTGGAGATCGGGTGGGGGTTGGGTGTGGTATGGTGGGGGGAGGGATATGGTAGGGTGGGATGTGGTATGGCAACTTAACACACATGATTAGATAGTGTACGTGCAGCAGAGCATACGTAGCACATTTATCTTTACGTTTGAGCGTCGTGGAATTATGTATAGAATGACTACATTGTCCTACAAGAACTTCTACATTAGAGGGATTGGATCCCGTCATCAATAGACAAGTCTTACTGTCCTACCCAGAATTTTTGATGACTAACACATTTTCTGTAGGGATGATGGCACTGTCGATAGTGCCATCATCCCTACAGAAAAACCAAAGTGAGAGATGTTTGACCAGTTGTGCAGTATTAGTAGAAATGTATTAACCACACAAATGAACACGATGAAGTAATCAGGAGATTAGTCTTCATGACAAAAGAATGGATTGCATTTGATACAGATCGCATCAAAGAATATGTGTTTGAAACAGGAACACTCAAAGAAATTCGTGGAGCAAGTGCGCTGCTAGACAGATTAAACCGTGAAGTAATGCCGAAAGTGGTCGGTGGTGAAAAGATCTATGCAAATGGAGGGGGAGGTTTATTTCTAGTTGATGAAAATCAAGCATCTCAAGCAATTCATAATGTCACAAATCGGTATCATCAAGAAACTCATTCTGCGTCAATAACCGGTGTAACCCTAAAGTCTCAAGGGGATGTTGATCTCCAAAGTGAGATTACTCGTCTTGGATATACACTTCGTTTCAATAAAGATAGATGTTCAGAGGAGGTTATGCCTATCACGCATTCGTTTTTACGTTTTTGTGACTCATGTGGTACACGCTATTCCCAGGTGACTTTTCAAGGAGAACTATTATGTTCAAGTTGTCATCGTAAACGCCAGGAAGATGAACACGTAAAAGAAAATATCTCCCAATGGACGGTTGCGCCTGATACGGCAAATACTAATCAATTATGGGGCAGATTACTTGAAGAATTTCAGAAGCATAACCCTAGGTTATTAGGCCATGAGCGTCCAGAAGATTTTAATGAGATTGGAGCACTTTCTCGGCCACAAGGTTATATGGGCCTTATCTATGCTGATGGAGATGCAATGGGGCGTGTTATTGAAACAATTTCAACACGCGAAAACATGCGAAAATTTTCAGAAGCAGTTGACATTTCTATATACCAGGCAGTTGGTGAGGCAGCTGCCAAATATATGGAACCTCAAATCGGTAACCACATCTGGCCTTTTGACATACTGTTACTTGGTGGAGATGATTTGGTTATGGTTACACAAGCACAGAGCGCGATTCAAGTTGCACTGTCTATTGTAAGTCGCTTTTCCGAACTTACTAATGACAAATGGCATACACCGTTGGCACTGTCCGCTTGCGTTGTATTGGCACATGTCAAGTATCCTTTCGGCTCAATGTTGTCATTAGCAGAGAGTGGTTTGAAATTCGCAAAAAAAGAAGCTGCAAAACGTAGGCAAAAAGGCAGTGTCACTGATGGCGGTTTAATCAATTTCTTGGTTGCAAACAGTGCCGATCATTTAGATTTCCGGCAACATTATAATGAGGTACTTCAAGAAAAAGATAGCGAAAGTAACATACTCTACCGAACTCAGCGACCATATAGCACAGCGGAACTGACATCACTGATTTCTCAAATTCAGCAACTCAAACAGGCTGGAGTTCCGCGTGGTAGGTTGGAAGATTTACGAAGCACGGTTTTTAAGCGTAGAAGAGAAGGTTCTATGGAAGGGCTGATGTCTGTTATACGAACTCAACGCAAGCATCGTGATCCCCTATTCTGCCTGATGGGTGGAGATCTAAAGGATCGACTTACTATCCCATGGAAGCGCAGAGGTGATAACTGGGTAAGTCCTATTCTAGACGTCGCTGAACTGTATGACTTTATTTGAATCGAATCGTCTTTAGAGGGATAAAGTATGACAATCACGGAAACAATCCAACTTAACTATCAGGTGCATTTTGAGTCTCCATTCCGCTTTGGTACAGGGTTGCGTGCAGGGTTAATTCATCGGATGGTGACACGCGATAACAAAGGGTACTTGTATATGCCTGGCTCAACGCTGAAGGGTGTACTACGCGAACGTTGCGAACAACTGGCTGCACTATTTTCTCTAAATGTGATTGATCCGCACATAGAAGATTTATCTGAAGCAAATGTCAGTGTCGATATTGTCAATCGTATCTTTGGTTCACGTTTCTACCCCAGCCACCTCTACTTTGATGATGCACATTTGAAAGAACAACAGCAGGCATGGTTCGATCCCATTGACAAAGACTCAAAAGAGACACGGAAAAGAGAATTTCAGTTTTGGCAGACAGAAAAACGTACGCAGGTGAGCCTATCACGCCGTACACGCACAGCAGAACCTGGACATCTTTTTACTTCGGAATACGGTGTTCAAGGGCTTTCATTCGAGGGACGCATTTATGGAGAGATCGCTGGGTTTCAAATTTCGGATGATTTACCCGGTACCTATTCACTAATGCTTTTGTTGGCAGGCATCCACTCATTAGACCGAGACCAAATCGGTGGCAACAAATCGACAGGTGCTGGATACTTTCAGTTGCAGGCAGTTAAACTGACCATTAACCGAGAACCGGTGGACATTGATCAAATTCTCGATAAGCTTGAGGAGCTAGAATATTATCAAATTTTGCGGGAGGAGGCATCATGAAATTCATTGTGCGCGTCATTGACAGTGGCCCGTTATCTTTCCGCTCCGGTCGTGACACAAACAACAACAGTACACTACCCTACATATCCGGCAGTACACTTATGGGCGTTTTAGCATCAATGTACGCCCGTCAGCGTAACAGTACCGATGAGCTCACCAAGATATTTTTGAGCCAATCTACACGTTTTAGCAATTTATATCCTGCCAGATTTGAGGGAAAGGATCCAAAATTTCAACAATATCTGCATGGGAATAGGGATCCTGTTCATCCCATACCTGTAACGGCAGCTACCTGTAAACGATTTCAGGGCTTTCTCTTTGACCAGGATGAAGACAAAGATGAACATCATGGCGTTTATGACACACTTATTCCCTGGGGACTCTTCGCATTGAGCAGGTATTCAACGGAGAAAATGTTAACCGATGTAAAAGATTGCAATTGTGGCGAACCGATGGATAGATTTAGTGGGTTTTATCGGCAAAACTCAACCTATAGGGATAAATTAGGCAATTCACTCATTTTGCCAGGCTTGCGTACGCGAACAGGTATCAATCGCAAGACCGGCACAGCCCAATCTGGTATTTTGTATAGCCGCGAAATTCTCCAAGCTGGGATGACTTTCTGGGGAACATCTGTCATTCCCGATGACTATGCTAACCTATTTAAAGACTTTGTGGAAGACCTTAGTGAGCAGGATTTAATCCGACTTGGTAATAATCGTACACGTGGCTTTGGGCGCGTGCGCTTACAGATCAGCAGAAGTATGGAAGAGGATTCATTAGCAACGTTAGGCACTCGCATCCAGACATTTGATGAGGCATTACGCACAAAGGCACAAAAGTATGGTATTCCGACACCGCATAAATTCTATGTTCCGATTACGCTGACTTCGGATGCTATTCTTTTTGACAATCTGCTGCGCTACCGCACAAGTCTAGATGATGATTATCTACAGCAATTAAGTATTGACGGTGCAGAGCTAATTTATCAAAACAGCGGTACACGCACTGTTATGGGCTGGAATGCCCTATTAAAAGTCCCTAAAGCTGATGACGTTGCCATAAAGATGGGGTCTGTGTTTCTCTTTGGCGTTTCCACGGAACTGAATGAACAAACATTACAAAATCTATTAGGTATTCAGAAAAACGGCATCGGTGCACGCCGCAATGAGGGATTTGGTCAACTACAGGTGGCACACCCATTTCACTGGGAGGTAAAAGAACGATGGCAGGAACAGTAGAAAATCGGCAGCAACTGCGCATGGCTATGTTGCGTGAGGTTGCCTATCATGCTGATCTATTTTATATACAGGCACAGTCTATTGGTGCGAAGGCAGCCAAAGCGTTGAAGGAAGGTAATCGTGGACGTTCCCAAATTACCGGGTTAGAAGCCATTGCAAATAGTGCACTGAAAACAACCGATGTTCTCGATTTTATCAAGAATCAAGCAGCGCGTCATTCAGAATGGCGTAAAGACGGATGGGGCGTAGAATTACTGGAATATTTAAGTAAGGACCTACGTCAAAAGAAAGATATCATTTGTAGCAAAGAGAAGTTGGGTATCGATCCGCAAAGCATTGATGGCCTAGAGGTGCATCTACAGTTAATACGCACATTTATTCATCAAGTTGCGGCACATTTTGAATTCACACGCTTTCTTACAGATCAGGAGGCCGCAAATGACAGTGACGCCTGAACAAGAAGAACAAATTCGTCTTTTAAGTGATGGGGAACTATATCATCAAGCGATCACCTTTGTCCGTAACCAGGAAAGTGTACAAAACGTTTTAGAAATCAAAAACTATGGTCATCAACTTAACGGACTCCTCGAATTTGCACGATCTTGGCAAGAATTATGGCGCTATGTCACCAAACAACAGCCACGGGATTGGCAAGGTAAAAAGCAAGCGTACGTCCACTTCTATGGAGCAGTCAAGTTTGAATTAGAGGCTATTCGCAAACTGGCTCAGCTAAAATTTGTGCCGGATGGATTGGCCAAAAACGAAACGCGTACCCTTACCGATCAATATGCAGGTATTTTAGCTGCAGAATTTGTCCGACACTTGGTTGCTGAAATGTTGTGGCGGAAGGAGATAACGAAATGATGGGACGTACATTTACGCAACGATTTTTGTTTATCGGTCACTTAAAATTGCAAACAGGGCTTCATATTGGTAGCGGCTGGACGCAGGGCACACCCACCGATAACCCAATTGTCCGAACACCCGACGGTAAACCGTTTATTCCTGGTTCTAGTTTTAAAGGTGCATTTCGTAGCACCGTAGAAAAGCTTGCCACCACTGTGGGTTTGCAGAGTTGTTTGTTGGAGCATGCCAACGTGAATTCAGACTGTTTGACGCCGCAACAAGGAGCGATTGGCAAGGCATATCAGATGCTACAAGGATATAAAAATCAAAAGATCAACAGCAGCAACGAAGAAGGGGTGAAATCCCTCAACGCGGTGAAGCACCCAGAGTGGCAAGGTCAAGTAATTGGCGAGAACAAATTGCTTGACCTGCTAGATGAACATTTATGCGATTGTTGTAAGCTTTTTGGATCACCCTACATGGCATCGCGAATTAATTTTTCCGATCTCCTGCCACCGGAAGATGACGATTTGGCAGATAAGATGATTCAAATTCGTGACGGTGTGGCCATTGACCGGGATAGTGAACGTGCAGTTGATCAGCTAAAATATGATTATGAAGTGGTTGCCCCAGCCCAGACATTTCCGGTACGTATCCTCGTTGACGATCCAAGTGAAGCCGACTTGGCATTAACTTGCCTAGGATTAAGTGAATTTGTCAATGGCATGGGGTATATCGGAGGCAAACGTTCCCGCGGATTGGGTAACTGTGAATTAACCGACCTGACCATCTATTCATTGGATCTCTCACCTAATGACACAATTGAGCGCGCCAAGCGGCTCAAACGATATCTTTTGGGGAAGACCCTCGAAGAAAAGATGCAGCTTGAGTCCGATTCAAATAACTTTCTAGAACAGAAAATTATGTCTCTGCCTGTATTTAAGGAGGGCAACCATGCTTAAAAGGTTGGTGAATGAAGCTCGCTTTACATTGACTCTTGAGACAACGGGCCCTGTTCTTGTACGCTCCGGTCGCGCAACCCTATCAGGGCCCGATATGACACCTGTGCTGACTTATCGCAACAACGACTGGCAAGTTTATCTCCCCGGCAGTTCCCTCAAGGGGGTGCTACGTAGTCATGTGGAAAAAGTGAGTCGGACGTTACGCCATGATCCCTTTGTTGTCTGCAATCCATTTAATACTAAAGGTGAACCCGACGAATTTTGCGGTATGAAATTAGAAAAACGCAAAAAACAAAAAGACCAAGCGGAGCCCATTACCAACGAAGTAGCCTATAGCGCTTCTTGTCCCGTATGTCGTCTATTTGGTTCAACTGAATTTATTGGACGCATCAGCATCAACGATGCTTATCTGGTGAACGACCAGATAGCGCGGCCGGTTGAATCACGGGATGGGGTTGGCATTGACCGATTAACTGGTGGCGCAGCACATGGAGCGCTCTTCAATCTTGAAGTTGTTTCATCTGGTGTTGAATTTCAAACCGCAGTTTATCTGCGCAACTTTGAAATATGGCAATTGGGTATGATGATGTTGGCAGTTCAGGATCTGGAGGATGGCTTAATTCGTATTGGGTCAGGGCGTTCACGTGGGCTGGGAAGCATGAAGGGGAATGTGGATGAAGTCCAAATTAATCATCTTGGTGTTTCTGCGAACAAACCTGCTAACGAGATCTGGGGGCTGGGCAAATTTTTAGGGGACAATTCCTATGGCACGAAGTCAGATGATCTTCTACAATCAGAACAAATCCATCAGGTCAAAACGCGTGGCATTCGACAAGAAGCTACCTTCACTGGTGAAAGTCTCCAAGAACTTCAGACGCAATCTATCCAAGCTTTTGTTAAGCGCTTGAAGGGATGGTCAAGCGTATGAGTGGACAGGCAACAAACGACGTCGTTCAGTGGGCACGCCTGAAAGACATAGCTGTTGTTATTTGCAATATACAATGGCCCGATACCAGTCTAATGATTCTGGAACGTGCACCCAGCATCCATAGTGCTGATCTCGATCCACAAATTGGGCTTTGTCTGAAACACTATGGTCCCGGCACGGCTTTCGCTCATTGGGAGCGCGGACGAATCTTTTGCACAGACTTTGAAATACGATGGCAAAAACAGGATGATATATTTCAAACAGTCTATGTGGGTACATATATGGAATTACCCGACTTTCAAATAGCACGAGAGCTTGATCTTGGACGCATGGAGCAGCGGCGCAATTCTTACTACCTATGGGGGCGCCGTGTGGTACAGAATGAGTTGGCAACAGTTGGCACCCAGCCCGAAGCAGGGAATGAGGTATTTGTGGAATTGCGTATCCCACGACTCTTGCGCTATCCGGTTTCGCCACAAGCAAATCGGGTAAAGCTTGAAATTTGTGAGTATGTGAACAGCGCTGGAAAGTTAGTCTATCATCGTTATCAAAGACTGATTGAGGAGTGATAGTATGAATCCTTATGATTTTGTACGGATTGATTGGAACAAAGCTGTAGAACGGAAACCTGCCAATCGACATCATCAATTCACTGGAAGATCGGGGCGCATTGCCGGAACACTTACTACGCTCACCCCATTATTCATCCCAGGTTCTGGAGCACATTTGCCAAAAACCTTTATTACTAATCGTCAAGGTCAAGCTATAATCCCTGGTACGACCCTCAAGGGGTTGGTTCGTAGTCTAGTTGAAACGATTGGTCCAGGCTGTTGGTGGTTATTCGGTGGTCCTCACCAAAATAAGCTGCCTAGAGCATTTAAACAATGTTCTGATGTCAACAACTTATGTATAGCTTGTCGCATGTTTGGCCTTATCAACAATAGTACGCTACTGGAAGGGCAAGTCAATTTTGATGATGCCATTTGCAAAGAGCCAGTCAACCATCCTGCTATCTATACCATTATTTTGAGTAGTCCGAAAGCTCGCCATAGTGCGTTTTATCTTGATCAACAGGGTAATTTGGCAGGACGCAAATTCTATTTTCACTACAGTGAAGAACCAGAAGATGTAACAGAGTGGTTACCGAGCGGGTCACAACCGTATAATGAACAAAATAGGGCACAAAATCAATATATTAAACCCATTGGCCCGAATAGTGTGTTTAAGTTCTCAATGCAATTCAACAATCTCCGCGAAGAAGAACTTCAGTTGTTGCTGTATGCCTTGATGCTAGAGCCCGAAATACGTCATAAAGTCGGCTATGCCAAGCCAGCGGGTTTAGGTAGCGTGGAAATCAAGCTCACTCAACTCGAACTGATTGATTATGAAAAGCGCTATACAATTCCAAGTATGGGTCGAGTGACATACGCAAATACCGAACTGGAGCAGTTTGTGAGTACTCAAACTGTCGCATTCACATCAAACACCAACTCAATGACATTAGAAGACTTACGACGAATTTGGCAATGGCCGGGGCGTGACGATTTGAGCTATCCTAGCCGGCAATGGTTTCAACAAAATTCACAGAAACGTCTACACCAGACGCCGTAATCAACAACAAGTGCAACTATGAGCAAACAAAACATCCTCATCGCCACCTTAGGCGATCACCCAACTGCTATCACTGGTATGGTAAAAGCACTACGTGAAATTGGTAATATTGCAGTCGATGAGGTTTGCATACTCTACCCGGAAGAGCAAAGTAAGGATATTGCTGCATTTGGGTATTCCTTGGTTGAAGAGTATTTACGAGGCGTTTGTACCGTCATCTCTGTTTCATTGGGGTTTCCAGATGCCAATACAACAGAACGTTCACTTTCATTTTTGCACATCCTTGTAGATATACTCGAACACTATCAATATTCTGATCAAAATGTATATCTGTCTGTAGCCGGTGGGCGTAAAAATATGTCGGCGCTTATGGTGCTAGTAACCATCTTTTTTCCGGCAATTAAAGGGGTATATCATCTATTGAGTCGCGATGAAGCAAAACTGGATATGACACTACCATCGATCTGGCAATTAGTTAGCTGGCTTGGCACTGATAAAGCTAATGCTGCAATCAACCCACCTGTGGAGAAGTTGATGTTAGTACCAATTCCTCATCCCAAACCCTTTGCTAATGCTGTCCAACTTCGAGAGTATCTCAAATCTTCAGTTGCTGAAATTGAATCGGCATCCCTTTCTCTAACACCAGAAGCGGAAGATTTCTATCGGGCAATTTTTGTTTCGACCACAGACCCTCATACGACTTTATTGAAAGTATGGCTTTCCGGGCGAGCATTTAAGGACTATCACAGCTTTGGTTCTGAAATGCGCAGAAAATTCGTTGGATATGTACATCGTATGCAGCACCCGAGCCACCTGGAAGCAAAGGAAAGCGGCGATCGAGGTTGGATAACCGACTGCCGTGTCTACCCAGAACACAAGGCGCATTCTGCATTACGATTGTTCTATTATTGGGATCAAACTGCTGAAGAGTTAACTATCTGCCGGGCTATGGATCATCAAGAGTATGAGCGTAAAGGTAAACTTTATTATCAAGATTATAAGAAAGCAGAACCAATCTCTGCCTTAAGCCAGGAAGGGGTATTGATCGTTCCACTAGGTACATCGCCTATGGTTGTTACACAAACTTACACATTATTACAGAATAGGGAGAATGAGGCAAAACTTAACATTTCCACAGTAGCTGTTGTATACCCTGGTGACAATACGACAATTTGTAATGGTGTAGAGTTGATTACAAGAGAGTTTGAAAAGAAAAACGTGGAGTTTATGACTTATCCTATCATTGGCCATGTTGACTGTGATACTGAAGCTGCCTGCCAAGCTTATCTTTCGACGCTGAGTATGGCAATTCAAACATTACAGACTAAATACCCAGACAAATTGATTGCGCTTTCATTATCAGGCGGACGCCAAAGCATGGCAGCTCTGACATTTTTGGTCGCTCAAAGCTTAGGAATTGAACAACTATATCATACTCTAATCACAGATATTGACTTAGAAGCAGAAATCGAGAAGCAAAGTGGTATACAACACTTGGAAAGTATTACTAGACAAGAACGTACCGAACGACTCTTCCTAGAACAATATGATCAAAGTAAATTTGAACTATTGACCATTCCAGTAATTCCTATACGATAGCCGCCGTTTGATTCAGCTCACTTAGAAGCCAGCAATTAACGATTCCATTTACGCTCCATGCGGAGACCTAATAGACAAGTCCTTCTAAACTGGCACAAAGACAGAGCAGGCATTCTCTAATGCCGCTGTTCGCACAAGAGAGTGCTCCCTCCACGATTGTGCCAGTTTAATTTAATTTCTCTATAAGGTACTTCCATTCGCGTTGCCTGTCGCAATCATGGGTCTACATTCTCTATAACAAAGATCGCCCATTACACCTATCACCCCCCTATCCGGTAACCACCAATCCCCCAACACCTGCGCCACCCCGTACGGACACGCCGCCGGAAAGCGCTCTAACGCCAATCCCGTCTCGCGCATGGCGCTGAAGGCGGCGTCTTCGTAGGTTTCGGGGAGAAGTTCGGGCAAGAGCGGCTGGAGGCTGGGATTCTCACGTAGCAACTTGGCAATGCGGCGGCGTTGCTCTTGGATCGTCAGTTCCCAGCTGCGGCCGCGCAGGGCGGGTTGATAGTGCCATTTGAGGAGATGCGTGAGCAACAGTTCTAGCCGATTGGCGAGTTGACGGCGCTCGGAACGGCCCATGCCTTCGATCTCCTCGATTAGGTTTTCTACATCCAGTTGGGTAAATTGCTGTTCACGCAACAACTGGGCCTGTTGTTGTGTCCAACCATAAAAATCACGTTCATAGACCGTCATCATTCATCTCCTTGCTGGTTTACGTCACCGCTGTTCACCAGTATAGCACAGCCGCACAGGACAATTCTACCATGCTGATCCTCAACTTTTCCCACCCCCTCACCCCCGCCCAACGCGAGCAGATCGCCGCGGCCACGGAGCAGGAGATCGCGCGCGTGCTCGACGTGCCGACGCACTTCGATGAGCAGCAGCCTTTTCCGCCGCAAGTGGCGGCGCTGTTGGCGGGGATCGAGCTGACGCCGGCGCAGTGGCAGGGTGAACCGATCCTCGTCGTGTTGCCGTCGCTGAACTTTATCGCGGCGCTGCTGCTGGCGGAGTTGCATGGGCGCATGGGCTACTTCCCGCCGGTGGTGCGCACGCGGCCGGTGGCGGACCGGGTGCCAAGGCAGTTTGAAGTGGCGGAGCTTTTGGACTTACAAGCGGTACGCGAAGCCGCACGCGGCAAGCGGTAAAATGTCGATTCCTACAGGAGATGAAAGCAACAAATGAGCATAGATGCTGTCCAGAAGATTGAGACGAGCGGCGGCGCGGTCGTTGACGGAACGGTAACGGTGGCCCACGATTTTATTGGGCGCGATTTTATTGGGCGGGATCATATCACGATTGCAAATCATGGATTATTGATCATGCAGCATGCAGTGGCTACGGTCAAGCCACAAACGACCGGGGTGGTCGATCTAGGAACGCGGGATAGTACGAACGTAAAACTGCTGCAACAGGGTAAGCAGTTGTATACCTATCTGTTTACCCGTCAGCCGGCCAATGAAGACCGAAGTCACAAGGGTCAGGCCGCTATCGAGCCTGCGCCGGATGTCGCCGTGTTAGTCGACATCAACCGGCGCATCTTGCTTGATGTGGCCCGGTATTTGGACGAACAACAGATCCAGGCTACGCTGATTATTGTGACCAATGATCCAACCTATAGCCACCAGACGCCGTTTTTGGATGTAAACACCCCCACGGCGTGGACCGAGCTTGTCCAAGAATTTAATGCCGCGATTACGCATATCAAACATTATATGGGTCCAGCCCGCTTTCATTTTTTTCTTGCCACACCGCTCCCCTTGGCCTTTGGCTTGGGCGCCGTATGGGGTACGGTCGAAGAAGCAATTGTCTATCATTATGAAAAGAACGCCTATCATCCCGTCATGAAAATCTCGCGCGAACTACGGAAATCGCCTTAACCATTCAAGATTGATAACGCTTATGCTAATTTCAATTGCCCTCACCCTCACCAGCCCCACAACCACCACCTTGCCTGCCTTCCTGGGCCGGGCCAACCATGCCGCGCTCTTAACGCGGCTGGGCGACTTTGACCAAGCCTTGGTGCGCGCCATCCACGATGGGGATGGCCCCAAGCCGTTGACCTGCTCGGATCTGATCGGTGTGGAGCCGGGGCGCGAGGGGCTACGCGTGCAGGCCGGCCGGCGCTATCTCGTGCGCATCACCGGGTTGACGCCGGCGGTGAGTGCCGGGCTGGTCGCGGCGCTGGTGGCCGATCCGCCCACCACCTGGCCGCTGGCCCATCAACCGTTTCAAGTGACGCAGGTCTGCGCGGATGGGGCGCAGGATCCGCACAGTGGCGAGAGCAGCTACGAGACGCTTGCCGCCGCGCAGCTGCTGGGGGCAGAGCGGCTGGCGCGGAAGGTATCGCTCGTCTTCCACAGCCCCACGTCATTTCAATCAAAAGGGATGCATGTGCCGGTCCCCCTGCCCAACCTCGTCTTTGGCAGCCTGGTCGACCGGTGGAATGCCTTTAGCCCGATCACCCTCAGCCCGGAGGTGCGCCGCTTTGGCGAAGAGATGGTGGCGCTGAGCAACTACCGCTTGCAGAGCATCCCCGTGCTCCAGAAGAGTGGCGCACCCCTGATTGGCGGCGTGGGGCGCGCCACCTATAGCGCGCTGGGGGGTGATCGCTACTGGCTGGCCACCATGAACATGTTGGCCGACTTTGCCTTTTACAGCGGCGTGGGGGTCAAGACGACGATTGGCATGGGGCAGGTGTGGCGGGGGTGAGGGGGTGACAAGGTGACAAGATGACAAGGTGACAAGGTGACAAGGTGACAAGGTGAACCTGTTGTCCTACCTTACAACAGGGTTAAAACCCTGCTCTAACAACGAGAAGCGCCCGCAGGCGCTGGCAAAATTCGCTCAGTCGCTGAGGCGACTTCTCAGTGTTATACTCAAGGCAACTTCAAAACCGGAGTTTCTGAGAAGCGTGAAGGTCGGTGTACGCTGTCATTCCT
>DAOUCA010000082.1:0-2894 GCA_034432375.1 Caldilineaceae bacterium
ATGAAACCCCTAGTTTCGGCCAGCGTGCGTCGCACTGACGGAAGCATCTAGCGGACTGGAAGCAGTTGGCGGTCAGTGCGACGCACGCGATCCCGTTGGTCCGCAAAACTCCGGTTCTCATTCTAAACGCAGTATAATTGACAAAAGCTCGCCAGAGCAGATTGCTGCGCATGTGATCATGAAAAACTCGGGTTTTCCTTCTGAACTCAGTATAAATACAGCGTTTTGCAAACGCTCATCGATGAATCATTTAAAAGTCATACAGTTCAAAAATGCTTTTACTCGAAAGAAGCCATATAACCTTTACAGATTTTCTCTATCAATTGAAGGATTAATCGTAGGTGAATTAATGGTAATATGCGTACCGGCCCCTGGCGCTGAATTGATCTCGATTTGACCACCAAAAAGACCGAGCCGCTCGCGTACGCTAAAAAGACCAAAGCCGCCATCATAGCGGGCCTCTGCCGCTGCCAAATCAAAACCGCGCCCTTCGTCAATTACGCAAATAATTAAGGTCTCGTTCTCCCCCTTTTGCAACGTAACGACAGCGCGATCAGTGCCAGCATGTTTAAAGACATTAAAGAGCAACTCGCGCACAATTTGAAAGAGCAGAACGCGCATCTCTTTGTCTGTCACAGGGAGGCCAACCGTCGTTTGTAGATCAATATGTAAACGGTACACTTCGGCCATCTGCGTTGTCAACCACCCCAATGCTTCGGCCAATCCTTCGCCGGCCAGCACAGGTGGGCTGAGATCAACGGTCAATTCACGGGTGGTTTGGATCGCATCCCCCAGCCAACGATAGATTTCCTCTGCTGTCGTGAGGCTTGTCGCCATTTCGTGCGCCTTGATGGTTTCAATACACATCATCATACGCATTTGGATGCCATAAAGCAACTGTTGCAGGTCGTCGTGTAGAATTTGTGAAATCCGCTGTCGTTCTTCATGTTCGACCAGCGTGAGCGTCGACGCGAGCGCACGCACTTGTTCTGTCTGTGTCGCAACCCGCGCCTCCAATGTTTCCGTCAGTTGGCGTAGCTCCGTTTCAACCTGCCGTTGATCCGTAATATCTTGCACCAGCCCCGTGCCGCGCATGTTGCCATGCCTATCCGTTTGAAAAAATAGACCGCTGCCAAGGATCGTGTGTACGCTGCCATCGGTGTGGATTACCCGATACTCCAAGCGGAAGGTGTCACCGTTGGCGAGACATTTCGCGATATGTGTTTCCACGGCGGCCCGATCGGCGGGGTGAATACGTGCCAACCAGCCGGCGGCAGTATGCGCTTCGGCTGCATCAGCAAAACCAAGAATAGTGCGACCTCGTTCATCCCACTCGGCCTCGCCTGTTTGTATATCCCAAGTGCCCCAGCCCAGGTGTGAAGCATCCACGGCCAGGGAAAAGAGGTCGCGCGTCCGCCGTAAAGCCGCCATAGCCTCTGTGTGCGGGGTTAGATCTTCAATCGCCAGCAAGATCAACTGCATGTGGTCCAGGCGCCTGGCATTGAGGATCATAAAGCAGGGGCCACCGTCATCGAGTTCCAAACTTACTTCATAGTCATTAAAAAATTCATTCTCTGGTAATACCTCTTCAAGCAACCGGCGTAACTGGGGAATGTTCCACTGTCCGACACCCAGCTCGTAGATTAAGTGCCCTTCGGTCTCTGCCGGCGTTAGTTGGAAGCGCTGATAAAAAGAGAGATTGGCCGATTTCACCCGCAGATCGGGTGTCAGTACAATCAGCGATTCACGGACAGTATCGACAATCGTCTCGGCATACTCTCTAGCACGCACCACCTCAGCTTCTGCTTGGTGGCGCATGGTGATATCGATGAAGGTAATTACGACGCCATCCCGGCCACCGCCGGCTGTCTGGTAGGTGCGCAGGCGCAGAAGATACCATCGTCCATCAAGGCTCTCAATTTCGTCTTCGAGCGCGCGATCTTCTGCAAGCACGGTATGCGCCGCAGCATTCAATTGTTCATAACGAAGGCGGTGTGTTAGCGCGATGAGGGGGCGACCGATATCATCTGGCGTGACATCGATCAAAATGGTAACACCAGCAGTGAAGCGAGTAATACAGAGGTCACGGTCGAGAAAGAGTGTACCGCCTTCTGTGGCCGCCATCAAACTCTCCAGCTCGGTATACGCACGTGAGATCGCCGCAAGCTTCTCCTGCAATGCCTGATTGATCAGTTGCAACGTCTCATTCGTCGTCTGAAACTCTTCCTTGTTGCTCTCCAATTCCTCCATCAACAACTCTTCTTCTGTCATCAAACTCCCACTCCCCTGCGGATATTACCGATACCATCCGCTGAAGATTGGTACCTTGATATCCTGCTGTCCAAGTGTTCGAAGGCTTAAGCTGATATGATCGTTATCGATTGATAGCAGTAGGCTATAGTAGGACTTACGCACAGCGCCGGTTGAGTAATTCATGTTACGCACGGGGCGACAACCCCTCTTCCCCCGACCCCTTCTCCCCGTTGTGGGGGAGAAGGGGTCGGGGGAGAAGCGGAGAAAAAAATTCTTTAGCTGCGTGCTTTTGGCGGCTTCCCCGCCAAAAGCACGCAGCCTTGACCATTTTCCCGCCCTTGGGGGCAGGGGTAGAGGTGGGAGACATCGTTCCCTGCATAACATGAGTGAGTAAGATGCAGTTCCCTGTATCGAAACCAGAGAACTGCGGAAGTCCTACTATGTTATACTCGTGTCAGAATGAGAAGCGGAGTTTCTATTGTCAACAAATTAGCCTCGAATGTCATTCCGGCGAAGGCCGAAATCCATCTTCTGTCGAATGGACCCCTGCCAGAGTTTACCCTCACGGAGGTGGGGGCAGGGGTGACCCATTCGCCACCTTGTTCTTTTGCGAAAAGTCCGCTTCTCAAACTGATTTCAGT
>DAOUCA010000083.1:0-29666 GCA_034432375.1 Caldilineaceae bacterium
ACACGAGACACGAGACACGAGACACGAGACACGAGACACGAGACACGAGACACGAGACACGAGACACGAGACACGAGACACGAGACACGAGACACGAGACACGAGACACGAGACACGAGACACGAGACACGAGACATTATCGTCTAGACGATCTCCCTGTCTCCCTGTCTCCCTACTCCCTGTCTCCCTACTCCCCCACAACTGTAATCAACGCAATCTGCGGCCGCGCGCCAAAACGTAAGGGGATGCCTTCACCGATGCCGCGGGAGACATAGACCTGTGTCTGATCGCGCATCATATAGCCGGCCGCTTCCCGCCGTTGTAGATGTTCCGAATGGGTGTGGGCAGCGCCAATAAAGGGTAGAACCACTTGCCCCCCGTGCGTATGACCAGCCAGAATCAGGTTGGCGCGGCGCGAGTGGGGATCCTCTAAAATATCAGGATTATGGCTCAACAAGATATTCGGTGCATCGGCTGGCAGATCAAGTAAAGTCTGCGTCAAATCCGGTGTTCCTTCGGTCACATCGTCAACGCCCGCAAAATAAAGATCAAGCAGATCCCGCGAGCCAATTTTGTGGCGCAAGTGGAGCGAGCGGTTGTGTAAAATTTCAATGCCGTGGGGCGCAAGCGCTTTTGTCAACCGCTGCACATCGTTAAAGTGTACCCGCTTCAGTTCAAAAGGGACATTGAGTACATACTGAGCAAAACGATAAAAATCCCGTGCATTGGCCATGAATGCAGCCAGGCTGCGCACATGGAGACTATTGCCCTGCCCCGTATATATCTGGTAGCGATCCCAATTCCGTGTCAACATATCGCTGTGGCTATAGCAGACATAATCATGATTGCCCAAGACGCCATAGCCGGCAATGCGCGGCGGCGGCAGCGCATCTAACAAAAGCAATAGATTCTCCAGCCCCATCTCGTTGTGCCAAAAATCGCCAGTATGGACAAGCAGATCATACTCTAGTCCCAGCGTGAGTTGGCGAATGCGCTCAATCTTGGCTTGCTCGCGCCAGTCGATCCCCTGAAAGTGCGTATCGGACAGATGCAAAATACGCAGACCCGCACGCGGCAGACGTCCTTTGGCATGGGGTAGGCGAACAGTCAGCCGCTCCATGCAAATATTCAGTGGCTCTTGCAAGACGGCATAGCTGGCCAACCCAGCACCAATCCCGGTTAACAGACCTACCCCACCCCACAATTGACGCTGTACATTGCGCTTCTGTAGCCACGTGGATAAGTTTCTTTTCTGGTGATCAATCTCATGCGAATCTACTATGCGATTCACGGCACCGTTGACAGTCATACGCCTTCCTTCATCTATTTCTTCCCACAATGGCTCCGGTTTAAAGTAAAGCACAGAAAATTTTTAGAAATAAATTCCTGGTAACGGAGGCTGAGCCTGTCGAAGCCAAAGTGGCTCCAGCTTTAACAAGCTCAGCCTCCGCTTTCCAAAAACTTTCTCGCTTTACGTAAGCGATCTGTATTTACCGGCTCGGCTATCGACCGGTACGTAACCCTGTAGGAATACGCCAACTTGTTGTCCTCACCCTTCCCTGAAAACAGTGCCAGAAGAGAACCGCAGGATGCGGTCAGGGATTAAACAACTTGCACAAAAAATGACGCTTGCCCGAGGCAAGCGCAGTAAGGCCAGTAACAACAGGCCATCTCGATTAAACCTGCGATTGTATCGATACGGATACAGTGCTGTATACTTACTCTATACACCTACCGATTGTATAGAAAACTATCGCAGTTTAAAACATAAGAACCTTCTGTGCAAAGTATGTTATGTTCACAACAGACGTTGTGAACATAACAGCACATTCTAGCTTATGATAGATGTTGGAATGAAAATAAAAGGAAACGCTCATGACAACTGCAACTGTCTCACCTTTAGCACTAAACCCAACTGTGGAAACTGCATTGGTCAACACGATACGGCTGCTTGCTGCCGATGCGGTACAGGAAGCCGAATCTGGCCATGCCGGCCTACCGATGGGTATGGCCCAAGCCGCCGTAACGCTCTGGACCCAATTTCTACGCTACAACCCCAGCAACCCCAGTTGGTTTGACCGTGATCGCTTTGTACTCAGCGCTGGGCACGGCTCACTCCTGCTCTATTCCCTGCTCCACCTTACCGGTTATCCCATGACGCTGGAGGATATCAAACAGTTTCGCCAGTGGGGCAGCAAAACACCCGGCCATCCCGAATACAATCACGCCCCTGGCATTGAAACGACAACCGGCCCACTTGGGCAGGGCTTTGCCAACGGGATTGGCATTGCCCTCGCCGAACGCTGGTTGGCCGCACGCTTTAACCGCCCCGACCATACGATCATCGATCATCACACCTATGCGATTGTCAGCGATGGTGATCTGATGGAAGGCATCGCCAGCGAAGCGGCCAGCCTGGCCGGCCATCTGCGCTTGGGCAAAGTGATCTATCTCTATGACAACAACCACGTGACCATTGACGGGTATACGGACATTGCCTATACCGAAGATTGGGCGGAACGCTTCGATGCCTATGGGTGGCATGTACAGTTAATCGATGGCATGGATGGCAGCGCGGTCGCGACGGCGATTGCCGCGGCCAAGGCCGACCCTCGCCCCAGTATCATCGGCTGTAAGACGGTGATCGGCTTTGGCAGTCCAAAATTGGGTGGTAAGCCCAAAGCACACAGCGATGCCTTTGGCGAAGAAGAGTTGGCCAAGACACGTGCCAATCTCGGCTTTCCAGAGGGCTCGCGCTTTTACATTCCAGAGGACGTACAGGCACTCCGAGCAAACTTTGTTGAACGAGGCAAAGGGTTGGAAGCGAGCTACACCGACGCGCTCGCGGCTTATACCAAAGCATATCCCAGCGAAGCAGCCGAGTTGAAACAGTTTATCGCCGGCACTTTGCCCGATGGCTGGGAGGAAGCACTACCGGTCTTCAAACCCGGCGAGGCGATGGCCACCCGCAACGCCGGGGGAACGATTATTAACGCATTGGCACCGGTGTTGCCGAATCTCATTGGGGGCAGCGCTGATCTGGCAGCCAGCAACAAAAACACGATTAAAGATGGCGGCACGATCAGCCCCGATAACTTTGTTGGGCGCAACATCAACTTTGGGGTGCGCGAACATGGCATGGCCGGCATTGTCAATGGCATGGTCTATCACGGTGGCGTGATCCCCTACGGTGCCACCTTCTTTGTCTTCACCGACTATATGCGCGGGAGCATGCGTCTGGCCGCCTTGAGTGGCTTACCGGTCATCTATATTCTCACCCACGACAGCGTCGGCGTTGGCGAAGATGGCCCTACCCATCAGCCTGTCGAACAGTTGGCTTCGCTGCGCGCCATGCCCAATATGACCGTTATCCGTCCAGCTGATGCCAACGAAACATCGCAGGCCTGGCGCATTGCCATCGAAAATCGCACCGGACCTACCGCACTCGTCTTGACACGCCAAAATTTGCCCACCTTGGACAGAGAAGGCGAAGGGTTAGCTCCCGCCTCCGATGCGCTCAAGGGTGGCTACACGCTTTATGATGGGGGCGGGGAGCCACAGGTTGTCCTTGTCTCGACAGGAAGCGAAGTTTCAATTGCCTATGAGGCCGCCAAAGCGTTGGCTAGCACCGGCATCAAGGCCAGCGTTGTCAGCATCCCTTGTTGGAAGATCTTTGCCGAGCAGAGCACAGACTACAAGAATAGCGTATTGCCCCCCAACTTGCCCAAAGTCGCCATCGAAGCGGCGACTTCCTTTGGTTGGGAACGATGGGTCGGCAACGATCCCGCCAAAGCGACAATCATCGCTGTTGATCGCTTTGGGGCCAGCGCGCCTTATCAACGTGTCTATGAAGAATTGGGCTTGACGGCTGAGCATGTTGTCAAAGCGGCCAAAGCATTGCTTGGGTAAATGGATCATCCTATGATTGAAGAGCTTCTTTATCTCACCCGTCGCACTCGGCAGCACCACGCCATCGAACATGCAACACTGCACATGATGAGCAGGCGAGTGGGGAGTAGTACCCTCAGTGGCTATAGTGATCCCTTTGGCTTTACCATCTTTGGTGATACCGACCTGGAAAGCGTACGCCGTGGGGTTGGCGATGCGTTACTACGTCTACAAGCGGGTGAGCAGGATTTAGCAATTCATCCCAACTGTGGCACCAATTTAGTGACCACCGCCTTCTTGGTGACAGTGGTTACCCTGATTGCGGCACGTAAACGGAGACCGTTTGAGCGCTTTGTCACTATGCTTTTCTGGGTACTGCCAATGCTGGTTGCGGGTAAGGCGTTAGGCATGCGTCTGCAACAGTACACAACATTGGCCAACGTGAGTGACCGCTGGGTTGTCGATGTCTTGCCGATCCGCATTGGTACGCTACGCGCCTATCGTGTTTTGTTTGAATAAATTATGATCTCTCTACGTTTTATGGACCGGCACTTTATCTGATCTATCTGCTATGATCTATCTGCACCTTAATTGTGATGAATACCTAAGCGGCCAACGGGTTCTTGATCTCAAGCGATCCCTGGGCGATGCCGAAATGGCCGATCTTAACACCAGCACGTTGCAAGGCGCGCAGTTGAGTGCGGCTGACTTGCTGGGCGAAGCAAGCATGATGCCCTTTCTCACCCCAAAACGGCTTCTGCTTGTCTATGGCTTTTGGGATAGCCTGGAAAAACGGATGGCCGCCAGCAAAGGCACCGATAGCGCGGCCCACCTCATGACGGCGCAATTGATCAACGGGCTGGAGCGCGTGCCCGACACCTGTGATCTGCTCTTTGTCGACAGTACAGTCGACAAGCGCAGGGGACTCTGGAAGGGCTTTACATTACCGGCAACGGAGCAACGGGCGGAACAGAAGGTACCTGGCCTCGATGAGTTAATCAAGCGCAAGATCATCAACCAGGAAGAGTTGACGACACCCGATCCCAAAGCATTGGCCGGCTGGTTACATAGCTATGCCCGCGCTCAACAGATTGCCATTGAAGGGCAGGCCACGCAGACGCTAGCCGAGTTCGTTGGCCCGAATCTGCGCCTGTTGCACAATGAACTACAAAAATTGGCCACCTATGCAAGTGGGCGTGCGGTTACGGTTGCGGATGTCAAGCTGCTAGTCAGTGATGCTAGCGAGGCATTGATCTGGGATCTGACCGATGCAGTGAGCCAGCGCAATGGCCGCCGGGCGATCGGTTCGCTCTATGAATTGCGGCGCGGGGATGCCAATGCGTTTTACCTGCTGACGATGCTCGCCCGCCAATATCGCATTCTGCTCAAGGTGAAATCTGCGATGCAGCAGACGCGCGGCAACGAATATGACATTGCCAAAATTGTCGGCGAGAAGCCCTATTCCGTAAAGAAGGCCATGAGCTTGGCAAATACGTATAGTCTACGCGAATTAATTGAGATCATGGAGCGGCTGCTGGAAACGGACTATGCCATGAAAACCGGTGCCGATGCCGAGACGGCGATCGATCTCTTGATTGCCGAGCTAACACAGAAACAGCGGGAAAGAGGGCGCTAGATCGCGATGTTTCTCACCCACCTTTCACTCATGCACTATCGCAACTATCAGCACTTGGAGCTGGATTTCCAACAGCCTTTTGCACTTTTTCAGGGCCAGAATGCCCAGGGTAAAACCAATCTATTGGAGGCGATCTACTTCCTCTCGACCACCAAACCTGTGCACGCACAACAAGAACGCGAAGTGGTCGACTGGCAGGCGGTTGAGGAGCCAATCCCCTACAGCCGCGTGGCGGCCGTAGTCCAAGGTGCAGGGCGTCCCCATACCTTGGAGATCCTCCTCACCCCGCGCGGGGATGGCAGTAATTTTACCAAGCAGGTGAAGATTAATGGCGTTAACAAACGAAGCATGGATCTGTTGGGCATCATGCCGACCGTTCTCTTTCTGCCTGCCGACATCAAGCTTGTCGATGGCAGCCCCGGCGAGCGGCGGCGCTATCTTGACATTGCACTCTGCCAGATCGACCGCGCCTATTGCCGTGCCCTGGCTGACTTTCAAAAGATTGTCACCCAACGCAATAGCTTGCTGAAACAGCTGCGCGATCAAAATGCGCGCCCCAATGCCGAAAGTACCGACGCCCAACTTACCTTCTGGGACGAAAAATTGGTCGCGCATGGCAGTGCCGTCATGGCGCGCCGCCATCACTTTGTCCACCAACTCGAAGAGATTGCCGCCGAGCGCCATGCCACGCTCAGCGCCGAGCGCGAAGCATTGACGCTCTACTATCTGCCTAGCTTTAACCCCGGCCACCTCCACGAGGTCGATTATATCGCGCTCAAAGAGAGCCCTCTGCTCAATATACCAATCCCTGGCGCGGCCGGCACCCTCGAAGCAGCAGCCATTGCGGAACAGTATCTGGCAAAGCTCCGCAGCCGACGCGCTCGTGAACTTGCCGCCGGGAGCACACTTTATGGCCCCCATCGCGATGATCTGCGGCTCATGGCGAATGGGCGCGATCTGCGCACCTATGGCAGCCGTGGGCAACAACGTACTGGGGCACTTGCGCTGAAGCTCGCGGAGTTGCAGATCAGCCGCCAAAGTACTGGGATTGCGCCATTGTTACTGCTGGATGATGTCATGAGCGAACTCGATCTCCATCGACGCAACACCCTCTTGGAAACACTAAGCGGCGTCGAACAGGCCATTATCACCACGACCGATTGGGCAGACTTTGCACCCGACTTCCGTACCCAAGCCCAACGGTTTACCGTTCACGCCGGCCATGTCGAGCCCTTTTTATAACTATAGGATTGACGCGTCAGCTTGTTGCGTAGGCCGCGTTGTGCGATATGGAAACCGGGGCCACGTCAATCTGCCTATTTTCAACGCTAACCCGCTCAATCCCGTAGATGCTCGCAACCACTTTACAATTATCCCTCGAACTGTGTTATGATGTGCCAACTTAACCGCCATCTTTTGTTGTAATAGCGGCTCCTGATTCCCGTGATGAGTGCCTGACTTTGGTACAACGATTCACGCTATTCGATAAAACCGCCGTGGTTATACTGAGTTCTTTTCGTTATTTGTCGCTATCGATTGTTCACTCATGTCGCAGTACCGTCTGCTCAAACACAAGGATTATGAACGTTCGGCCGAGAGTTTGCCCCCATCTATCCGGCGCAAAGCACTCTGGGCACAGGTGCTATTGGGAACACGCGGGCGTACGCCCAGCGTCAAAGGCACCACTGGTCTCAACGCGCATTGGCGACGAACCCCAGTCCAGGGCAACCACTACTACATGTGGTGGATCCCCAATAGCGAAAGCGGCATTGACCGCAGCTGGGAGATCGGCGAACCACGGCAAGATCAGACGATTCTTGTGCACTCGATCCGCCATCACGATGAGACCGACGATCCGATTGATCTGGGCAGCCTGACCGACTACGAAGAGATCCCCATTGCCACCCTTGATCCGCGCTACGAAGAACAGACCGACATTAGCCGCAAAGTACAGCAAGAATATATTGCCCTTGCCGCCGTCAAAGGGCTACCCGGCAGTGGCAAGACGATTTCGCTGCTTTATCTCGCCCGCGACCTCGCCCAACGCGATGACCTCAACAAGATCTTATACGTCACCTATACCAGTCGGCTGAAGCGAGCCGCTCAGGAATTTTTGCAGGCCCAAGGCCCCGCATTGGCGCAAAAGGTGCGGGTGGCCACGCTCGGCGAAATCGAAGCACAGTTGACAAAATTGCCGACTCATCACGAACCCTTCGGTGAGTTACCCCGCTTTATCGACTTTCTTAACCTCCAGAGCAATGCCGTGCTTGGTCCCTGGCGGCGCTACCCACAGACCCTCTTTACCGAAATTCGTGCGCAATTGCTGGGCAAGCTCTTTCCCCCCGGCTATCAGTTACCATCTCAACGGGCACAAGAGTTGGCAACCTATCACACAGGGCTGGATGCGGCCGCCTATGCCGCCAGCCGCGGGCTCGATTTGGAAGCCGCCGAGTTGGCCTGTCGTCTGGCCGAACGTGCCCAGCAAGATTTCTTTTTTCAAGATCAACAAGCCGCCTATCAGGCGATCCAGCGACTGCAACGCGGGCGCGGCCCAAGCTGGGTAACCGATCTCGATGCGCTGGTGATCGATGAAGTGCAGGATCTCACCTTGGTGCAGATTGCGATGTTGGGTGAGTTGGTGCGCGACCGCATTCGACGGCGCGAAGAGGCAACCTTTGCCTTTGTGATCGCCGGTGACGAGTCGCAAATTGTTCAACCAAGCGGTTTTGATTGGGGGATCACGAAAGATCTGCTGGGCGAGCAGGTCGGCACTTGGCCCGACGAATTTGAGTTCTCTTATCAGCGCCGCTCGCCGCACAACCTCGCCAAGTTAATCGACAACAGTTGGAATTTTTATGGGAACCTTCCGCGGCGTCTGCGCCCGAGTGGTCGCCGCCAAGCTTTTCTCTATGAAGCGGTCGGCAACGACGCCACGGACGAAGGCAACGGCCAACTCTTTCTCTGTCCGCCCATTGCGCTCCCTACCCCAGCGACAAGAGACACAGCTTTCCAGCAGCGCGATGCACAGCGCGAGCACGGTTGGCAATTACTGCTCGATGAATTGGTTGCCAAGCCGGGCCGCGTTGTCGTGGATCTGAGCGAAGGGCTTCAACAAGCACTCCGCCCCTATTTGGCAACCGAGGAGGAGAGCGAAGAAGCGATCTTTTTGCCGCGCGACATCAAAGGATTGGAACGCAATACGGTGATCCTCTACGGCTTAAATGCGCTCTTTGCGCAAGCTATGGATCTTTGTCACAATCAGCACGACGCCACCATTCCCCGCTTTGAAGCGCGCCGGCTCTTTGATGAGATGCGGGTGGCACTCAGCCGCTCCACCGACCGCTTGGTGATCTTAGAAGCAGCCGATGCGCCGGTGTTGGCGGCGTTGGAAATTCAAGCGATCCCTGGCGTGTTGACCATTCGTTGGCAAGATCTGATTGAGACGCTACAGACCGAAGAGCTTTCAGCGCTGGAAGTGATCGAGGGTTATCTCGATGAGGTTGATGACTTTTTTGAACGTGGCATGTGGGCGCAGGGCTATCGTCGCAACCGCCGGGCCTATGATCTGGCAGTCCAGTTGGATGATTTTGCGCTCAGACGCGAGGCAGAAGAGCAGCACATTGGCGGCCATCTGCAAGAAGCGCGCCAGTTGATCGAGCGACAGGAGTGGCAGCGGGCGCGGCAGATGCTCCAACGTGCCGCAAGCTTAGCCGAGGCCTTTGGCGATCTCGTCTTGATCGAAGAAGTGGATGACCAGGCCACTGCATTGAGCGCAGCAATTACCGTAGAAGTTCAACAGCAGTTAGAAGAGGTCGTCCAGCGACTTGCAGCAAAACAATTTCAACAGGCCTATGAAGGGGTAGAAGCAGCCGGCAAATTAGCCAAGCTTGCCGATGATCCAGCGCTACAGGGGATGGTGGATGAAGCCTTTGCCGCCGTTGCCTGGCGATGGGCAGCTCGCCTGCTCGATCAGGATCAAACGCCGGCAACCATGGCACGGGTAGTCCAACTCTTTGAGCGCACCGCCCAGGCGATGCAACAGCAAGCGGATGATGAAGGAGTGCAGGCACTCCACATTCTGGCGGAACGGTACCGCCAATTGCCCCCCAAAGCCCATTTTGCCAAACAAGAGGTCGTGAGCCTGTTGGCGTGGACCGAACGCTATTTGACCTTGGTGGGGCCGTTGGCACTAGAAGAAGAGGCGTACCTCTACGTCAAACATTGGCTCGACGAGAGTTTTGCAGCGTTGCAGCAACACACGGATCTCTATTACTCCTGGGTTACCCTCGCCCAAGAGTTTGTTGCGGTGGCCCCCTATCCGACTTTTGATGAACATCTTTGGGAGTTGGAAAATCAGTTGGGGCTGCTGATTGAGCGTGGCCGCCAATCGCCCGATGATCCTGTGGTCAAACGCTTTCGCGCCTTCGTCGCAGCCTACAATGAGACGCCCGCCGAAGCATCACTCTTGTGGGAAGAGTTGGGGGAAATCGAGCTGGCCATCGAAGCGGCTCGCAGCGCCGGTGATCTCGAACGGGCCTATCAGTTGATCCGCCAAGCCAAAACGCCGATGCCGGAAGATCTCGCCGTCACCGTAAAGACCGTACGGCTGTTGCAACAGTTGCAACAAAAACATCACGGCCTCTACCCAGCGGAACGGCAGGCGCTGCTCGATCTACTCCAAGAGCTGGGTGCGGAGCTGACGGCAGATCCACTGACAAGCGACAGTGAGGCTTGGTAGCGTTGAATTCATTCAACGCCTGAGACCCGAAACGTGTTTAAACACGTTTTACATGCCAGAGGCTGAACTTATTCAGAGGATATTACAAATTTACCCTTGTCATAACAGCTACCGTTATACCACCGTTATACCACCTCTATGCCAACCCCACTGATCACTTCGCCAATGTGCCAATAGGATTGTCCACTGTCGTCACAGACAGCGACAAAGGTGCTTACCGCTGCGGCCGGGACGGCTAACAAGAGACCACCACTCGTTTCTGCTTCCCAAAGCAAGGTACGCTGTGCGGCGGTTACACTCTCTGCAAAGCGGACATGGTCCCCAAAGTGAGCAGGATTGCGGGTGCTGCCGCGGGTGAGATAGCCCGCAGCTAGATATTCCCAAATACCGGGAAGTACTGGCACAGCAGCAGCTTCAATGCGCAAGCCAACGCCGTTGGTCTTGCCGCTGGCAACCGCCACTTCGCTACCGTGGCCAAGCAGACCAAAGCCAGTGATATCCGTCGCGCAGACAACAGTAGCTAACCTGGCCGCTTGGGCAGCCTGACGGTTGAGACGTGTCATCGAAAGAATCGCTTCATCAAGGTGCTTCACAGTCAAATCGGGCTTACCTTGTGCCCGGCGTGCCAACCGATGGATCGCGCTTTCCCCGCGCCCGGTTAATTTAGCCGCGGTGGTCACAATACCGGTGCCCAGTGGTTTGGTCAGGAAGAGCTGATCCCCGAGTTGCGCACCGCTCTTGCGCATAATCTGATCGGGATGGATCAGCCCGGTGACGCTCAAGCCGTAGAAGGGCTCAGGATTGGTGACGGTGTGGCCACCGGCAATCGCCGCCCCCGCCTCGCGCACTTTCGCCGCCCCACCGGCCAAGATCTGCGCAATGACATCATAGCCAAGATCTTCTGGAAAACCGGCAATATTGAGGCAAAAGATCACCTCGCCCCCCATGGCATAGACATCACTCAATGCATTGGTTGCGGCGATGGCCCCATAGGTCCACGGGTCATCGACGATGGGGGTGAAGAAATCGGCAGTTTTGATGAGCGCGCGCTCACTATCCAGCCGATAGACCGCTGCATCATCCGGTTCACCCAGCCCCACCAGAACATCGGGATATTCAGTTGCCGGAAAGAGTCCTGCCAGTTGTCGCACGACCTGCGACAGTGCTCCGGGGGGAAGCTTGGAGGCTCAACCAGCGCAAGCGACCATTGAGGTCAAGGCGATTGTTTGGTCTGTCATTGAACGTTTATTTCTATATGCCATGTCAAGAAAATAAATATATGCGTATTGCGTGTACTGTTTAGGGATGATTCTTTTAAATCGTACCTCTTGTCACTCCCTGAGATCCTGTTGAACTCATTTACGTTACCGAGTAATTTGGGGCATGTAAAGTGTAAACCCTACTAAGGGTAATTGTACAGTCATCACCGAGCGATCACTGGTTATATTGACGATTGTTGCCGCCTCTTCACTTTGGCCGTCGGCCCAAACATGATAACGACCGGACGCAAGATTGATTGCGCTGAATTCGCCTTGGGCATTGGTCGTGAGGATCAAAAGCTGCGCAAAATCACTCTCTACATCAGTGGTGACAAAAACCGTATGCTCAGCAACAAGTGGCTCCGCTCCTTCATACTGTCCATTGTGATTGAGATCCATCCAGACCAATCCAGTAATGCTGTTACTATCTCCATCATCTACAGGCGCGTTACCGACAGCCGATACGGGAGCGGATCTCACAGCCAAAACACTCCATAGACAAACGATGAATAAAATCCGTGCAGCAAGTTGTAGGTGAGCCATAGGTATCCTCCTGTAGTTGGTGAATAAACTAGAGAGAGAATATCATGGTGAAAAATTAAATTAGCTTACGGAATACTGACCATTCATCTAAGATTGCGCATCTTCAGCAATTTTACTGAGAACTGTCGACATAACGGGTCCACCGTTGTTCGGCCCGTTGTGGTTTGGGATTATGCGCCATTTCAATACAAAAATCGGCCATCGCCTTGACAGCCCAGGCGAAATAGTGAGGCGTAATGCTGTTGACATCCATGTCAGGGGCGGGGTTCATAAAATCAATGGCATAAGGGATACCATCTTTTACCGCAAATTCGATGCTATTCATATCATAGCCCAGCGCTTCATTGATCTGTCGGGCATAGGTGACCACCTGTTCCCCCAATTCCGGCGATAGATGATCGTGCACAATGTGATAGCGCCGTTCGCCAGGATCATATTTGATCGGCATAATATTGCTCTGCCCGACACAGATACAGCGCACAAATTGATCCCATTCGATAAATTCTTGGAGCACCATGCAGAGGGTGCCAGTCTCATCATAGGCCTGCACCAGCTCTTGAACCGTGTTGACCTTGTAGACATTTTTCCAGCCACCACCCCAAGCATCCTTGAGGATCGCCGGTAGCCCCACATAGGAAACAGCCGCGTCCCAATCGAGCGGATAGATCAGGTTACGTAGGCTTTCGCTGACAACCCCTTCGGGATACGAATGCATGGGCAAGACCAACGTGCGGGGCGAAGGGATCTTCATGGCCGTCAGTAAGCTGGCACCAAAGAATTTATCGTCGGCGCTCCACCAAAAGGGGTTATTTACACAATAAGCCCCTTGTAGCATAGCGTTCTTCATATAGGCCCGATAGTAGGGAATCTCATGGCTAATGCGGTCGACGAGCACGGCATATTCACAAGGTTCGTTCATGCGCGTACCGCCCAGCTTGACATATTCGGCCACAACGCCAGCATTACGACTGTTGACTTCTTCTAAAAAAGCCGGTGGGAAGCTCCATTCACGCCCAACCAATAGCCCAATCTTTTTTACATTAGCCATCTGCGTCTCCTCTTATCGTCCGTTGCTAACGTCATAACCGACTTCACAGAATATTACATTAATCGTGGCCCTGAATATACATCCGTGCCATCTTCTTCCAATACGGCCAGTCATGGCTCCACCCATCCCACTCGCGGTAGGCATGCCAGATATTTTTGGACCAGAGCGCGCTACTCAACGCACGGTTGTTGCCCACATTGGGATCCGCCTCGCCAATCGCGAGAATAATTTGCAACCGACGGATGGCGTCGAGTTGCCCAGGATAGACAAGGTTCGGCACATAATGGCTCGGCGTATGATAGTAGATATTGTCATCGTAATAGCCACCAAAGAAGCCGCTCATATCATATTTGCCGCTCAATGCCAGCACACGGCCAAAGAGGTGGGGATGCCGCAGCGCGATATTCATTGCATGGTAGGCACCAAAGCTACAGCCGTGGGCAATCAGGAAGGGGTTGCTATTTTTGCTGTGGATCAGCGGCAGTACTTCGTTGAGCAGATATTCCTCATATTGCATGTGACGCTGTATCCGCCCCGATGGATGGGCCCAACTGCAATAAAAGCTCTCCATATCAACGCTGTCGACACAATAGAGCTGAAACCAACCTTGTTCAATAAAATCATGAAGATTGGCTACCATCCCCCGATCTTCATATTCAAAGAAGCGTCCTCCGCTCGTCGGGAAGACCAATACCGGGGCCCCGGCGTGGCCATGAACCAATAGCTCCATATCGCGCTGTAGGCGGGGACTATACCAACGGTGATGTTCTCGGTGCATCGGTTTGTCTCGGTTTCATAATAGGTGTTGCGCTTGAACTGAGCTTGGCGAAGTTTGTTGCGTGTTGCGTGTTGCGTGTTGCGTGTTGCGTGTTGCGTGTGGCGTGTTGCGTGTTGCGTGAATAAAGTGTAGATCTATCTGTGCCGCAGAACAACGAATGTTGAGTACATTGCTGGTCTGATAGGCTGTTTACCACTTTGGGGCTGATCGTGGGCTGCTATACTAGCCGATTTGAAGCAGGCTGTGTTGGGTAATGTAGCCGCTGTCGAGCGTGGATGGGTTCTCCATATCGGGGATCCATTCACCGGCAGGGGCGGCGCTGCTTGATACCCAGAAGCGATAGGAATAGATCCCAGCCAACAACGTCAACGCACCATGCCACCAGCCGGACGATGTTCGTTCCAGTACAAAACGGTCGGGCTGCCAATCATTAAATGAGCCAATCAAACTCACGCTGTGGGCTTGCGGGGCGTAGCAGCCAAGATACGTCGTGATCATATTGGATGCAGCAGACTTGCTACCATCTGTCATTAGGGATACTGTACCCTGTCCGGACCATTTTGGCAATCTACTCATTTCCAATTCTGTCATCGTCAACGGGGTTGCGCTCACCATCACACCAACAAGTGGGCCACCGCTCGCCCGCAATGCCATTGCCACTGCGGTTCGTGGTTGCAAGAACCCTGCCCCCGTTAAATGGGGCGGGAAGAGGACCAATGGTAAAGCACTCTCCAACAACAGTGTACGGATCTGCATCGGCGTCAATGCAGGGTTCGCCTGTATCATCTGTGCCGCCACCGCAGAGACCTGCGCCACACTCACACTCGTGCCATCCACATGTTGATAGTAGGGGTGGATCCACTTGTGAGCATTCATGCGCTGACGTAGCCCATGCCAGACTTCCGGCATCCATATTGGCGGCTGATAGCGCATCAGCTCAACATTCTGGGTGGCTACATCCCGCCAACCGAAATCATCGTTGCGCGACGGATCGTAGCCGATCAACGTGCGGCGTAGCTCGCCAATGGTCGCCACCTCTCGGAAAATGGGGCTCACTGGTAGGATGGGAGCGGGCAGCCAGCGCGCCAATGCCAAGAGTTCTGGCTTTTGTAAGCGATGCACGCTCGTAGCTCCGCCCTTCTTGGGCTGCATCGGTAGAACGCTGCCATAGTTGTGTGGATAAAGGCCAACGTGCTGTAATGCCGCCACCGTAGACCAAAGTCGATTGCCATCGTCAATCCCGCCGACAGTCATTACCGAAGGGGCAGATGCCGGTGCCCGCAGTTCTTCTCTTCCGCTGTTGCCGGCCGCGGCCGCGATAAAAACACCACGGGCAATCAACTCCTCGGCGGCACGGGCAACCGGGTTCTCGCGCCACGGTTGGGCAAAATCGCCGCCGACACTAATGTTGAGGACACGCACGTTGTAGCGGGCCCAATGCTCATCGCGTAACAGCCACTGCAGACCGCGCAGAATATCTTCTTCCGGAATGCGGCCACCGCCGCGCCCGATCTTAATCGGCAACAGAGTGGCCTGCGGTGCATAGCCGCGATAGCGTCCACCACTCAGCAACCCATTGCCGGCGACAATTGTCGTCGTCATCTGCCCATGCCAACTATCGCCCGCGCCATCCCACAGGCTAGATTGATCCAACCCCAGCCGTTCGCCACCATCGGTCAGATCGACATATTGAACCAATCGCGGTTGTTGATCTTGCAAGAGGCGCTCCAACTCGGTAGCAGACAACCGCTCCCAAGCAGGTGCTATCCCCGGCCAAGTTGGTAACGCAAGCAGATCGGGGTGGGGATAATAGCCGCTGTCCAAGAAGGCAACCGTCACGCCGTTCCCGCCAAAGCTGCTGTAGTCGGGAAGGCGCTCGGATTGGCTGCGCACGCTCTCTTCAGATGGGTGATAGTAGGGAAAAGTTGTGGGGGGATCGCTTTGGGTCTGTAACGAGGTTGGCGTGCGTTCACTCGCCAACTTGGCGGCATAACGCTGCGCGCAAGCGGGGCAGAGGCCACGGCTAGGATGCCAGGTTGAATGCTCCATTGCCACGAGACGCGCCACGGGCGGTAGCAGCGCATTACTCTCTGCCAACAGACGGGGATCGCAGGGGGCACCACAGACGGGGCAGACGGGCAAGATCAGGCCTCCTGGCTTTCGTCCCGCTGCAACTCATCCCAATCCACGCCCATACCAAAGCCAGTTTCCTTGGCTTCTGGGTTGCGAAACTCGAGGGTAAGGGGAAATTCTTGCCGATCAATCACCTCTGGTTTGTCGGTCAACCCGAGGCTCAGTTCAGCAACAACATGGTAGGTCGCCCCTGGCTGTGGGTTGCGGATATGCAAGGTGGTATCCAATCGCGTCTCGGCATGTGCCATCATGTAGACACTGCCATTCTCGGTGCGGTCGGGATTGTAGACGACGATCTCTATATTGGGATTCTGATCCTGAATGGCTGTCAACCAAGCGCGCGTCCAGATGCGCTTGAGATCGGGGTAGGGATAGAGCACAATACGCTCAAAGCGTAGCGGTTCATCGGCTTGAAAGAGTGAAATTTCCATGAACTGTCAGGTCTCCTGTAGCGATAATATCGCTACAGTGTAATCTCTTTACACCAAATCGTCAAAGCATTGGGATAATATGGGTGCGTACCACATTTGGGGGATTACGCCGGACTACTTCTTAATCTCCCCAAACGGGTTAGACGCGCATACGTTTTATATCGTTTGAACATAACTACCCCAACCATTGGTCAAACCAAGCAAACGCTTCGGCCTGCATCGGCAGATCAAATTTGTGGGGACCAGGGTAGAAGGAGCAGCGATAGCGGTCGGCGGCCCCCGCCTTGGCATAGACTTCGCCCAGAATACGGTCGGCGCGCTCCATCTCGGGCAGGGTAAAGAGCTGATCCTCGATATCATTGAGAACGAGTGTCGGCAGGGGCACGCGCAGCCCGAGAATTTCGGGATAATCAAAATCAGTCGGCAACTGTGGCACGTACATCATCCAGGTGTGGGTGTGCGACTTGTGCAACACGAGATCGCGCCAGGTGGTCATCATGCCCACGGCGACCGCACAGCGGATCCGGCTATCCGCGCCGGCCAGAAAGACAGTGCGCAGGCCGCCACCCGACAGACCGGCACAGCCAACCCGATTGGCGTCGACTTCGGGGCGGTCGCAGAGAATGGTGAGCGCGACCTGATCATCGGTGAGCCAGACACCCGGCCAGGTTGTCCCCGCGCTGAAGAGGGATTTAGCCACAATCGACTCATGGTTGCCCGCCCAGCGATTGTATGCCTCAATGCCAGCGATATCATCAACCGCCGGGTCGCTGACGCCGTTGCGAATCACCTCGGGCACGTCAGCCAGGCGAAACCGGCGGCTGCTAAAGGCAAAGGTATCGTGTACCAGGACAACATAGCCCCGTTTGGCGATCTCATTGGCCCAGGCGACGCCGCCGTAGTAGTGATCATGGTGCTTCACCATGATTGGGTGCCGTTCGTCGCCGGTGCGCGTAATTTTCTCGCGGCCAAAGAATTTATTGCCGCCGTGGCAGTGTAACCCCAGAATCGCCGGCAATTTTCCTGTTGCGCCGGCTGGCTTGAGCAAAAGCGCTGCGGTCGGCGGGCCATAGGGCAATTGCCAGGTGAGCGATGTAATCTCCAACCCATCATAGCTGATCTGATCGGTCACGGTGACGGTGGGGGCGGCTGGCATTGGCGGTGGAGCCAGCCGATGGTGCAGACGGTCGTGGCCGGCAGCGCGCCACATCTCCAGATCCTCCCAGCGCGGGTTGCGCCAGGAGAGTTCGCCCGGTTCGTCGCCGAGCAAGGTTGCGGCCCAGTCGCCATAGGCACCCAGCATATTCGATTTCATCATTCAACTCCCCTAAAGATAAAGAATACCGACCAAGATCCGGCTATATGATAAGTTTATCGATTGGTAAGTGTACCCCAACTTGCCCTGCTCCCAATTTGTTCTACTCTACCATAAATCAGAGGGGAAAGCCATGTCTTTTGTTGCGCATCTACCAGCTTTAACGCGACAAAGTTGCGGACCAAGGTCAAACCAAGTAGATTGGTAGGAACAGGCACACCTTTGACGTGGCATCGTCATGGAGGGCGTACTCGCAGCCGCGCCGCCCTTGGTCTTGAAGTCCGTTGAGATGTTGAGGGATATGACACGACCTTCCCTTGGATGGTAGGGTTGGGTTGCGATCGGCGTGCCGGGGACGGCCCACGAGGAGGATCGTATACCAGCCGTGTGACGGGCCGTCCCCGGCACGCGACGACCGCCGCCCCAATGCAAACGAGCCAGGGTGGGTGGTGGTTCCCTGGCTCGTTTGGGTGAGTATGGCTCTTTCAGTTCACAAATGTCAATATTGAAATTACGCTGATGGGTACATCGGTTTATTGACTTGCGGCAACGACTACCCTATTTTGCACAAGGGGTAGAAAGGTTTGTTGACAGCCTTCAACAACTTGGACATTGATCGGATATCGATACCAACCATCATCACTAAACCACTCATAGTCACCTTGATTGACGAGAACCCGCATGTCTAACTCAATGATATATAGCCCTGGCGTTACATAGGCTGGATCTCTACCGTTACAAGTGTGGACATGGAGGCACCGGCTGCTACCGCAGGCAGTAAGCTTGCGGCATTCACTGACTGGTTGTTTGTTGTAGACCAAGAGGGGCGATAGCTCAATTCAAATACGTTCGCGCCCCAAGCAAAAACGCCCGTGTTTTGAACTTCCACGCCAAATCCGCTTGCACTGTTTTTGCATAAAGTTCTTGACTCTGTCGGGTTGGAAAGACCGAATATTTCCAAAGGAGCCCATCGCCGCACTGGTGTCTTGACAACATTGTTCGCATCGTTGGCATCACGTATATGAATACCGGTGTAATAATGGGTCAGAACCTGTGCAGCTTCTTGCCACCGTACGCTCCAAAAATCACCATAGCCACCCGCATCATGTGGATAATTTGGATGCCCAATCGCAGCCGGACCATTGGATGAAGTGTGGCCATAACTCCAGCGGCTTGCACCTTTGGAGGACATGCCGCCATTGCCAGTACCGCATGCGCCATTGTCATTGGTCCCATATTCACCGGAATCTGGTTGACCATTTCCATTCAGATCATCTAGCCAACAACCATATAGATTATTAATCGGATCAGCGATCGATGAGAGATAGTTCGTTGACGGGTTTGCAGTTTGACCCTCAGGTGTACCTTGCGTAGTCATACTGCGATTGTCGGCACCATACATGGCCAAAATGGGATAGATCGCCTCATTCACGGCTGTATTGGGATTGTCTGTACCCGGCGTCATGTAATAGCGATGCCGCATGGCCTCGACCAGTCGATTCTTTTCGGTTTGGCTAAGTGTTTCGAACTTGTAGGGCAAAAAGACATGCAAATTTGCCGAGTTATTGATGGTATAATTTTCGAGAATGCGCTGATAGGTGTAAGTGCGTGAGGCAACGGCTTGTGCTTCAACCCCTGCTAACGGTTTGACTCCATTGCTGCCCTGCAAACCGATTTCTTGTGCTGCCACATCCCACAAATAACGTTATGCTGGATCGTAGGCGTTGTCTTCGACTAAATCTCCATCATTGTCTGGATCAATGATTGGGTTGCCATCAATCGATAATGTAATTGTACTGGAGTTGAATGGATACTTTCGATCTTCATTGCCAGGGTCGGCGGTGCAACCGCGCGATGTACTACCGGGAAACATAAGATGTAATCTGGTGCAGCAGAACCTTCCTGGTTTAGCTGGTACATTGTAAGCGTAACGTCGCTTGGGGGTTCATATTGTGCAAGGACGGAATCGACATCAACGGCAAGATATAGTATGCCACTGATTAAAATAGCTGTAAGTAGAGTATGTAAATAGGTCACGATAGTTTTCGCCCCGCTTATTGATTTATAGTGACATGGCTGACACAGATACGATCCAAATAAGTTCCAGAGGGCAGATTAGGAAGAGAATCTCGACATTTCATTGCTAAATGTGAGCCATCATCAGACCACTCTATACCACTCCCCGCAATATAGTTTTGAAAGAAGCGTTCTTGTTGTCCACTATAGATGTTAAACAGGTAGAACCCATACGTATCAAATCCATTGATCACCTGATCTGTCTTTGCAACAACCGCAATGGTCTGATTATCTGAAGACCATGTAAAGTTATTTATTGTTCTGCCAAGGCGATATTCAGTTGTATCCCCTGTATACATATCTAAAGCAAGCAGTTGGTCAAATGGTCCCTCTAGTGTTGTGTAAAGAGGTGCTGAGCCATTTTTGATGAGCAGATATCTACCATTTGGCGACCATTGCGCATCGCGAATGTAGTAATCCCTGCCATCAAAAGTTCTTAGGTCGATATCGCAACCAATGTTGGTCGTCAAATCATAAAGCATCATCCAAGTCCCGTCGTGGAAAAGAATCTTGTCACCACTTGGGTGCCACAGCGGATAGAATGGACGCAGGGGATACGATAGCCCTTTCTGATAGCGCCACTGCGCCAAATCAACCGGCAAGTCACGCAACGTTTGTGTCTCTTGATTCCAAATCAATGGTTGCGTGCCCGCCGGCAGAGACATAAAGACCAATTGTTTCCCATCTGGCGACACATCGTGAGATGTGCTGGCACCACTGCCACGGTCCGCGAGCTGTCGCTCCCAGGGTGGCTTGAATGAGCGTACCCAATAGCCGGGTTCCCAGTACCCGGGATCCATGTCATCCAGTGTGCCTATCGCCCGCCATGCCACCGTGTCATTCAGTGATAACCAGCGCGGTTCCGTGAGATACTGCAACGGCTCAACAATCTGAGTAACAACGCCGGTCGTGGTGTTCACCAAATCCACGGAAACCAGTTGATTTTCCATTGACTGGCGCGTAATCAACAACGTCTCGTTATCGGGCAACCACTGTTGGATCCCAATCGGTGCCGTATGGGTAATCACCTACTGTGGCGCGGAGAAGGAATAGGCACTCAGCGGGATGATCGGCTCGTTGGGTATTCCACCGGGTGGTGGGGTGAAGAGACATTGATTCAGCAAATTTCTGTCCGTGGGCAAGGTGTACCCTTCGGGCGTTGGGGTGGGTGTCGGTAATGGGCTGAAGGGTGGTGGCGTGGGCAGCGGGCTCTGTGGTGGTGTCGGGGTCGGCGTGGGCGTCGGCGGGATGCCGAGGCCGGCATCGATGGTGATGACCTGTGTCGAGGTCAGCGCGACCGTCGCCGAGCGGCCATTCGGCCCGACATCGCTGTCGGTGGCATCATCGCCCACATTCTGCGGCACGAATTGATAGCCGCTCTGCGCGGCCACGCCAATCGCATAGCGACCGGGATAAGCGGGGAAGCTGTAGAGACCTGAGGCATCGGTCGTCGTGCCGGCGGCCACGCCCATCTTGGTCCAGAGGGTGACGGGAATATCGGCCCAACCCGTGTCGCTGCCGTCGCGTTGGCCGTTGTAATCGGTATCGAGGAAGACTTGGCCGGTGAGCGTGCCGGGCGCGGGGTGGGGCAGGTGGAGCGCGATGGCGTCGAGCGCACCGCCTGCGCCGTGGGCGTCACCATCCCAGAAGCGGCTGATGCTGCTGCAACTCGTCGTGCCATCGAGCAATCCCAGCGTTTCGACGGTGCAGCGCAGGATGTCGTCGCTGTCACCGCTTAGCCCGTTGGGTAGCTCGTAGCCAAAACGGTTGACGAGATAGATATCGCCGGCCGCGCCATCGATCCAGAGCGCATGGACATTCTCATCGTTGGAGCCATTGAGGCCAATCATCCCGCTCGAAAAGTAATCGGCAAAGTTGCCGGTTGTGTCAACGCCGAGCGTTGTGGCGGAGAAGATCAGGTTGCGGTCGAGCGGCCAGGTGGCGATGTTGGTGTCGTAGTAGCCTTTGGTACTGATGACCAGCCGCCCATCGGGCGCGCGACCAATCGCGACGATATCATCGAGCGGCGCGGTCAACCCTACATCGGAGCCATCGAGCACCATCTCAAAGGTGCCAATCGTTGTGCTGCCCAGCGTCACCGGCACAAAGCGGATGATGTCCGCTTCACTCACCTGGCCGACGATGCCCGGCAGCGCGGCCACGCGGTCGATGCTCAAGAGAATGCTGCCATCGGCTTCGAGGTGAAGGGCATCTAAATCCTCGCCAAAGAAGCCGACATCGCTGCCATCAAAGTAGAGGCTCGACTGATTGGTGCTCAAATCGTAGGCCATGATATCAACCTGGCCAAATTTGCTGTAGTAGAGGAGCGGTGGGCCACTCTCGGCGAGCAACGGTGGGGCCGCGCCGGGCGCGGTGGCGGTGACGCAGACCGGTGCACTCCAGCTGCCGGGCCGGTTGCTGTAGGTGGCGCGCACCCGATAACACCATGGGCCGGACGTGGGCGCGTTGGCGGCATAGGCGGTTTGTGCGCTGCTCTGCACCCCCTGCCAGGTGCCGGCCGCGCCATTGGGCGCTTCTTCCAACTGATAGGTGAGCGCATTGGGAACGGCGTTCCAACTGACGGGGTAGCTGCCGTCGCCGTCGCTGTTGGCAATCGGCTCAATGAGCGGGATTGGGTCTACACCGCTGTTCCCTTGCAGATCGCTGATGTGAATGGCGTCGATATAGTTGTCGATAAAGTTGTGGCCATCGCCATCCCAAAAGAGCGCAAAGGTACAGGCGCTCGTCTCGCCCAAGGTGATCGGCTCACAGCGAAAGAGATCATCCTGGTCGCCGCTTACGCCATCGGCGGTCGTAAAGTATTTGTCGGTGGTTAGATAGAGATAGCCGGTGGTCGGGTCGATCCAGAGACCGGCGATATTCTCGTCAGCGGCGTCCGCCAACCCTACCGCGCTGCCGTCGAGATAGCGTTCCCAACTGCCGGCGGTCGTTTCGCCCAGGCTGGTGGCGGTGAAGATCAGCAGATCTTCGTCGTCGCCGGTTAACCCCGGCACGTCATAGCTGCTCAAGACGCTGATGACGAGGCGGCCATCGGGGGCGCGACTCAGCGCGTCAATATCTTCGCCGGCGGTCGTCAACCCCACATCCGAGCCGTCAAAGTAAAACTCGAAGCTGCCTGCGGTTGTTGTGCCCAGGGAAGTGGGAATAAAGCGCACAATATCGGCGTCACTCACCGTGCCGCTGATGCCGGGCACCGTGCTGCTGCTGCCGAGGCTCAAGAGGATGCTGCCATCCGCTTCCAGGTGAAAGGCATCGACATCGCGGCTGCCGATGCCGACATCTGAGCCATCAAAGTAGAGCGTCGATGTGTCGGTCGTCAGGTCAAGCGCCAGAATATCGGGCGAATAGCGTTTGCTGACATAGATCGTGGTGCTCATTGTTGTCGCGGCGCGGATCTGCACTGGATCGGTCGCGGCGGCATTTTGGACAGATGGCAGATAGAGGGGAAACGCGTTCGGCGCATTGGTTGTGGGCTGTGCTTGTAGCGCGTTGCCTGCCGATAGCGGCAACGTTACGGAAGCATGTGCGGGGACAGTTAGGGCACGAAACGTGGAAACGACAAATTCTGTTGCAAAAGAAATGGGGAGGGTAACAAGGATTGCAAGGCCAAGAGCAAGGTAAAGAGCGATAAAGGGCTCAAGACGAAGCCGCGGTGTGGCTTGCGCTTCTTCATGAAGTCTCCTTTGGGTGCTGGGGTTGAATTGAAAAATCAAAGGGTCTATTTTGGGTATGGTTGCAATGGGTGCGAGATAGCGATTGCCTTGCGATGGATGAATTCGATGAAGGTTGCGTTGGTGCAGCGCAATTGTACGAGGATGATTGTCGGCTGTCAAGATTTGCCGCGCGCTAAACTTCACTTCGGCGAATTCCCTCTTTCGCCTTGAACTAAAGTTCAGGCTGATAGCTTAAGTCAGCTCAAGCTGACTAAAACGCTCATTTCCAGTCGGCTTGAGCCGACTTTGGTTTTTAGCCTGAACTTTAGTTCAAGGCTTTAGTTCAAGGCTTTAGTTCAAGGCTTTAGTTCAAGGCGGCGAGCGGCTGGTTTACTTCTTTGGCTCACCCAACGTAAAGCCCAACAGACTCCCGGCCAATGCGGCAAAAGCCAAAAAGTAAAAGGCCCGTTGATAGGCCTCGACAATCGGCAACCCCAGGTCAAAATAGTGTTGCAAAATGACACCGCAGAGCGCCGTGCCAATCATCGCCCCGGCAAAGCGGATCATGCTGTAGAGGCCGGTCGCGGAGCCCATCTGTGTATGAGAAATGTTGCCGATGGCGGCACGGTGGAGCGCGGCCAGCACAAAGCCGGCCGCCTGCCCATAAAAGGCAAGAATCAGCGCAATCGTCCAGAGCGAAGTGCTAGCGGGCAGCAGGGCAAAGGCCACCATCACTGCGCCTTGGCCGCCGATACCCAGAACCGTCGGCCAACGACTGCCCCAGCGGTCTGCCATCTGGCCACCAAAGCGCACAATCAACGCCATCGAACCGGCGCTGACCATCGTGATCGTGCCCAGATTGGCGGCGCTCACGCCATGTACATCGACGAGATAGAGCGCAATCAAAAAGCCTTGGCCGGCCATAACCACCATGCGCAACGCGCCACAGATCGAGCCCAGTGTAAACATGCGATTCTGAAAGAGGGTCAGATCGACAAAGGGGGTCCGTTGGCGTCGTTCCCAGAGCAGAAACAGAGAGAAGAGGAGTACCATCATACCCCCCAATCGCCAATCTTGTAGCGGTTCCACGCCGGTGATTGGGCGGCTGGAGAGGAAGAAGAGCAACATGGTCGTCGCCCCGGCAAGCAGCGCGACGCCCAGCCAGTCAAAGGAATATAAAAAGCCCGGTTCCACTTTGCTCAAGCCAGCTGGCACATTTTTATAGACCACAAATAATGCGATCACCCCGATCAACAATGGTGGGGCAAAGGCAGCACGCCAGCCATAATGGTCGACCAGAAAACCAGCGAGGAGCGGACCAACAAAAGCGGTGGTCGGCCCCACCGAGCTCCACGTGCCCAACGCTTTGCCCCGCTCAGTGGGGGGAAAGATCGTCGAAATCATTGCCATGCCCAGCGGCATCATGCCCGCCGTGCCGACCCCTTGGATCGCACGCCCAGCCATCAGCCAGCCCAAGCTGTTGGCTGTGACGGTCATCAGCGTACCCACCGCAAAGATCACAATGCCAGCCAGAATCAGCCGCCGTCGCCCCACGCCATCGCTTAGGCGACCATAGACCGGCATCAAAAACATAAAGGGCAACGTGAAGATCGCATCGACCCAGGCGGTCATATCGGCCGCAATCCCGAAATCGTTGCGCACAATCGGCAGCGCCACCCTGGACATCGACGAGAGCAGAGGCATTAGCATGCCGGGAACCATCAGACTAAAGAGAATGCGGTTGGCGGCGGCGGCAGAGAGCGGAGTTGGCGGCGCTTTCGCTTTGCTCCCGCTTGTACCGGTGGTTGGTGCGGTTGATACAGATGTAAGGGTCGCCGATGGGCTTTTCATAATAGGATCCTTCGTACACGATGATTATATCTACGGTTGATTATAACCGGCAGCCGTCAGTTGGCAAATGCAATCTTTGGAAGGTAACCCACCTTTTATGGGCCAATCACCTGACGAAAGAGGTAAGTGCTCAATTTGGATCGTTGGACAAATCCCTCTATCTATGTACAATACCCTGTAGGGGTGTACCCTTGCGGTCACCCCGTGGTGGGCGACCGCAAGGGTGCGCCCCTACGCAACAATAGATAAGGAAACTTTATGGAACACAATGGCTTACGATTTTTACTACCCTACATGCGCCCCTATCGCAATGCGCTCTTGTTGGGTACCTTCTATGCCCTTCTCAGTGCCGGCTCCAGTGCCTTTAGCCCGACCCTCTTGGGGTGGGGCATTGATGAACTGACAAATGGGATCACAGCACAGAACCTGGCGCTCTATTCACTGGGCATCGTGCTGCTTTCGATTACAATGGCGATCTTCCGTTATCTGTTGCGCATGTTGACGGGCGATATTGCGGCCGGTGTTTCGTATCGCATGAGCCAGGATCTCTTTCACCGCCTGCTGCTGTTTGATTATGAGACCCGGCAGCGCTATGGAACTGGGGATCTGCTTTCTCGCGCAACGAACGATTTTATCTACATCTGGCGCTTCTACAGTGCCGGCTTCCAGATGTCCATGCATGCACTTTTTCTCTTGATTATTGGGGCTTTCTTTATGGCGGCAACGAGCCCAGCCATGTCGGCACTGGTAGTGGTGATGTTGACCATCAGCATCTTCATTCAACTCAAGCTTGGCGGTGTGATGGAACAATCCTTCGTCAAGGTGCAGGAAGAAGCGGGACGAATTTCGGCCTTTGTCCAGGAGCATCTCAATGCAGCACGCATGTTGATTGCATATGCACAGGAGAAATCTGTTGGTGATGCCTTCCGGGAGACGAATCGCAGCTTCGTCGAAAAGAATATGCACTTTGTGATTCGCTCTGGCTTCATCTCACCAGTGCCCAGCCTCTTTGTGCGGATCGCCACAACGGTCGTGATCCTAATCGGCGGGATGTACATCATCAATGACCGGTTGACGGTCGGTGAGTATGTGCAATTTATTGTCTATCTGGAGTTGCTCAACAACGGTGCGCGCCAGATCACCGGTGCCTTTGAGCGGTTACAGCAAGGCAGTGCCGCCGCCGCCCGGATTGGCGAAGTCTTGCATCTGTTGCCCAAAATCAACGACGCACCAGATGCCATCGCTCCGCAGCAATTAGAAGGGCGCATTCGCTTTGACGATGTCAGCGTCTTTGCCGAGGATCAGGAGCGCTGGATATTGCGTCACGTTAACCTGGAGTTCGCAGCCGGCACCACCGTTGGCATTGTGGGCCAAACAGGCGCTGGCAAGAGCATGTTAATCAGCCTGCTGGGCCGTATTCGCGACCCAGATGAAGGGACGATCTTTCTTGATGGCTATGATCTGCGTCAAATTCAGCTCAATGCGCTGCGCCACGATGTCGTCTATGTCCCACAGGAGACCCTCCTCTTTAGTATGCCGTTGCGGGGGAACATTACGTTGGGTGCCCCCGGCACAAGCGACGCGCAGGTCCACCGAGCGATGGATCAGGCGCGACTCAGCAATGACCTGCCACAGTTACCCAAAGGGCTCGATAGTATTGTTGGCGAACGGGGTGCCACGCTCTCGGGCGGGCAGCGCCAACGCACGGCCATTGCGCGCGCGCTGGTGCGCGACCCCAAGGTATTGATCCTGGATGACGCGCTGGCCAGCGTGGATATGCAGACCTCCGCCGAAATTATCAATGAACTGCGCCAGGGCACCGGCGAACATGCCCATCGGACTGCAATTATTGTAAGCCAACGGATGGCGGCAGTGCGCTACGCCGACAAGATCATTGTCATGAACGAGGGTTGTGTCGCGGAAGAGGGGAACCACGACGAGTTAATGGCGCGCCACGGGCTCTATGCGGAGATGTATCAACGCGAGATCCAACAGGCGGAGGAGGAGCTGATCGATGGCTGAGCAGAAACATGAATCAGACAAAAATGCCACGAGCGCGTTGCATGGAGAATCTACCAACGGCAAGGCAACCTCAGGGGGAAATCCAATGGACGACCACACCGATGATCAGTCAGCCAATGGCGATCGGGCACAAATTGAGGATGGCTCAGTTGAGTTGACTACCGAAGTCAAACGATTCCGCCCGACAGTCAGCCATCTACCTGGCGCACTCGACGAAGAATTGCCAGGCGCAGTTCTACCAACACAGGAGAGCGGGCAGTCAGCCACGGACAGATCAGAAACCGCGCGCGCAGCGGCCACCGAAGCAGCAGCAACCCTGGAAGCAGAAGAGGATTTAAGTCAGGATACGGCGCTCTTTGAGCTGCTCGGTGTTTCGCTGCGCCCTTATTGGCCGTCGATGAGCTTAGCCGCGGTCCTTATGCTGGCATCAGCCGGGATGAATGTCGTGCCGCCTTATCTTTTGCAATTGGCGATCGACGGCCCCATTGCCAATCGCGACATGCCCGGCCTTTGGCGACTCACGATTCTCTATGGCGTAAGTGCCTTAGCCCTCTTTATTTTGACCTTTGCCTATACCTACTATTTACAGTATGCGGCGCAACGGGCCCTAGCCGATCTACGAACACGGCTCTTTGATCATATCTTTCGGCAGGATTATTCCTTTTTGACGGGAACCTCGACCGGTGATATGGTGGCGCGACTAAGCAGCGACATTGACAACATCAACCAGGTTCTCTCTAGCAGCATCGTGGTCATTCTCGTCGAAGGGCTGACCTTTGTTGTGCTCATTTGGGTGATGTTTGCCACTAATTGGCGATTGGCACTGTTGGCAATTGTCGTTATGCCCATTCTGGCGCTGGTCACGCGCTATTTTCGACAGCGTATTCGCCGCTCATCGACCGGCGAACGCACGGCCATGGCCTTGATCAGCTCTTTCCTCAATGAACATCTCCATGGTCTGACGGTGGTGCAACTCTTTGGGCGTGAAGAGGAGAGCGAAGAGGAGTTTGATGCGTACAACAATCGCTATCGCCAGGCATTGGTCAATCTCCGCTATCACAGCGCCGTCTTCTTGGCCGTGCAGGAGGTGTTGGCGGCGATTGGCACGGGGCTGTTGCTCTATGGTGGCGGACGTGGGGTGTTGGCTGGCTGGGCAAGTTTGGGGATGCTCGTCGCCTTCTTTCAATATTCACAACGCGCCTTTCAGCCGATCCTCAACCTTTCACAGCAGTACAATGCGATCCAAATTGCACTCGGTGCCGCTGAGCGGATCTATCGTATGTTAAAGACGGAGCCACAAATCGTCACGCCTGCTGACTCAATCCCACTGACCACGGTCAAGGGGGATATCCAGTTTAAAGATGTCCACTTTTCCTACGTGCCCGACGAGCCAGTATTACGCGGCGTTGATTTGACGATCAATGCCGGCCAATCTGTAGCCATTGTCGGGGCCACCGGGGCGGGCAAATCGAGCTTGGCCAGTCTTTTGGCCCGTTATTGGGATCCAACCGCCGGTCAGGTGCTGCTCGACGGCATCGACCTCCGTCGGTTGAGCCTGACCGATTTGCGACAGGCGGTTGTCGTTGTTCCACAGGATCCGATCTGTATTGCTGGCACCATTCGCCATAACATTCGTCTTTATCGGGAAGATGTCAGCGATGCGGATGTCGTGCGCGCAGCTGAATTCAGCAACGCTGCCCAATTTATTAACCAATTGCCCGGCGGCTATGATTTTGAATTGATGCCGGGTGGGGCGAATATTTCACAAGGACAACGGCAACTACTGGCATTAGCACGGGCATTGGCGCTAAGCCCCAACGCCGTCCTTGTGCTGGACGAAGCGACCAGCAGCATTGACACGGCGACCGAGGCATTAATCCAAGACGCGCTGGCGCGCATTCTCAAATCCCGTACGAGTCTCGTGATTGCCCACCGCTTAAGTACGGTACGCGATGCCGATCGCATTATTGTCATGGAGCGGGGGAAGATTGTTGAGGATGGCAGCCATGCCGAGTTGCTGACATTAGATGGCTATTATGCAGGCTTACATCATCACCAGATATTGCCCAAGACAGCCCACCCATTGGGGGCGAAACGGCCACAGAAAGAGAAGAAGTCGTAGCTATATTGCGTTCAGAATGAGAACCGGAGTTTTGCGGACCAACGGGATCGCGTGCGTCGCACTGACCGCCAACTGCTTCCAGTCCGCTAGATGCTTCCGTCAGTGCGACGCACGCTGGCCAAAACTAGGGGTTTCATTCTGATTTGAGTATA
>DAOUCA010000084.1:0-22928 GCA_034432375.1 Caldilineaceae bacterium
AATGAAACCCCTAGTTTTGGCCAGCGTGCGTCGCACTGACGGAAGCATCTAGCGGACTGGAAGCAGTTGGCGGTCAGTGCGACGCACGCGATCCCGTTGGTCCGCAAAACTCCGGTTCTCATTCTGAACGCAGTATAGAGCAGGGTTTTAACCCTGTTGTTAGGTAAGCCACCGTATCACAAGATGAAAGGATGACAAGATGAACGTAGCAGCATAACTTAGGCAGCAGACTTATTGTCATCTTGTCTTCTGCTCATCTTGTCGTAGTGTCATCCTGTCTATCGACACTACGATTGAACAGAATGACAGCATAGAATTTTATTGGGTCAAGTTGGAGTTTTCGGCCCGCGTGGAAAAAGGACGCGGGCTATCTAAGTGCGAGGAGACCGCCGGCGGTGGTGCCAGAGATCGTGCAGAAGATAGAGGTGACCGAGTACGGTCGATGATTAAAATTTTGCATCATAGAATGATGATACCACACCTTGTCAAGAGGGGTTCGTTGCTTTTTGCTGCTTTCACAACGTCCGATTTTAGATTCTGGAGGATATGGTAATAAGATAAGGTTAGGAGTTACACAAAACTATCTGGTAGAGATCTGCCGCTGTTTACACTCGACGCAAGGAAGAGATGGAATACCGATCATCGAATGAAGAGGAACGTGATACCATCTACATGATGGGCTACGATACATGGTCCGATGGGTTATCCGTAGAAGCGTATCTGCAGAATTGCAGAAATTCAAAAAAATACAAGTCCGGACGGTGGTTTGTGCTTGCCGAAGATGGCGTACCACGGGCTTCATTGCTGGTGCACGCTTTCCCGGCATGGGGCACAGACGTTGTTCGAGGTATTGGCTCGGTTGCGACAGAAGCGGCATTTAGACGCAAAGGCTTTGGCCATGCCATCGTTGCCGCGGCTATGAATGACCTTGTTACACGGGAAACCACCAGCATCATCTTTCTCTATTCAGATATCAGCCCGGATTTCTATGCGCGGCATGGGTTCGTGACGTTACCGTCGGCCTATCAACTAGCGGATGATTCTCTGCTGATCGCGTTGATGCTTCCTCGTTATAATGAAGCCATTGTTGAACAATACTACGACAAGCTCCCCCAATATTTCTAATAATTGGCGTTGCGCGACGAATTTACCACGTTTATGACTAGAGGACGATTAATCGCTCGTCCACTAGTCATGCCAAATGCTTACGTACGATCTACAACGCCACCGGCGTCAGCCAACCCCACTTGTCCGGCAATTCCCCTTTAACAATCCCAAAGAATTTGCTCTGAATCGCTTCGGTGATTGGGCCGCGTTTGCCGGCACCGACTTCCATGCGGTCCACCGAACGCACCGGCGTGATCTCGGCAGCCGTGCCGGTAAAGAAGATCTCGTCAGCCAGATAGAGCAGTTCACGCGGGATCACTGTCTCTTTAATCTTATAGCCCAGATCTTCCGCAATCGTGATCGCGCAGTTGCGCGTAATGCCGCCGAGAATACTGTTGCCTAGCGGGGGCGTATACATGACACCCTTGTGGATCACAAAGATATTCTCACCGCTGCCTTCACTGACGTAGCCATAAATATCGAGCGCGATGCCTTCGGCGAAGCCATTATCTTTGGCCTCCATTACAATGTTCTGGCTATTGACATATTGGCCACCGATCTTGGCGAGGGCGTTGGTGGTGTCGGGGGCCATACGCCGCCAACTGCTCACCTGCACATCGATGCCCTTTTCCAGCCCCTCTTCGCCCAGGTAAGCCCCCCACGGCACCGTCGCCAGGATCGCGTCGATGGGGCAACCGCGGCCGTCAACGCCAAGGGTATTGTAGCCACGGAAGACGAGCGGGCGTACATACGCGCTGCGCAGTTGGTTAGCCTTCGTCACATCGGCTGTGATCCCCATCCACTCATCAATCGAAATCGGGCAAGGCATGTGGGCGACCTTGCAGCTAAAGAGCAGCCGTTCAAAGTGCTCGCGCCCCCGGAAGATTGCCGGGCCATTGACCGTCTCGTAGACGCGCAAGCCCTCAAAGGCACTGCTGCCGTAATGCAAGGCATGGGTAAAGACATGTACCGTCGCTTCTTCCCATGGAATGATTTTTCCGTTCATCCAAATATAATCGGCACGCATGGCCATAGTGATTACTCCTTGAATTGTAATGGTAAATGTAATGGTTTCTTTTGTTTTACTTCCCAGTGGAAATCATTTGATTGTAGCTGAGTTGCGCGTTTAAAACAACCGCATCGTAATCTGGGAAGCATCTTTTCTGGCAGCGAAGGGAATTTGTTTGGTTTCTTACGGTTTTACACAAACTGACGACCGATCCCAACAGCAGTGGTGACCGGTCGTCAGTAGGTTTTCTATGGTTGCCCCAAAGTGCGTGGACTACCGTGCAACTTTGTTGCCTTGCATCTGCCCCAGCAACACGCGCAGGTGTGCATTTTCTGCCTCCAGCGTCTTGAGCCGTTGCGCTTCGTGACCGCCACGCTTGGCTTGCTCTTCCACCTGGCGGGCTCGTTCTTCGGCCTGACGGGTGCGCTCTTCGGCAGCCCGCAGTTGCGTCTCGGCCTGTTGCAGCGCTTCCACCCCTTCACGACTCATGTGATTGGAAGCAGCCCCGACTTGCAGATCTGTACCTGCTTGTAGCCCATAGAGCTCTTCTGCCCAGGGAATCAGTTGGATCGCCTCATCCTGTTGTTGCTTAGCGGGTGCCAGGCGCAACAGATGGTTTTTAACCAAGAGTTGCGTCCCCAACTCTTGGCTGATCAATGAGCCATCTTTGTTGGGCGCAATGGGCACATACTCACGACGGCCATCCTTTTCGACCAGCCGCAGGCCTTGAACATAATCACGCAGGAACTCGCCATAGGGATCAAAGATAAAGTACTCCTTCACCCCCAGTTGCATATAAAGCGAACTTTTGTTGACTAGATCTTCCATCCAGGTCGCACCCGATGTCACCTCAAAGATCACAGAGGGGACTTGGCCTTCTTCCCACAGGTGATAACGCGAACGATCCTGATTTTTTACGCCTTTGATTACCATCAAGTCAGGCTGTTTGGCCAGCACGGGATGGCGTTCATCATAATAGAGCGGTGTCTGTACAGCCACATAGGGTGCTCCTTCTTGACCAAAGAGCGCGCTCAGCGAACTATACAAACAGGCTATCATCCGAAAATGTGAATGTTCACTCATGTCAATATCCTCCATAAGTAGAGATAAGTCGGGGGAGGTTGCAGGTTGATGTTGACGGTAGTGATTGGCAAGGTGACTTCACAATTCGGTTGTGTTCTGACTTTCTTTATCCGTAAATTCTCTGTTCCTCTGGCCACAACCGAATTTACGGATGGTTCTTACTTTCTTTATCCGTAAATTCTCTGTTCCTCTGGCCACAACCGAATTTACGGATGGTTCTGACTTTCTTTATCCGTAAATTCTCTGTTCCTCTGGTCACAACCGAATTTACGGATGGTTCTTAATGTTGCGTCAGCAGGTGATCGACGGCATCGGTGAGTTCACCCAATGTTGCCGCAATGACTACATTGTCACACATTGGCGCATACTTCATCATATCGCTATCGCCACTGCCCCATAACATCGGCGCTTCGGTATTGATCCAGATCGTCCGACGACTGCGCCCCGCAATGGTTTTGAAGACATCCAAGTGCGGATTGTTATAGTTGTTCCGTCCATCCCCCACCATAATGACGGTGGTACGACCATCGACCATATCCATATAATCACGTTGGAAGTTGGTGAGACTATAGCCTAGATCCGTACTGTAATGACCGGGTGGCATACGAACCAATACCTCGCTGATAGCTTCGTTAGCCTGTCTTCCGACAAAATCTGGTGAAATATACTCCAAATGATCGATGAAGGCAAACGCATTGGTTTTGGTGATCACGCCTTGCAGCGCGTGGACCAGGCTCAACATCAGTTCTGAACAAGGACGCATCGACGTGCTAATATCACAGATCACCACCAGTTTGGGTTTCAGCCGATGATCACGATGTTTGATCTCGATCGGTACGCCGCCATTTTTTAGATTGGAGCGAATCGTCGCCTTGGCATCGAGCTGACCGCTCTTGGCACGCTTTTGACGCAACGCAATTCGGCTGCGCAGCCGATTCGCCAAGCGATGCACTTCTTTGCGAAGCTTGTCCATATCGCTGTCCGACAGGGCGTTGAATGGGCGATCTAACAACTCATCAACCCCTTGATCGGGCGGCTGCTCGCTCATATTTTCGGCGATGCGTTGGCCGGCGTACTGCTGTACCTGCTGCTTCATCGACTCTTGATTGCCCTTAATGAGTTGGCGCAGCTGTTCCAAGCGCTCTTTGCTCATGCCCATCTGCTGCATCAACTCCATCATCTCTTTGAGCGCTTCCTGCACTTCTTTAAAGCGCATGGCGCGCATCATGCGTTGGGCAATCCAATCTTGATAGCGCAGATCCGTGGTACGGTTGAGGCCAACCATCTGCCCCATGCGCTCCATCTCTTCCTGGCTCAACTGTTCGCCACGCAGCAGCTTTTCCATCATCTCGCGCAACTGCTCGTTAAACATGCGCATCGCCTGCGCCATCATCTGCGCCTCTTCCGGCGACATATCCTGCATGGCATCGCTCATCGGTGGAATATCACCGATACCAAAGAAGAGGGGAAAGAGTTCCTCAAAGACGGGCAGCCCCGTCGCTTCTTTGACGAGCGTTGCCCGCAGGCTCAGACGAAAGGCCTCGCGCTCCTGGACACCAAGCAGATCGACCGCCCGCAGCGCGTCGGCACTTTCAGCCAGACTTACGCGCACACCACCGGCCCGCAAGGCCGCAATAAACTGAACAATTCTTTCTTCCATTGTTCTTTTCTCCGGTTACCCATACAGGTACACAGGTACACAGGTACACAGGTACACAGGTACACAGGTACACAGGTAATTTTACTGCATCAAGAAATGCGAATCAACCTGTAGCGTTGTCTACTACGACAACGTTAAATCACATTTCATAGCCAGGATTCACACGATTCACAAGATTTTTGTTCTGCTGTGTCAATCCTGTTAATTCTGTCAATCTTGTCTAATTTAACGTTGTCATACTACTTATTTACCTGTCTACCTGTTTACTGATCTACCTACCCATCAATTGCGCCAGTTGTACTGGCTCAGATCGTCATCGAGATCTGCTTCCATGCCGCCGCGTGCCATACGCCGCTTGGCCTTGGTGAGATCACTTTCATGCTTGAGCAGCACATTCAGGGTATTGTCGAGCGTCTTTTCGTCCAATGTCTTGGCATTGAGCGCCACTAACGCTTTGGCCCAATCGAGCGTTTCGCTGATGCTGGGCGATTTGCGCAGATCGAGATCGCGCAGTTGCTGTACGAGATCTACTGCCTGTTTGGCAAGCTTTGGATTCAGCTCGGGCACCTTGAGGCGCACAACGGCGAGCTCTTGTTCGAGCGTTGGGTAGCCGATAAAGAGGTAGAGACAGCGTCGCTTCAGCGCTTCGCTAAGTTCGCGGGTATTGTTGCTGGTCAGCAGCACAATGGGGCGATGTTTGGCAACGAGCGTTCCCAATTCGGGGACACTCACCTGAAAATCGCTCAAAACTTCTAGTAAGAATGCTTCAAATTCGGCATCGGCACGGTCGATCTCATCGATCAGCAGCACAACCGGCTCATCGCTCAAAATCGCTTTGAGCAGTGGGCGCTGCAGCAAAAAGCGCATCGAAAAGAAGACATCTTCTTCGGCGGCCAATCGATCAGCTGCCGCGGCCAAGCCTTTGACATCCCCTAAGGTCTCTTGCAATTTATCGCGCAAGAGTTGCGTGTAAAGCAGTTGCTTGGCATATTCCCATTCGTAAAGCGCTTTGGTTTCGTCTAACCCTTCATAACATTGTAAACGAATCAACTGTCGTCCGGTTGCGCCGGCGATAGCTTTGGCCAATTCGGTCTTCCCGACACCGGCCGGTCCTTCCGTCAACAGTGGCTTGCCCAGTTGCTGCGTCAGAAAGACAGTGGTAGAAATTTCGTCGCTGGCAATATACTCTTGTTTGCTGAGGGCTTCACTGATAACGGCCGGAGATGAAAACGCTTTGGATACACTTGTCACACGGGTCTCCTTTTACAGATTGTACAGAGCATTTCCGATGGAGATTCAGGATATCAGTGAGATTCATAGCCCCAGAACGTGGGCCAATCTCTTTACCCCAATTCTTGATCAGAAGGGTACTGCCTGTACAACGCATCTTCCAGTTAGTGGATGATTTCCAAACAGCCGCAGGTAAGAGAGAAAGAATCCAACAGAAGATTAACTGGAACGACAACAAAGTGCGGATTCTGAAAGTGTACCCCAATGTTGATCATTTGTAAACTGCCCAAGTGAAAATGGGTGCGTCCCACATTGGGGGGATTACGCCGGACGATCAAATTTGTCCTTCTGTGTAATCCCCAAAATGGGACGCACCCAGTGAAAATCCGAAAATGGCCAGAAAGGGATTCCTAAGCTTGTGACGCAATGGAATTGAAACAGTAGACGCTAAGCAGATCCTGTGTCATAATTCATCTATCACGACTGCACGCACCCAGAAGAAAGCGAGGAACATCATGGCAGATATTCGCATTGAACGGTTAGCAGAACTGCTGGTTCGCTATTGTACCAATGTCCAACCAAAGGATTGGGTGCTCGTCCGTGGTACGATTGAGACAATGCCTTTGTTGGAACAGGTAATCAAACAGATCGCCATCGCCGGGGGAAATCCGACATTACAGCTGGAGAGCAATGAACTGACAGATATCTTTCTCCACCATGCGGGGATGGAGCAACTGGATTGGGTAGCGCCCTATGAAGCGATGATGGCTGACCAGATCGATGTGCGCATTGTGATTCAAGGGGCCAATAACACGCGCACCTTTACCAATGTCGATCCACAACGGCTGCGCGCCTACCAGCAGGCTCGGCGCAAATATCAGTCAACTTATATGCGCCGCAGTGCCACGGGCGATCACCGCTGGGTTGGCACCCTCTTTCCTTGCCCCGCCTACGCGCAAGAAGCCGATATGAGCCTGCGCGAGTATGAAGACTTTGTCTACAGCGCCACCTATGCCGATCAAGCGGATCCAGTGGCCTGCTGGCAGCAGATCCACGAAACCCAACAGCGGCTCATTGATTGGCTGGTTGGCAAAGAGCAAGTGATTGTCCGTGGACCCAATGTCGATCTAACCCTCTCGATCAAAGATCGCACTTGGATCAACAGCGACGGCAAACGCAACATGCCCAGTGGCGAAATCTTTACTGGCCCCGTTGAAGATTCGGTCAACGGCTGGGTGCGCTTTACCTATCCGGCTATCCGTGACGGGCTGGCGGTTGAAGGGGTTGAACTTGAGATTAAAGATGGCAAAGTAGTCAATGCGCGTGCCGATAAGAACGAAGCCTATCTCATCGGGCAACTCGATACCGATGCCGGCTCGCGCTATTTTGGTGAGTTTGCGGTAGGCACAAATTATCAGATCCAGCGCTTCACCAAAAATATCCTCTATGATGAGAAGATTGGGGGCACGATGCACATGGCGGTCGGTGCCGGCTATCCAGAGACAGGCAGCAAAAACCACTCGCTCGTCCACTGGGATTTTATCTGCGATATGCGACAAGATAGTGAAATCGTCATTGATGGCGAATTGTTCTATAAAGATGGTCAGTTTCAGATTTAATCATTGGCGCTTTGTCAGTTGTCAGTTGTTGTCAAGTACATGTCGGCGTAAATCAGCCCAGCGTACTGTTATTCTGAAGAGCAACTTTTTGCTTGGAAGAATCTTCAAGGTCGATTTGCCCCGTCCCGTATTAGCCATAACTTGTTGGCGCAACAGGATCGCAGAGGGGGTTGACCGCTTTGGCTTCGACAGGCTCAGCCTCCGCTACGCTGGTGCCCATTCGTCACCCCCGGCGATTCCGAAGAGCCTAACTTATTAGACAAAGGACCAATAACAATTCCTACAGAAAGAGTGTACCCTATGAAAGCCCGTGAGTTAATGAGTAGCCCGGCCATTACAGTCGGGCCGGAAGTCAAAATTCAAGAAGTCGCTCGTATGATGCGCGAGGCGCAGATCAGTGGCGTCCCCGTGGTTGATGACGACGGCACCTTGCTGGGCGTCATTACCGAGTTGCAGTTGATCGAGCGTAGCGCTCCTGTCAAACAGCCGCGCTACCTAGCTGTCCTCTCCGGCATGATCCCGGTCAGCCTTGACGAATATCGCGAATATCGCGATCAGGTCAAGCTCGTCCTCGCCACCGATGCCGAGGAGTTGATGGATGACGATGCCGCCGCGGTTGGGCCAGAGACCGAACTCGATGCAATTCTCGCCATTATGAGCGAGCCAGAGGTGACTATGCTCCCGGTCATCGAATTTGAAAAGGTCATCGGCGTCGTCACCCGCACGGATCTGGTGCGCGTATTGGAACGATTGGAGATGGCATTGGAGGAAGATCGAACAGAGTAAAGGTTGGAATAGCAGACAGCGTTCTATGAAGAGCAGCCCATTGAGAGGTATCTAATTGAACTGTCACCCATTGATTGGATACCACCAAGGTTGAGTACGCCATTGGGCGCATCTAGCGTTGTCGGACAACTCCCTCGAATTAGACCATTCCAAAGAATAAAACCCCCAATGCCGTAGGGGCGTCTCCTTGCGGGCGCCCGCAAGGAGACGCCCCTACGGCATTTGTTTGTTAGCCATAAAACGAAGGACCCAAAGGAACGCATCATGAAGATTACCAATGTAGAAGCCTATCCCGTTTGGGGTGGGAATCGCAACTTTTTGTTTGTTGTCGTTGATACCGATGAAGGCATCTCCGGCGTCGGCGAAACGGGCATCACCGGGCGCGAAAAAGCGATTGTTGGGGCCATTGAGAATTTCCGCGATCTGCTGATCGGGATGGATCCCTTCCAAACCGAGCACATCTGGCAATATCTCTTTCGCGGAGGCTTCTTCCCGGCCCAGCGGATTTTGACCTCGGCAATCGCGGCCATCGATATTGCGCTGTGGGATATCAAAGGCAAAGCCCTCAACGTGCCGATCTACCAACTGCTGGGTGGCAAAGTACGCGACAAGGTTATCTGCTATCCCCACAATCGTGGCCATGCCATGGAAGTTGGCCCCTTGGTAGAGTCTTGTTTGGAGACGAAGGAGGCGGGCTGGAAATTTGTGCGCTGGGGGATGCCACAAGATGGCCAGATCCTAGAACCGCGCCAGTCGGTCTTGGCGGCGATCAAGCAATTTCATGCCGTGCGCGAAGCCGTGGGCGATGAGATCGAGATCACCTTTGACGTGCACACACGCCTCGATCTGCCCGATGTGCTCTGGCTCTGCCGCGAGATCGAAGATACGCGTCCCTTCTTTATTGAGGATCCGCTGCGCTGTGAAAATCCCAATTCGTTCAAGACGCTGCGCCCACGTACCCATGTGCCGCTGGCAGCCGGCGAGCAATTTAGCTCCAAATGGGAATTTCGCGAATTGATCGAGGAAGAGTGGATCGACTACGCCCGCATTGACCTTTGTATTGCCGGCGGCATCACCGAATCACGCAAAATTGCCGGCTGGTGCGAAACCCACTATATCAAGCTAGCGGTACACAATCCACTGGGGCCAGTCTCTTCGGCAGCTTGCTTGCAACTCAACATGGCAACACCAAACTTTGGCGTGCAAGAACAGCCGCGCAAACCGGAGGAGATTCTGCCTGAAGTTGTACCGGTCCAGCCAACCTGGAAAGATGGCTATCTGATCCCCACCGATTTGCCCGGGTTAGGGATTGAATTTGACCGCGAAGCGGCAAAAAAACATCCCTTCCAACAGCGCGAGTTACCGACATTGCGCCGGTTGGATGGCTCGTTTACGAATTGGTAAGCAACGACTATTCAAAAGTAGCGCATTTTAACATGTAAATTATCCACGAAGAGACACGAAGGTTCACGAAGAAAAGCAAATCCTTCGCTTTTCTTCGTGAACCTTTGTGAATCAGATGAATCCTCAAAACAATTAACCATTTGCGCATCAAGATTCAGTGACAGTACACGCAATACGCAACACGAAGGTCGGGATCCCTATGTCTCGCAATAGTCTGCTGTTTTTCAATGGTCCTACCGCTCCCAAGTCCGCTTTTGATCATCGTGACAGCGTACCACCAGTGCTGGCCCCAATCCCTCGACCTGTAGGCGAATACTATCGCCATCTTGCACGGGGGCCAGCCCAAAGTGATGGGTGCCGGTGGAGACCACATCGCCTGGTTCCAGTGGCAAGACCTTGGTCACCTCGGCCAACAGTTCGGGGAGATGACGATCCATCGTGGCGGTCGAAATATCGTGACGCTGCTCATCGTTAACCCACAGTTGGATGCGCAGATTGTTCGGTTCCGGCACCTCATCTTTGGTCACAAGCAGCGGTCCCATTGGGCCAAAGGTGTGCCACGATTTGCCGAGGAAGAAGCCGCCCGGCAAGCCGCGCGCCGAGACATCCATAAACTGCGTGTACCCAAAGATATAATCCATCGCCTTCTCGGCCTTGATTCGGCTGGCAGCCTTGCCGATCACAATGGCCATTTCTGGCTCAAAGTGAAAGACGGTCGCTTCCGCCGGGGCCAATTCGACGGTGCCGCCATGCCCAATCACCGAATTGGGCGACTTGAGGAAGGCATTGAAGAGACCCCGCTCTGGCTTTTGTGGCTCCAGATAGTTGCCGGCGAGACAGAGCAGTTGACCGGGGCGCGGCAGGGGTGCACAGAAGGATACCTGGTCAAGTGCAACACCAGCCCTTCCCGCCACGGCTTCATTGATTGCGGCGCTGAGTTTGGGTTGTACAGTTGCCCATTGGGTAATCAGCAGTTGCATCATCTCTTGGGGCGTGTGGTAGCCCAACTCCGCAACGGCAGATGAAACATCGAAGATCTGGTCATTCTGGACAACGCCCAGGCGATAGTCATTAAACAAGGCAAGTCGCATGTCATGGTTCCTTTCTTGACTCGGTTGTTTTTTGGGGGTGGTGGTTGACGCAAATTATACTTGTAGTTGGCACAATCGGAAAACACCCCAAAAAACAACCACAAAAGTGCATCCAAGTGGCCCAATTTTTGTGATTCGGTGTACAATAGCATTTATTTCTACCCTACAGGCGCGCCGACAACTACTTTATACTCCTTGCACGATGCGTGTGCCTAACCAAAGAAGGTTTCTCCAATGGAAACAGCAGCTCATGAATTTTTAAAAGCTTTGCTCAACGCTCCCAGCCCTGCTGGCTATGAGCAACCGGCGCAGGCAGTGGTGCGCGATTATGTCAGCGCCTTTGCCGACACGGTAAAGACCGATCTTCACGGCAATGTGATCGTTGGCAACAATGTCGATGCACCTGTTCGTGTCCTATTGGCCGGTCATTGCGATCAAATTGGTCTGGTGGTAACCCATATTGATGAAAAGGGCTTTTTGTACACCAAACCGATTGGCGGCTGGGACCCACAGCAGTTGATTGGTCAACGCATGACGATCTGGACCAAGAGCGGCCCTATCGTAGCGGTAATTGCACGCAAACCGATCCATTTGCTGGATATGGATGAGCGCAAAAAGGTGGTCAAACTGGAAGAGTTGTGGCTAGATATTGGGGCGACCGATTATGACGATGCCGCCAGCGTCGTGCGTATTGGCGATCCGGTCACATTGCGGTTGGGCTATCAAGAGATGCGCAACGGACTGGCCAATGCCCCAGGCATGGACAACACCACCGGCGCGTGGGTCGTGATTGAAGCAGCGCGCCGCGCTGCGCAAAAGTCACTCAATGTGGCAATCTTTGCCGTCTCTACCGTGCAGGAAGAGATTGGCCTGCGCGGGGCACAGACGAGCACCTTTGGTGTGGATCCACAGATCGGCATCGCCGTTGATGTCACCCACGCCACCGACTGTCCCACCATCGACAAACGACAAGAGGGCGATGTGCGTCTTGGCCGAGGACCCGTGATCGAGCGAGGGCCCAATGTCAATCCTCATCTCTTTGATCGCTTAACTGCCACTGCGGAGCAGGCTAACATTGCCTATCAGGTAACGGGCCATGGTCGCGGCACCGGCACCGACGCCAATGCGATTCAGCTTGTGCGCGCTGGCGTGGCTACCGGGCTGATTGGCATCCCCAATCGCTACATGCACAGCGCCGTCGAAACGATCGCGCTCGATGATATTGACAAAGCTGCCGATCTGCTGGCGGCCTTTTTGACCGGATTAACCGGCGAGGAAGATTTTACACCCTAATGGATGAAAGTGATAGGCGGAACCCAGCAGAGGAAAAGCACGTGGAGGAAGGGACTATTGCGTGGCTAGTTCAACACTCGATGTTAGAAGAGGCCAGGCAGTTGGCTTTACGCCACAGTGGACAGGGAAGCCAGTGGCGCAGACCCTACGCGGCGGCCCAACCGCGCGCTGCCGCCGCCACAGCCTCTGTTTGGTTCACCGCCTACCCGCCCTCGATTATCACCGCAGACGGTGCGTCGGTCCTCAAGACACTGGGCGATGAGACACTCTGGCAGACCTTTGCCGATATTGGTATTCAAGGGCTGCACACAGGCCCCATGAAACGGGCCGGCGGTCTCAGTGGCCGCGCCTATACGCCAACGATCGACGGCTACTTTGATCGGATTGAATTGGCGATCGCGCCAGATTTTGGGACGACCGCCGAATTCCAGACGATGAGCGCCAACGCCAGCCGCTATGGTGCCGTGATTATCGATGATATTATACCTGGCCACACCGGCAAAGGGGCCGACTTCCGTCTTGCGGAATTGGGCTATGGCGACTATCCCGGTATCTATCACATGGTCGCCATTGCGCCGGCGGATTGGCCGCTGTTGCCGGATGTGCCACCGGGTGCGGATGCCGTCAACTTAAGCCCAACCACCGTTGAGCAACTCCACGTTAAAGGCTACATCGTCGGACGGCTCAGCCGTGTCATCTTCTACGAACCAGGGGTAAAAGAGACTAACTGGAGCGTTACACCGCCCATTTTGGGGGTGGATGGGGTGGCGCGGCGGTGGGTCTATCTGCATTATTTCAAGGCCGGCCAGCCGACGCTGAATTGGCTCGATCCCTCTTTCGCCGCCGCCCGTCTGGTTCTCGGCGACGCGCTGCACTCGCTCGATCGGCTGGGGGCCGGCATGTTGCGGCTCGACGCCAATGGCTTTCTGGGCATCGAGGCCCGCCCCGATGGCCCAGCCTGGTCCGAAGGACATCCGCTTTCGATCACCGCCAACCAGATCATTGCCGGCATGGTACGCAAAGTGGGGGGCTTTACCTTCCAGGAACTCAACCTCACCGTCGACGATATTGCAGCAATGTCGCAGGGTGGCCCCGATCTTGCCTATGACTTTATCACGCGTCCCGCCTATCATCACGCCCTCGTCACTGGCAACACGGCCTTTCTGCGCCTCATGCTCAACACGGTGCACGAATACGGGATCGACCCGGCGTCGCTGATCCACGCGTTGCAAAATCACGATGAGTTGACGTTGGAGTTGGTCCACTTCTGGACGCTACATAAAGATGGCGAGTATACACTCGATGGCAAGACGCTCAGCGGCGGTGCGTTGCGTGAAGAGATCCGCGCCACCATGTATGATCGGCTGACTGGCTCCAGCGCGCCGTACAATCAGAAGTTTGTCACCAACGGTGTCGCCAGCACAACCGCCAGCGTGATTGCAGCTGCGCTGGGCGTCACCGATCTGGCAACGCTGACCGCCGAGCAAAAGGCAACAATTCAGCAGTGCCACCTGCTGCTGGTGATGTACAACGCTTTTCAGCCTGGGATTTTTGCGCTCTCCGGCTGGGATCTCGTGGGGGCGCTGCCGTTACCGATGGACAAAGTGGCAGAATTAGTGGCGGATGGTGATACGCGCTGGATCAATCGCGGGGCCTATGATCTACTGGGTGTAAATCCGGCGGCAAAAGTCTCCTCTGGAGGGTTACCACGCGCTACAGCACTTTATGGTTCACTGCCTGCGCAACTCGCCGATCCAACTTCGTTTGCCAGTCAGCTCAAAAAGCTCTTGGCGATCCGCCAACAGTACCGCATCTATGAAAGCCGGCAGATAGCGATCCCAGACGTACAGAGCAAAGGGCTACTGGTGATGGTACATGAGTTGCCAGAGGGGATGGGCGTGCAGGTGACGGTGTTGAATTTTGGGGCGGCAGCGGTAACCGAAATGTTCGACCTCACAGGCACGGTTAGTGAGCGTATACAACAGGTAATCGATATGCTAAGACCAGAAGCGGAACTTGCTTTGACGCCAGAGGGTGAGTTACTCATTCAGATCGAACCCTACACGGGGAAATCCTATCTAATCCAATAACGAAATAGCATCACAGAAACAGAGAAGCCACAAAATAAATTTTGTGGCTTCTCTGTCGCTGGGGCTACCCCTTCCAAAATACACCGCGAATTACGTCCCAATCACAATCCCGCCGTCAATGCGCAGCACCACCCCATTGACAAAGCTGGCTTCTTCGCTTGCCAGCCAGAGATAGGCATTGGCGACATCTTGCGGTTTGCCAGCGCGCCGTAGGGGCGTCTTTTCGACCATTGTGTTGTAGATCTTCTCTGGCATCTTGGCCGTCATAGGCGTTTCAATAAAGCCGGGAGCAACGGCGTTGACGCGGATACTTTTGGGGCCAAGTTCGCGCGCCCAGACCTTGGTCATGGCGATCACACCGGCCTTGGTAGAGGCGTAGTTGGTCTGGCCAAAGTTGCCATCCAAGCCGACGATGCTGGCGGCGTTGAGGATCACCCCACCCTCGCCCTGGGCAATCATCTGCTGCGCAGCGGCGCGGCCACAGTGGAAGACCCCTTTGAGATTGATATCGATTACAAAGTCAAACTCGTCATCGGTCATCTTCTTGAGTTGTGCATCACGCGTCACACCGGCATTGTTGACGAGAATATCAAGACGACCAAATTGCTTAACCGTCTGCGCGATCAACGCACTAACGCTCGCCTCGTCGGCCACGTTTACCGGCAAAAAGATCGCGGTTGGCAGGCCGTTGCCCAATTCATTGTTGTTCGTACTGTTGATCTCTGTCGCCAATTCCTTGCCAAGCTCAGCGTTGACGTCACAAATCACGACTTTGGCCCCTTCACGGGCAAAGGTTAACGCTGTGGTTGCGCCGATCCCGCGGGCAGAGCCGGTAATGATGGCGACCTTATCCTTCAGTCTACCTTCGCGCGTGGGTACTTTTAGCGCGTCTGTAAGTGCGGATGCAGTCACTGCATCCAGCGATTCAATTTTCATCTGGGAAATCCTTCTTAACCGCTGGGGTTGGGAAAACGGAACTAACACTTTTCAATATTTTGACAAGCCCAGGTTGCAGATGAGTTACGCTTCGACAGGCTCAGCGGGCGGCGCTTCAACAGGGCGGACATCCGATTTTATTAGCGGCTCACTTGTCTGCCAAAACGTTACAGAGGATGCCCCACTCTGCGAGGGTGAGCGTTTCGGCGCGACGCTTGGGATCGATATGGGCGGCGGTGAGTGTGGCAATTGTGTCGGCTTTGGCCAAGTGCAGACCAGCGCTGAGGGTGTTGGCAAGCTGTTTACGCTTCTGGCTAAAGCCAGCGCGTACTACTTGAAAAAATTGGGCTGTCGCCACATTGGGCACGGCGGGCGTTGGATAACAATCAAGACGCAAGACGGCGCTGTCAACTTTCGGTGGCGGGTAAAAGGCGGCAGCAGGGACATGATGGACCAAGGTTGGTTTGGCATAATATTGCACGCTGATCGCCAGAATCGAGAGATCGCCTGGCTCTGCACAGATCCGTTCAGCGACCTCTTTTTGAACCAACACCACAATAACCGTTGGCGACGCTGTCGCCTCTAACAAATGGCGCAACACGGCGCTGGTGATGTAGTAGGGGAGATTGGCGACGACTTTATAGGAGGGCGTAGTGCGGGTTGCGGGTTGCGGGTTGTCCGCTTCATCGCTCCTGTCTCGTGTCCCGTGTCTCGTGTCCCCTGTCTTCTCACTCGCATTGGCAATCAGCGCGCCCAGCTCGAGCTCAAGAATATCACCATGGACAATCGTGACATGCAGTTGATCGGCAAAACGCGCCTGCAACGGTTCGATGAAGCGATCATCCAATTCGACCGCCACGACGCGCCCCGCTTGTGCGGCCAGGTAGCTAGTGAGTGACCCGGGGCCAGGGCCGATTTCTAGCACCGTATCCGTTTGTTCGAGTGTGGCCGCGGCGGCAATCTGCGCCAGGTGGTTTTCATCGACGAGAAAATTCTGCGCTAAGGACTTCTTAGGTTGCAGATTGTGTTGCCGCAGAAAGTCTCGCGTACTTACCATAACTCTCTCTTTCCTCAATTCCTTTGGCGCAACCCACGGCATGTGCTATGATCCAGATATGATTGCTGCTGTTACCTTCGATTTTTGGGACACCCTCGCGGCGGATGACTCCGACGAACTAAAGCGTAGCCAATTGGGCCTGTTGCCCAAGCCATCCGAGCGCGCCCGGCTCTTTGTGCGACATATCACCGAACGCTATCCGCACATTGCGCCCCAGGCTGCGGTTGCTGCCTACGAAGCAGCTAATCGTCAATTTCGCGAAGAGTGGCACACCGAATTTCGTACACCTGGTGTGGCCACCCGGCTTTATTATGCCTATGAACATCTAGGACTCAAACCCAAACCAGGTCACTATGCACGAATCATGGGCGAGATCGATATGTTGGTGCTGGAAATCGAAACGATGGAAGTGCGCATTCCGCCCGATTTTGTACCGGAAGTCCATTATACACTGCAACGCTTATCACAGGAATATAAGTTAGGGATTATCTCCGATACGATTCATACGCATGGCCGGGGCCTGCGCCATCTTTTGGCGACCGCTGGCATTTTGCCCTATTTCAGCTATCTGGTCTTTTCCGACGAAGTGGGCGCTTCTAAACCAGCCGCCGCTGTCTTTCGCCAAGCCGCGATTGGCCTTGATGTCGCGCCCAATCAGATTGTCCACGTTGGGGATCGCGAGAGCAATGATGTGGTCGGCCCACGGAAGGTTGGGATGAAGTCGATTCTCTTTACCGGTCTAATCGATCGGGGTAGCGAGCAGACCCAAGCCGATGCCATCTGTCGGAATTTTGCCGATCTGCCGCAGATTGTGCAACGGTTGCACCAATATTAGTATTGATGCGTTTTGCGTTTTGCGTGTACTGTAACTGAATCATACATCAACGTTCGATCAAATCGGCTGTATAGCGCTGGCTTTACCCTGATCCGTTCAGAAATTGCGACAGAGTACGGTCAACGTTCACGTAACACGTAACACGGATCTATCACGCTTATCTATCAGCGAGCCGATAACCCATGTACAATCTCAATGAAGCGATTGACGCCTTGGCGGAGCGGTTTATCGCCTGTTTTCCGCCGCAGAAGCCAGCCCACCGTACAGTGGGACGCGAAGCAGAGTATCCGGTTGTACGCGCCGATGGCAAGGCGGCGGATGTTCGGCGAATTTTGGAGCAGTTGCGGGCAATCGATGGGTTGGAGGCGCAATATGATACTCACTCGCCCAATCTCATTGTCAGTGTGAGTGCTGCTGATTATAATTATGCCCTCGAAGTTGGTGTTGGCACGATTGAAATCACTACCCATCCGGCACAAACACTCTTTGCGATCAAGACGAGCATTGAAGATGCGGTGCAGCGGGTGGTGCGCAGTGCCGCGCGCCAGAGTTGGCAGGTACTGGGCTATGGCATTCAACCCGTCGATCCGCCGTCACTCCAGATTATGGCACCCAAGCAGCGCTACCAAAGTCTCTATCGCGCAATGGGGGCCAGTTGGCTTTGGTATACCGTTACCGCCAGCGATCAATGTCACGTCTCGATTGGGCAGTCGGAGTTAATCCAAATGCTCAACGTCGGCAACATGATGGCGCCGGTGATCATTGCGCTCTGTGGCAATTCACCGATCTTTGGCGGCAGGCCCAGCCCTTTTTGCAGCGCGCGCGAAGGGCGGATGGCGGCGATCCAGGCCACTGAACATCGCCATGGCATGCCAGCGCGGCCGTATACGAGCATTGCCGATTACATCCACGTCGTTGCACAGTCGACCTATCTCATTGTCAAAGCCGGCGGCGAAATCATCCCTAGCCGGCAACCTTTCAGTGAATATTTGTGTGAGCACGGGCCTGACTTTGATGCCTTTCTCTACCACGAGCACTATATCTGGAATAGCGCCCGGCTGCGTTCCAACTATGGCACCATTGAAATTCGCCCTGCCTGTCAACAACCGTGGCCGGAGCAGATGGCGGCGGCGGCCCTCACCGTAGGCTTGATGGAGGCCGCGCCGCAAATTGATGCCTATATTCAGGATGGGTTAGGTCCTGAATATTGGTCAGCGATGCAGACCTATCATCAACAGGCGATCCGCCATGGTCTTACCGCGCCACAGCCGCTACCAAATTTTCTAGCCACGCTCGTTGAACTTGCGGAAAGAGCCTTGCAACAGCGTGGCTATGGCGAAGAGACGTTGCTCACGCCGATCCACAACCGCCTCCTCCGTCGGCAGAACCCAGCCCAACGGGCGCGCCAAGTATACCAACTCGATGGCATGCCTGGGCTGCTGAGTCATACGGCAATTCGGCCGGAGATCATGTGATGTGATAATTTTGCGTGTTGCGTATTACGTAGACTGTACCTGTGTCATAATCAGCTAGAGAAACTTCGCCTCAAACCGACAAGCTGATCCATCCGTGTTCTTTGTGATCTGTGTAGACAAAAAAGATTGCAAGACACGGATAAGAAAGAACACGGATAAGAAAGAACACGGATAAGAAAGAACACGGATTTAGATTGATCGGAAGCTTGCTCTGTTTACAAAGAATTTTGGCTACCAAATGATTTAGCCGTCGCCTGAGCTTGTCGAAGGCAGAGGCGGGCTTTGACACGTTCTGTCCTCGGGAGCCTAAGTAGTACGACAACGTTAAATTAGTGAGATACCGCCGAGAGCGTGCATCGCACTGCCGGAAACTGGTCTCATCCATGAAATTTCCGTTGGCAGTGCGACGCACGCTCTGTACCAATCTAACGTTGTCGTAGTAGTCACCAATTTTCGTAACTACGCAGCTATCCAGAGCTTGTCACGCTGTAAGCGTCTCCCATTGCCGAAGTTGAAGACGATTACGGTTTGACAAGCCGTGTCTACAAGAAAGAATTTGCTGTTTGTAAAGATTTTTGAAAACAGGGAGAAATATGATGTCCTACACTTATATTCACAATGGCACGCTGATTGACGGCAACGGCGGCGCGCCGTTGGCCGATGCCGCCATCTTGATTCAGAACGATCACATTCAGGCCGTTGGACGCAGCACAGAGGTCCATGCGCCCAACGGCGCGGTAACTCGTATCGACGCCCAAGGTGGCACCATTCTGCCTGGCTTTATCGATACCCATGTTCACCTGATGTTCGAGGGCTTTGATATCCCCAAGATGATCACGCGCCCCTTTTCGATGAACTTCTATCGTGCGATTGAGCACATGCGCCGCACGATCGAGGCCGGTGTTACCACGGTACGCGATGCTGGTGGGGCCGATTTGGGGGTGAAACAGTCCGTCGAAGAAGGGCTGATCGTGGGGCCACGGATGCAGATCAGCATTACGGCCCTTTCGATCACCGGCGGCCACGGCGACGGCTGGATGCCATCGGGTTTCTCACTCGACCTTTTCCCGCCTTATCCTGGAATGCCAAGCAACATCTGTGATGGCGTCGAGGATGTGCGCAAGAAGGTGCGCGAAGTGCTGCGCGCGGGGGCGGAGATCGTCAAGATTTGCTCAACCGGCGGCGTCATGAGTCCAACTGATCACCCTGAATTTACGCAGTTTACGCCTGAAGAGCTTGATGCGATTGTGCAGGAAGCGGCCTATCGGCGCGGCATCAAAGTTATGTCTCATGCGCAAGGATTGGAAGGGGTAAAGAATGCGATCCGCGCCGGGATTCACTCAATTGAACATGGCATCTTTCTCGACGACGAGGCGATTGACCTCATGTTGGAGAAAGGGACCTTTCTTGTGCCGACGCTGTTGGCCCCATTATCCGTGGTGGAGATTGCCGAGTCGAGTGGCACCATGCCCGAATATGGCGTACGCAAGGCGCGTGAAACTATCGAGATCCACAGCGAAAGCATTGCCCGCGCCCAGGAACGGGGCGTGACGATTGCGATGGGTACCGATGCCGGTGTCATGCCCCACGGCACCAATCTGCGCGAACTGGGCTTGATGTGCAACATTGGCATGACCCCCATGCAGGCGATTGTGGCGACGACCAAGGTCGCGGCGGAATGTTTGGGCTGGCAGGATCGGATTGGCACCGTAGAAAAGGGCAAGTTGGCCGATATTGTGATCGCAGCGACGGATCCGCTCAAGGATATTCGGTCGTTGGAGAAGCGGGAAAATATCAAAGTCGTGATGCAAGGGGGGAAGGTGTTGAAGGGTATAGCATAAAGATGAAGCCGCATCTTTGATGCGGCTTCATCTTTATATTAACTCCACAAGCGATCCCAAGACCATTCCTTGTCCCACATGTCGGTCGGCTCGTCAAAGTAGACCGGGTCGCGCGGATCGAGGTGGGCGCGGCACATATCTTCGTTGATATCATCAAAGCCGAGGCCTGGTTTCTCGGGGATAACCATAAAGCCATCTTGGATCAACGGCGTGGGTAGACCGGTAACGAGATCGTTCCATTCGGGATGATCAACCGAGTGATTTTCGAGGACGAGGAAGTTCTCGGTAGCGGCGGCGCAGTGGGCGTTGGCCAATGCGCTAATTGGCGAACCGGCCATGTGCATTGCCATCGCAATGCCGTAATCCTGTGCCATGTCGCCGATCTTTTTGGTCTCCATAATGCCACCAGAAGAAGCGAGATCTGGATGAATGATGTTAACGGCATTCTTCTGCAGCAGAGGTAAGAACCCTTCTTTGAGGTAGATATCTTCGCCAGTACAGGTGGGCGTATCGACGGCACGGGTCAACTCGGCCCATTGGTCGGCATATTGCCAGGGAATCATATCCTCGTACCAGGCCAAGGTGAATTTGTCGAGCGCCTTGCCTAGGCGGATGCAGGATTTAAGCCCAATATGGCCGAAGTGGTCGACAGCAATCGGCACTTCGTAGCCCACTTCATCACGCACCGCGGCGACATAGTCACAAAGGATGCCAATGCCGACATCGGTGATCTGAATGCCGGTGAATTGGTGCATAATGCGGTTAGTCTGGAGCATTTCGGGTGGGGCTACGATGGCACCGGGAATGTCACGCAGCAAGCCAATGCCGATATCCATCTTTAGGAATTTGAAACCCTGCTCGACACGCCCTTTGAGGCGACGCCCCATCTCTGTGCCATCTTTGACGGACGGCGTATCCGAGTAGCAGAGCACTTTGTCGCGGAATTTACCGCCGGCGAGTTGATAGGCGGGCACCCCATAGGCTTTGCCAGCCAGATCAAAGAGCGCCATTTCGACGCCACAGACACCGCCAGCTTGTCGCCCGTGAAAGCCAAATTGTTTGATTTTGCGAAAGATCTTATCGATATTGCAGGGATTTTCACCGATCAGATGGCGTTTGAGCAGCAGCGCGTAGGTCTTGCTGGCACCGTCACGCACTTCACCGTAACCAACAAGCCCTTGGTTGGTATCAATGCGGATGAGGGTGACGCGCATGGGAATGCCGGCCAGATTGGCAATCCGCACATCGGTAATTCTCAGATCCGTTGGGCGTGAATTTGTATTCACATTTTGTTCCAGGTTGGTACTCATGGGTATAACTCCTGTTAAGCGGATTTCGGATGACTGATCTCAATGAACCAAGGACGCGACAAAACGAATTACCCCACCCAAAGGGGCCGGTACGGTCGGCGAACTAGCATGTGCCATTATATGTCATTGGCAATCAGCACCAGATTTTAGTAAGGTGGGGAAGAGTCAACATGCCATAATGATATATCACAGTTGGCAATGAGGAAAATTAGCTATTGAAAAGTAAAGAAGTCAAGTAACTATCTAGGTCCTCGAGGGCTGAGCTTGTCGAAGCCCGCCTGCGCCTTCGACAGCTTAGGCTACGGCCGGATAGTAAAGAAGTCAGTTGGTATCGCGCTTTAAATTTTGGCGTACAGCAAGCAGAAGTTCGTTGATTGTATAGGGTTTCTGCAAAAATCCAATGGCATTTTCCCGATCAAATCGGCGCATAATTGTATGTCGGCTATAGCCGGAAAAGAGCAGCACTGGAACTGATGGATCAATCTTCCATAGTTGCTCAAGCACCTGCGCACCATTCATCTCCGGCATAGAAAAATCCAGCAGGACGAGCACGATTTGGTCTATATAGGTTCGGAATAGATGAATCCCTGTTGGCCCGTCTGCCGCCTCTAACGTTTGCACATCTGCTTCGCGAAGGATCTCGGCAGTTACTTCGCGAACACTAGATTCATCATCAATCACAAGAATGTATTGTTTATATTGTGACATAGGTTCTGCAAGTGAGACACACGAATTTTAACCATTACAGAGAGCAGTGAGAAGCGTTTACTTATAGACTAATCATTTAAAAGTCATCCATAGTAGCGTTACTTTTACACGAGAGAGGCTGTATGACTTTTTAGGATTTTATCTCTTATAAAGAGGCCAGCGTTAAAGCGTTCCAGAGAATACAATCATGTTTTAAGTAAACTGTAAGAAAACTAATTATATCAATCTTTTTGACAATTTACAATCCTGTTTTGATCCAAGGGAGCATCTCAGTTTGTGGGCAGGATTTGTAAAAGGAGAGGAAAGCGGAGATACTATACTGCGTTCAGAATGAGAACTGGAGTTTTGCGGACCAACGGGATCGCGTGCGTCGCACTGACGGAAGCATCTAGCG
>DAOUCA010000085.1:0-3896 GCA_034432375.1 Caldilineaceae bacterium
AATGAAACCCCTAGTTTCGGCCAGCGTGCGTCGCACTGACGGAAGCATCTAGCGGACTGGAAGCAGTTGGCGGTCAGTGCGACGCACGCGATCCCGTTGGTCCACAAAACTCCGGTTCTCATTCTAAACGCAATATAACACCGAAAAGCCTGAGTACCCCTTGGGTGCAGCGGCTAGGGGAGATTTTGCTCCTTTATTGAATTAGAGGGCTGTCATCAACTCTGCCACAAACCAACCATGCCACAGGAGTACCGCCATGTCCGACGTGCTACTTCGCTTTGTTCACATCAGTGATACCCACCTTTCTGCCGATGACCAGGTGACTCACGGTCGCCGCCCGGAGCATTACTCGGAACGGGTCATGGCGCTTCTTCAGGAAGCCGCGGCGTTGCGTGGTGGGGAAAGCCTTGCCCAGCCTGCCGTCCCTGCCTCGGTTGCGAGCAAAAAGATGGTCGCCGAAATCAACCGCCTGCCCTTCACGCCGGATTTCGTCATCCACACCGGCGACATCATGACCGATGCCGACCCCGATGAATATGTCCACGCCAAGGCCATTCTGGGCGAAATTCAGTTCCCCACCTTTTATATTCCCGGCAACCATGACAACGCCGAAGGGGTGCAACGGATCTTGGTTAGAGAAAGTGAAATCAAGCCAACCTATGACTATGTGCGCGAGATCAACGGCGTGCAACTGGTCTGCGTCGATGACAGCACGAATGGCGTTGACCACGGCGGCAAGCTGAGTGATGACCAGCTCACCTGGCTCGACAACATCTGTAGCGCCGATAGTGACCAGCCGCTGATCGTCGCCATTCATCACCATATTCGTCCGTTGGGCAATCGCTTTATCAATTTCTTTGGCACAGAGAATGGCGATGCGATCCACAACGCTCTAAAGAAAGCCGGTCGCCGGTTGCGCGGGGTCTTCTCCGGTCACATTCATCAGGCCGTTGACATTTATGACGAAGGCATTCTCTACAGTTTTGTGCAAAGTCCGCAAACCCCCACCAATCTCTTCCCCGGTCTCGCCGAAAATGTGACGCACCAGGCGCTGCCCAACCCCGGCTTCAGCATCGTCACCGTCACCAGCGACCGCACTTTTGTGCGCCGCTTTAATTTTGCCGTTGAATAAGTTCAGTAGCGATAGCAAGAGACAACGTTAACCTAGACGGTACGAGGGTGCCCCGGCAGCAACATCGTCCGGCAATCAAAAAGGAAGATCTATGTCCGAAGTACTTGTCCGCTTTGCCCATATTAGTGACACCCATATCCAACCAGCCGGAGGCGCGCTCGAACGGCGCAAGGCAACGCTGGCGCATGTCCAAGGCAGCTACGGATTGGCCCCCTTTGTCCTAGAGGGGGTGACGGCGCACATCGCCGAGCCGCTCGCCGCCGACTTTCCCTTTGCCTCCGCGGTTGAAGCGAGTCAGCGCATGGTCACCACGCTCAATCAACATGCCGCCACCCACAACGAGAGTCTCGACTTTGTCTTTCATACCGGCGATGTCACCGACCACGGCGAGCCGGCCGAGTATGCATTGGCCGCGCAACTCTTCAACACGTTGACGATGCCGGTGCACTATGCCGTCGGCAACCATGACAATATCACCCATTTCCGAGCGGCCCTGCACGGCGAAAGCGCCAATGCGACCCCCTATGATCAGAGCTTTGATCGCAACGGCGTCCAATTTATCGCGGTCGATTCGGCGACCAATGTGGAAGGGCACACCGGCTGGTATGTGGCCCAGGATCAGCTCGATTGGCTGCACGACCAGATCAAAAGCGATGACCGTCCGCTGGTTATCGGCATACACCATCCCCCCTATCCGATCGGCGTGGCCTGGCTCGATTACTTTATCCTCCAAAATTGGGAAGCCGTGCACAACGTGATCAAAGAGGCTGGCCCTCGCCTGCGCTGTGTGCTCTCTGGCCATGTTCATCTGCCGGTCGATGTGGTAAAGGATGGGGTCTTTTATAGCATCGCGCCGGAAGTCTACAGCGCGATTTCCGGCTACACAGTTGTCACCATTCTCAGCGACGGCGTGCGCACCCACCGTCACTCTTTGGTGTAACCAGTGGATTTTCATTCTGGCTCTCTGGGATCTCAACTAGGGTCTTTTGACATTTGCCAAAACGACCAATAAATTGGCCGACTAACCCCGAAAAGCCGCCTCAGCGGCTAGGTATGTAGCCGCTGAGGCGGCTTTTCGGGGTTAGCAGCGGGTTTCAACCCTGCAAAATTGATATGTCAACAGACCCTAGTTGACAAGCCGCTAGCGCCGGTTGAGTAGCGGAGCATATCGAAACCAAAGCGGGTCAACGACCTGTGATCCCATTGCGCTGTCACTTCTTATCATTTATGGAGAAATCTTATGCGAAACCTATTTTTTGTTTTACTCCTCGCCCTGTTGATCAGCAGCGCGTGTGTAGCCCCCGCGGCCACCACCGCGCCGACCACCGCCGATAACAACAGCGCGGTGGATAGCACCACCGACGAACCGGTAGAAATCACCTTCTACTCCTACAACATCGGTTCCGCTGGCACTTTCGGCGAAGGCGCGCTGAAGTTGGTGGCCGCCTTTGAAGAGAGCCACCCCAACATCAAAATCAATGCGGTCGGCGTGCCGGGAGACCAGATCCTCTCCAAAACGCAGGCGGACCTGGTAGCTGGCACCCCGCCCGATGTGGTCCAGTTGATCTTTGATGACCTCGACAACATCGTCACCAATTTTAACGCGGTGCCGCTGGAAGAGATTGTCCCCGCCGAGCAATTGGCTGAACATCTGGGGGGAATGCACCCAAATGGCGTTGCACTCGGCCAACTCAATGGCAAGACCTATTGTCTAGCCTATACCTTTAGCACACCGATGCTCTTCTACAACGCCGATATCTTCACTGCCGCCGGGTTGGATCCTGCAATGCCGCCCAAAAATTGGGATGAAGTGATGGCGTTTGGCAAGCAGATTGTAGAAAATACGGATGCAGCTGGCATTCACGTTGCGGCAACCGGTCGCTACGACTGGATCATGCAGTCGCTCTACCTCAGTGCCGATGGCCGGGCCATGTCGGAAGACCGCACACAGGTCATGGTGGGAGAAGCAGGTGCCGTACGCGCTGTGCAGATGTTGCGTGACTTGGTGAAAGCGGGTGTCATGCCCAACCTGACCACGGCTGAAACGATCGAAGGCATGGCCGGCGGCAAGTTGGCGATGTTGGTCAACTCCAGCGCCTTGCAGGCCACGCTACTCAGAGCTGCCGAAGGCAATTTCGAGCTTCTCGCAGCGCCACTCCCCGGCTTTGGTGATGACCTGGCCGTGCCTACCAACTCGGGCAGCGCGCTCTTTGTTCTCACCCAAGATCCGGCGCGCCAGCAGGCCGTCTGGGAATTTATGAAATTTGCTACCAGTAAAGAAGGCTACACAATCATCACGCGTGACATTGGCTACCTGCCGTTACGCCCGGAGATTGTCAATGAGGAAGAATACCTCAAAGGTTGGGCCGAAGAGCATCCGTTGATCCTGCCCAACCTCGGGCAGCTCGACCGCTTACAACCGTGGACCGCGTTCCCCGGCCCCAACTATCGCCAGATCATCGAGATCTGCCAGAACGCCGTCGAACAGGCGATCTTTGGCGACGACGATGACGTGGCCGCGATCATGATGGAAGCGCAGCAGCGAGCACAGGAGTTGATGCCGCAGTAGGGGATGAAGGGATGACAAGGTGATCCTGTTGGCCTACCTTACAACAGGGTTAAAACCCCGCTCTATACTCAAATCAGAATGAAACCCCTAGTTTCGGCCAGCGTGCGTCGCACTGACGGAAGCATCTAGCGGACTGGAAGCAGTTGGCGGTCAGTGCGACGCACGCGATCCCGTTGGTCCGCAAAACTCCGGTTC
>DAOUCA010000086.1:0-26685 GCA_034432375.1 Caldilineaceae bacterium
AATGAAACCCCTAGTTTCGGCCAGCGTGCGTCGCACTGACGGAAGCATCTAGCGGACTGGAAGCAATTGGCGGTCAGTGCGACGCACGCGATCCCGTTGGTCCGCAAAACTCCGGTTCTCATTCTGAACGCAGTATAGCAAGGAGAAGCGCTCTCAGTCGCTGAGGCGACTTCTCGTTGTTAGCGCAGGGTTTTAACCCTGTAAGATGGACCACGTTTCACCGTTTCGCCTAGACCCCAAAGAGCCACATATTTGTGACCAATCCGATCAATGCGCAAGCAATTGCCGCTCGACTGACCCTCTGGCACGCGGCTTATCAACGTGATTTACCTTGGCGCACCGCCGCTGCCGGTGTGCGCGACCCCTACGCCGTCTGGATCAGCGAGATCATGTTGCAACAGACGCGTGTCGAGTTTGTCATCAACTATTACAAGCGCTGGATGCTCAGCTTTCCCACGCTGGCCGCGCTGGCCGCCGCCGATCAACAGGCGGTGCTCAAAGCCTGGGAAGGGCTCGGCTACTATGCCCGTGCCCGCAATCTGCACAAAGCCGCCCAAGCGATTGTTGCCGAGCATGGTGGTCAAGTGCCGACTGACCGTAAAACGTTGCTTGCCCTCCCCGGCATTGGTGACTACACCGTCGGCGCGATCCTCAGCATCGCCTTTAACCAACCCGAGCCGATCCTCGATGGCAACGTCAAGCGGGTCCTCAGCCGCCTGGCCGATATTGACCAGCCGATCAATGAAACGGCGACGCTCAACACCCTTTGGCAACTCGCTCGAGAATTGGTCGAAGCCGCCGAGCCGGACCAAGCCGGTGCCTGCAACGAGGCGATCATGGAGCTGGGCGCGCTCATTTGCACGCCAACCAACCCACGCTGTCTCATTTGCCCGCTCAACGAACTCTGCCTCGCCGCGGCCCACGGCACTCAACACGAGCGCCCGATCATCCCGCCCAAAAAGCAGACCCCCCACTACGATGTCGCCGCCGGCATCATCTGGCAGGGGGAACCGTACACCAGCAAAGTGCTCATTGCCCAGAGGCCGCCCAACGGGATGTTGGGGGGGCTTTGGGAGTTTCCCGGTGGCAAGTTGGAAGCCGACGATGCGGATTTGGCTGCCTGTCTCCGCCGCGAGATCGAGGAAGAGTTGGCAATCGAAATTATCGTGGGGGAACAACTGACGACGGTCAAGCACGCCTACACCCACTTCCGCATCACCCTTCACGCCTTTCATGCCCGCCACATGGGTGGGGAGCCGCAGTCGATTGGCGTGGCCGATTGGCGCTGGGTGGCGTTGGATGAACTGGATGCGTTTCCGTTTCCCGTGACGGATCAGAAGATTATTGGGGCGTTGCGGGGAAACTACAGCGGATTAGGGACTAACGGATTTCTCGTTCCACGCTCCGGCGTGGAATGGTAGACTGGACGCTCCAGCGTCGAGTCGGTGTCAGAAGGTTTATGCGGTGCCGCTGTGTAATTCATACTCCTGGATCAGTACATCGGCAGGAATTGCCAGCCCTTCTTCCAAGCGACGAATCATGGCCAAGGTCAGGGGTCGACGCTTCTCCATGATATCCCAAACGCGCTGGCGTGTGCCGATATAAGGTTCGAGATCTTTGCGCGTCAACCCACGTGCCTCCAACACAAATTCAATCATGGCAATGGGGTCATCTGAACGCTCAACTGGATATTTCTCTGCCTCATAGGCCTCTACCAAATCGGCCAGCAATTCATACCGCTAGCCCGCTGGTGTACCCGGTTCTACCTTGCCGATCATACCATCGAGTTCTACCAAGATCTCTTCATAATCGGCTTCACTCATAATCGGTCGAATCGTAAGTAGACTAGATAGTATTTGCATCAATGCGGTCATAATCTGCATGGGTCCCTATAAAACGAACGTATACATCCTGAAATCGATACTCAATTTTGACGATAAGACGATAATTGTTGCCGGTAATCTTGAAGACGACGCAATTGTCGGGCAAAATGTCAGCTGTACGAAATTCCCGTTTGACATCAGCCGCAGAAGACCATGATGCGTTGCGAACATAATCATGCCAGCGTTTTACTGATTGTTCCGACTAACGCCATCTTTCGCGACGACGTGCGCGATGCCCTGCGCCGCAGCCTCTAGGCCGCCGATGCCAAAACGGACCACGGCCTGCGCATCCGTCTGCGCTTGGGTGACGCACCGGCCCTGCTCGACCTGCCCTGGGAATTTCTTTACGACCCCGCCATGCGCCGCTTCTTCTGCCATTCGGTGACGACGCCATTGGTGCGCTCTCCGCAACAGCCGCGCCCGGTGGCCCCGCTGGCGGCGACGGCACCGCTCCAACTACTGGTGCTGATTGCCAACCCCAGCGATGTGGCCTTCCTGGATGTCGAGGTGGAGTGGCAGAAGATCCGCACAGCGTTGGCCCCGTTGGTGGCGCGGGGGCTGGTCGAGTTGACGCGGCTGGAGAAGGCGACCATGACCGCGTTGCAACGGCAACTGCGTCAGGGACGCTATCACATCTTTCATTGATTCCCCCGCCCCTTCCTGGAAGGCCGATCCACCTCCCGATCTCAACCAACCCCCCACCGACCTCGATGACGTGGTGCTAATCCAGGCCAAGGAACTCCTCGGCTCTGACTTCCACATCGGCAAATACCCGGTGACGAATCTGCAATTCCGCCACTTTATCGAGGCAAACGGCTACAGCAATGACCGCTTGTGGCAGAATCAAGTGGGGCGTGCATACCGCGACGATGAAGAGTTGAAAGAACCACGCTTCTGGAATGAGCAGCGATTCAATCAACCGGCTCAACCGGTGGTTGGCGTTTCCTGGTACGAGGCAAATGCCTATTGGGTCTGGTTGACCGCGCAATGGCAAGCCACTGGCATCATCGACAAGGGTCAGAAAGTACGGCTGCCAACCCAAGCGGAATGGATGGCTGCAGCCCGTGGCGGTCAGCGTGCCCCTGGCAACGAAGCCGAGGACTATCCGTGGCGCGGCCCCTTTGAGACGACACGCGCCAATACGAAAGAGAGTGGCATCGGCCAGACAACCCCGGTCCATAAATACCCCAATGGGCGCACCGTCGACGGCGTTTGGGATATAAGCGGTAATGTCTGGGAATGGACGAATGATCAAGCGTCGTGTGGCTGTTATTTGAAAGGTGGCAGTTGGTACGACGAAGCAAATAGCGCCACCGCCGCCGCCGCCGACTACGACTTCCGCGGGGTCAGGGACTCCAGCCTCGGTTTTCGGGTGGTGGTGGTCCCTATCTCTCGCTAAGGGTTCTGGTTCCTGGCTGCTGAGTACTGGCTTCTGGCTTTCTGATTTCTAGCGGGTGCAGTTGCGGGGAAGGTGCCTGGGGTGGTGCGATCGTCGTCAGCCATCCGGGGACGGGCCACGACATTTTTCGTAAAAGGATCATTTCCCGGCCCGTCCCCGGATGGCTGGGCGATCACGCTTCCGCCAATGGCGTTGTTTGGGTGGCGAACTGCTGTTTCAAGCTGTATTTGATTTCGCGCATATAGATCAAGCAGGCAGACCTGTTCTTCAGGTACGGCAGTGATATCAGCACCGGGTCCAACAGTGCATATAACGTATTGCGTTTGCGCCGATTGAGCGTGTTGGCAATTGTCACCGCCATGCATAATGCAGGCGGATCAAAGGTTTCGTCGTATTTGTTCATCGTCTTATACGGGATGAGGGCATACGGACACGCCGCATTGGTGCCTCTGTCACTTCTCCAATATAGAAGGGTACATTCCCAACCGTCTGCTCAGCCGCCGCTAAAACATCCATTCTATCGTCACCCACGGCAATTACTTCACCTTGGCGGATAGCCACAAATTTACCCGGATACTGTTGTAGCAATTGCGGTTTGAGCCGTGCAAAGTGGGCCAATTCGGCTTCAAACGCTTGCCTCGCCTGTTCCTGTTCGGAAGAAGTGGGCGATTTTTGTTAAGCGAGGATAAAAACGCCATCAATGTCGACCAAGCGTAGTCGATCACCGGCGCGAATCTGATACTGTTCGCGTACTGCTGCCGGCAGCACAACTGCACCATTGGCCTGAACTTCCACTGTTGTTTCCATGACTTCCCCCGCTATCACTTGATCTGTGCCGAGTATCCTGCGCATAATTATAGCACAGCAACAGTGCTCCCCCCACCATGATGGATAGACTGATTTTCTACCACACCCCCTCCGCCCGCAACAACGCATCGACCAAAACCAACTCTACATCCGTCAGCTTGGGCGGTGGTGGTGCGCGGTGATAGTCGATCAACGAGGCATAGCCGGCTCGTCGATAGACCGCATCGACCGCCGCGGCCAAATCGAGCGGCGCATCCGGGTCTGGTTCTTGCAGCGGGACCGCCACAATCGGCAATTTATCCGCAAACTGAATCGGCCAGACTTCGACGCGTGGGCGCAAATCAACCCGGCTTAACGTCAAATAATAGGGCGCAAAGGGTACCGGCTCTTCTAGCGGTGGCCGTTGGCCACCCCGCAAAAAATCGATCTCCAACAGGTGCGCCGCAGAGCGCAGCAACTCCTTGCGTTTGCGTTGGTAGTCATGATAGGCGTCGTGGCTGGGCTGTTTATTGACCGGCGAGAGGATTTCAATCGCGGTGTGCTGGTCACCGGGGCTGGCGGAATGACCACTGTAGTTGCTGCACGCCCCAGCCTGCTTGGCGGGTTTTGCCAAACACCGACATCTGGTCTGATCACTTGGGTGCGGGCAACCTCGACGATCTCATAGGTAACTCGTGGCATCAAGCGCGCAACATAGCCCGGCCCGATAATTGGATTTAGTTGGCCCTGAATCTCAGTGGCCAGATTGCTGTGGAAATCACTCCAAATTTCGGGGTCTTCAATATAAGGGTCCATGCCCGGAAAGGGTGATGCCATGCCACATCCTCCAATAGTATCTAATACGACAACGTTACATTTCATAAACGGGACAGGATTTACAAGATACACAAGATTTTCCGCTGCTGTAGAAATCCTGTAAATTCTGTGAATCTTGGCTAATTTAACGTTGTCGTATTAATCACATTCGCGATGATCAGTATACCTTGCCTTGGCAGCGTCGTCCAACATTGGCAGGTAAACTCGAAATAGATCCGTTGGACCACGAACGCTATCTGGATCCATCCCATCTATTCCGCATCCCCTGTTCCCAATCATCCCCCAAAGACCTTCGCCGCCAGCTCGCCCGAGCGCACAGCCCCTTCAACACACGCCTCGCTCATCCAATCACCGGCAAAGACAATCGGCGGCTTTTGGACAAAATTTGCCAAGCGACGGTAGTGCCCCGGCCCCATCACCGGCACGGCGGCTTCCCAGTGATGATAGTGAACCACATCGGCCTCTGCCAGTGGAAAGAGATTCGGGGTAATCGCCATGGCCTGATCCCACAATTCGCGGATCACTTCATCCTGGTCGCGATGGAGGAACTTATCACAAGTCGGCCCGTAGGTGCAGAGCAGCACCCACTGCCAATCGCTGGGGCAGGCACCCCACGAGCCATATTTGCCCGAGTAATATTCAACGGAGAAGAGATCGCCCGGCGGCAGAATATGGACGCCAAAGTGGGCATCATCGGCGCAGGCGCGGGCGGCATAGACCCGCACTTGGGGTGCGTATTTAATTTCGTGTAGCCATGATGGAGCGCTGTCGGGGTGGCTGGCCAGCAGACGGGCAGTGACCGGCGCGGGGGTGGCGAGAACGACGCCGTCATAGCGCGTTTCACCCGCGCCGGCGGTGAGGGTCACAGTTTGCGCACCAATCTTGATCGCCTCTACCGATATATTGGTCTGTACCTGGAGCTTTTGGGCCAGGTGCAACCATGGCGCATCCATGCCTTCTTTGACCTGAAAGAAGAAGCCATCCTGCACATCGCGCAGCCAGAGGCGAACGTGGGTGGCCGAGAGGCTGTCGAGACGGGTGAACCAGGGCCCTTCAAAGAGTGTGCGCAAGATCACATCAACGACCCGTTGGCCAAGAGGCGCAAACTCTTCGGCGGCGTTGCGAATATCGTAGAGCAGATCCGGTTTGAGGTGGTTGGGTTGGATCTGCATGAGATGGTCAATGTAAGCGTCGTAGCGCTCTTTGTCGGCGGGCGAGAGAAGCGCCGAGGCCGCGACGGAGGGACCACGAAAGGGCCACGGCGCGATCTTGCCGTCGATCAGCAGATCGGCCGCGCCACGCACCGTCCGTGGGATCAGATAGAGATCATCGTAGCCCACCTCGTGGAAAAGCTTGAGGGTCTGTGTGTAAAAGGTCGCTAACCAGCCGGCACCTGTGTCGCAGTGGTGGCTGGGACCAAAATGCTCGGCGTGGGTGCGTCCACCGACGACGGCGCTCGCCTCCAGCACGTCAACCCGATGGCCGGCCTGTTGCAGACGATAGGCGGCAGTCAAGCCGGCAGGGCCGGCCCCAACAACGGCAATATGCATATGAACTCCTACGCTTACTCATTTTTCTTGATGATGTCGTTGGGGTGCGGTGCACCGCACCCCAACGACATCATCAAGAATTAATCAAAGACAATGATATTCGTGCGATTGCGCTCGACCCATTCCCAGTTGATCGCTACGCCGAGTCCCGGCCCTTGGGGCACGGGGATGCAGCCGTTGCTGTCAACCGCTTCTAAATCATCGGTATAGTCGAGATAGAGATTCGGATCGTGGCTGGCTGGCGCTTTGGGGTGGAGCAGCCCCATCTCGTAATAGTTGGTGTTGCGGATCGAGGCCATGCACTGGCGTTGGGCTGGGCCGGGACCATGGAACTCCAGATCCATGCCAATTGATTCGCAGGCATGGGCCAGCTTCATCACGCCGGTGATGCCATCGTACCCGACATCGCCGCGCACATAGTCGGTGGCATCGGCGAGGACAAAGTCCATGTGTGGTTCGAGCGAGCGCACATGCTCTGTTTGTAATAATGGCGTCTTGATGATCTGGCGCAGCTTGCGGTGGGCAAACTGTGAGATGCCGCCGTCGCGGAAGGGATCTTCATACCAGAAGAAATTCTGCTCATCACAGGCCCAACCAACTTTGACGGTGTCGCCAAAAGTCTGGTATTCGCAGGCGGGGTCAAGCATCAGATCCATTTTGCCGCCGACCCGTTTGCCGACTGCATGAACATTGGCGATCTCCTGGCTGATTGGGGCTTGGCCCCAGCCATGAATTTTAAAGGCGGGATACCCAAGGCCGAGACATTGCTCGGCAAAGTCGGCAAAGGCTTCGGGAGTCGAGAGGCCATCGGGCTGGTGGTCGCCATGATAGGTGCTGGCATAACAGGGCAGATCGGTTTTGTGGCCGCCAAGCAATTTATAGATCGGTTGGTTGTAGAGCTTGCCGGCAATATCCCAGAGCGCAATGTCAATTGGGGCAATCCCAATGCGGGCAACCTGGCGCAAGGCGCGGCGCACTTCACTGTTGATCCGTTCCCGTTCAAGGGCGCTGTGGCCTTTCAGAAAGTGCCAGAATTGGGGGAGCGTTGAATATTCGGCTGGACTACCGCCCGCCACTTCGCCGACAACGCCGGCATCGGTAAAGAGTTTGAGAATCCGCCCGGTGTTGGTAATCGTATTGTCCGGTTCATAGACCAGATTAAAGCCATTGTAATCCTTGCCCATGTTGGGCAGTTGCCACTGATATTCGTGGATTTCCAGGCGCGTAATCTTTGGATCGCTCATGCCATTCCTCCTCTAGAGTTGCTCATAGATCGATTGCTATTGGGGAACACACGGTTTCGTCAGCGTTTGCCGTAACCGTGTGCCAGAGCAGTCTACCCTGGAAAAGGTTAACCCTGCAACCTGAAAAATTATCGGTTGACCGTGGGGAGGAAGAGTACCCGATCAATGTCGAGATAGTCGTTGACACCATCTTTGTCGAGATCTAGTCCGTATTCGATGATATCAGGAATTCCATCATTATCGGAATCGGTATCGAGATAATTGGGTATGCCATCGAGATCGAAATCAAAGGAGCCTTCGGCGCGGTCTGTAATGCTATCACCATCACTATCTGTACCAAGTGGCGATGCAAACCCCATATATTTGGTGATCCGCCTGTCACGGTCTACTTGAATGCGCGCCTGTTTATCGGTTGATACAAAATCTTTTGGTAGCGTAGCGGTGACAACGCTGGTTTGGAAGTTGCCCACTTCGGGTAATCTTAAAAAGAGCGCCATCCCATTGCTGTCTGTGGTTGCGGTGTAGTGATGAGTGGTTGGTGAGATCAAGACGACATCAACATTGGGAATTCCCGGTTCGAGATCATTCTGTCTGCCTTGTGCATCGACATCGTAGAAGACATGGATCTCTACGGTTGTTTCATTTAGTACGTTAACCGTAAAGGTATCCTCACTTCTTGCTAGAAGTTCATTGCTACCACTGGCTTGCCAGATCGCATGGATCACGTTTGTTTCCGTCGCCGGAAAGGTGACTGTCACCCCAAAGCTCTCATTGGGCACCAGTGGATACTCAAAGGCCGGGTAGCTGTAGTAGGAATCGCTGATCAGATGGCGGTTCAAGAGATGGCCGCCGGTATTCGTGACCAAATAGCAGACGGTTATCATATCTTTGTAGGATACGGTGACCGTTTTGGTAATGGGGCATTGGGTCGTCCCGGTACCAACGGTAGCACGTAACGCGATCGACGGTACTTGGATCTTGATGTTGTCCACGGCTTGCGCCTCAAGGCCATCGAAGGTTGCACTGGTCCATGTGATGATACTCGTAATCGTCTGGGTGGCAATGGTTGTGCGATGGATGGTACGCTCTTCCCCTGGTGCCAGCGGATCTACTTCATTTTGAAAGAGAAAACCGATAGCGCTATCTGCCAAAGAGTGTATGGGTAGGGAGATCGGGCTGGTGTTTTTTACCCGATAGCAGATGGAAACTGTCGTACCTGGAAAGGTGGAGAGGGTGTGGTCCGTACCACAGTTGGCTGGATCTGTGCCGACCGTTGTGGTCAATGCGATGGTTGGGATGATCACTTCGGCTGCAGCCGATGCCGTGACCGTAAATTCATGATTGATATCGCTAGCGGTCCACGTGAGGAGGTTGCGAACAGTTTTTGCCACTGTTATCGGCAATGTAAAGTAAGCAACCGAATCAGGCGTTCCAAAAGGGGGGAGAAGATAAGAAGCGTCAAAAAGTGTGCCAATCTTATCATCGGTCACCGTGTGCTGTTCCATTGTAATACTGCCCGTGTTGATGATCACATAGCAGTAGGTAACTTGGGTCGTGTCGGGCAAAATTATCTGATTAGTTTTAGCACAATCGGTGCCCAAACCGACAGTTTTGGTAACAATAATCGCTGGCCCCAAAGCGGCGCTGTGGATAGCTGAAGCCAACCCATACTCCTCAAGCATTTGCGCCGTGCCAGGGCGTAACGTGACGGTAAGCGGCACCGTTGCCTGCTCTGCTGAGCTAACACTTACAGATTTCTGGCTCTCCCGCGAAGACAAACTTTGTCGATCGGTTTGCCATTCGGGCGCGTTCATCGGTACATCAGCAACAATCGTTGCCGCTGAATAAGCTTGCGAGACTGTATAGTTGACCGTCAACCAAAGTAAAACCAATAGAGAAACAGCAACGAACGGAATGCGAAGGGCGCACGTCAGCGAGTGCGGCATTGAGATATCCTCCTGTTCGGTGAGCAGGTCCGGGGGAAACCGAATCACCCTGCGCCAAGACAATAGTGGAAGCGATCACATCGACTTCAGTGTGTCGTCAGGATCGATAACCACAATTGACAATTACTACAGATACATATGATTGATATTGATCTTTAGGGATTTCCCTAATCAATCTGGATGTCCTACAATACGGATGTACATCATAGAGATTCTTTCTGTTCTTGTGTTCGATCACGGGCGCTCGTATACATCTGTCTATGATTCACCAATCGAACTGTTGTATGAAGATAAGCGCCTTCCTATGTATATGTGCCGATTTTACGCTTGTTGATTGCCAACCGCAGTATAGATGAAAATCTGTCCAATGTACATTAAGCCGTTGACTGCTGGATGAATTCTGTTCAGAAGCCGCTACGCTGATTAATCTCGATTTACGCATGTTCCCGTAAGGGCGACACGCTATCCGAGTACTCCACATCCTCAGCATGCGGAGTCCCCGAGACCGGAATCTCTATGGGTAACGTGAATAATTAATCTAGAGTTAGGCAAGACGCTAGCCAGTAAGGTGCTTTTACCAAGTGTCCATTTGACGCCAAAGCAGAGCGACGCGTAACCCTGAGCATCAGTAGATAAGAAGTTGATCACATTATGGCTCAACCAATTACCATTTCAACGCTAAACAGCCACATTGCACAATTGCTCGACCAGGACGAACAACTGCGCGATCTCTGGGTCACGGGTGAAGTCAGTAACTGGAAACGGGCCGCCAGTGGTCATATTTATTTTAGCCTAAAAGACAGCGGTGCAACGATTGTGGCTGTGATGTGGCGCAACAGCGCTGTTGCCCACAGTTGGTTGCCGGATAATGGCGATCAGATTATAGCGCATGGCTATGTCAGCGTCTACCCCGAACGGGGAGTCTACCAGCTTTATGTCAATCGCATTCAGCCCGCCGGCCGTGGCCAACTCTATGCTCGCTTTGAAGCGCTCAAAGCGACGCTCGCAGCCCAAGGGCTCTTTGATGCTGCGCGCAAACGTCCACTGGTGAGCCGCCCCAAGCGCATTGGGATCATTACCAGTGCCGATGCTGCGGCGCTGCGCGATATTCTCCGCGTCCTCACACTCCGCTGGCCGTTGGTTGATGTGCTACTTTTCTCGTCGCTAGTGCAAGGGGTTGAAGCGCCGGCACAGCTTGTGCAGGCATTAGCCGCGGCCAACCACTATCATACTACCGTTGCGCCACTCGATACGTTGATAATTGCCCGCGGTGGCGGCAGTATTGAAGACCTTTGGGCATTTAATGATGAAGCCGTCGCGCAAGCCATTGTGCGGAGTGCAATTCCTGTTGTTGCAGGCGTGGGCCACGAGACTGATTTCACGATTGCTGATTTTGTTGCCGATCTACGTGCGCCGACACCATCAGCAGCGGCGGCGGCCGTCGTGCCAGATCGCACCGAACTGCTTGAGCAGCTGATGCTACTGCGCCGCCAATTCGTGGAGCGCGCTAGCCGCCGAATCGAAACCGAGCAACAATCTACAACACAACTAGTCGCTCGACTAGCACGCATTGCGCCAACCCGCCAATTGGACCAGCGCCGTCAGCGGTTGACCGACCGTACAGAGCGTTTACATGAGCTGGCCACCAACCGTTTACGCACAATGCGCCAACGCTTAAATGCAGCAGCGATTCAACTCCAGATCCTCAACCCACAAAGTATTTTACAGCGGGGCTATAGCATCGTCCAGCGGATGGATGGCGCAATTGTCACTGACCCCACCATGGCCACACCAGGTGAAGAATTGCGGGTGCAGACCGCCGGTGGCACCTATCGCGTGACGCGCCGCTAAGCCATTGTAAAGCACGGGTACCACCCGATTATCTCTGAAAGCTTACTAGGGCATATGTTGTATTTTTCGTCTTACAACATTTGACGTATTGCTTCTTGCGCTCTCCTGGTATCCATCGATTCGCTGTAAGCTTTTCCCTTTATATGTCGGATTTTACTATGACATCCGTCTTAAGGTGCGAAACACAGTATACATTCTGTACGTTGTATCTTACAAGCGTGTAAACTCGTGTATGCATCTTTTGGAGTCTATGAATAGTTTTCCGGCCTATTTAGATTTTGGTTTAGACATAAGTGATGTTGATGGACAGGCCTTCACGGTTTCGGTACGATCTGCCATTGGCGAAGCGCGGGAAGTAACCCATTTCCCCTACTCTGATGCCGAATTAGAAAATCAGTTGCTTCGTTTGGAGAATGTAATCCTCCGTTCGACCGATTTGCATCGGACCAATCAACCACTGCAACATGATATTGTCGAGAGCTTTGGCCGGGCGCTATTTGATTTTATATTGCCAGGAGAGACCCGTTCCCTCTACAATGAATGTCTGCGCGAGGCGACGAATCGTCACCGCGGCGTACGTCTGAAGTTAAGTGTCCATTCACCCCGATTGGCTGCATTGCCCTGGGAATTCCTCTACGATCCCCGTAAACGTGACTATGTCTGCCTCAACCCTTATACACCATTGGTACGCTATACAGAGCTGCCACAGACGGTACAACCCCTCGATATTGCCCCACCGTTACGCATCCTAGGGCTGCTTTCTGATCCAACCGATATGCCCACTCGTCTGGAGGTACAACAGGAACGCGACCATATAACGACAGCGGTGCAGTCGTTGGTGGATCGCGGCCTCGTTAAACTTACCTGGCTGGAGGGCAACAGTTGGCGTGATCTGCAGCGGGTCATGCGTTCCACGGATGATGGCTGGCATATCTTTCATTTTATCGGTCACGGCGGCTATGACACCCTGCGCAATGAAGGGTATATCGTGCTAAACAATGAGGATGGGACGAGCCATCAGCTATATGCTTCCCAATTGGCGCGTCTGCTGGCACGGCAGCGCGCAACGATGCGCTTGGTGCTATTAAACGCCTGTGAAGGGGCGCGCACGGGCACGCAAGATGTCCTCTCTAGTACGGCGGCAACGCTGATCGCCAGTGGGATTCCCGCTGTAGTGGCCATGCAATATGAAATTACCAATGATGCGGCGGTCGAGTTTGCCACTGCCTTCTATGAAGCATTGGCCGACAATCTGCCGGTCGATGCTGCCGTTGCCGAAGCGCGTAACGCGCTAAGCATCAATGATGCACGTTCGTTAGAGTGGGGGGTCCCCGTCTTGCATATGCGCTCCGCGGATGGCCGTCTTTTTGCGATTTGTGAGGAAGCTACCACTACCTCTCCTGTTGAAGCAGTTGCCGGCTGGTTGACACCCAAAGTAGAGACAGCCGTGTTAGAGGAGCAACCAACCCTATATGGAGCGCAGCGGATCATACATACCGAAATAGTACCGTGCACTGACGACACAGCATCACCGCTGCCCATCCTTGCGCCTGCAACCGCGGAAGATGTTGACAAAGGTGTGACTGGGGTGCTGTCGGCTGATGATCTAACGATGGTTCTCTCGGCGGCGATCGGTGATCATCGGCCAGGAGAGACGCCGCTCTTACAAGCGGTAGAGCCACCGCTGTCGGCGCTCTCTGTGAAACGATCGTGGGTCGTTCTGGAATCGCTCGATCAACTGGACGAACATCTCTTGATCGAAGCGGCGGCCCGTATACAGGTCGAGCAGTATGCCCTAGAGAACACAAAGGATCCCATCAAGCGCGCACTTACTTCGTATCATGAATTTGACGATGAAGATGATTTCATGGTGGAAATGCTTGAAGTTGAGGAACCGGTGCAACCGGCTCAAGAGCCGCCACCGGAAGATCCATTCGATATTCACGCCTTACGCAACTCATATACGCGGCGACAGTATGCGTTGATCGGCTTTGATTGGGTGACAATTCCTGCCGGTCATTTTTGGTTAGGGAGCGATCCGGCCAATGATCCCCATATGTTTGAAGATGAGGCACCGCAGTTGCGTCTATATGTGGAGGAGTATCAAATTTCGCGGGTGGCGGTGACGAATACCCAATATAAAATGTTCATGGATGCCACTGGATATATCGCCCCTCCCCATTGGAGAGGGAGCGACATTCTGAAAGGACAGGAAGATCATCCTGTGGTCAATATCAACTGGCATGACGCAATGGCCTTTTGCGAATGGGCCAGTGTGCGGCTGCCCACAGAACTTGAATGGGAAAAAGCGGCACGCGGGATAGATGGCCGCATTTACCCGTGGGGGAACAATGCCCCCGATTCGACACGCTGTAACTTTGATCGAGCCAGTGGAACAACGGTCTCGGTGGGTAGTTATCCCGCCGGTGCCAGCCCCTACGGTGTCTATGATATGTCTGGCAATGTTTGGGAGTGGACGGGAACGCCGTGGCTTGATACCTACCAGAATTATCTACAGGAGGTTGAAAAACAGGCGCAAGTTGCGTCGCGCCGAGTCTTGCGCGGCGGTGGTTTTCGCGATATGGAATTTGTCCGCTGTGCTGCTCGTTCCTGGGATTTACCCAACCAGCGGTATCGAGATCTGGGTTTCCGGGTAGTTGCCAATCACTAGGAGATGACGGCGTAACTTCTTAAGGAAATGGACGTCAATTATTGTGTATATGATTGGGGCGCTGATTTGTCTGCGCTTCCCCAACGTTCGGCCGCTCTCTACAGTGCGTCGTCTAATCAAGTAGCAGCCGCACAGCATTTTTCTTTAGTTCCCGCTACAGTTGTTCAACTACCGTTTTGTCTTTCGTTTCTCTCTGTCGTACGTTGGAAATCATCACAAGGGAAGACCCATTCACTGGTCGGGTAGGCCGTTTTCGCCCTATCGAACAGCAGTGCATTTCCCCTGGCAAAACCCGTGTGCACCCACGGCGCATGATTTCCATTCTCATCAATCAACCCACTTCGGAGGCATCATGTTTTTATCCAAGCGTAGCAACAACTATCGCTATTTGATCGGCGTTTTTGTGCTTGTCCTCACCGTTCTGTTGGCCAATCTCCTGACCGCCCAAGCACAGGAAGGTGATACCACCGTTTTTCTCCCCTTTGTGGCCGGCGGCGGCGGGGCTGCTACCGATCAGACTGTTGTTCCTGGGCAGTATATTGTCGTCTTGCGTGAGGAAGTTACCCGCCCTGGTACAGCTGGCGTGCGCGCCGCCGCGGTCGAACGCACCACGGCGCTCGTCAGTCGCTTAGGTGGCGAGATTCTCTACACCTATGAATATGCAATTAATGGCTTTGCCGCACAGCTTTCCGACGAGGCACTTGCCATATTGACTGCCGACCCGGATGTCGCCTATATTGAGCCCGACCACATTGTCTCGATTACCGATTCACAAAGCCCGGTGACGTGGGGGCTCGACCGGATCGATCAGCTCGACCGACCGCTTGACAACACCTATACCTATGATGTGACAGGCGCAGGTGTTCATGCCTATATCATTGATACGGGTATCCGCTCCACCCATCAAGAATTTAGCGGGCGCATTGGCAACGGCTATAACGCAATTGGCGACAGCAATGGCACAGAAGATTGTCAAAGTCACGGCACCCACGTCGCTGGTACTGTCGGTGGCACAACCTATGGCGTGGCCAAAGGTGTTACCTTGCATCCGGTCCGCGTGCTCGATTGCCAGGGCAGCGGCACAGATTCACAAGTCATCGCCGGCATCGATTGGGTGACAGCAAACCATATTGCGCCCGCGGTTGCCAACATGAGCCTCGGTGGGTCGATCTCAACGGCGCTCGACAATGCTGTTCGTGCTTCGATTGCTGCCGGTGTCAGCTATGCGATTGCTGCCGGCAACGACAATGCCGACGCGTGTAATGATTCCCCGGCACGCGTGGCACAGGCGTTGACGGTTGGCGCTTCAACATCAAGCGATCAACGTGCCTCTTTCTCGAACCGCGGTACCTGTGTCAACATCTTTGCGCCGGGGCAAGATATCACCTCGTCGATCAACCAAAGTGATAGTGCCACGGCGAGCTACAGCGGTACATCGATGGCCTCACCGCACGTTACCGGTGTGATGGCTCTCTACTTAGAGGCTCATCCCAATGCGGATCCGGCGACCGTCTTTGCGGCGTTGATTGACAACGCGGCGACCAATAAATTGACTGGCATCGGTACCGGCTCCCCCGATCGCTTGCTCTACAGTGGATTTTTAAATGCGGCACCGACACCCACCGCAACCGCAACCGTAGTCCCACCGACGGCAACCGCCACCCAAACCGCGGCACCCACCGCCACGGGGACACAATCTCCCGAGCCACCAACGGCAACACCAACACCAACGCCAACCGCGACGAGCCAGCCCACCAATACCGCCACGCCGACAAGCACGCCCACCACTACCACGATGCCGGTTGCAACCTCTACTGCCACCGCCACCGCTACCGCTACCGCGACATTGCTGCCGACTCCAACGCCACAGCCAACAGGTGAGCCAAGCGCCTGTGTCGATCAGTTGCAGAATGGCGATTTTGAAGCTGGCCCAACCGGCTGGAGCGAGTACTCAAAGCAGGGATTTGACCTGATCTGTACCGATGTCAATTGTGGTGCGAGCGTGGTACCATCCAACGGTGATTATCTGGCCTGGCTTGGCGGTGTGAACCGAGAATATGCCGAAGTGAGCCAACGTGTTGCCGTGGCTGCCGACACGCAGGCCACCTTGCGCTATCGCTATCAGACTGAATCAGAAGATTATTGCGGCTATGATTATGGCTATGTCCGTGTGAGCGCTGATGGTGTGTCAGATACGTTACAGCGACTCAATCTCTGTGCGTCTACTAATGTAGCGGAGTGGCGAGAGGTGCTCCTCGATCTGACACCCTATGCCGGCCGCGAAATTACCATCAGCTTCATCGGTACCACAGACAATACCTTCCGCAGTAGCTTCTTTGTCGATGATGTGGCACTTTTGAGTGGGGATAGTTGTCCAGCTGGTATGACGATGGACACCGTGAGCGCGGCAACCATTGAGCAGAACACCGATAGCCAACGACCAACGGTCGCTGCTGGTAACCCTGTGAAAAACGCCCGATAAATAAAAGTAGGGGCGTATCCTTGCGGTCGCCCCTACCTTTATGGTTGGTTCAACAGGACTCGGGGGTTGATACTAGGCTAGCGGCGGTTGCGTAGCGCAAGCGTATCGAAACCAGAGCGGGGTAATCCCCCGAGATCCTAAAGAGCCACTTTGATTTACCCTTGCTGCTTCTTCCACTCCTCATATTCGGCGCGACCTTCCGTCGAAAGCGGATAGTACTTGCGCAGATGACCACCCTCAGCCAACCGCATACGCGAGAACTCTTCCCACTCGACATGTTCGCTGGCCTTCTTCAGCAATTCTGGGGCCATGGCCACCGGCACCACGACAACCCCATCATCATCCGCGACAATAATGTCACCGGGCATCACCAGCGTATTGCCACAGGCCACCGGTACATTGACGGCAAAGGGGAAGATATTCGTCTGCGTGTGAAAGTTCGGTGTTGTCCCTTTGAGCCAAAGCCCCAACCCCAGATCCTTGGCATGGGGAAAGTCGCGGATACAGCCGTCGATCACAACGCCCGCGCCACCTTGCCCCTTGAAAAAGGTCAACATCATCTCACCAAAGACGCCGCTCGTCAGATCGCCGCGCGCATCAACGACGACGACATCACCCGGTTGCGTGTGATAGAGCACATGGCGGTGTAACTGCTTCTCCGGGTCCGCATATTCGTCGACTTTGTACTGATCCTCGCGCTTTGGCATAAATTGCAACGTCAAAGCCGGGCCGACGACAACGCTGCCTGGGGTACGCGGAATAGGGCCAACGATCTGGGCGGTACGTATCCCTAAACGCGATAACTCGCCGGCGGCGGTTGCACTGCCAATGTCTTTCAGTCCTTCGATTAAGGATTTGGGCGGACGTTGAATATCAGGAGTCTCCATAATGGTTCTTCTTTCTATGGCTTAATCTAATTAATAATGTGTGCTCTGGCACCGCCGTTAAGCGCGTGGGGATGGCTGTGGCTTTTCCAGATTGACAAAGGGCAGTATACCAGAAAAAGCTAATCTCGACCACTCACTTTCTTCGCTCACCCTGCGTGAGTCCAGACCACCCGCTCAGCCTACATTGACCCAAGTCGTTGCTGATTCCCCTAGGGTCTGTGGACATTTGCCAAAACGACCAATAAATTGGCCGGCTAACACCGAAAAGCCGCCTCAGCGGCTACATACCTAGCCGCTGAGGCGGCTTTTCGGTGTTAGCAGCGGGTTTCAACCCTGCAAAATTGAAATGTCAACAGAACCTAGTACAGTGTCAGGGAAGTTGTGATAGTTTAGGGACGCCCCTTCGTAGGTCACGCTTGCAGCGTGACAAGTCAAGGAAAACGCGTATTCTCCATGCAATCGTCGTCAATTCGAGCTTCGTCACATTGCAAATGTGACCTATGCACCAGATATGCAATCTTTTTTTAGCACAGGCAATTGTTGACAGTTCGTGCGTCAAAAGTTACTATACTCTCATTCTATTGGTAACGTAGAAGTTACCATAGGGTCATTCTAATACAGTGCAACAGGAAAGGATGGATGCAATGGAGACGGCAGTGAATCAAGCAACTGGATCCGGCACCAAAGTCGATCCGTGGCAACTCCAAACCGCCAATGGTGGGTCGATATATACAATGTTTCGCGATGAAACGGCGGATCCGCCGGCGCTGATTTGCCAGGTGGGAAAGACGGAGTTGCACTATCATTTATCGTGTTTGGATGATCTCTACGCCATGCTAAAAGCACATGGCGACTGGATGGATCTTGGTGGGACCGATGAGCAAAAAGAGGCACCGCCAGGAACGGTCGAAGCATGGGCGCGCTCAGCAGAAAACCCGGTTAACGGCTGGTATGGGTTGAAAAAAGGCTTGCGCGGGCGTTTTGGGGTTTACGTGCCACCATTAATGGAAGCGCTGGGGCTGGCTGAACTTGAACATAAACCACGAAATAACCGAATGCGAGCGATCTGATCATGACTGAAACAATTCCTGTAACCGGCCGCACAAACAAACAGAAGAGCGCCTTTCGCATGAGCTATGCGGTGGGCACCAATATTAAGGGCGCTCCCGAACAAATTTGGGCATATTTAACCGACGCACAGCGCTTCCCTGTCTGGAATTCGACGATCGAACGCATTGAAGGGACAATTGCTGCCGGGCAAACGATTACGCTCTTTGTGAAGATTGCGCCAGGGCGTGCCTTTAAGCTCACCGTCGCCGAGTTTGTGCCTGCCCAACGAATGGTCTGGAGTGATGGCAACGTTATCTTTCGCGGGGTTCGCACCTACACGTTGACGCCCAAACCAGATGGTTCGACGGATTTCACCATGGCGGAACTCTTTAGTGGGATCATGTTACCGTTGATTGCCGGCTCCCTCCCCGATTTTGGTCCAGAATTTGAACGCTTTGCCGCGGATTTAAAGCGCGCTGTCGAGCAGTAGGTGGTTCCTGTGGTTGAATAGAGAATCGGCATTTCTACCTCAGGAAAGTGCCAGTTCTCAATCCAAGTAGCGTATGAGTAGAAGTGGATTTACTTTTGAAGCAACTGAGCATAGAGACCGAGCGCATCTTTGACGCACTCGGCCATCAGACACGGCGGCAGATCCTGCAACTGTTGCGGGAAAGTCCGCTGCCGGTCGGGGCTATCGCCGAACATTTTCCAATTAGCCGCCCGGCAATCTCTAAACATTTACGGGTTTTGCAAGAGGCTGGATTGGTGCACTACTATGCACAAGGTACCAGTAATATCTTCTACATCCAAGGTGCCAGCTTTCAGATCCTGCGCCACTATTTAGAAGATTTCTGGGAGGAAGGGCTGGCAAATTTTCAATGGGCTGCGGTAGAACAGGCGCGCCGACAAGCCTTGGCTGATGCCCAAAAGAGCCCAGAAAGCGAGCAAGCAACCCCATGACAACAGACGCAGATGCTATGTCAGCTGCCACCGGCGACGCCGTCGTTCGCAAATCGATCACCGTACCTTTGGCGCCATTGGCCGCCTTTGCCCTCTGGACAGAGGGCATTCACACTTGGTGGCCCACCAGCCATTCCCGCAGTGGCGATCCGAAAACTCAAGTCGTGATGGAGCAGGGCGTGGGCGGTCGCTTCTATGAACGTACACACGATGGTGTGGAATTTAACTGGGGCAAGGTAGTTGCGTGGCAACCACCAGATTACCTCGCCTATCACTGGTATTTGGGCAGCGGCCCAACCCAGCCAACGCGTGTTGATGTGCACTTTGTGGCGGTTGATCCGCAACAAACCCGCGTCGACATCGAGCATCGGGGACCAGAATTGATCGCTGAACTCTGGTGGCTGAACAATGAGCGCTATCGCGATTCGTGGGAAGTGGTTGCGTCCGCCTACGCTGCGATTTCCATAACAATCAATTCTCCACCGTTTAACTGAAAGCCCGCCGCAATGAGCTGCTGCCGGATCGCATCGGCGCTAGTGGGGAAGATGCAATTGATCTGTGGCACACCGAGCTGCGCCCCTTTGTACAGGGCAAATTGGAGACAGCGCTCTGCATCACCGCCGAAGAGCCCGATATGCAACGCCTGTTCCGGCATAAAGCGGGCCCCCAAGGCAATGACACTGCCGCTCTCCGCTTCTACATACACCTGACCGGCATTGGCAAGTTGCGCACATAGCGCTGGCGTCACCTTGTAAAAGGTACGATTCATCACAAGAAAGTGTTGCCATTGCGCGCTGTGGATTGTTAAAAGTGCGGTCGCCTCTGCCGCGTCTGTTACTGGGCGAAAGCTAGATACGTCAGTGCTCTGCCATTCACTTGCGCGGCTTTGTGCTTCATAAAAGGTTGCCGCCGGCTGAAAGCCAAAGCGCTCGGCCAGCCCCTTGCTCACCAGATTTTTGGTGCCTGTATACATGCGCATCGTCGTCACGCCTTCCCTTTCTGCAAGCGCGAAGAAGCGTTCATAGATGCGTTTGCCGATGCCCAGCCCCTGTCGTTCTGGGATCACCCGCAGCGTTTCGAGCCAGGCCGAGCCATCGGGCACCACGGTAAACTTGCCACAGGCCACCACTTCGCCAGCCATTTCGGCAATAAGAAATTCGCCGCGTGTATCTTCCACAAATTGCGCAAAGACCTGGGGTACATAGCGTAGACCGGGCGTTGACTTGGCCTCGACTTCGGAGATGGCTGCGCGATCGGTGGGTAGGGCACGGCGTACGGTAATGGTCGAACTCATCGTCATTTTACTCACCTCTGTTCCCAACCTTTCCTGCTCGCAAGGAATGCGTTCTCTCTCCACTCCTTGGTACTGGGGAGGGGTGGGGCATTGCCATTGCGTAAGCATTACGTTAGTAAAATTCGTTCCACGCTCCAGCGTGGAATGAAGGCTGAGACGCTCCAGCGTCTAGCCGTACCACTGGACGCTGGAGCGTCCTAGGGGATTCCCACGACAGAGCGTGGGAACCAGCAGCCCTTACCTGAAGGATAGTGGGGATAGGGGGTGGGGTTCGTCATTAAAAATCGGCAAAGGCACCGTCGTCTTCGTGCCAGAACATCCCGCGCAGCCGAAACGTTTCGTCGCGCACCGCTTCCAGCGCATCATCCTCCATATCGACCCCCAACCCCGGCGCGGTCGGCAGTTCGATGTAGCCATCTTTGAAAACAAGCGGCGTTTTGAAGAGCCCCTCGCCGCGGCTGTGGCCCCCTTCGCAGATGAGCAAGTTGGGCACCGTCGCCATCACATGGACCGACGCCGCCACCCCGACCGGACCCGCCGCGTTGTGCGGTGCCACGGCCATGTTGTGGATCTCGGCCATCGCCGCGATCTTCTTGAGTTCCAGAATGCCACCACAGTGACGAATATCGGGCTGCAGAATCGCGCACATCTCCCGCTCCACCAATTCGCGGAAACCCCACCGGGTCAGATGGCGTTCGCCGGTGGCAATCGGAACCGTGCTCGCTCGTGATAGCATCAGCAGCGCTTCGTTGTTCTCTGGGTGGCACGGTTCCTCGGCAAAGAGCGGGCGCAACGGCTCTAGCTCTTTAATCACAATCGCGGCCATACTGGGGCTGAGCCGGCGGTGCAGGTCGACAGCCAGATCCACATTATTGCCCACGGCGTCGCGCACAGCCGCCACGCGTGCCACCATGGCGTCAATCGCCAAGGGCGTATCGACAAAGCGGATCGGCGTTGGCGTGACAACCATCTTGACGGCGCGAAAACCTTTGGCCACCGCGGTGCGGGCGCTGGCGGCGCACGCTTCTGGCGTGTCGCCGCCAATGCCGGTATAGACGCGAATGCGATTGCGCACCGAGCCCCCCAGTAACTTCCAGACCGGCAGCCCCACAGTTTTGCCAAAAATATCCCACATCGCCATCTCGATCCCGCTCAGCGCGCCGACCAAAACCGGCATACTGCGGCTGTAGCTGGAGCGATACATCGTCTGCCAATGATCCTCGATCTGCAGTGGATCTTTGCCGATTAGATATTCGCCCATGTCGGCGACCGCCTGCGCTACCACACGCCAATGCTCATAGTTCATCGGCTCGCCATAGCCGACCAACCCCTCATCGGTCTGCATTTTTAGGATCATCGCGCGCCGTTGAATCGGGATGCAGGTAAAGCCGGTAATTTTCATGATGTCTCCTGGGTGGTCACGGTAGATGGGTTCGTTCCCGCGCGGCAGAGGTAAGTTCCATAGACGTGGCGCTGGTAGGTGCATTCAAGAATGGTAAAGTTGGTCTTTTCCAGCATCTCCTCAAAGAGCCAGCGAAAGGTGCTCTGCTCAGTGCGGACATGTTCGGCCAACTCAGCGGCGGTCCAACCCACGGCAGGATCTTCGACCGCACCGGATAACCACTCGTTGACCATTGCTGTGGTCTGCGCCGGTTGGAAGTCATAGATGAGGTCACGGATGAAGAGCAGCGCATTGGGGGCCAGCAGGTCGTTCATACGGGCCAATGCGAGCGTCTTCCAGAAGTCGGGTAGGTGGTGCAGGGCGTTGCGCGTATAGATGCAATCAACCGGCGCGCCCCTGTGTTGATAGCTGAGAAAGCCAGCCTCGACCACCGTTACATTGGTCAAGCCCCGCTCGGCAACGGTGGTCTGTAGTGCGGTAATCATCGCCGGCGAAGGGTCAACGGCAATCACCTGCTTGACCAACGGGGCCACCGCCAGTGCAAAGATGCCGGTGCCCGCGCCAAAGTCGATCACGGTCGATTGCGCTGAGAGGCCGAACTGTTGCAAGCGCGCAATGTCAGCCGTTGGATCGGTCTGCGCCTTGCGGTCGTAGCCTTGGACGTAGGCGCTGTCCAGATGTTCGGGGCCGGCGTGAAGTTGCTCATTAATCAGCCAGGGGGCATTGGGTGGAAAGTTCATGGTACTCCTTTGTTGCGTACGTAGGCTGCAATGAGTGCCATTGTACTGATAGTCGTTGGAATCAGCAACCGCGCCGCAGGTGGTCTGTGCGTCTTGGAGTCCTACTTCCGACGATTTTGTAACATTTATGGTAGGATGGTGCATGGAACGCAACTATAAGGAGAAGGAAACGGTATCCATGAGCGAATCTGCCAGACTACCGGTTGAGCAACAAGTATCCGCCGGCGGTGTTGCCTATCGGACAGGCGAGCAGGGGATTGAAGTAGCCCTGGTCTTTGTACGCTTTCGGGGCAAGGAGCGCTGGCAACTGCCCAAGGGCATTGTGGATGAAGGTGAGACGCCCGCGGTGACGGCGCTACGGGAAATTCGAGAAGAGGCCGGCATTACCACAGAGTTGATTGCACCTTTGGAGGTGATCGAGTATTGGTACGTGGGCCACAGCAAAGGACAAGCCGTGCGCTTTCACAAATTCGTGCATTTCTATCTCTGTGAATATCAATCGGGCGACATCAGCAACCATGATCCCCGAGAAATTTTGGAAGCGCGCTGGGTGCCAATCGATGAGGCCATTAAGCGACTGGCCTTTAGCAATGAAAAGAAGATGGTACGTCAGGCCAAGGTGCTGCTCGCTTCCTCCTCGCTTGCAGGGAGTCCCTGATCCCCAAGATAGTTTGTAGTCTAGTTTAGCGTGGCTGCGTTGTTTAGGCAGTGGCTATATCCAAGTGGTGCTGCAGATCCTCAATGGTTGCAAATGCATACGATTTGACGTTCTGCTCGGCCATGAATTGCCGTAATTTTTGGTCAAAGGCCAGAGTTTGCTCGTGCAACCCGACAAAATCCGCTTTGATTATATAGGGCAACAATGCAGGAAATCCCAGACCAGCAAAGGCTTGTTCATAATCGGCCAAAGCGTTAAACCCCGAATAGCCAACGCCGGTCGCGCCTTGTGCCACAGCTAGCGCGACTTCATGGTAGAGTGAAACCAATAGCCGTTTGGCCTCCAGCAGATCTGCGCGTTTACAGGCGAGCAGCAGATGTTGCAGATCGCCTTTCAATTCGGGGTAGCCGGCCCCAAATGCTGTGCAAAAATTAGCTTCTCTGTCTGGATGGTGCTGTTGCTCGGCCAGCAACAGCGCACGCGTTGTCGTTAACAGTTCGTCGCAGAGACGCACCAATTCGTCTGGTTCGGCGGTCTGCTTGATCTGGTCCACACGCTCGGCAAAGCCCGGCGGCAGGTGGGGCAGGGCCAAGACTTGGGCGATCTTGCGCGTGTCGATGCACTGTTGGTTATAGATGGCCAGCGTGTGAAAGAGAATGTTGAGGATCTGTTGGCTCTGTTGCAAGGAGGCGAGGCTGTGGCCGTTGGCTGTTTGTTCCCGCAACAGGTAGTAGGGATAGCCAATACGTTGGAAATAGCTGCACGCCTTGCCGATCATGCTGAGACGTGCTGCGGGCTGTAGTGAGGTCCGCAGCTGCTCTGCCAACGTCCCAATCCGTGCTGCCGCGGCATCGGATTTTTGATAGAGGATCTGATAGGTCAGCAGCACCGTGCTGCTGATATTTTCAAAGTTCGCCATGCTCTCCAACTGTGACCAACGGATCGGGTAGAGATCGCAGAGCAGCTCATCGACCAGCACCGTGATATGGTGACCAGTCGACTCGTGGACCGGCACATAGGAGATGTCGAGGTCGGAGTAGGCGTGCGTATTACCCTTCACCTGCGAGCCATAGCGAAAGATGAGCTCGACTTCGTCGCCTAGGTCGCGCAAAAGCGCTGCTTGCATGACATCAAGCAGCGCTTGTAGATCGACTGCCATGTGAGAATCCTTCTAGCGTAGCTCGCACATCAAGTCCCCATTTACCTAATCAAGCCTCTGGCCAACAACCAATCGAGGATCAATTTTAAGACGGGCGAACATTTGTCATAATCGCCGTGGTCGATCCAGATCAACTCGGCAATTTCTGAGGCCGCCGCAATCTCGCCAACAAATTCGGCCTCATAACAGGTCATCTTGACCATCACCCCCGCCGGCTTGCCATCGGCCTGCGCGGTAAAGGTCTCCACATAGCTGATCGTCTCTGGGATCACGTCGATGGTCAGCTCTTCGTTGAGTTCACGGATCAGCGCCTCCGCATCACTCTCACCTGCTTCGCGCTTACCACCGGGCAGGTAGTAGGCCGCTTTACCTTTGGAACGCGTGCTCAGCAGTTGTTTGTTTTGGATGTAAATCCAGGCGAGTTTATCAATTTCGTTGGTCACGACGCGTTCCCTTTGGCCGGCAAAACCAACCCCATCAACTCCTTCATGGCGTCGACTTTAGGCTGGGCCTGGGCGCGGGCGGCATCGGCACCGGTGGCCAGCAGGCGGTCGAGTTCGGCGGTGTCGCGCATGAGGTATTCGTACCGTTCGCGGATCGGCGTCACCGCAGCGATGACCGCTTCGGCAACGCCCACCTTGAGGTCGCCATAGCCGCGCGCGTTGGCAAAATCGGCCTCGGTCTCTTCCGGCGTCTTCTCGGTGACCGCGGCGTAGATCTCCAACAGGTTGTTAACCCCTGCCCGCTCTGGCTCCTCGGAAAAGTTGATTTCGTTGCCGGAATCGGTCTTGGCGCGCTTGAAGGATCGCAAGATCTCCTTGGGATCGTCGAGCAGCCGCACGGCGTGGCCGCGAATGTGCGCCAAGCTTTTCGACATCTTGTTCGCCGGGTCGTCCAACCCCATGACGCGCGCGCCCGCCTCCGGGATCTTCGCTTCGGGCAGCACGAAGAAGTCGGTTTCGTAGAGAAAATTGAAGCGCTGACCGATGTCGCGCGTCAATTCGACATGCTGCCGTTGATCCTCGCCGACTGGTACTTCGTCGGCATCGTAGAGCATGATGTCACCAGCTTGCAGGACGGGGTAGTCGAGCAGACCGGCGAGGATCGTCTCTTGCTTGCTCGATTTGTCTTTGAACTGCGTCATACGTTGCAGCCAGCCCAGCGGCGTCACACAATTGAGCAGCCAGCACGCCTCGACGTGGGCGACCACATGACTCTGCACAAAGAGCGTGCTGCGTTGGGGGTCGATGCCACAGGCGAGCAGCATAGCGGCCAATGAACGCGTCTGGTTGCGCAACGTCGTGGGATCTTGTGGTGCGGTGAGGCTGTGCAGGTCGACAATACAGAAGTAGTTAATCTTTTCATCCTGGCGCGCCGCCCAGCCGCGTACCGCCCCCAGATAGTTGCCGAGATGAAATTCGCCCGAGGGCTGGATGCCGCTCAGAACCCGTTTTTTGTTGGTCATTTGCATGGTGCTATCAATTCTAGTTGTCTGGCCGCTTCGTGTTTATAAATCGCGCTGCTTATTGCGCACTGGCAACTGGTCGAACGATCTGTAAACATGAAATGTTCGCGGCACTAGGCTGAAAAAGGGTTGCCATCATTGTCGCTCTAGTTTACCACAACGTCGCAAAATTTGCTTGTGCTGCCAATTGGTGGGCGCAGCTTACTTTGGGGCGAAAGCCATTGATGGGCGCGGATTTTAGGAACACGCGGTTTTTCCCGCTCTGCAAGCAGAATCCGCGTGTTCCTATACTCAAATCAGAATGAAACCCCTAGTTTCGGCCAGCGTGCGTCGCACTGACGGAAGCATCTAGCGGACTGGAAGCAGTTGGCGGTCAGTGCGACGCACGCGATCCCGTTGGTCCGCAAAACTCCGGTTCTCA
>DAOUCA010000087.1:0-52685 GCA_034432375.1 Caldilineaceae bacterium
CCGCTAGATGCTTCCGTCAGTGCGACGCACGCGATCCCGTTGGTCCGCAAAACTCCAGTTCTCATTCTGAACGCAGTATAGTATCTCCGCTTTCCTCTCCTTTTACAAATCCTGCCCACAAACTGAGATGCTCCCCATTTTCGCGTGATGCTTGACATGCGCACAAGCTAGTGCTAAACTATATTTAAATAGATAGAATGCGTTGATGGAGAAGAGTAGCTGCTGAACTGTTGCACAGCGAACCTGGGATGGTGGAAGCCGGGTGAACTCGTCAGTTGTGAAAATCCCTCCGGAGCAGTGGCCTGAACAGGATATCTTTTTCAAAAATTCTCTGTTTCTTCGGGAACGCAATGGAATTTTTGATGAGAGCTTAGTAAGCGCTACCGGCATCATGGGCCGTTATCCGCATGGCAGACTCGCTGACTTCTTGCGCACACGTAATGCGCGAACATAAAAGATAGGCGGCTTTGCAGTGAGGTGCTTACCAGTTATAAATGGCTGGTAGGAACCGGGGTGGTACTGCGGACTTTCGAGCCCGTCCCCGTTTGGGGGCGGGCTTTTTGTTGTCCAGAATTGGACAGGGGATTCGGAAGGCAAGGGATTTACTCTAAAGTTTATTTCGATTTAGTGTTTACGCCTGTGACAGGATGACCTGATGAATCTGTTGGCCTACCTTACGCAATGGGATTAAAATCCCTTGCTAACAGCGAGAAGCCGCCGCAGCGGCTGGAAAATATGCTCAGTGCCTGAGGGCACTTCTCGCTGTTAGGGCAGAGTTTTAACCCTATTATAAGGCGGCGTGGCGTTGTGACGAGAGGCGGCGATGATGACTAAATTGCTTTACTACGAAGATGCCTACATGCGAACCTTTTCGACTGAGGTTGTTGCAGTTGACGGGGCAAACGATGCGCTGCGGGTGACATTGGCGGCGACGGCCTTTTATCCCGGTGGCGGTGGCCAGCCCAACGACGAAGGCTGGCTCACGATTGATGGCGTGCGCTATTGGGTAAGCAAAGTGAAGAAGGAGGGTGAGCAGATCTGGCATACGCTCGCCATCAATGGACAGTTGCAGGAGGTCGTCATCGGTGTCGCGGCAGAGGGCGAAGTTGATTGGGATCGGCGCTACAAGCTCATGCGCACACACACGGCGATGCACATTCTCTGTGGTGTAGTTTGGCGTGACTATGGAGCGAGTGTCACTGGTGGGAACATGGAGCCAGGCCAAAGCCGCATGGACTTTGAATTCGCCTCCTTGACCAAGGATCTCATCGGCGAGATCGAAGGGAAGTGCAACGCCGAGATTGCGGCGGCACGCGCAATTCGCACGCAAATCCTGCCGCGCGAAGAGGCCTTTCAGATCCCCGACCTGATTCGCACCAAGATCAACCTCTTGCCGGCAGGGATCAGCGAAGTGCGCACGGTCGAAATTGTCGGTCTCGATCTGCAAGCTGATGGTGGCACGCACGTCCACAACAGCAGCGAAGTGGGGCGCATGAAGATTATCGATTACAAGAGCAAGGGCGCGATCAATAAGCGGGTCTATATTGAGTTGGGGGAAAGTTGATGCGGTAAAGTTGATGCGGGAGAGTTGGTGTGTTGCGTATTGCGTGTACTGTAACTGCATCTTCGCACACGTCCGCTGCTTTATCGTGTTGACATTCGTCATGTCGAACATTTAGGATTCGTAACTACTAAGCCACCCCCTCCCAACCGCCCCCAGTTTGGGGGAGGAGCGTTGACAGTTCTCTCCGCAACCTGGAGAGCGCGCCTAAAAGGCAACCGCCCTTGGGCGCGGGAGGGCTAGTAATACGACAACGTTAAATTACCTTCCGTAGACAGGATTCACACGATTCACAAGATTTTTGTTCTGCTGTGTTAATCCTGTTAATTCTGCCAATCTTATCTAATTTAACTCATGTTACGCAGCAACGATTACGGTCTCGAGTACGCCGCATCCCCAGATGCGGATCCGGCGTACTCGAGTAGCCTGTTTCTCTACGGCTAACAGTGTGTAACATGAGTAATTTAACGTTGTCGTAGTAGTTACTAGGATTCTTTGCAAACGTCTTTAACAACCCATAACAGTTCACGCAATACGCAATACGGTCTACCTTATGTCAATCTTTACTGAGTTCCTAACCGATCGACTCTTCTTTGTGACGCAACAGAGCGTGGGCAACGAACCGGTGCTGCGTGATCAGATGATGATGCGGTTGATGCAGGCGGCATTGGATTGGGCGAAGGAGCGGACACCCTTTGTGCGAATCGGCTATGTCTTCTTGCCGGATCAGATTCAGCTGTTGCTGACCCTCACCGGCACTGCACCGCTGGATCGGCTGATGTGGAACGTACGGACATGCTTTCAACGAGAGTATCACGAGTTGCTGAATATGCAAGGGGATACGCTGCTCTGGTCGGAGGAGTACACAGCGCGGCGGGTGGTGGAGATCGAGCAATTGGCGCTCTGTTTGGATCATATGCACTATCAGCCGGTGCTGCGTGATTTTGTCGATCAGCCGGAAGCGTGGCCCTATAGCAGCTTTGCGCTGTGGAAAGAGCGAGGGATTTATCCACCGCAATGGGGGTGGACCGTGCCGACGACATTGCAAGGGGAGAGTTCGCAAAGAAGAAGCCATGCATCCTAGTGCCATTGCCAGCTTAGTCAACGCCGCGCTACCACGGTTTGCAGGATCAACCATCGAGCGAGTAGCGGAAGGAGGATCAACCGAGGTCTACCGCGTTCGCAAGGGCAGCGCAACCTGTTACGTGCGTCTTCTGCCCGAAGTTAACGCAAGTTTCGCACCGGAAGCAAAGGTTCATCGCCAGCTATCTGCGTGGGGTGTACAGGTGCCCAATGTGCTCTTCTTTACACACCATCATAACCCACTCGAGCGATCCGTGCTGATTACAGCCGAGATTCCCGGTCAAGCAGTTGGGTATGGTGAGCAACGACCGGAGTACAGTTCGATTCTACGTAGCGCGGGAAGAGATCTGGCGCGGTTCGGGTCTGTTCAGGTGGCGGGCTTTGGCTGGATTGATCGGTCTAGCACAGATGTGGACACACTCCGTGCAGAGCATCCTTCCTTTGCGGCGTGGATGGGGCCGGAGATCGAGCAAGCTTGTAGCACCCTGGCAGCGGTCCAACTCTTATCTGGTGCGGCGCTGGCAAAGATCCAGGCATTGGCGAAAGAGTTGATACAACTGGTGGGGGATGCACCGGCGATCCTGGCGCATGGGGATTTTGATGTCACCCACATCTATCATCAAGCTGGCGTGTACAGTGGCATTATCGACTTCGGGGAGATCCGTGGCACAAATTTGCTCTATGATCTCGGTCACTTTCAGATGGAAAACAGTGAAAGCCTGCCGGATCTGCTCGATGGTTACCAAGAAGTTCGCCCGTTGCCCAGCGAGGCGCGAACAGAAATAACGCTGACCGGGCTGTTGATCGCCGTTGGCCGTCTGGCAAGTGCCATCACCAAAGGTCGAAAACCGTATCCACCTTATTTAGCAGCCGTCACACGCAACTTGGCATGGTTGACGACAAATACCTATTCACCCCACCCTCGGCCCCTCCCCGACATCAAGGAGGGGAGTTGCTCTTCCTCCTCTGCCGAGGGGGAAGGGTAGGTGGAGTGTCTGAATAGTCACGACAACGTTACAGTTCAATCAATGGACAGGATTTACAAGATGCACAAGATTCTCGCTCTGCTGTAGAAATCCTGTAAATTCTGGTAAACCTGTCTAATTTAACGTTGTCGTAATAGTCACGCCGACAAGAGAAAGGAGGAAGGATGGCCGATCAAATCTGTCTGCTGGCCCCGAATGATGCCGCGGTGTATCAGTCACTGCGGCTGCGTTCGCTTCAGGAACATCCGGAGGCCTTTGGCTCTTCCTATGAAGATGAGCGCCAACGGTCACTGCAAAGTGTAGGGGATCGGCTGCAAGCGACGCCCGATGGGTTTGTGCTTGGGGCCTGGCAACAGGAGACCTTGGTAGGCGTGGTGGCGCTCCATCGCTCGCCCGGCATCAAGGTACGCCACCGCGGCGGCGTGGGTGGTATGTATGTTGCCCCTGAAGTGCGTGGCCAGGGGATTGGCAAAGCGCTGATGCAAGCGCTGATTGAGCGTGCACCCACCTTGGACTATTTAGAGGAGATTATCTTGGCGGTGACCGTGGGCAACGACACCGCCCGCTCGATTTATTTTGCAGCCGGCTTTGAGCCGTCGCATATTGAGAAGCGCTATATCAAGGTAGGCGAGCGCTATTATGATATTGAATGGATGACGTTGGGGTTGGTAGATAGGGAAACAGGTAGACAAGTAGATAGGTAGACAGGTAGACAAGGGAACAGGTAAGCGGTACTTGTATACCTGTATACCTGTTTCCTTGTCTACCTGTTTCCCTGTTTCCCAGTCTACCCAAAAAGGAAAACAGAGATGAGCACACAAACCAAAACAAAGTTTACCCCCGTTCCCACTGCGGTCAATTATCCGCAGATGGAAGAGCGGGTGATGGCGATGTGGCAAGAGAAGCAGATCTTTGAGAAGACATTGAGTGAGCGGGCGGATGGGCCGCGCTATGTCTTTTTTGAAGGGCCACCGACGGCCAATGGCCGGCCGGGGATCCACCATGTGTTGGCGCGTTCGTTTAAGGATATGTTCCCGCGCTACAAGATCATGCAAGGCTATTATGTGAAGCGCAAGGGGGGATGGGATACCCACGGGTTGCCCGTCGAGATCGAAGTCGAAAAGAAGCTTGGCCTGAGTGGCAAAGAGCAGATCGAAGCCTTTGGCGTCGAAGAGTTCAACCGCCGCTGTCGCGCTTCGGCGATGGAGTACATCAAAGAGTGGGAACAGCTGACCGACCGCATGGGCTTTTGGGTGGACAAAGAAGAGGCGTATGTCACCTTCAAGCCGGAATATGTTGAGTCGATCTGGTGGATCCTCAGTCAGTTCTGGCAGAAGGATCTGCTCTACCAAGGGCACAAGGTGGTGCCCTACTGCCCGCGCTGCGGCACGCCGTTAAGCAGCCATGAGTTGTCGTTGGGCTACAAAGAGGGCACGGTTGACCCGAGCGTCTATGTTAAGTTTAAAGTGAAGGGCCGCGACAACGAGTATCTGCTGGCATGGACGACGACACCGTGGACGCTGCCCGGCAATGTGGCCCTGGCGGTTGGCCCGAAGGTTGAATATGCGAAGGTCAGGGATGTCAGTGGCGATATCCTCTATCTGGCTAAGGCGCGGGTTGAAGCCGCCCTACGACCGGGCTATGAGATCTTGGAAACTTTGTCAGCGAGTGACTTGGTGGGTCTGCACTATGAGCCGCTCTATCAATTCTTCCCAGTCGAGGAAGAGTACGCCTATGTTGTCGCTGCTAACTATGTCAGTACAGAGGATGGCACTGGCATCGTCCATATCGCGCCGGCCTTTGGCATGGAGGATATGGAGGTTGGACGGGCCAATGGGCTACCACTGATCATGACAATCAACGGCGCTGGTGAATTCCTTCCGGAAGTGACTTGGGCAGGCACCTTTGTCAAAATGGCCGATCCACTGATCGAGGAAGAGCTGGCGAGTCGCGGGTTGCTCTACAAGAGCGGCACGATCGAGCATACCTATCCCTTCTGCTGGCGCTGTGGCACACCCTTGCTTTACTACGCGAAGCGAACTTGGTATATCCGCACCAGCGAGCGCAAAGAGGAGATGGTAGCGCTCAACCAAGAGATCAACTGGGTGCCCGATCATATCAAGAATGGGCGCTTTGGCGGCTGGCTGGAGAATAACATTGACTGGGCACTGGGCCGCGACCGTTATTGGGGCACGCCCCTACCAGTCTGGAAGAGCGACGCACCCGATAGCACCTATATGGAGTGCATCGGTAGCCGCGCTGAGTTGTCCGAGAAGTTGGGGCGCGACCTGAGCGATCTCGACCTGCACCGTCCCTACGTCGATGAGCTGACTTGGGATGCGCCCGATGGCGGCGTCATGCGCCGCGTGCCGGAGGTAATCGATGTCTGGTTTGACAGCGGCTCAATGCCGTTGGCGCAATATCATTATCCCTTTGAGAATCAGGAAGTGTGGCAGGAGCAGCAGCAGGCCGACTACATCTGTGAAGCAGTCGATCAGACACGCGGCTGGTTCTATTCGCTACACGCCATCAGCACACTGCTCTTTGACCGGCCAGCCTATAAGAATGTGATCTGTCTCGGTCATATCCTTTCTGAAGATGGCAGCAAGATGAGCAAATCCAAGGGCAATGTCGTCAATCCATGGGAGGTCTTTGATCTGCATGGGGCCGACGCCACACGCTGGAACATGTACACCGCCGGCCCGCCCGGCAACAGCCGCCGCTTTAGCGTCAATCTCGTCGGCGAGACGGTGCGTAAGTTCCTGAACACGCTCTGGAATACGTATAGCTTCTTTGTGACCTATGCGAATTTGAGCGAATTGTCATCTTACCCTTCGACAAGCTCAGGGACCGATGACAATTCGCTCCTTGATCGCTGGGTGCTTTCGGAGTTGAACAAACTCGTGCGCGATGTGACGGAGGCGTATGAGAATTACGATGTACTCGGTGCGACGCGGCCGGTGGCGGACTTTGTCGACAGCGTTAGCAATTGGTATGTGCGCTTGAGTCGCCGCCGCTTCTGGGAAGGCGACGCGGCGGCGTTGGGGACGCTCTATGAAGTGTTGACCAAAGTGAGCCAACTGCTCGCGCCGGCCACCCCTTTCGTCGCCGATGAGTTGTATCAGAACCTGGTGCTCAGCGTCAATTCGGATGCCGCGGCGAGCGTCCACCTAAGTCGCTGGCCACTGGCCGACGCCGCGCTGATCGATGAGCAGTTGAGCACCGATATGGCGCTGGTGCAGAAGGTGACGAGCCTGGGCCACGCCGCACGACAGAATGCCAACCTGAAGGTACGTCAACCACTGGCACAGGTGGTCGTGCGCACGCGTAGTGCCGAGGAGAAGGCGAGTCTGGAACGGCTGTCAACGCTAGTCCTTGACGAACTGAATGTCAAGGCTATCACTTTTGCCGACGCGGCCGGGGATCTTGTTGATGTCGAAGTCTTCCCCTTCCCAAAGCAGTTGGGGCAGAAGTATGGCAAGGGCTACCCGGTGATCCGCAAACTGCTGGGCAACCTGGATCAGTTGGAGTTGGCCGGCAAGTTGCAGGCGGGCGAAAGCGTCACGGTCGAGGGCGACGGAGTTAGCTATGAGATCGCGCCGGAGGATGTCGAGGTACGCAGCAGCCCCCGTGCCGGCTACAGCGTGGCGCAGGATGGCGGCTATCTCGTCGCGGTGACGACCGAGTTGACACCGGCGTTGGAGCAAGAAGGCAACGCGCGCGAACTCGTGCGCCGCATCCAACAGTTGCGCAAGGATGCCGGGCTGGAGATCAGCGACCGCATCACGCTCTATGTGGCGGAGTCGGATGTGACGGGTGATCTGCTGGCGAAGTTTGGTGAGTATGTGCAGGAAGAGACGCTGACGACCACGCTGGTACAGAATGGGGTGCCGGGCGAGGTTGAGCAGGTCGGGTTTGAGTTGGGTGGGGTTGAGGTGACGGTGGGGTTGGCGAAGGCGTAGCTATAGCGCAAGGGCTTATAGATGGCGACAAACGCCCACTGTGCGCAGTGAATAGTGCGCAGTGAATTGCGGCATTTTATCCTCTTTACGAAGTGGGCGCAAAGCGCCATCTATGGCCTTGCTCCGTATAGAGAGAAAAAAGGGAAAGGCTGCGCTTGGTTAGCAAAGCCTTTCCCTTTTGTTATACCATGACTTCAAGTATAATTATTCTAAAGTGATGAGAATCGCATTGAAAGCAGAGGTTGCAATGCCCGTTGTGGAGCTTGCCCAACATTGGGTAGATGAATTAACTGAGTTACAGCCCGAAGCGACAACAGTCGATTTAGGCACGGTGGTGGATGTAGCGATGAAACAATACATCTTTCGACAGCGCCAGGAAAAAATCGCGCGCGAGCGGCGCTGGTATGAGGCCCATCACGTTGAGCTAGTACAAGCCTATCGTGGACGGTACATTGCAATCAACAATGGTCAAGTAGTTGATGATGATGGAGATGGTCGGGTGTTAGCCAAGCGGGCGCGGCAGACCTATGGTCGAACAGCGATCGCGATCATTGAAGTAGCCGATACGCCGGAGTTACCAACATTACACATACGTAGCCCTAAAATGGCGACAGAGTAACGAACACCTGCTATGACACGACTCGTAGTCCATTCCTGGCATCAGCAATCGTTTGATCATACCACATTCCCATCGTCACCTTCGTTCTCTTTACAAATTGCAGGGCCCGAGGTGAATGACTGGATCGACATTTCGGCAGCCCTATTGGACACGGGTGCAGATGCCACGATCATACCCGAACGACTATTGAGTCAAATCATGGCAGCCGAATGGGATCAGGCACGACTGCGCAGTCAATGGGGAGAATATCGGGTTATCTTTCGCTATGAGGTTGATCTGCGCATTGCAGATCGCATCTTTGCCAGCATTTTGGTTGTTGCAGATGATGTTGGCGATGACGTTATTATTGGCCGGGACTTGCTCAATCGCTTGCGATTTCTCTATGATGGGTCGGCGCAGCAGTTGGTCTTTGTTGAATAAACCCACCACGCTATTGTTTTGATCGACCAGGAGAGTAAATTACATGCGACAAGCCATTGCCCAATTAGATCGGATCACCTTTGAGCCAACGATTATGGGCGGATGAGCTTATATTCGGGGCATGATATTGGTGGTTTCTGTGTATAGGGTGTCTCCATTCATGTGTACTTTGAGACCATTCGATAGAAAGTGAGAGAAAGATGACCGTAGCTCCAGTTGACTATGAAACGATTCTACAGTTGATCTATCAACTACCCGTTCGGCAACGCTTTACGTTGGTCCATGATGTGCTGCAAAGTATTGAACCATCTTTGTCACACAGAGCACCAACCCTAGCAGAAGATAGGCAGGACGAGGACGAAACCAAATGGCTTTACGCCGCCTCGCGAAATCCGGCTTTCCACTCTCTGTATGATCCGGCAGAGGATATCTACTCGATCACCGATGGAGAGCCGGTTCATGCCGATGAAGTATAAGGTTGTCTTGGTACCGTTTCCGTTCGACGATCTATCGAGTACAAAGGTACGACCGGCTGTCTGTTTGACAGAGCCGATAGGACCCCATCAGCACATTGTGTTGGCATTCATCACAAGCCAGCAACAGACCACAACCTTGAACACGGACTTGATGATTGATGCCGCTGCCTCTGATTTTGGCGTAACAGGCTTGCGCGTCTCGTCAACGCTCCAACTCCATCGACTAATGACGGGTACACAGGCTTTACTTGTCCGCCAACTTGGAAGTCTTTCGCCACGGATGCAGAAAGAGGCAGAGGTACGGCTGCGTACGCTATTTGGTATCTAGCGAAATTTTTCAGGCGTATGCATCAAGTCTACCTCTGTTTCCCCTTTCTCTCCGTATCCACTATAATTCACCTATCTTACATCGCACCAACCAATCAAAGCACCAACTTAACGGAAACCCGCTGTGAGCAACCACAGCAAAGCAACTGCTATCCAAAACCAAGTATGATCAACCGTGGAACACCCTCGCACCAGATCCGCAACGCCACGCTGTGGGTAGTCTGCTTTGTGTTGCTCTGTGTTCTGACGGCTTGTGGCAACAGCACTGCGGCGCAGTCAACACCAACATCCGCAGCACTTTCCGTAGAAACGACTGTTGTCGCAACACCCACGCCACCAGTAGAAACACAGCTTTCCGCCAGCGGTCCGGTCCCGTTCATTACGCCACGCCCCGTGCGCGCCGAGGAACCACTGACCGGTGCGGGCCGCGACATTCCTTCTGTCTTTGACGGTATCACCAAATACGAGGCAATCCAGGCGAAATTGCAGACAACAGTATTGTCCCCACCACCGGCCACCACCTTGGCCGAAGCAGCCAAAGCGGTGGTCAAGATCTTGCGCTGTGACAACTTTGGCTGTGAAACAGACGTGGGCAGTGGCGTGATTATCCATCCCAGCGGGTTGATCCTCACCGCCTATCACGTGTTGCTGCGCGACCCAGATGACCCAACCTCGCCACGCTATGAAGAATTCGTCATTGCGCCGACGGTTGACACGCGCACAGCACCACAACCAGCCTACCGGGCGCACATGGTTGCCGAGAAACGCGAACAAGATCTGGCGCTCTTACAGATCGACCATACCTTTGACAACACAGAGCTATCCCGCACATCGCTCAATCAACCGACCTTACCGTTGGCTGATGTCAGCGACCTCTTTGGTGCCGCACTGCAAGTACTGGGTTATCCCGTCAACGGTGGCGAAGCAATCAGCATCGACCGCACCAACTTCCGCAGCTTTGACGACGGTGGCCGCTTTATGTGGCGGAGTCGGCGGTGACGGGCGACCTGCTGGCCAAGTTTGGTGAGTATGTGCAGGAAGAGACGCTGACGACCACGCTGGTACAGAATGGGGTGCCGGGCGAGGTTGAGCAGGTCGGGTTTGAGTTGGGTGGGGTTGAGGTGCTGGTGGGGTTGGCGAGGGCGTAACCACGGAGTGATCCACGAAGGTACTAAAGGGCAGAGATCCTATTTCCCACGGAAGAAATTCACTGAAAGTGATGAGTTTCTTAATAGTAGGACTTACGCAGTTCTCAGTCTCGATACGGCAAAAAAGCCGTCTACTCGACCAGCAGTTTGCGTAAGTCCTAAATAGTTCAGTGTTGCCTGCCTATCTGGTACAGGCAGAGCTCAACGGTACACAAGCGGCAGAAAGACCGTCTCGCTCAGTGAAGGATCATCTCCCTGGCGCGCCAGCACGAGGGAGACTTTGCCGTGACTGAGAACGGGATAGCCAGCAGCATCCAGCACCAGCGAGGTACTGGCACCATAGGTAAACACGGTCTGGATGTGCTCATCGTTGCCGCGACAGTTGGCATCGTTGCAGTTCACCAGCCGAAGATCGCTATATCCGTGGATCAGCACTGTAGTGTGATGATAACTAATTACAGGGAATCCGGCCGGGTCCAACACCAGCAAGGCAGAGCTCACGCCATTCAAGGAGCTAATCACAGTTTGGATGCTCTCATCATTGCCCGTACAATTGACGTCATTACAGTGTGCCAATTGGAGGCTCGTACTGGTGGTGTCAATATAACTGACGACGGGGTAGCCCGCCGTGTCCAGCACCAAACTGCTGTCTCTCCCCTTATCAACAGTCTGGATGCTCTCATCATTGCCCGTACAATTGGCATCATTGCAGTGCGCTAGCTTGACGTCGATGTTGGTATGATAACTGATGACAGGATAGCCGGTCGCGTCCAATACCAGCGAAGGGTACGATCCAACTGCGCCTCCGCTGTCGATGGTCTGGATGCTCTCGTCATTGCCCGTGCAATTGGCATCATTGCAGTGCGCCACTTTGAGCTCAGTGTTCGTAGCATCATAGTAACTGATGACGGGATAGCCAGCCGCATCCAATACCAGCGAGGTGTACAGCCCAACTGCTCCTCCGCTGTCGAGGGTCTGGATGCTCTCGTCATTGCCCGTGCAATTGGCATCGTTGCAGTGCGCCACTTTGAGATCAGTGTTCGTAGCATCATAGTAACTGATGACGGGATAGCCAGCCGCATCCAATACCAGCGAGGTGTACAGCCCAACTGCTCCTCCGCTGTCGAGGGTCTGGATGCTCTCGTCATTGCCCATGCAATTGGCATCGTTGCAATGTGCCACTTTGAGGTCAGTGCTCGTAGCATCATAGTAACTGATGACGGGATAGCCAGCCGCATCCAGCGCTAGTGCGTTATACTTCCCAACCTCCCGATCTCCATCAACAGTCTGGATGCTCTCGTCGTTACCGCCGCAGTTGATATCGTTGCAGTACACCAATTTGACGTCGTCGAAGATGTCGTTTGTGTAACCGATGACGGGATAGTCTTCCCCGTCGAGCACCAGTGAGATGTTCTCGGCACCATAGGCGCTATTGAAGGTCTGAATACTCTCGTCGTTGCCGCTACAGTTAACATCATTGCAGCGCGTCAGTTGAAGATTGGTGCCAAGGTGACCGATAACCGGGTAGCCGGCACTGTCCAGCACCAGCGAGATATACCCACTGCCGCCGTCAAGAGTTTGGGTGCTCTCATCATTGCCACTGCAATTGGCATCGTTGCAGTGCATCAAATTGAGCCCGTGACCACTGTAAGCGATAACCGGGTAGCTGGCGTCGTCCAGCACCAGCGAGGTCCACCACCCATGGTTCTCCCCTTTGTCGAGAATCTGGATACTCTCATCATTGTCGCGGCAATTAGCATCATTGCAGTGCAACAGCTTAAGGTCACTGTGGAGGTAGTCAACGTATTCAAAGTAACTGATGACCGGATAGCCCGCAGTGTCTAGTACCAGTGAAGTATACATTTCCCACTGATGACCACCATTTACGGCACCATCTACGGTCTGAACACTCTCATCATTGCCGCGGCAATTGACATCGTTGCAGTGCAGCAGTTTGAGGTCAGTATTGGTTACGTCAATATAACTGATGACCGGGTAGCCCGCAGCATCCAGTACAAGCGATAAGCCTTCGACATCTGAAATGTTGACGAGAGTCTGGAGGCTCTCATCATTACCAGCGCAAGTAGCATCGTTGCAGTGCGCCAGTTTGAGGTTACTAGCTTCTGAAGCCTGTTGGGGGCGGGCAAAGTAACTGATGATGGGGTAGCCTGCCGCATCTAGTACTAGCGAAGTGCGAGACATGACAGGTACACTGTCGATGAGTTGGAGGCTTTCATCGTTGCCCGTGCAAGTGGCATCGTTGCAGTGCGCCAGCTTAAGACCGCCGCCAGCGTAACTGATGACAGGATAACCCGCAGCATCCAATACCAACGAAGTGTAACGCGCAACAATCGTGTAGCTATCCACCGTATTGAATTCCCAACTTAGGACAGCCTGAACGCTCTGCGCTGGCAGCACGAGTAGCATGACGCTGAGTAAGACTAGTGCCAAGCGGCGCAAGTTGGTCCAAGGGAACGAACGTGGGGTTGGTTGCATCTTGAGATTCTCCTTGTCCAAGTCTAGCGATAACCAGCTACCCATCTAGGTACGGTATCACTGACTTGCTTTCTTTGGTGCAAACGCCGATTCCAGATCAGCCACCACCTATCACTGGGCATTAGGATGTAACAACAGGTGATGGCTGACAATCAACGGCTAGCACTCTGCATATTATTTAAGCACAAAACGCTTCCGTTACACCCGTCACTTAGACAGTTCATCCGCTAGTCAGCTGACGGAGATCGTGTATGAGCGCTCTCCGTACATGGCTATTCGGGTGCAAAGAAAAGGTTCGACCCAAGTCATAAAAGTTGCCCCTCACTATCAGGGAACTCACCTGTTGCCACTGTAACAGCCTGTTATACCAACACTTGGGCGGCATACGTGACGATCTTGCGCAGAGAAGGCCACCATATCGTCAACAATAATAGTCATGAATAATAAAATCGAGACAAACTCCATATCGCTGATTTTTCGCCCACCGACAATGACTTGGCCAACGAAATTGCGCGAAAAGTGGGCATCTCATTCGACAACAGCGACTAGAGCACTGCTACACTCATCTCTGTCATGCCCACTACTGTCATCCCCTCTACAATCTAAACCGCTCAACAATTGAGCAATCAGGAAGGGGTGCTCGGTTGAAATTCGTTTGAGCCGCACCGATAGATCGGTGTACCTCTTTTATGCTACTGATGACAGGCGCTTAGTTTGCGCGGTTGCACGTCGGACCAATGGCGAAGGATTTCTCATCACAGCCTATCCGGCGGATAAGATGAAAGTGGGAGAAATTGTATGGACAAGCTAAAAATTCGTTTCGACCCAACCGACAATACATTATTTATCTGGTTTGATGAACCGCAGAAGATGGCTTATCTATCACCAATTGAGGAAGAGACGCCGGGTGACTTTCATTTGATCAAGAATGAAGCGGGCGAAGTGATTGGGATCGAATGTCAATTTTATCAGATCGCTGCCGGCCAACTGCCGATTGAGTGGGAGAACGCGCCGTTGCGCGCGGAGCATCGTGAGTTTGCATAAGCGTCATGTATACACCGATATAAATTATCATCATGATCCCCTTGATAGCGTACTTCTTCCGCTTACTGCAATCGCTGATGAACTGCCGGAAAGCAGAGTGTAGAACCCACACAAAGGCATGTCCACCGTTAACACCCTGTAAATCAATCGTTAAGCTTTATTAACCGCGCCCCTTCTCCCTCCCTAAACAGTCAATTACCTCGCAAACAACCCGACCATTCTGTCCTCGGTCCCCTCACAGACTTTACACCGCAATGCGTCTCTGCTACGATTAGACCACCCTCGTCATCCATCGTTGTCCATTACCGTTCTGCCTTTTTCTGTGAAAGCTCGGTTCGCACACAGCTTTGACAGACCAAAGCGCAACCACCCAATTATACTGCGGTTGAATTGGGAACCGGAGTTTCTACCCCAGAAAAACTTCGGTTCTCAATCAGAGCGAAGTATAAATCGTGTAGTTTCTTGTACGCAACCGTTCCCACTCAATGGAAACAGGAGAAATCATGAAGCGTTCAAAGCTGTTAACACCGCTAAGTTTGTTGCTTGTTTTGGTCAGCTTGGTCGCCTGTGTCGCGCCACAAGCCGCGACCCCGGCCACAGAAGCACCAGCCGCCGCGGCCACCACCGCGCCCGCCGAAGAAGCAGCCGCGCCGGCAGCCGAAGGAATGGATGCCCTGGTCGCCGCCGCGCAGGAAGAGGGTACCTTGACCACGATTGCGCTGCCCCACGACTGGTGTAATTATGGTGGGGCCATTGAGGCCTTCAAGGCGAAGTATGGTCTCGAAGTCAACGAGTTAGATCCGAATGCCGGGTCGGGTGATGAGTTGGAAGCGATCCGCGCCAACAAGGACAACAAAGGTCCGCAAGCACCGGATGTGATCGATGTCGGCTTTGCCTTCGGACCACAGGCGCAAGAAGAAGGCTTGATCCAGCCCTATAAGGTCGCTACCTGGGATACCATTCCCGATGAAGTGAAAGATGCCGATGGCTACTGGTATGGCGACTACTATGGCGTCTTAGCGATTCAGGTCAACACCGACGTGGTAACCGAAGTGCCGCAGGATTGGTCGGATCTGCTCAACCCAGCCTACAACGGTCAGGTTGCTTTGGCCGGTGATCCACGCACCTCCAACCAGGCGATCCAATCCGTCTTCGCCTCTGGTTTGGCCAATGGCGGCTCGCTCGATGATGCGCAACCAGGGCTCGACTTCTGGGCCAAGGTCAATGAAGCGGGCAACTTTGTGCCGGTGATTGCCAGCAACGCCACCTTTGCGACTGGCGAAACGCCGATCATTATTCAATGGGACTATCTGGCCCTGGCCGCGCGTGATACCTTTGCCGGCAACCCAGCAACCGAGATTGTGATTCCAGCGACCGGCGTATTTGCCGGTGTCTACGTGCAGGCGATCAGCGCCTATGCGCCCCATCCCAACGCCGCCAAACTGTGGATGGAATTTCTCTACTCCGACGAAGGGCAGAATGCCTGGCTCAGCGGCTACTGCCATCCGATCCGCTACAACGATATGGCAGCCCGCGATGTGATCCCAGCCGATCTCGCCGCCAAGTTGCCGGCTGCCGAACTATATGCTGAGGCGGTCTTCCCGACCCTTGATCAACTGACCGCCGCCAAAGAGCTGATCACCACGCAGTGGGACAGTGTTGTCAAGGCGGATGTGAAGTAAATAAGTTGTGTTTTGTTGGTAGGGCCACGGTATACCGTGGCCCTACCAACAAAACACAATTATAATCTCTGCAACCACTGCGTGGGGTAAATTTATGGCACAGTTGGCAACCGTTGGCGCACCATCGACGGGACCGACCATATCCGCACAGGCATGGCGCTGGCTGGGGGTTGTTCCCTTTTTTCTCTTTGCGATTGCCTTTATCTTTTGGCCCTCGGCCAATCTCTTTTTGGGTGCCTTTCGCACGCGAGAGGGGACCTTTACCACGGTACACATTGTTGAGTTGGGGCAACCCTTTATCCTGGAAGCGTACTGGCTCAGTATCCGCGTCAGCTTTGTAACTGCGCTCGGTGGCGGTCTCTTTGGCTTTCTGCTCGCCTATGCCGCGATCCTGGGTGGGTTACCCCGCTTTGTGCGCAGCGCGCTGATGACCTTTTCCGGCGTTGCCTCCAACTTTGCCGGGGTGCCACTCGCCTTTGCCTTTATCGCCACGCTCGGGCGCGTCGGCTTTGTCACGGTGCTCTTGCGCGACCTCTTTGGCATTCAGCTCTATCAAACTGGCTTTAATCTCTACAGCTTTTGGGGGCTGAGCGTCACCTACATGTACTTTCAATTTCCGTTGATGGTGTTGATCATCGCGCCGGCGCTCGACGGCTTGCGGCGAGATTGGCGCGAGGCGGCCGAAAATCTCGGTGCGAGTGGCTGGCAGTATTGGCGCTATGTTGCGCTGCCGATTCTGCTGCCGACACTGCTAGGCGCGATGATCCTACTCTTTGGCAACGCCTTTGGGGCCTATGCCACTGCCTATGGGCTGACCGGCGGCTCGCTCAACCTCGTGCCGCTCTTGATCGGTCAACAAGTGCGCGGGGACGTGCTGAACAATCCCGGCCTTGGCTATGCACTGGCACTCGGCATGGTCGTGGTGATGACAGTGACGCTGATCGGCTACACCGTGCTGCAACGGCGTTCTTCGCGCTGGCTCCGGCAGGTGGGTTAATAGAGGGGTTGGTAAATCAGTAAATCGGTAAATCAGTAGATTAGTAAATCGGTAGAGCGGTACATCGGTAAATCAGTAGAGAGGTAATTACCTCACTCGTTTCCTGATTTGCTAATCTACCGATTTACTAATCTACCGATTCACATCGTAACAAAAGGGAAATAGTATGCGTGTTGGTCGCTTTTGGTCATGGTTCTGGATTGGCTTGGGTGTGCTTTACTTCTTTCTGCCCCTCTATGCCACCTTTCAATTTTCGCTCAAGGCGCAGCGCGATGTGCTCAGTTTTACGGCCTATCAGAATGTCCTCAACGATCCCAAATTTGCCGCCTCTTTTATCTTTTCGCTAGAGATGGCGGTCTGGACCATTGTGGTCGGTATTGTACTGGTGGTGCCGACTGTCTACTGGGTACATCTACGTTTGCCGAGTGTACGGCCCTATATTGAGTTAGTCACCCTCATGCCTTTCGTCATTCCGGCGGTTGTGCTGGTCTTTGGGCTCATTCGCACCTATGGCCCATTTTTGACTTCGCGGCTAGCGGGACATGCCCTCTTGGTCGCCGGCTATGTTGTGCTTGCCTTGCCCTATCTCTATCGCTCGGTCGATGCTGGATTGCGGGCGATGGATGTGCGCAGCCTGACCGAAGCAGCCCAAAGTTTGGGCGCGGGTTGGCCGACGATCTTGCTGCGCATTATCTTGCCGAACCTGCGCACTGCGCTATTAAGTGCTGCGTTTCTCACCCTGGCGATTGCGGTTGGTGAATACACCTTGGCATCCCTGTTGGCCCAACCGGCCTTTGGCCCCTATTTGGCGTTGATGGGCCAGAATCGCGCCTACGAACCCGCCGCGCTGGCCGTCATGAGTTTTGCGCTGACCTGGGGTGCAATGGGGCTGATCCAGTGGCTGGGAAGTGGGCGCGCCGGGGCCAGCCAATTAAGTGGCACTCATTAAGGGAGTAGGGTAGAACGGTACATCGGTAAATCAGTACATCAGCATCTATCTACCGATTTACCGATTTACCGATTTACCGATTTACCGATTTACCGACTTACCGATTTACCGTTCTACCGATCTACATCCACACGAAGGACAACGACCGATGGCGTTTCTTGAACTGACCAATGTACGCAAAGAGTTTGGCAGCTTTGTTGCGGTGGAAGATTTCACGCTGCCCGTTGCGCAGGGGGAATTCATCTCCTTTTTGGGGCCAAGTGGCTGTGGCAAGACGACGACGCTGCGCATGATCGCCGGCTTTGAATTGCCATCTTCGGGCCAGATCACGGTGGATGGTCAGGAGCTTACCCATGTTCGCCCCAACGCCCGCAACATCGGCATGGTTTTTCAATCCTATGCGCTCTTCCCCAATATGACCGTGGCGGGCAATATTGGCTTTGGGCTCAAGGTTGCCGGAAAAGCCTCCAGCGAAATCAAGGAGCGGGTGGCCGAAATGTTGCGCCTGATTGGGCTGGCCGACCTGGGCGACCGTTACCCCTATCAGCTTTCGGGTGGACAACAACAACGGGTAGCATTGGCACGTGCATTGGCGATCCGACCGCAACTGCTGTTGCTTGATGAGCCGCTGTCGGCGCTTGATGCTAAGATTCGTGTCAGCCTGCGCAACGAGATCCGCAGCATTCAGCGCCAACTGGGGATTACGACGATTTACGTGACCCACGACCAGGAAGAAGCGCTCTCGCTCTCCGACCGCATTGTGGTGATGAGCGCTGGCAAAATTGAGCAGATTGGAACCCCCTTTGAGATTTACAATTTTCCGCAGACGCGCTTTGTCGCTTCGTTTGTCGGCACGCTCAATATTGTCCCGGCGACAGTGGTTAACAGTACAGCCGGTCAGGTGCAAATCGATGGGCAAATGCTGACGTTGTCCCAGGCACTTGACGGAGTGGCGAATGGTGCCGCAGTGACCGTCGCCCTGCGCCCCGAGGCGCTATCGCTAGCCGACAATGGCAGCAATCGCTTGGTGGGGCGCGTCGAAAATATTGCCTTCCTCGGCTCCATTGTGCGCATCTATATCCGTCTGCAAGAGACGATCCTCTCCTTGGATGAGTTTAACAATCCCCATCTCACCCTCCCGGCGATTGGCGAAGAGATTGCCATCTACTTTCCACCAGAGGCTGGCTTAGTTTTGCCCTGAGCAGAGACTGCGGCAAACCCCACTATACAACGACACAAATAAACCGCTTTGGAAGTTTGTTTGTAACCACGCGACCATGCGGCGCTTGTCACGCTTAATGGTTATTAACTAAATAAGTCGGTAAACGTAGGCTGAGCTTGTCGAAGCCAGAGCGGATCCGGCTTCGACAAGCTCAGCCTACGCTCGATTACCGAAGTTAATGTTCATCAGCGTGACAAGCCGATCCAAGGGGATAGGCTGCGTGTCACATTGGTTTGTGATTCTCTTTTTATAGCGATTAAGACCGTTGGTTCAGCATAGATTCTCGCGATTTAGTCAACCGTTATATAATGGTCGGAAATGAACTGGCCCTACAGTGTGATGGGATCAGGCGCGGGTTTACCGGTGGTGAACAGTGGCTGACACCCTCCGCGGAACTATTTCGGAAACGAGAATCATGAAGATGGTACAAACGCTACCCTACCCCACCACCCGCCGGCAAGAGCTGGTCGAATCACGCCACGACACCCCAATCGCTGACCCCTACCGCTGGCTCGAAGATCTCAACAGCCCCGAGACACAGGCGTGGATCACCGCCCAAAATGAGGTCACAAACGCTTATTTAGCCCAGCTACCATCGCGGGACCGCATTCGCCAACGGCTGACCGAACTGTGGAACTATGAGCGCTATGGGGTTCCGGTAAAACATGGGGGGCGCTATTTCCTCACGCGCAACAATGGGCTACAAAATCAGGCGGTGCTCTACTGGATGGCGCAGTTGGAGGATGAGCCCAAGGTGCTACTCGATCCCAATACGCTCTCGACCGACGGCACGGTGGCCCTGAGTGGCTATGCGATCAGTGAAGATGGCACCTTACTCGCCTATGCACTTTCGGCCTCTGGCTCGGATTGGATGGAGTGGCGGGTACGGGAAGTGGCCAGTGGTACGGATCGGGGCGACATGGTGCAATGGGCCAAATTTAGTGGCGCTTCGTGGAGCCATGACAACGCCGGCTTTTTTTATAGCCGCTATGACGCGCCAAACGCCGATGATGCCTACAAAGGCATTAACTATTTTCACAAACTCTTCTACCACCGATTGGGTACATCCCAGGATGAGGATGTGCTGATCTACGAGCGCCCCGATCAGCAGGAGTGGAACTTTAACGGTGGCGTCACCGATGATGGACACTATCTGATCATCTATGTCTCACGCGGCACCTTTCGGCAGAATGGCATCTTCTACAAAGATTTGCAGAACCCCGATAGCCCCGTCGTCGAATTGCTCAACCGCTTTGATGCCGCCTACTCCTTTGTCGGCAACGATGGCCCTCACTTCTACTTTCGCACCGACCATAGCGCCCCGCTCGGTCGGCTAATTGCGATCGATATCCGCAAGCCGGTCGCAGCGCATTGGCAGGAGTTGATTGCAGAGGCCAAAGATACCTTGCGTGGGGTCAGTCTGGTGAACCGACAATTTATCACCAACTATCTCCACAATGCCCACAGCCAAGTCCAGATCTTTGATCAAGAAGGCGCGTTAGTGCGCGCGCTTGAATTGCCGGGCATCGGCTCGGTGAGTGGCTTTGGCGGCAATCAGGACGATAGCGAAACCTTCTATAGCTTTAGCGGCTTTACCGCACCGGGCATCATCTATCGCTATGATCTAGCGACTGGCGAACAGAGCATCTTTCGCCAACCAACGCTCCAATTTGACCCCGACCTCTACGAGACGCAGCAGATCTTCTACCCCAGCAAAGATGGCACACAGGTTCCCATGTTTCTCTGCCACAAAAAGGGACTGCCCCTGAACGCCGACACCCCGACCTATCTCTACGGCTACGGCGGCTTTGATATTCCGCTGACCCCAAGCTTTGCCGTCAATGTGTTGACGTGGATGGAGATGGGCGGTCTCTTTGCCCAGCCGAATCTGCGTGGGGGTGGTGAATATGGCAAAGAATGGTACCAAGCGGGGACACTCGAACGCAAGCAGAATGTCTTTGATGATTTCATTGCCGCGGCCGAGTGGCTGATCGCCAATGGTTATACCTCAACACCCAAGTTGGCGATTGGTGGCGGCAGCAATGGCGGTCTGCTCGTCGGTGCCTGCATGACCCAACGGCCCGACCTTTTTGGGGCCAGTTTGCCGGCAGTCGGCGTGCTCGATATGTTGCGCTTTCACAAATTTACGATTGGTTGGGCATGGGTCTCCGATTATGGCTCGCCCGACGATCCCGAACAGTTTCAAACATTACTTGCCTATTCCCCCTATCACAATCTCAAAGTGGGAACGCACTACCCACCAACGTTGATCACCACCGGCGACCACGATGACCGTGTCTTCCCCGCGCACAGTTTCAAGTTCGCCGCGGCGTTGCAACACGCGCAAGGGGGTCCGGCCCCCACGTTGATTCGCATTGAGACCAAGGCTGGCCACGGCGCGGGCAAGCCGACTTCTAAGATGATTGAAGACGCGGCGGATAAGTGGGCTTTTGTCGTGGAGGCGTTGGGGATGGATGGCATGGTTGGGTAGTCAATGGTATAATGAGCCTTGCTCATCTGTTCTCACACTTTCGGCTGATGAGCAAGTGAGACTTAGAAGTCGGTGACCATATCTTAAGAAGGTTGGAGACATTTCATGCAACGGTTTGACCGTATCACATTTGATTCGAATCTCATGGGTGGGAAAGCTTGTATCAGAGGTATGCGCATCACAGTGTCTCTCATCCTTAATCTGGTTGCGAATGGGATGAGCACAATGGAGATCGTTGAAGCCTATCCTTATTTAGAAGATGAGGATATTCACCAAGCGCTACAGTATGCAGCTTGGCTGGCGGAAGACAGTGTTCATGAACTAGCTTTGGCGGCAGACTAAGATGAAGTTTTTGGCAGATATTGGTATTTCGCCTGGTGCAGTGATCTTCTTACGTGACCAGGGATACGACGCTGTTCATCTGATTGAACAGCAGTTACACCGCTTGTCTGATCCGGAAATCATTACGAAAGCCAAGCTTGAGGAACGCATTGTCCTTACCCATGACTTAGACTTTGGTGATTTGATGGCTGCAAGCGGAGATAGTCTGCCCAGCATTGTGATCTTCCGCTTGCCAGATATGTGTCCACAAAATGTTAACAAACACTTGCAGATCATGGTTGGTCAGTATCAAAAGCTACTAGAGGCTGGCGCAATCTTGAGTGTTACACAAAGCCGGATTCGCGTCCGCATCTTGCCTCTTTAAACGATTCACTCATCAGACGAAATTGTGCGAACACAATAATTTTCTTCTGGACAAATCATCGGTTTGCACTATTTTCTTAGATGAGCCAAACGATTAAGTAAAAGCACATTTGATGAAACGATTCCTTGCGATCCTAGCCCAACGCTGCCCGGTCTGCCTGACCGGGCCAATCTTTCGCTCGCTCCTCGAAGCGCACAAGCAGTGCCCCCACTGTGGCGTACACTATGAGCGCGAACATGGCTTTTATCTCAACTCGATGTTGATTGCTTATGTCCTGGGCTTTCTGATCATCTTGCCCTCTGCCTTTTATCTCTTCTGGATTGATGCCAGCATTCCCCTCTTTTCCGTGGCCATTATTGTCGAGACGCTTCTGCTCTGGCCACTGATCTTCCGCTATTCGCGGGTGATCTGGCTACATGTGGATCAGTTGCTTGATCCGCGCTTACCGGCGGGTGGGATGGCGGAGCCAGAGAAACCTTCCCCATAGAGTAACCTTCAACCAAAAGGAGTTGCAATGAAACTCTCTCTCTCGGTACGCGTTGCCGAAAGCTTTCATGATAAGCGGCTTGTCGATATCCAATTGCCCGCCTTGGCCACAATTGCCCACAACGCCGGCTATCAAGCGCTCTGTATGCGCGCTTCGCAGGTGGGGATCCAGAGTTCCAAGGAAGCGATCAGCCAAGCCCGGGCGCTCCTGGACGATCTTGGTCTCGCCGTTTCGATGGTCACCGGTGATTTTGCTGTGCCTGAGAATGGGGCGGCTGGCCCCGGTTGCCTACGCAACATCACCCCCTATCTTGATCTGACCGTGGCGCTCGGCAGCGATCTGATTCGGATTTGTATGAAGGAAGAAGCCGATATCCCCTTTGCCCAACGCGCAGCCGATGAAGCCGCCGAGCGCAACATCCGGCTGGCTCATCAGAGCCATACACGCAGCCTCTTTGAGACGGTCGAAGGTTCGTTGAATGTGTTACAGAAGGTGGGCCGCGCCAATTTTGGCCTGATCTACGAACCGGCCAATCTAGCGCTCTGTGGTCAACCGTATGGCGAGGAGACGTTGCAGGCGTTTGCCCCATACCTCTTCAATGTTTATCTACAGAATCACGCACCGGATCTGGCGGGAACGCTGGCAATGGATACGTGGGTGGGTGGCCAAATCATGTCGACCCTTCGGCCATTGGATGCACCGGGTGGTATCGACTTTGTGAGGGTCTTTGAGGGATTGCAGGCTATTGGTTACACGGGGTATGTGACACTCCATCAGGCCTTTGGCGGTGATCTACCGCCCCAAGAGGCGGCGGCGCGATCGGCAGCGTTTTTGCAAGGGTTTATGCAAAAGTCGATATAGCAGATCATCCAGTCCGTGTGCTACCAGCCCGCCAGTTACGGAGTGGATTGAAACGATCTAACAAAACTTTATCGAGTTAGTTCGGAATAATATCTACACACTTATATTGCTCTTCACAATAAGAATAGGCTCTTTTGCGGTGTACCCGTTAAATAGTTTGGTGCCCCATAGATTAGCTACCAGTGCTCAGGGCCATCGAGCACCCAATCGCCGTCAGTGCCTGTTGCACTACTCGATCACCCAACGTTTCACTACCCATCCAGACAACCCAATCCGCGTGCCAGAGCCCATCATCAAAATAGCCAACCAGGTACAGTTGCGTCCCGTTTCCGCGCTTGCCGATAACACAATAAAGCTCGGAGGGTGTTGCAGGCAAGGCCAGTGTATATCGGATCGGTTTGCCGTAGGTGGCGCTGGTGGTGTAGGCAAAGGTACCGAGGTCAATGGGTAAGAATGCTGATCTGTTATCGTCAAATTGCGCGGGATATTTTGCGCGCTGAACGGCAGCCATTTGAACACCTGGCAATGCCTCTACAAAAGCAGTGCGCCACGCCGGTATATGGCGGCCTTCAGCGACGACCACAGTGACAACTCCACTGAACAAAAAAACCAACATGACACTACCAAGTATTATTCTCCGAAATTTCCCGTCCATCCGACTCTCCTTCCCAAGCGGCAGTCCCAAAGTGACGCTCCTGCTCGCGGCGTAACTGCCATAACAGAGAATTGCTCGGCTCAATTACGGCAGCAGCCGTCAGCATGGACCCGCTTGCCAGATCACGGTTGAGCGCATTCCCATTTCCCATGTGCAGGGGCAACGGTCGCCCCGGCTGAATGGCGGTCGCTGGCTGCATCAACGCCAGCAGATCGGGACTATGATCATTGCCAATAGTTTCACCGCTGGCCAGATCACAGCGTAATTGGGCCACCACATCGACGCGGGGCTGTGACAGATTGCGACTGATTCCCCGGCCTTCGCGCCCGGCACGCAAAATCGACAAGGGCGCTTCCACCCCACAGAGATGGTAGGGGCGATAGATGACGGCGGCGGTGCCGCGACTGTTGGGAATCAAGCCTTTGGTGTGCAAAATATGGCGGGAATAGTCATTGGTGCAGGCCACGACTATAAAGACACCCCCACCCAAGCCGGCTTCATGCGGTTGGCGCAGACAGGTGACGCAGTCAATCACGCCGCGCTGCGAAAGAATGCCCCCCTCTTCCACTGGGCAAAAGACCTCAGGTAACTCAGCAATGTGCAACGCTGGGGTGTGGGTAGCCGGAATGTCGGGCACGAGACCAGTTGCATTGGCGGCAATGGCAAGCTCCACTAAATCAAAGCCGCCGACTTGGGGTAATTCGGTAAACGCGGCGCGCCGTGCAGCAACAAATTCAGCGGCACAGTCCGGTTGAATGGCGCTGAAGTAGGGCCACACGTCGGCAGCGGGTGGCACCACAGCGTGCCCACAACGCGCCGTGCCCGTTGACAAATCATAGACAAATTCAGCATCACGCGCTTTGCCACCACAGAGCACTTCTAACCCCAACAGCCGCGCCCATTCCACCAAGGCAATCAGCAGCCCATGTTGGTCGCCGTCAACCGGCGTGTAGACAACCCCGGCGCGACGCGCCCGCTCGGCCAAAATCGGGCCAACCACAGCATCGGTCTCTTTGGTCACCATGACAACATGTTTGCCATGGTTGATTGCCGCCGACGCGTGGCGCGCCCCCGCTTCCGGCACACCAGTCGATTCCAGAACGACATCGATGGGAAGTTCCCAAAGCAGCGCAGCATCAGCTAAGATGACACGCTGTTGATTTGCCAGGGCGGCCAAGGCGGTGCGCCGACTGTCGCAGACGGCGATCATTGTCGGATCAACACCGGCCCGCGCATATGCGCGTTGCGCGGCGGCCACATCGAGATCCACGACCACGGGCACCTGGAGTTGGGGTATTGCTTCTGCTTGCGTTACAACCGCGGTGGCAAAGTGGCCCGTGCCGATGACGGCGGCCATTACAGCTTTGTCTGGTGTGGCGGGTGTGGGAAGCATGATAGATATTTTGTGGTTGGTGATGGATCCTTAACACCTATAAAGTGTATATGGGCACGACGTGCCCATATACACTTTATAGGTGGAGGAGAATTTTCGCGACCGGTCCCGGTTTGCTGAGCAGACGTTCAAAGCAGGCACCACCATCGGAGAGGGGTGCTTTGAGCAACCACGGATCGATCTCGATGCGCCCTTCGGCCAACCACTGGAACGCGTCCTCAAAATCGAGCGGCGTGTAGGCAAAGCTGCCCTGCACATTGATCTCATTGCGGATGAGCAGATTGGCTTGGATGTTGCTCTCTTCGTCGTGGAGACCGGTGAAGATTACCTTGCCACCGCCGCGCACGGCGTCTAGGCATTCGCGGCGAGTGGCGGTGGCCCCGACGGCATCGATGGCCACATCAACCCCGTCACCATTCGTCACCTCACGCACCGTCTGCACCACCTTATCTTGCAGTGGATTGAGCACCTGTACGCCAAAGTGCCGGCCAATCGCGATGCGGTCGGCATCGGTGTCGGTGGCGATGATCGTCTGCACACCCATTGCCTTCACGGCCAGCAGGGTAAGCAAGCCAATCGGCCCCAGCCCAGTAATGAGCACGCGGTCCGTTGCCGTGGCACCGGACAAGCGAGCGGCACGCAACGCACAGCCTAGTGGCTCGGTTAGTGCGGCATGTTCCAGACTCATCCCCACTGGCAGCGGATAGACATTCGAGGCGGGGGCCGTCACATATTCAGCGTAGCTACCGGGGCGATGGATACCGAGGATATTACGCGGCAGGGTCAGGTTATGCCGCCCACGCAGTGCAGCTTTCGACCAGGGCGGGCTGATCAGCGGGTTGACTGTTACCTGCTGCCCCGTCGCTAACTTGAGGTTGATTGTCGCGGCGTTTTCGCCCAATGACACGATCTCGCCGGAGAATTCATGCCCCATGATCAGCGGTGGGACACGCAGCGAGTTATGGCCAAGGTAGCCACCCAACTCGGAACCACAGATACCTGAGTAGGCAACACGGATTAAGACTTCATCGATCGCCGGTTCCGGCGTGGCGACCTCACGCATATTCATTTGACGGGGGCCTTCCCAAACAAGGGCTTGCATAGTAGTTACTCCTATTGTAATGCCAGTTCCGGCAAGTTTAAATGTTCGTCAATCCACTCGCGCACAAGCGAAGAGATTGATTGGTATATAGTAACGATTCAGCCATCCAGATTGATAAACCTGTCACTCTGAAAGAGTCTCCAAGTTACCGACTGCATAAATTCTTACAGAACGACAGCTTGGTCACGAAGAGAATGACGGAAGAGTTACCATAGAGTTGTTCCTTTTTAAGCAATCCAGGTGACTGTCACTGGCCGCAACCAAGTTCGTACAGCAGATCGCACAGTGGCCAGTGACAGTCATCTCCGCCTCAGGCTTTATTTAGGAACAATCCTCATATATGATTGATATCAAGCAGTATACCATTGTTGATATTGAAATGGTAGTCAGTTTTAAGAGATCTCATTTAGCAGAGGTCGGGCTTGGGCATCATCGTCAACGCATGAGCCGGTGCTGCTGAAAGAGCGCTATGCAGTTCGATAACCACACCTTCTTCGCTTTGCCGCCAGGTTACCGGTGCATCTTGGCCAAGTACACGAATAGTTGTTCCCTCGGTGGCGCGTAGCCCCTGTAACAAAAATACATTCTCTGTCGGTGTATCGAGCAAGGTTGCGTAGAGCGTATCATTCTTCTGCGTAAAGCGCACGTCGATGCCACCATCGGTCTTGCCCTCGGCAGTCTGCCATGGACGAGTGTCAAAGATTGCCTCGCCGTTGATATCAAGCCAAGCACCCAATCCCACCAACCGTTCCCGTTGCATCTCGGGGATGGTGCCGTCGGCCATGGGGCCAATATTGAGCAGCAAGTTGCCATTCTTGCTGACAATATCAACGAGCGAACGAACCAAGTTTTCTACCGACTGATATTGCTCCGGCCCCTCAATTTGATTGTAGCCAAAGGAGGCACCGATGCCACGACATGACTCCCACTTCTTGGCGCGGATTTCGCTGAAGGAGGTATACTCGGGGGTTTCAAAATCAAAGTGGCTGTCGCTGACAATACCCATATCGTCCATGCGGAACGCTTGGGTGAAGCGGTTGTTGACCACCCCTTCAGCCATCTTGTTGTAATACTCAGCAAAGAGTTCGTTGAGATTGGTCGCCTTGGGATAGGCGATGTCATTCCAGAGAATGTTGGTGCCATAGCGGTCGATAAGTTCGCGCCAGTGAGCGTTGGCATAGTCAACATACTCGGCCATCTGTGGTACCGCTTTCTGCAGATCGGCAATATGCTGCACCACCTGTGGGTTAAAGGTCCAATCGACGCCGCCAGAGTAGTAGTAGGCCATGCGCAGCCCTTCGTTGCGCACTGCGTCGCCCAACTCGCCAACGAGATCACGATCGGCATGGTAGCCGGGGTGGAAGGGGTTGGGCGTTTGGCTGGGCCACATCAGAAAGCCGTCATGGTGTTTGGTGGTGAGAACGACATAGCGGGCGTTCACCTGCTTAAAGAGTTGCGCCCATTCGTCGGGATTCCACGCTTTGATCGCTTCGTTGAAATGGGGTACAAAATCTTTGTAATCAAAATCCGTCCCATACTTCTCGCGATGATACTGTTGTGTCGGGCTGTCGTCGATCTGGTATGAATTCATATACCACTCGGCGTAAGGGTTGTTGGCAAACCACTTGGCCCACTCGCCGCTGGCCAGGATCTCACCAAGTTCCCCAGAGTTGGGTGCATAAGCGGGCACCGAGTAGAGACCCCAATGGATAAAGATTCCCAGTTTGGCGTCGTGAAACCATTCTGGCACGGGGTGGCTGCTGACAGATTCATAGGTAGGTTGGTAGGTCATGGGAAGCTCCTTGATTGATATGTGTTGCGTGAGTGAGATTATCTTAAGACAGGGTTGAAACCCCGTCCTAACAACGAGAAGCGCCCTCAGGCGCTGGTCGAGTTTTCTCAGCCGCTGGGGCGGCTTCTCGCTGTTAGCAAGGGGTTTTAACCCCATTGCGTAAGACAGGCCAACAGTATCTTCTTGTCTTCCTGTCATCCTACCTCCGCCAACCGCCGCGGCTCGCGCACCCAAGTCAATAACAAAACGGCGCCCAATCCGGCACAGAGCGCAGCGCTTAGAAAGAGTGTACTGTAGCCGTCGCTCCAGGTGGCGATCCAGCCACCGAAGAGGGGGGCGAGTGCTAGGGTTGGCGCGAGCAGGGTATTGGTCAGGCCGATATAGGTGGGGCGGTCGGCGGGATCACAAAATTCGAGGATGATGTTGAGCGCCGAGGTCTGTTCAGTCGCAATCGCAGCCCCGAGGAGGATGAAGACCGGAGTCAGCCAGGGCTGACTGGGCGCAAACCAGGCGACAAGCGCAGCCGCCATGAGCGCAAGCGCGCCGCTGGTCAAGACAAGTTTATGGCCAAAGCGGTCGGCGACGACGCCCCAGAAGAGGCCAAAGAGCGCCTGCCCCGCAACGAGCACCGCCGTCAGCCAGCCAATGGTGGTCCCTGCCACGCCAAAGCGTTCGATGCCATAGACCATGTAGAAGCCGGTCGCCATGGTGCCCAACACGGCAACGGTGCGGCTGATCAGAAAGCGCGCGTAATTATGGTCGCGGCGCAATAGAATCGGCAGCGCACGGTAGTAGGCTCTGATGCCGATGCGCGGCTTGACCGTCGTGCTGGCCGGTTCGCGCGTCAAGGCCAGCCCGCCCCACGATACCATCATAATCGCAAAGCCGATCAGAAAGAGCAGCGCAAAGTTCTGCGGATAGGCAAAGCGCTCCAGCACAAAGCCGACAAAGTAGGCCCCGGCCACGGCCAGCAGCGCGCCCAAGCCATGACCCATACCGGACCAAACACCACGCCGGTTGGTTGGGATCACCTTGGCGATCATGTCAAACCAAGGGGGCGTGCCCACGCCAAGCGCGATGGCCGAAAAGGCAAGCGCAAGGAAGAAGAGGGTCAACGCGACCGCGGGTCTTGATTCAGCAAAGAACCAGATGGCGAGCCCGGCAAACAGATAGCCCCCGCGCTCGCCCGCCCCGCCGACCAGCATGACAAAGGGTTTTTTGTAGTGCAGACGTTCGGAAAAATTGGCAATCAACAGTTGCGGCAGATTGCCGCCCAGGCTATAGATCGCCGGAATTAGGCCAATCGCCAATTTGGAATCGGTCAGTTGGTTGATCAGCGCCGGCATGACTGTTTCGCGCGAGATCAGGCTGATGCCCAGCATAATGAAGGTGACATCCCACAGGTTGACATAAAAATTCCAGCGTGCATTGCGCTCGACCGCGGTCGCAGGCGCTTGACCGAGAATAGTTTCGGCCATGGGGTACCAGCTTTCTAGTTTGTAAATGATGGGAAATCAATGACAGGATGGATCAAATTGGTGGATGAATGCCCATGAGAAACATGGCATTCCGCACATTGATTACATTTGTTCGATTCATTTGCAAAGCGGCAACAGTGGCACGACCGATATCAGTTACCCCAATGACCTGCGTATAATCTTCATTCCACCTGAAATGCGCCGTCCATACCTGAGTACGAGGATGAAACAGCCGCACTGTATCGCCGCTAGTTGGGTCAATGGCTTCTACTTTATTGTATTTTCGACTATTGCAACCGGAACAAGCCAATGCCAAATTGTCAAGATCGTCTGTTCCACCGCGGCTCAGGGGTAATATATGCTCGACAGCAAAGGTTTCTGTCGCAAAATCGGCTCGCGCTTGACAATATTCACAACGTTCATGCGCTCGTTCGATCACAGTGCGACGGACGGAGATTGGGATATAGGCTCTAGGCATAGACGCGCCGACGCAGTTTCAGTTCATCCATTAGTGCATCTACCGAGATACTGCGTATCTTTGCCAAAACAATCAGATGTTGTAATCGCTGCGCATCGGCAAATTCTATCTGATCACTCAGGTCGACCAATTCTAGTTGCTCATCAGTTGTAAGCATTTCATCAAGCATTTTTTGATGCAAATCGTCATACCGCTCACGAACTTTGGGAGAGACCCCTTCATTAATTTTCTGCAACAACTCAGCTTCGGCCCGTGGCAGACTTGGCACATTACGCTTTGCACGGATCGTCAACACTTCTTTAGCAAAACGATCCAATTCATCCGAATCCAACTGGGCTACGCCTCTTAACAAATCATCTGTTTCTAATTCAACCTGAGAAAACACTTGCACTTTCGACATCAATATTTCCAGCCTTTTTCATATGTTTACAACAAATAGAACGGGTCATGTTGAAGAAAGTTCATTGATCAATTGGAGGGTACTGTACGAGACTCACGGGAAGTTCGATTGTATCCCGCATAAGTAATTCCCAATCTCTACTGTTGGCCGAGTGTTTAGTATACCACAATACTCATTGAGCAAATGAACTATAGTACTTAATGACGAAAGCGCAACGCCACCACCTGTTGCCCAATACATTGCCCTTGCACCAGCCCCGCCTCAATCGCGTCGCGATAGTGAATGCCGCCATATAACCGTGAGATCGCCGCTTCGTTGGCCATCTGCCAGAAGGAGTGATAGGTGCGCGGCAGCAGACCATGTGCGGTGTGGGTGCGATCGGTAAAGGTGATCTCGCCAAAGAGGCTAGTCAATATCTCGGCGACTGCGCCCGACTGCACCGAATGGCCCGAGGTATATTCGGGGAAGGGTGGCGTGATCACGGGGTCGGTCACATCCGGATCATTCCACGTCGGGTCGATCTGCGCATGAATATAGGTGATTGGACGGATGCGGTTATATTGATATTTCGTCTGCCAGCAACCGATAAAGGCGTCGTTGAGGGCGATGCCGACACGCGCATAGGTTTCGACGGCCAGCCCCAGTGAGGCCCCAGTCTGCTCTAGGATCTGTGTGGTCACGGCTAGCGAATGGCCGGGCGGGGTGGGTGTGCGACCGGGGTCATCGGCCCAGTAGCGGGCGATGATGCGCTGCTCCGGCGTGAGCAGACGCACGGTGTCGTAGACTTCTTGCGCCAGTTGATAGAAGGGGGAGCCCACCGTCTCGGAGTAGGGCGTTGGTGGCGGGGCGTCACAACTATGGTCAGGGTTGATCGCCAGCGGACGATTGTTGCCCCAACTGGGCTGGAGCGCACCGGCGTACCCCGGCGGCGTTGTTTCCCACAGACCTGCGCCCAGCGGCAGCACATAATTAGGGAAGTTGCGCAATTGGCCATCGTGTCCACCATCGGTGCCCGACCAACTGTAGATGGCAACCGCCAAGGCGCGGCCATATTGGACCGAACGATCAAAGGTGGCGGCATCCAACAAGGAACGGCGCTGTTCAGCGAATTGCAATTCGAGCAACTCGATTGCCGCTTTGTTGGCCACCGTGGTATTGTGAAAGAGCATCCCCGTGATGGCAGAAATGGCGCTATTGCCGACGGTCGGCCAATCGTAACGCAGATTGGTGATGGGTGCAGGTAACGCTTGCAAGCCATTGAGTTGGCCAACGAGCGATTGATAGCCAGGCAACGCCGGGACGAGCGCCTCGTAGAGCGTGATGCTGCCATAGCCAATTGCGCGCGCGGCCACCGGCGGTGTAAAGCCTTCGGTCGTTTCGATCAGCTCCAAATAGAGATCGAACCAAGCCGTCGCCAAGGTGGGATCATTGTCCAGCGGTGCGGCAGCATAGAGCGGTGCGGCAGCATAGAGCGGTGCAGCAACATAAGGAGATACGCTGGTGCCCCTGGTGGATGGGCTCGCAGTAGGCAAGGGCATGCTGGATACTTCTGCCGGCAGTGGTACGGTGGTTGGCAACGGTATCGCCGTCGGCGCAACCGATTCTTGAACCAGCGGCGAAGGTGGTTGTCGCACTGCGGCGGCAACTTTATCCGCATCAACCGCAACGGGACTTAAGCCATCTGGTCCTATGCCATCGGGATAGGTCAATTGCCACCGTTGATTAATGGGTAGATCGGTAAAGGTTGCGCTGACGCCATCGGGCCATAGAATCTTTACGTCGGCAATCGTTGCCGTACCCAGGCCAAAGAAGAGATCGAGATCCTCGCCCGCACCAAGGCTGGAGCCAATACGGACTTCGCGCAGTTGGGTGCGACCATTGCTGTCGGTGAGATAGAGACGGGCACCGGCGGCGTCACGATTGACTGGGCCACCGCCGACGAGGTGGGCCGTAAACCAGTTATTGGTCGCGCCAGTTGAACCTTGGTTGCGATAGAGCACATAGCCCTGATTCCAGTCGCCGGTGACAAAGTCAACCTGACCATCGTGATCATAGTCGGCTGCGGCAACACCCATACTAGGTCGCGGCACTTCATACCAGGTAGCAGGCGTAGCGTTGGTAAAGGTTGCCGCGCCGCCTTCTCCTGTGCCCGCGTTGTGATAGAGCAGGTTGGGATGGGGAAAGTGCATCCCATCCGGCGGTTCGTTGGGATCGCGGCGGCGAAATTCGGTCGTCGCCATAAAGAGATCAAGCCAACCATCGTTGTCATAGTCGAGAAACGAAGTACCCCAGCCCACGGTCGCACCGTTGATCGTGTCGACACCAGCCACTTTAGCCGCATCGACAAAGGTGCCCTGCCCCTGGTTTTGCAACAGTTCACTCGGGTTGACCATGTTGGAGTAATAGAAATCGAGGTCGAGGTCATTGTCATAATCGCCAACCGCGATCCCCATCCCCTCGACAACCGTGCCCGCGCCATTCGCCGCCGACGCATCGGTCCAACACCAGCCGCCGCAGGAACCATCCCGATCCGGTCCATCGTTGCGCCAGTAGACATTGCCGATCGGGTTCATCAGCGCGTCGTTGACGACATAGAGGTCGGGGTCACCGTCACCATCGAAATCCCCAAAGGTAGCGGTAAAGCCCGCGCCCTGCAATTTTTCCGTGACCAATAAGCGTGACACATCTTCAAAGGTGCCATCACCATTGTTGTGGTAAAGTTTATCCTGGGCCAGTGTTAGGTCAATTGGGTCACATTCGGGATGGCAGGACCAGTTGACAACGTAGAGATCGAGAAAGCTGTCACCGTCATAGTCGCCCCAGGTGGCCGAAGACCCTTTGCCCGTATCGCCAACACCGGCAAGGGCCGTCACATCGGTAAAGCCGTCGCCATCATTGCGGAAGAGCGTATTGGCACCTTGATTGAGCACATAGAGATCTTTGCGCCCGTCATTGTTATAATCGGCCCAGACCACGCCACCACTGCGGCTATCGGGCAGGCTTACACTCGCGGAAAAGGGCGAAACCGTAAAGGCACCATCGCCATCGTTGTGGTAGAGCACGTTAGGCAATTCGTTGCCGGTAACATAAAGATCAACCCAACCGTCACCATCATAATCGCCCCAAGCCTGGCCGATGCCCAAATAGCCGCTGGTAAAGTTCGGTTTGAACATCGCCCAACTGCCTTGATGGCGGGCCGTGATACCGGCGGCCGTGCTCACATCGACAAAGGGATCGGCGGCAGCGGTGCGCAGTTTGGCGATCAGCGGATCCTCCTCCAACCCAGGGTAGGCGATGCGCCAGCGTTGATTGACCGGGGCAATTGGATAGAGGCGCTTGAGGCCATTGGGCCAAACAACTAGTACACTGATCACCCGCGCTTGGGCCAGCCCAAAATGTAACGTCAGATCGTTGCCTGCGCCGAGCGCCGAGCCATTGGTCACCTCTTGCATGAGATGGCGGTCGCCGGTGAGATTGAGATAGACGCGCGTGCCAATCGCATCGCGATTCACCGGCCCACCGCCGATCAGTTGGATCGCTAGCCAGTTGTTGGTGGCCGCCGCGGCATCCTCGTTGCGGTGCAGGTGGTAACCCTCATTCCAGGTGCCGCTAACAAAGTCGACGCGGCCGTCGCCGTCATAATCGGCATAGGCCATGCCCATCGTCGGTTGTGGGTTGGCCTGCCAATCTGGCGGTGTAACCTCGCTGAAGGTGCCGCCATCGTTATGAAAGAGGAAATCTTGGAAGGGGAAGTGCATGCCCAAGGGGCCTTGCAGATCGTTGAATTTTACAAAGCGGGTGGTCGCGTAGTAAAGATCCTGGCGACCATCATTGTCATAGTCAAAAAAGGCGGTGCCCCAGCCGACGGCATCGCTCACCGTAGTCGGCAAGGTCGCAGCAGCGGTGGCATCAAGAAAGTCACCCTTGCCGTCGTTCTGCAACAGTTCGCCAGGGTCGACCATGTTGGTGAAATAAAAATCGAGGTCGAGATCTTCATCGTAATCGCCAATCGCCAACCCCATGCCATGCAAGATGGCGTTGGCCCCGCTGCTTTCAGAGATATCAGTCCAGCACCAGCCGCCGCAGTGGCCATCTTGATCTGGCCCATCGTTACGCCAAAGCACATTGCCAATCGGATTTTGCAGCTTATCGTTGACGACATAGAGATCGGGGTCGCGGTCGTCGTCAATATCGACAAAGGTCGCGGCAAAGCCAGCCCCGAGCAACTTTTCATAGCTCAACTGGTGGGAGGCATCGGCAAAGGTGACTACCCCCTGCTCATTGGGGCCATTGCTCTGGTAGAGATGATCTTGCGCCTGGCTGTTATCGACGGGATCACAGGCGGGATAGCAGGACCAGTTGGTGACATAGAGATCGAGGTAGCCATCCCCGTTGAAATCGCTCCAGGTGGCGGTCGAACTTTTACCGGGATCACCGACAGCAGCCAGTGCCGTCACATCGGTGAAACCAGTTCCTTGATCGTTATGGAAGAGGAGATTAGCGCCGTGTGCAAGTACATAGAGATCGCGCCAGCCATCATTGTCATAGTCCGCCCACGTTGCGCCACCGGTCCAACGGTCGGAGAGACTTACTGCGGCAGAAAGTGGCGATTCGACAAAAGTACCATCCCCTTGATTGTGATAGAGAATACTCGCTCCTTGCCCGCCGGTGAGATAGAGGTCAGTCCGGCCATCATTGTCGTAGTCACCCCACGCCTGCCCCATCGCGAGATAGCCATCGGTGAAGTCGCGCTGCGCGTAATATTCGTCCCAACTGCCGTGGTGGGGCGCGTTGATGCCGGCGGCGGCATTGGCATCGACGAAGTTGGCGGGGGCAAGTGCCGCGACGCGCGGGGCAAGTGGATTCGGTTCTGTGGACGAGGTCTGTGCGCGACCAGACTGCTGAAGAAAACCAGCACTTCCGATCAACACAACGGTCAGCAGGATGTAAAGGTAGCGCAGGGTCTGTTGTTTCATTAAGATCTCTCAACTATCCATCATTCGGCATAACCGCAAGGAACTGTACTGGCGGGAGGATATCATGCAGCATGTGTATCAAGCTAAGCATTTCAGGAACACTACAGCGGGTTTTGGCAGCAACGGATTACATTTCATAAGTCAGCCCGTCTCTTCTTTACAAATTTATCGATTCAAGCGTCATTTTTTCCTAGAATTCAGGGTACGCTGCGGAAAATCAGTTGCTTCCCGGGAACCCTTTGGGTGCCGTTGTACTGTTGGTTGCGACCCTTATTTCTTAGCTTGATGCACATGCGGCGGGAGGATATCATGCAGTAACGTTCTAGCCATTCTGATCGATCAAGCTGTCACTCTTGCAGAGTGACAGCTTGATCGATGATGAGGAGAAGATTACATCGTGGCTTTGATGGGAAATGGCGCAGCGATCTGGCCAAAATTTTGCTCGGTATCAACCCCGCGAACTAAGATCCCACTCCAGCGTTTGCCATGTGAATTGTCAATGGTCTGCTTGACCCAAGTCGGCACATAGCGCATGGTCAGCCCGCAGCGGCGGCGATGGGAGCGGTTGGGTAGGCTGCCGTGGATCAGGGTGCCATCGTGCAAAGACATCTGGCCAGCGCGCAAGGGCAGATCAACGGCGGTCGCAATCTGTTCTGGGGTAAGCTTGACTTCTTGGTTGATGCTGAGCAGGTTACCTTTTTGGCTAGATTTGCCATGCTCTTGGATGCCGTGATGGGTGTTGGGGATCACTTGCATACAGCCATTTTCGTGGTCGCTACTGTCGACGGCGTACCAGGCGGTGATGGCATAGGGGGGTTCTAGCCCCCAAAAGGTCACATCCTGATGCCAGGCGACAAAGGCGGCAGCATCTTCGCCTTCACCATATTTGTTGAAGAAGTGGGTGGCGAGCAGATGAAAGTTCGGGCCGACCACGGCTTCGACAGCGTCGAGAATGCGCGGGTGGGTAGCCAATTCCCAGATAAATTCGTCCTGGAAATGATAGTCGATTAGGCCGATTTGGGCCTTTTCTTTGCCGACCCTGGCTTCGAGTTCATCAAACTGTTGGCGATAGCGGTCGGCGGTGGTGGAATCAACGATATCGATCGCACCAAGAAAGCCATTCTCTTTGTAGAATGTTGCTTGTTGCGCGGTAATAGTCATATGCTTCTCCTTAGGCGGGCACAATGTTTTGTTCACATTCGATTTGTATTGTATCAAACTTCAGAGAATGCGAAAAACAACATCCCCGATACCACAATAAGCGCCGGGGATCAAACAAATGCGATTCAGTTTGATACAGTTGGTTCCCTATAGGGAGGGCCTTACCCTTTGATTCCCGTCAACGCAATGCCCTGGACAAAGAGACGCTGGCCAAAGAAGAAGATGACGAGCACCGGCAAGAGTACGATCAGCGCAACCGCCATCATATAATGGAACTGCACCTGTCCATATTGGCCACGGAACATGTTGAGGCCAACCGCCAACACCTGTTTGTCCATCGAGCGGATGTAGATCAGTGGCGGCAGAAAATTATTCCAGTTACCGATAAAGGCGAAGATAACGACCGTTGCCAACGCGGGGCGTGCTAGCGGCAGAATAATGCTGCCCAGAATGCGCCACGAGGAGGCGCCATCAATGCGTGCGGCCTCGTCGAGATCCATGGGGATACTCATAAAAAATTGGCGTAGCAAGAAGATAAAGAAGGGCCAGCCAAACCAAGAGGGAATCATGAGGGGTAGCCAGGTGTTATTCCAGCCCAATTTAGTAAAGAGCACATACTGCGGGATGATCGTCACTTCGGTGGGCAGCAACATCGTCGCCAAGACGAGGGCAAAGAGAATATTCTTGCCGGGGGCTCGCAACCGTGCGAAGCCATAGGCGGCCAAACAGCAGGAAATGAGGTTGCCAATCACGTTGTTGAGGGTGATCGTCAACGTGTTAAAGAACATCTGCGTAAAATCGAGATACGCGGTCCACCCTTCCCAGAAGTTGCTCCATTGGGGGGTGCTGGGTAACCATTGGGGCGGGTAGACAAAAATCTCTTTTGGCGGCTTGAGCGCGGTTGAGAGCATCCACAGCAGGGGCAACATAAAGAGGCAGGCCCCGGGCAGAATCAGCACATAGATGATGAGCGCGCGCAGAAATTGGCGAAAGTGTCGTCGCTGATACCAGGGCGAGGTGGTGGCTGCTGGCTGCACTATATTGGACTTCGTAACCATTGTCTGACTCATTAATGTCTCCCAGAATACCTACATAATAATCAATAATCAATTGAAAACAATTAATTGTTAATTATTGGGGGCGGCCATACTCAAAAGAGGTTTCCCTACCGTTCGCCACCTTCATAGTAGACCCATCGCTTACTGCCCCAGAGTTGTAATAGCGTTAGAATCAGAATAATCGCAAAGAGAATCCAGGCCAACGCCGAAGCATAGCCCATCTTTAAATATTGAAAGGCAGCTTGATAGATATAGAAAACATAGACAAAGGTCGCTGTACCGGGTCCACCCTGTGTCATCACCAATACATCTGTCAAGATCTGCAACGAACTGATGGTGGAGATGACAATGACAAAGAAGAGTACGGGCGACAACATCGGGATCGTTACGTTTTTAAATTCCTGCCACCAGTTTGCTCCATCGATGCGCGCCGCTTCATAAAGGCTGACCGGTACCCCCTGCAACCCGGCCAAAATGATGATCATATTGGCCCCAATGCCCCAAGTGCTCTTGACAATCAACGCCGGCATCGCCCAATCCTGGCTAGCCAACCAGAGCGGGCGCAGATCACGCGGAACACCGAGAAATCCTAGGAAGTAATTGACGAGGCCCACCTGTGGATTAAAGAGCCAGATCCACAAAATCGAAACCGCCACCCCACTGGCAATCGAGGGAAGATAGTAGATTACGCGTAGTATTGTTGTGCCCGGCAGGTTCTGGTTGAGCAGGATGGCCACGAAGAGGGCACCCATTGTGCCCAGCGTAACCGCGCCAAAGGAGTAGTAGAAGGTATTGACCGTAGCAGTCCAGAAAAGGTCATCTTCAAAGAGTAACTGGCGAAAATTCTCGAAACCAACCCAACGCAAAGAGTTTAGCCCCGTCCAATCGGTGAAGCTAAAGGTTAGCGAGGCAAGGACAGGACCACCCGTAAAGAGGATCAAACCGATCAGCCAAGGCAAGATGGCAATGTAAAAATCGATGCGTTCTTGTTGCTGGAGCGTCAATGGTCGGCGACGAACGGAAGAGACAATAGTATTTATCATGGCAATGGTGGCAAAGTAGATTTATCTGACAATCTTGGTGAGTTGGAGCGGTAGAATTGCATTCTGCTCGCTACCACTCCAAACTACCAAGAGAATATTTTCTTGAGGATTACGAACCCTGAAGTCGAGTATAGGCTGCTGTCAGCACAGTTGCCCCTTCACCCATAATCGCCGACATAGCCGATTCAACATCAGTTTCGCCATTTTTGAGCAGCGTCACCTGGCGGGTGATAATATCGTTCAATTCGGCCGCCGCCAACGTCTGGTAAGGGCGTCCAGTAATCGCATAGGTGTCCATTGCGTCCAGATAGTACTGCACATGCTCCGGTACCACATCCGAATCCATCCAAGATTGATACGCCGACTTGCGCGCTGGGCTACCACGGCCCGATGAACCCCACATGAATTCCATCCCCTCTTTGGAGAGATATTCACGCAGATAGGCCCACCCTTGATCAGGATGCTGTGTATTTTTGGTCAGGCTGAAACCACTACCAAAGGAGCCGGTCGCCTGTGCCACTGGGCCGGTTGGCCACGGAGCCACATCCCAAGCAAAGCTCGAGAAGGTTGCCAGACTCGGGGTTTCCCAAGAAGGCACAACGGCCATTGCGACTTGCCCAGCCTGCCACGGGCCTTGTTCAAAGGCCTGGGATTCCGCTGCTGTTGGCGCGGATTTATCGGTCAGAATAAAGTCAAGCCAATATTGAATCGCAGTACGCGCCTCGGGGGTATCAATCAGCAACTCATTTTCCTCGGCGTTTAATAACTCGACGCCCCAAGGCCCCAGGCAACTCACGCCATCTTGGTTAACCAACCCGGGCATTTCGGCACTCCAGCCCCATTTGGGAATGTCGCCAGTGGTATCAGTTAGCGCAAGGGACATTTCACGCAGCGTGTCCATCGTCCATGTTTCATCGGGATAGGCAATACCGGCCGCGTCGAACATATCCTTGTTATAACCTAGCAGATTGGGACCATGATCATAGGGAATCCCATGCTGCTCCCCCTTGAAATTGTAGAGATTTAGTGCCTCTGCCCAAACATCACTGGCATTAAATTCTTCGTCCGAGTCAATATAGCTCTGCAGCGGAATCGTGATCCCTTCAAAGGCCCAGGGGAAGGCGCGGCTGCCGTGGACATAGATCAGATCGGGCAGCGTATCGGCCGCGGCCCAGGTAGGCACAATGTTGTTGTGATCACCCCAGGTATTGTAAGTCGCTTCTAGTTTGATGTCAGGATGTGCAGCGGTAAACTTGTCATCAAATTCCTTCTGGGTGGCCTGGAACGCCGCTTCCCAGGTCAAACCGAGCGTCACAGTGACGGGTTCGGCTGAGGCAGCAGTATCACCACCTTCTGTTGCCGGTGCGCCACCTGGTGCCACACAGGCCGCCAACACGGTACCGGTCGCGGTAATGCCGGTTAGTTGCAGAAAACGCCGACGCGATAATGCGTGATGAGTCATAGATCCTCCTTGGTCGATAGACAATTGTCAACAGGTACGGTCAATAGACAGTAGTCAATAGACGGTGGCCAGGTGACGGTTGTCAAAAATTGATTGACAACTCAGGAAATTAAATTGTTGATTGGCATTTGCAGAAAAGGGTATGGTAACGGTACCATATAGGGAGTGTAACCCAGTATACTATTCACTTTCCTGCTTGTCAAATTCCATAAGCTACTCTTGATTGAAGGAGTTTCAACTGCCCATGGCCACGATTCATGATGTTGCCGCCAAAGCTGGGGTGGCACCGATCACCGTATCCCGTGTGCTCAATAATTCCGGCTATGTTAGTGCCACCACGCGAGCCCGGGTCGAAGCCGCAGCCGCTGAACTCAGCTATGTACCGAATTCACTGGCTAGCAGTCTACGATCCAATCGAACGAACATTTTGGCGATGATTTTGGCCGATATCAGCAATCCGTTTTGGACAACCGTGGCGCGTGGTGTTGAAGATGTAGCCAACCGTCAGGGGTTTAGCGTCATTTTGTGCAACACGGATGAAAGAGAAGCGAAGCAGGAAGAATATGTGGCGGTGTTGCTCCGTAAACGAGTCGACGGCTTTCTGCTAGTGCCGACAACGGCCGCCACCAATTCGGTGCAGATGATTCAACGCCAGAGCGTGCCAGTAGTAATCCTCGACCGCTATGTACCTGATCTGGCGGTCGATACGGTGCGCGGGGATACACGTGGGGCAGCCTATCAACTGACTGAGCACCTAATAGCGTTGGGACATCGGCGTATCGCGGTGCTCGCCGGTCCGCCGCACATTTCTACAGCCGTGGAACGCGTCGAAGGTGTGGTACAGGCAATGCACGACGCGGCCCTACCGGTGGATGACCACTTAATTATTTATGGTGAATATACCATTGAGAGTGGATACCAAATGGCACAGCAAGTGTTACCAGCACAACCAACTGCGCTTGTGGCCGGGAATAACTTTATAGCAATTGGTCTTGGCCGTCTCCTACGCGAAAAAACTATTCGCGTGCCCGCAGAGATCTCAGTCGTCGGTTTTGATGATTTGCCGATCTCATGGGCGAGCGAGCCCTTTCTCACTGTAGCGATCCAGCCGGCATACGAGATCGGCCGGCGCGCAACAGAACTCTTGCTCAACCGGATCCGCCAGATCGATAATATGACACCACAAGATATTCGGTTACCGGTCACGATTATTATTCGCGGTTCAACGGGAGCTGTCCCCTAACGCAAAACATAGCAGGGAAGAGGTGCACACTTTCAACAAATCAAATGACGCGCATGGTGTTTGCACCATGCGCGTCATTTGTGAGTATTTCTATACCGCTACGAACTTCATCCTTGCTCTCTCATACGATCAGATCCTATCCTATATCATCGTGCTTGGTGGCTTAGGTTAGGGGACGCAACAGGTACAGTGCGATACAGTAGCGGCAAGAAGATCCTTTCGGTCGTTCTACGACTTCCGTCTGTATCTGGATCTAGGTAGTCTGGGATGCCATCACCATCGCCATCATCATCGCGCGGATCGCCATTCTGATTGGCATCTTCTTCTTTGGTCGGTGCTGTATCATTGTCATCATTGATATCTAGATAGTTTGGCAATCCATCAACGTCTGTATCGTCGTTTCGGGGATTGCCATCTTTATTGATATCTTCATCTTTGGTCAACACGGAATCCCCATCATCATCAGGATCAAGACAATTAGGAATGCCATCACCGTCGGTGTCATCATTGGCAGGGTTGTTATCACCGTTGGGATCTTCACTTTGGGTGGGCACGCCATCGCCATCATCATCAGGATCGAGATAGTTGGGAACGCCGTCACCGTCGGTGTCATCGTTGGCGGGATTGCCATCGCCATTGGGATCTTCATTCTCAGTTAAGATTCCATCATTATCATCATCGTCATCCATATAATCCGGAATACCATCACCGTCACTATCGCGACAAGGATGCTTGGTAGGACACTCGACCGTGTCAAGCACACCGTCACCGTCACCGTCACCAACACCATTTTGGTGATCGTTCGGATCGAGGTAGGCAGGAATGCCATCGCCATCGGCATCATCATCAAACCAATTGCCGTCACTATTCAGATCTTCAGCGCTGGTGGGCGTCCCGTCACCATCATCATCAGGATCATTGTAATTGGGCTTGCCGTCACCATCGGTGTCAAGGGTCTGATCCCCCTCTTTAATATCGGGAATACCGTCACCATCTGTATCCAGCAACGTGTTAGGCAAACCACCAAAGATTGTATCTTGTGTATCAATAACATCGGGAATGCCATCACCGTCGCTATCGTTAATGTTATCAACAGCACCATCGGCATCACCATCAAGCGCCGCGGTGCCAGCGTCGACAATATCGAACCGACCATCATTATCACTATCGAGGTCGCGTAAGTTTGGCAGATTGTCAGTGTCACTGTTAGGAAGAGCAAAGCCATTTGCATCGCCAAAGGTATTGCCCCCGCCACTATCATTGCCATCCGCGCTATCGACAATGCCGTCGCCATCGCCATCCGGTCCATCGGCTACGCCATTATTGTCCGCATCCGACGCCCCGCTACCACCTTCAATCAGATCACTAATCGTATCATTGTCGCTGTCCAAATCTAGATAGTCAGGCGTACCATCGCTATCAGTATCAAGCAGCACATAATTGATCAGCGCGCTTTCGGCAACTGTTTCCACACTATCAGCCAATCCATTGACACCGTACGGTCCATCAACCAAGCCATCGTTGTTGATATCGACATTTTGATGGCCAGCTTCAACGGCATCATTAACCCCATCGTTATCACTGTCAAGATCGAGCCAATCAGCGACACCATCGCCATCGGTATCTCCGGTGGTCGGTGCATTGGCAAACTCAAGTACGTCTGGCAGTCCATCGTTGTCACTATCCAAATCGAGATAGTCCGGGACGCCATCACCATCGGTGTCTGTAGTTCCCTCTATTTTATCGATGATCCCGTCTCTATCACTATCTTGCAAAGGGTTAGGGATGCCACCAAAGATTGTATCCTGCGTGTCAGTACTATCCGGAATCCCATCACTGTCTGTATCAGCTGTATCATCCACTTTACCATCGTCGTTGGCATCCAATGCACCATTCAATGCACCGTCAATATCAAACTGCCCATCACCATCGCTATCTAAATCACGAAAATCAGCAAGGCCATCGTTATCTCGGTCGGAAAGCGCGCTACTCGGCGCATCCCCAAAATCATTGGCATCGCCATCATCGTTACCGTCAGCGCTGTCAACAATGCCGTCGCCATCGCTGTCCGGCCCATCAGCTACCCCATTCCCATCGGCATCTGTGGCACCACTACTACCTTCAATCAAGTCACCAATGGTGTCATTGTCGCTGTCCAAATCCAAGTAATCGGGCACGCCGTCACCATCGGTATCAGCCAGCGTGTAATTAAGAATGCCATTATCGATTGTAGTTTCGACATGATCAGACAAACCATTATCGCCATAAGGTCCATCGGCAAGACCATTCTGCGAAAGATCAGCACCGACATGGCCGGCTTCTTGCGCGTCGTTAATCCCATCATTATCACTGTCTAAGTCGAGATAGTCGGGAATGCCGTCACCATCAGTGTCATGGCCGGTAGTCAAAGTATTGTTATACTCGAGTTCATCGAGAATCCCATCATTATCACTGTCACTGTCCAGATAATTCGGCACACCATCACCATCGGTATCGACCGTGCCTTCTTCACTATTGGGGATACCATCCTGATCATCATCAGAGGACAGTGTACAGGTAGCGTTACCCTGCTCATAATTATCAACATAGGCATTATCCATCGCCACACCCAAAACATCGATCTGATTACCTGGATTGGTCATGACCGAATTCGAAGGTTGGTTAAAAGGGTCATTGTTTTCCATCAAGCTAACTGCACCAAGACATGGCCCGGCATTGCGGAAGGAAAAGACCGCCTGTTCCACACCACCGGTCCATTCAAATGCACCGTAGTTACCACCGGGAAAAGAGACAGAGAAGGAAAGATAATCAGCACTGCTATCTTCTGATGGTTCATCAATCCGTGACGTAACAGCCCAAGCTGTACCATCTACAGCACTCTGAAGATTGCTCACCTCAAAGCGATTTGTTCCCGTAGCATGAGGCACTTTTAAAGTAATTTGTGATGTTAGCGTTAAATTAGGGGCGTTAGGCGTACTAAGCGGACGCATATAAACTTCATAGGTATCACCCTGCAGCAAGATCTTAAATTCAAAGCCATCACTCTGTGCAGACGTTGGTTGAATCGTCATGCCAAGAAGCAAGAGTGCCACTAACACACCACAAATCTGTTGTTGAATCCATCGGAGAAAATTCATAATTGCCTCACCTTCATTGATGAAATCAAAGTACGATTACCAAAATAGTAAGTGACTCCACTGCAAAAACCTAAAAATTGCCACAGAAACACAAAAACCTACAAAATATTCTGGTAAAAATCTTTTGTGGTTTCTGTGATTTTGTGGCGATTGGGTCTTTTTTGCAGTAGAGTCGTAAGTAGGTTATAGAAAGCCACGGCAAGCAAATCATGCCCTTGCTTCGGTAGCTTGCCGTGGCTTCCTGAACGTTATAGGGCTATCGATATCAAACCATTGGGAAACAATATTTATTTTATAAAACCAATCAACCTGTTCCAGATTTCTAAATCTTGAACAGTCCTACCATTCTATTTGTCACTTCAGATATGAATGAAACAGATACGAGGTGGCAAGAAGAAGATCTGCTCGTCTATACTTTGCCCTGATTGAGAACTGGAGTTTTGTTTGGGATAGACTCTGCAGGTGCCTCCAAGTTGTCGCATTTAGAGGCACTTGCAGAGTGACCAGCCGGTACCCAGGATATAAGCCAATAGTTACGATTTTCAGGAAATGATCCGTACCGCTTCACCCGGTATGCATTGGTTCAATCGGTACGAATCTTTTTCTGAAGGGCAAAGCAGCTATTACTTATTAACGAGCGGTAGATAAAGAAAATTCTCCAATTCAGCTCTTCTATCTCCACAACTGGCCGCGCTACCATAGTTGCCGAGATAGAGATTCCCGTCGCCCAAGTTAAGCACATCGATCTGGTTGCCAGGATTGGTGTTGGCGGAGTTGATCACGCCAGCGGCAACATCCGAATTGAATGAATCATCGTTACTGAGCAAGCTGACCGAACCCTCGCACGTCCCTTGATTGGCAAAACTGAAGACCTTGATCTCCACATCGCTCTGCCAGTCAAAGAGCAGATGACTACCTTCTGGGAAGTTGAGGGTAAACGAAAGATAATCGGCAGTGGTATCCTCGACCGGCGCATCGATACGCGAGGATTCCGTCCATTCCGTACCCACAACACCACTTGTCGTATCCGTCACGAGGAAGCGATCAGCGCCAATCGCATGAGGGACCTTGAGCGTCACCTGTGCCGTCAGCGTTAATGCGGGACCAGTTGCATTTATGTTAGGACGCATAAATACTTCATAGCGGCCATCAGTATAGGCAACTCGGAACTCAATACCACCGGCAGATTGTGCTGCAAGTGCGCTGTTCGGCATAATCAGCAAACTTAGCAGACCGATGAACATTAGAATTTTCGTATAATGTTGCTTCATTTATAGCTCCTTTAACATAGATATGTTGAGCACAGACAGAGCCTGGCAATCATCAAAAAACAACTTGTGATTTTAACGGTCAAGATCTAGCGATACCGAGGAAACGAACCGGTGACGCTATTGCTTGACAATCACCAGGTGTTGAGCGATTGCCGGCGGATGATATCGCTTTGTGAGAAAGCTCTCTCACCCACCGGCTATCGTCAAAAACAACCAGCCTACCCTTGCTGCTGTGTACGGTCCGTTATGGTACTTGTTCCGTCACAATATAGTTGGCAGCGTAATTAAGGTTACCCGGATGTGAGAAGATCGTGATCAGAGTGTAATTGACGTCATTGCCCGGCCCAGCAGCAATCGTCTCTCCATCCATATTGATGTCCGTGGCGTTGTAACCCTGAACAATATAGTTGGCACTAAGACTGCTGTTGTTACCATCTGAGAGCACCTTAATCAAGATCGGATTGACATCGTTGCCAGGGCCAGCATTGACTACATTGCCGTTACCCGAAGCATCACCGGCCCACATGCCATAAATACCCGCTTCCATCAGCATTTGGGCATTTGCCCCATTGACGCTAGTGCCGGTCGTAAAATCGACGCTCGTTGCCGGTAAGATTGTCACCGGGGCCGCTGTCATCACGCCAAGATGGTTTCGATGTTGTACAGCCACATAGTAATCGCCACGGATGGCACCGAAATTGAGTGCAGAGTGACCATCCATCCCGACGACGTTGCCATCGCTTTGGAGCAAGGCAGCTTGGCGGGTGACAATCGTGGCCGCATTGCTGCTATCGCGTAGTTCTACCAACACCCAGTCAACAATGGCGTTGACACCACTCGTTACAAAGACACTCGCATTTGCGGTCGCGGTCACGGCCGAGTATGGCGATGTAGTCGGCAACAGATTCTTCGTGCGTAGGCTATCACGCATTAGATGCGTGGTCTTGTTGTACGGACCGACCAGGAAAAGTTTGATCGATAACATATTGTCGACATCCATGTAATCGGGAATGCCATCGCCATCGCTATCCGGGCAAGGGATGCCATTCGGGCACTCAGTCACATCGGCAATACCGTCACCATCGCTGTCACCACCGGTACCATCGGTCGTACCGCTATCCTTATCCAGATAGTCTGGGATCTTGTCACCATCGGCATCGGCCGGGTCGAGCGCACCGCCAGGACCAACCTCATCCTGCGTTAACACACTATCGCCATCATCGTCGGTGTCCTGATGGTTCGGCGTACCGTCACCATCGGTGTCAACATTGTTCGGCTCCAGATAATCTGGCACGCTGTCACCATCGGCATCGGTGCACGCAGCGGGATCCGCACACTCGGTCAGGGTCGGGATGCCGTCATTGTCGTCGTCGGTGTCCATGTAGTTTGGCATGCCGTCGCCGTCGCTGTCCGGGCAAGGGATGCCATTCGGGCACTCCACGCTGTCGAGGACGCCGTCGCCATCGCTGTCACCACCACCGGTCACACCGGGATCATCCGCCTTGTCCAGGTAGTCTGGGATCTTGTCACCATCAGCATCGGCTGGGTCGAGCGCACCGCCAGGACCAACCTCATCCTGTGTCAACACACCATCGCCATCGTCGTCGGTGTCCTGATGGTTCGGCGTACCGTCACCATCGGTGTCAACATTGTTCGGCTCCAGATAATCTGGCACACTGTCACCATCGGCATCGGCGGTCGCACCTTCGGTCAGGGTCGGGATGCCGTCGTTGTCGTCATCGGTGTCCATGTAGTTTGGCATGCCGTCGCCGTCGCTGTCCGGGCAAGGGATGCCATTCGGACATTCCACGCTGTCGAGGACGCCGTCGCCATCGCTGTCACCACCACCGGTCACACCGGGATCATCCGCCTTGTCCAGGTAGTCTGGGATCTTGTCACCATCAACATCGGCCGGGTCGAGCGCACCGCCAGGACCAACCTCATCCTGTGTCAACACACCATCGCCATCATCGTCGGTGTCCTGATGGTTCGGCGTACCGTCACCATCGGTGTCAACATTGTTCGGCTCCAGATAATCTGGCACGCTGTCACCATCGGCATCGGCGGTCGCACCTTCGGTCAGGGTCGGGATGCCGTCGTTATCGTCGTCGGTATCCATGTAGTTTGGCATGCCGTCGCCGTCGCTGTCCGGGCAAGGGATGCCATTCGGGCACTCCACGCTGTCGAGGACGCCGTCGCCATCGCTGTCACCACCACCGGTCACACCGGAATCATCGTTGGGATCCAAAAATGCGGGGATGCCATCGCCGTCGGCATCATCATTGAACCAATTGCCATCGTTGTTTAGATCTTCCGAATTGGTTAGAATGCCGTCCCCATCGTCGTCATCGTCCTGATAGTTCGGCGTACCATCGCCATCGGTGTCGAGATTGTTCGGCTCCAGATAGTCAGGGATACCATCGCCGTCACTATCGGTCGCGTTGGTAAAGGGGTTGTCATCACCGTCGGTATTGCTGTCTTCGTCAGCAGTCAAAACACCATCATTGTCATCATCAACATCGAGGTAGTTCGGAATGCCGTCACCGTCGGAATCATCGTTGGCCGGATTGCCATCGCCATCGAGATCTTCCTGCGTATCAGAAATACCATCACCATCGCTATCCAAACAGTCAGCGGAGCCAATTCCATAGTTACCGGTGTATACCTCACCGGCGATCAATGTCATTGTATTCCCGCTGTTAATGTTGTATGGCGAATTCGGTGGAATGAACGGATCGGTGGCATTGTCAATCAACTCTACCGCGCCCAAACAAGTGCCGGTATTGGTAAAGCTGAAGACGAGCAACTCATTGCCCGCCATCCAGTCGATTGCCTGGAAGTTATTAGTCGGGAATTTGAGTTCATACGAAATATAATCATAGCCGGGTGCCATCGTTGGACCATTGGTCCGGTTAGCCAATTGCCACTGGGTGCCGGCAATCGGACTCGTAGCACCATTGATGGTAAAATCACCGGTAGGCACCTTAAGGGTAAACTGACCGGTCAACGTCACGTTGGTCGTGACGCCGGTCGGCTGCATGTAAACATTATAGACGCCATTTTGATAGGCTACTTTGAATTGGATCTCGTTCGTCTGTGCATAGGTAATGCTGGGTACGAGGAGTAACAGGAGTACGCCTAACAACAGCCCTACCTTATACCGCATATATTTCATAAAACTCTCCTTCATTTGCATTGCAGCAATTACCGCCGCATCTCATCATTTCACTTCACGCGGAAATTGCCGTTTACATTGGCTCATTGCCCTTTTCGAGAAAATGTGTAAGTTTATCAATCCAACCGACAAGATGCCAAAGGATTCACACATTCCTCCATGCGAGCATCAATCTACATGGTATATAATTGCCCTTGTTCTGCGCTTACGCCTCCTTTTACAACATAGATAATAAGTATGCGATCAAGACGGTTGGAGCATCCCTGTCTGCATCGCAAGGTTGCTGGAGACTCCAACCAAACCGTGCCCTGTTCGATAATGTGAAATTTCTACGTTTTTGAATAGGACCCATTTCACATTTTTAAACAATCGCAGGTTCGATATAAGAAAAGGAGAGTTCCTGAGGCGGCATTACCATGTGTGGATTGAAAGCCAAATCGCAATTGAAAACAAAATCACGATCTGTTATACTACCAAACTGGTATTATTGTTCACCTAACAATATCTGCCATCAAGAGGTAGCCTGTTGGCGCAGGCTACCTCTCCTTTTTTACCAAATCAATTACCCCGTTGAAGCACGGCATCGGGCGGAAACCAATGGAGAGAATTCCCCATGATCTGGTTCGACCGATGACGTGCCCTGCCAGGCTAACCCCAATTCGTTACGGTAGCTGCGTCTCCACAATGAAGTTGGTGGCAGAACCACTGTTACTCGGATGAAGGAAGATCGAAGTCAGAATCGTGTTATCATCGTTTCCTGGTCCGGAAGCGAGTGTCACACCATCCAAATTCAGATCCGTCGCGGCATAGCCTTGGACAATGTAGTTAACCGCGTAATTGCTATTGCCAGTTGCAGAGAAGACTGTTTGCAACAGTCTGTTCCGATCATTGCCCGGCCCAGCGGCAATCACCTGACCATCTTGATTGGCATCACCCGGCCAGAATAGAGCAGTTCCGGTCTCGCTGTGGATCGAGCGGCTATCTGTACCGTAGGTCGCCGTGCCAGCCAAAGTAAAGTCGACGAGCGCCGTTGTTGCCGTAACACTGATCGGCGCAGCCGTCATCACGCCCAGGTGGTTTCGATGGCGTATGGCAATGTAGTAGTTACCCGATGTGACGCTGCTGAATTGCAACGTCGAAAGACCATCCACGTCAACGACATCGCCATCGGCTTGCAACAGCCCTGCTTGTGAGGCCACCACCGTGGTCATTGCTGCGCCATCGCGCAACTCGATGAGTACCCAGTCAATAATGTTGTTGGCCGTGAGGATAGCACTACTTCCAATCATCTCCGCGCCACCGTATGGACTTGTCAGCGGGAAGTCGGGCAGCGTGCGCAGGGTATCATTCATCAGGCCGGTGGCGCTGTTATAGGCACCGCCAAGCATCATCTTCACGGGTACACTTACACCACTATCGTTTTCGGTTGCGAGCGTGGCGCTGACCGGGGTCGCGGTGCCTACGTTGCCGGCACTGTCCACGGCTTGTGCACCGATGGTCAACGTGCCGTCGTCAAGACCACTCACATCGAGCACAGCGCTGTAGTTGCCACCCGCATCGGATGTCACCGTTGTGCTGACGACGTTGCCCGTGGCATCGGTGATCGTCACCGTCACCGTGATGCCCGGGTCGGTTACACCGCTGATGGCGAGAGCACCCGCTTCGCTGCTGTCGATGGTGTTGTCACCCGCAATCGGTGTGGCAATCGTCACACTCGGCGCGGTCTGGTCGAGCGTGGCGCTGACCGGGGTTGCAGTGCCGCTGTTGCCGGCACTGTCCACGGCCTCAGCACCGATGGTCAGCGTGCCGTCGTCGAGACCGCTCACATCGAGGGTGGCCGTATAGTTGCCTGAGGCGTCCGCGGTCACCGTTGTGCTGACGGTCGCTCCCTGGTCGTCCGTAATGGTGACGGTCACTGTGATGCCTGGTTCTGTGACGCCGGTGATTTCCACTGCACCAGCTTCACTGCTGTCGATAGTTCCGTCACCGGCAATCGGTGTCTCAATAGTCAGCGAAATTAATGTGACAAGATTTCCTGTGAGCAGATATGAAGGGAGATATTGATCTTGGGCGAAATTGCCGGTACCAAGTTGGCCGCCGTTCACAGCGCCCCAACAGCGGACATCACCGGTGCTGGCTACGACACAGTTGCTGCGATTATAACTATCAAGTTGAATGATATTCTGCAAGTCCCAGGTATTTGTCGGCACTTGCGAACTCGTAACCGCAACATTGTCGAAAACCCCTAACTCTCCATCACTATTGCTACCCCAACACTGCACGGTGCCGTCACTCACGATGGCACAAGCATGGTTACTCCCTACTGTCACCGCCGTGGCATTCGTCATTCCACTGACCGGACCAGGCGTGTAACGAGAAGTGGTCGTGTTATCACCCAACTGTCCGGATGCATTGTAGCCCCAACAAGAGACAGAGCCACTTGCCAACACGGCACAGCCATCGTAGCGGGAGACCGCGATGTCGACAACACCGCTGCTCAACCCCGTCGGTTGCACCGGTGAGCTTTGGAACCCACCACTCGTGCCAATCCCCAACTGCCCATTGCCGTTATCGCCCCAACAGGAGGCGCCACCACTCTCAGTGACTGCACAATAGCTGAAGCCTTCACCCGTTACCACTTTGCTCACATTGCTCAACCCGCTTACCGTCACCGGCGTGCTACTGGCTGTGGTACTGCCATTCCCCAGTTGCCCAAGATTATTCTGGCCCATACAAGCCACAGTCTTGTCGCTCTTCAGCACACAAATTGCTGAGTTGCTGATAGCGATGCTCGTGACGCCACTCGTCCAACCAGGTATATCCACTGGTGTCAGCGAGTTACTCATCCCATTATTTGTTATAAATGATATGGCGCCCCAACACTTCACACCATTCCCATCGGTTAAGGCACAACTCACATTCGTCCCTACATCCACTGCACTTACACTAGTCAAACCTTGGACATCGGACGGGGTCAGCTTATAACGATTGACATTGCCCCCACTATTTATCGTGCCATCACCAATTTCACCAAAGTCATTCTGCCCCCAACATTGCACTCCACCACTACTCGTCACTCGACAACTATGCGTATTCCCCAACGCTACCATGCCAATATCACCGCCAGTGTTTGCTAAATCGAGCGTGGCACTGACCAGGTTGGCGACACCAATGTTGCCGGCACCGTCCACGGCCTCAGCACCGATGGTCAACGTGCCGTCGTCAAGACCACTCACATCGAGTGTCGCGGTATAGTTACCCGAGGCGTCCGCGGTCACCGTTGTGCTGACGACGTTGCCCGTAGCGTCGGTGATCGTCACCGTCACCGTGATGCCCGGGTCCGT
>DAOUCA010000088.1:0-71329 GCA_034432375.1 Caldilineaceae bacterium
CAGCGATCCGCAATGAGCGCCGTTGCGTCTGCATTCGCCAAGTGAAAATTGCGATAGAGTTGGGCGGGCTCCTCTCCTTGTTCTATCTTTATTGCCGCCACCGCACTGTCAAAGGCCGATTGCACTGTGGCACCACCGCCCAAGCCTGTGTAAAAATGGGTGGCGAACGCAGTGGCAATGCCATCGTCAATGGCCTGTGCCGTGGCAATGACCATGGCGACGCCGGCATCAAGTAGCGCCTGCACCTGCTGTTCGGTTGAGCTGCCATTGAGGAAGACCAACTCCAAGCCAAGTTGCTGCCCTAAAAATTCCGCAAAGCCGGCGGCATTCGCCGCAGCAATAGCACCATCGTCACTCTGTAACAGCAGTTGATACCCGTTGGCATGGCCACCAAAGTGAAAAATCGCAATGTGATTGCGATACCGTTGATCCGCAAAAACATCCAACACGTTTCGCATTGTTACGTTGTGACGTGGAATTACTTCGCACAGCCCTTTCTGTGCCGCAATCGCCAGTGCGCTCTCCAAATTATCCGCTTCTTTGGGTAAGTTACGGAGATACCCTTCACCACCGCTGCTGTGGCCGTTGGCAAAGGCAAGAAAAATAATCGGAGTGCTGTTCGTGCGATAGACATTTGTGCCAAGAGGTCTAGGATTGCTAGCTATAGATTGCTGTCTACTACTCCGTGATATTCTCTGCACTAGATCAAACGACTTACCTGCCACCTGATCTTCACGTTGCTCAAAGTCTGCTTGTTGTTCTTCTAACTGCTGTAGCATTTGCTTTTGCAATTTTTGATTGAGCGCCAATTTCTCTAGTTGTTCTAACTGCTTTCGCTTGTCATCTTGCAGGTTTTGATTGAGCGTCAATTCCTGATGAGCCGACGCAATACGTCGCTGATTTGATTCGAAGATAGGTTGGATCAGACGATCATGTGTCAACTCGATCCAGACCGCATCCGCTCGCTGTGTATCACGTAAGAGCGAATATATTTTGCTGAGTCTGTCGACGATCCGATTTGGTAAGTTAGCGGTCTCTTGCTCGCCGCGGAAAAGAATATTCCTTGTTTTGCTTTCGGTAATCAATTGACGATTAAACCAGGCGCGCAGTTTAATCTCAGCATCTACTTCTCTTTTCCGCTTTTCCAATTTGGCGAGTTCAATCGTCAACAGGTTTGTTTCATCAGCCAACAGCTCTACCTTCAGCTCCAATTGCTTACTTCCCTCGTGCCACGCTTCTGCTTCAGAAGCTAGCACCGCAGCAATGGAAGCTTCGTAATATCTAGCAAGCGCTTGATCGACATTGCCAAAGCTTTTCAAATCTTCGAAGCCGATTTGGTTGGTGGCATCACGCTGTGCACTAGTTTCCCAAAGCTGTTTACAAATAACTTGCAGTAGGACAGGCTCGATATACTGCTCCAAATAAGATTCGGGTACGCCGCGCATTGTAGTTCGGCGTAAATCGTCGACCAATCGCTCTGCCACACCAGCGGCAAAAGGTCGCCCGGAGAGCGCGGCTGGTTCTTTGATCGCGCTGAGTGCCGCCTCGTGTTCCATGCGCTGCATATAAAACCGATCCTGCAATCGCCCAACAACTAGATTTACAAAGGGATCGAGGGCAGCCAAATAATCTTCTCGTAGGCTAATCAGGATCCACAGGGCAGGGTCGTCAACTAGCGCGGCATTGATCTGACGAAAAAATTCACTCCTATCTTGCCAACGGTCGGGATAGTAGGTAAATAGCTGTTCAAACTGGTCGATGATCAAGAGATGGGGGGGCGTTTGTTGGTGAGTCTGCGGCTGGTTAGTGTGAACGCTGTTGCTATCATAGTGATAATTCTGCCCATCGAAAGAGGTCAGCCCACGCAAGAACTTGGCGAATGTCAGGTCGGCAAATTGTTCCAACCCACCTGTAGGTTTCTGATCGATACTCAGCAACAAGTTAAAAATATAGATATTGTCAATCGATAGAGTTTCAGTCAGGGCTCCACCACTTACATACCCGGTAGGTAAAATTAGGAATCCCTCTTCACGGAGCCGAGGGCGCAGGCATGTATTTAGCAATGAGGTTTTGCCGGCACCCGTCTGGGCATAGAACAGAACAACTCTTTCCGACAACACGGTAGAGAGAAGCGCGCGTGCTTCTTGCTCTCTGCCAAAGAAGAGCTCACCCTCGTGCTCTTCAAAAGAGCGTGGACCAACATAGGGATTCCCTTGAAAGGTGCTCATGATGAAGGATCCCCCACCTCATTCGCGAAGTTGCCGTTATACGCTGTACTCGCTTCAATCCAACTAGACCAAAGCTCTTCCATAAACTTGTCAACTTTGCCCCAATAGACTTCAAACTCTGTATCTAAACCGAGATATTTTTCTATATAACTTTTTATGTGATGGTTCTCGTGCTCTAACTGAATCGAAACACTCTTCTTGCGCAGCACGGTATCTGTAGGCTTCACAATACTGCGAAATAGCACTTTGAAATCCCACCCCCATAAATCATAGCCCAGCAAGACTAGCGACCAATTCGATAACGCTTCGCGAATCTGTCCAGGGATCAGCTTTTTATCGGCCATGACCGCAGCAATGAAATCGAAATAGTCATCTTCGGTCAGCACCAACGACTCTGGATAACGGTCTATCCCATGAAGATGAAAGACCAATGGTCTTTTAACTGTAGGCTCAAATGCAGTATCCAGACGTTGTTGACTGTAAATATCGCGGAGTTGCTGATTCCAACAGCAGATATGGGTCTGTGGCTCTTTGCCTTCTTCTTTAAGCGCAACTTCCAAAAAGCTGTGATAGCTGGTAGTCACAAAGATCGTTAACGGCAAGCCGGCCAAACGGACCAATGGATTGGTTGGATCATAGACTGGGTGTCCAACACGGGTCGCCTTCTCCGATAAGGACATTGAACTGAAGTCGATCTCTTTTTTCAGCTCTTGCCACTGCTTACCGGCAGTTTCAGCCAACATTCCCGCCAGAAAAGCCAAATAGCCCTCATGGGTCGCCGATCTGCTACCACCGCTAGCTCTACTGATTACAGAAACATACTGCAGTCTATGGATTAGATCGTCGGCCTGATTGAGTGGGTAGTCAATCTTCTTGAGAAGATATTGATATAACGCGGCATGGCCGCCAAAGGCAAGGTCATTACAGACAGAATTGCTTATAATCGGCAGTACGCGGCAGGGCGGATGATCGATGCCCTTGATTAATTCCTCTTTCCAGCCGCCAACTGGGCTGTTATAGCCAGGGACAGTAAAGTTCGGCATGGTTAGCTTTTCTACCAATCTGCAAGAACGACACGAAATCCTCGTTCGATAGTACGACTCGTTGTTATTGCCCTTTGGCGGGTGGCACAGTGTGGCATGTTGTTTGTGTTGTTTAGCAATCCCCCGCGAGAAACTCGATAAACGACAGAACGACTGCAGTGCTCTTCTTCTCTGCCATCACGAGAGACATACGGATAGGGATATTCATTTTGGAGCGTGGTATATCCCCAAATCGTACTAGTCCACTCCTGTACATTGCCCAGCATATCATAACAGCCATAAGGGCTGGAGGCATCGGGATGGTATGGGGTGGCTTGCTCACAGGTTTTTATCATCACCGGTGTTACTCGACTGCTCTTGGATGGGTCGTACCCTACTTCCCACTCATCGCCCCAAGGATAGCGCCGGCCATTCACGCCACGGGCGGCTTTTTCCCATTCAGCCTCTGTGGGTAGACGGTAGAGGTGACCCGTTTGCTGACTTAGCCACGCACAGTACTCAGTCGCATCGTGCCAACTGACGCCCACAACGGGAAAATCCTCACGGCCAGGTGGCGGACGGCGTTGAAGCCAAGCCCGTGATGGCACACTTTGATCCAAAGAGCTGGCAATGAACTTGGCATACTCGGCGTTTGTTATGGGATAAACACCAATCCAAAACGACGTCAAAAAAACTGAATGCTGAGGTGACTCTTCTGGCGGAACATCCTTCTCTTGTTGATTTCCCATGAGAAAAGAGCCACCCGGAACAAGGACGGTTTGCGGTTCAAAAGAGAGGCGCTCAAAAGCTAGCGACCGCTGTGGCAACGGAAGATCGAGCAAGCGATTATCGGTCAGGCGGCTAAAGAGCACTGGTGTGCCCCAAACCTGTTGCGGATCGTGAAGGAATAGTGCTTTACGGGCTTGGGTGACGCCAGCGTCAACTGGATAGCCTTCTGCAATTGATTCATAGAATCGTTGCGACAACACGATAGCAGCTTTATCTTTTATGGGGGACTGCATTGCAACCACCATGGGAACGCCTTGTTGTGTCAACTGCTGTGCAGTACCGGCAAATAGATTACCCTGACTACCGCGTGCCCCTTCACATGAATTGAGAAAGACAAGCTGCAGTGCCTTACGGTCATGTAATAAAACACTCAACGCAGTTGCACTTACACAGTGTGCCTGCCGTGCATCATCTTCAAAGACTAGCCCGCCCTCGTCTGCTTTGCTATCATAGTACCCGTGCCCAATAAAGTGTAGAACATGTACATCGTCGCGAAGCACTCTGCGCGCAAGAGTGGCTACCGAGGCCGGCTTAAGCGTTTCTACTTCGATCAGGCCGGCAGCGCACAATGGCGCTAATGCTGTTTCTAGATTGCGCCATTCCTTTTCGACCTCAAGCGGAGCAATATCGACCGGCGCAGCAGCAACGACAAGGATGCGCATTGGTAGATCAAGCGGCGTCTTTGTTTGCTGCTTTTCAATCTGTAGATAGCGTGCAACGGTAGTTTCTTGCGAAAGGAGTATAAATCGGTTAAGAGCAGGATCATAGAGAAATTCCCAAGGTAAACACGCTAAGTCAGCTGCATTCTCATCAAACCGAAGACGTATTCTTAGAGCCGAATTTCGATGCGCAACTTGCGCAAGACTCTCGCGCAAGTTGAGATTTACATTGCCAGCCATTGCGGCCTTGAATAGTCGCACTCCAAATGCCTGCGGTGTAAGCGGATCCGCTGCACCAAAGCTCTTCTCACCCAGGTTTGCGAGTTGGAAATTTCTCAAACCATAACCCGAAACCCAAGGGAGCGCGGCCAGCTCTTCTCGCGTGAACGGTAGCAAAAAATCCACCCTTGCCTCACCCGCCGGTGAGGCGATGACATGCAACCGATAGCCTTCGCCATACCGTTCAATTAAAGCATCAAAGTCTTCATAAATGATATTTGCCATTAACCGTTGCATATACTTCCTAAGCTGATCAGAGCAGCGAAATTACCACCGAATTTGTGATGCCTTACAATGAATCACCGTTGAGAGTCTATGACCTATGGATACGTTTGACCAAGTTTGTGACTCAATAGTTTTTCTGCAACTGTTCCACCTGCAACACCACTGGTGCGGTTGCCAATGACAGCTATGACCAGCAGCATATCGCCCGGTCTACCAAGCTATAGGTTTGCCGAAAGTAAGGATAGAAATCGTTTAGAACTGAAGTAACATTAAGTAGTTGCAACTGTTTCTATTGTAACCATAAACAAAGAAAAAAGCAATCGTTTTTAGAAATTCATCAGGGTAAGCATCTATATATATATACAGGTGTTATTTTTTAGCCGAAGCAATCCGTGCTTGTTTGTAACGCAAGAGTTCAATTGCGGCTACGGTATCGAACTCAGGTTTAGGTAAAACGGCTTTCAGTAAATCGACGACTTGCGGCAATGTCAAAGCTGGGGTGTCCGTACGGAAAATGGCTTGTGGCGAGCCAGAAATCCGAAAGCCAGAATGACATGGGCCATGTGGTGATGCCAGCCAGGCCAAGTGCGCGTTTCATATTCATTGAGCCCAAGCGGTTATTTGGCCTGTTCAAAGATAATTCGGGGGCCTCCTGGGCGCGGCCAACGTATGGTACAAACATAAAGCAGTTCGGCAAAGGGCGTATCGGCGGGTGCATTGGAAAGGAAAGGGTGAACCTCCGTCGGGTCATCGAGATGGCGGCGTAGGAGCAGCCAACAGTGGTTTCCCGGTAAGCCAGCACGCAATGGATAGACGCGGATCGCCGCCACTTGCGCAATCAGAAAACCTTTCGCCCCGTGGCGCAGGCCATGCGTTTGCCAAGCCGCCGTTGCTGTGGGTGCGAGACGGCGCTTCGTGGCAAGCCACCCAAGATCGGAAGGCTGAGGGAGATAAGTCTCGGGTTCGGTTAACCAGAGTTGTGTATCTTTTGGCACTTCGCAAAATAATAGTATTCGGTTTCGCTATCAATCCGATCCACCAGTCGGTTATCTTTGCCAAAGGCTTCATCCATCGTCAGCCAATGAGCGGAAAGCGAGTCTGCTTCTGCGCAAGCAGCGAGCATTGACCACGCCAATTCGTTTTTCGTTTGAAAGGTGAGATCTGTTGGCACATGATATTTATATCATTTCTCGGCATAGTTCGCAGTGAACCATTCAGATTCCTTGATTCCTCACTTGTTTCTATCAAGAAATCATTTTCCTACTTTATCCTCTATAACCAAAATTTATCACGCAGTCGTATTAGAATCTGTCAAATCGCTAAAAAATGGCAGGGGCGCTAGATCCACTCTTTCTATCCCACTGTGTAACCAAGCACTATGCTAGATACAGTTGGTATGCAACTCTCCTTGTTATAGTGATGAGGCAGAGGAATGAATTGGATGTAGTAGTAGGTATCCTTGGAGAAACAGATGATTGCAACCAGAACAGCTAATACAATGGCCGAGTATGATCGCAGAACGGACGGATCATCCACTGATTTGACTGAAATCGTGCGGCGGCTTAGCCGCGCGATCATCGAGATGACGACCCATGCGAAATCCGGCCACCCGTCCACATCGCTCTCGGCTGTTGATACGCTTGCTGCGCTCTACTTCGGCGGCGTGCTGCGTCACGATCCTCACCGCCCGACTTGGCCCGAACGAGATCGATTTATTTTGAGCAAAGGGCATGGCGCGCCGGGGCTCTACGCCGCACTCGCCGAAGCCGGCTACTTTGACAAAGCGATGTTGTCAACCCTACGCACAATTGGTAGCCCCGTCGAAGGTCATCCCAACATGCGCCGCCTGCCCGGGGTCGAAGCGTCAACCGGCTCGCTCGGTCAGGGCTTATCAATTGGCCTTGGCCACGCCCTGGCCGCCCGGCTCGACGGCCGTGACTATCGGGTTTACGTGATGATCGGCGACGGCGAGAGTGATGAAGGGCAAATTTGGGAAGCCGCCATGGGGGCAGCAAAATATAACCTTGCCAACCTCACCGCCATTCTCGACTACAATAAGTTTCAGCAGACGGGGCCAAGTCACAAAATCATGCCGAGCTTAGAGCCTGTAGCAACGAAGTGGCGCGCCTTTGGCTGGCATGTACAGGAGATTGACGGCCACGATATGGCGCAGATCCTCGATGCGTTTCAGCTTGCTCAAGGTATCACAGAGCAGCCACAGATCATCATCGCGCACACCTTAAAGGGCCGTGGTCTTTCCCCCTTTGAAGCCGATCCGATCAGCCACAAACATGGCGAAGCACTTGACGAAGACGAAAAAGCCACGGCGCTCGCCGAGCTCGCTGGTGATATCACAGTACATGGGAGATAAGATGAATATTGGTAAAAATATTGGCATGCAAGAAGGGCCGTCGACACGCAATGCTTTTGGTGAGGCGCTGCGCGATTTGGGCCATAGCAACACCAACATCGTGGTCGTCGACGGTGATGTCAATAATTCGACGCGCACCGGCTATTTTCGTAAAGAATTTCCTGAACGCTTTTTTAACATGGGCATCGCCGAGAGCAATATGGTCGGCGTCGCCAGTGGTTTGGCCGCAGCCGGTAAGACGGCGCTAGTCTCCAGTTTTGCCTGTTTTCTGCTCTGCAATGCCTATGATCAAATTCGCATGGGTGTCGCTTTTCCGCGGTTAAATGTCAAACTGGTCGGTTCCCACAGCGGTATCACAATTGGCGAAGATGGACCAAGCCAGATGGGGATCGAAGATATTGCGCTCGCCACATCGTTTCCCAATTTCACGGTACTCGTGCCCGCCGATGGGGCTGCCACCGCCGCCGCAACGCGCGCGATGATTGCGCATGATGGCCCCGTCTATCTGCGCACCGGGCGGCCAGAAGTCCCCATTGTTTATGACGAGCAGCTTGATTTTCAGATCGGCAGGGCCATCCAGCTGCGCGACGGCAAAGATGTGACGATTGTTGCCTGTGGGCTAATGGTCGCCTCGGCGTTAGATGCCGCGCAGACGCTCAGCGAACGGGGCATTACAGCACGTGTGGTAGATATGCACACCATCAAGCCGCTTGATAGCGCAGCGATTGCCCAGGCGGCACGCGAAACCGGTGCCATCGTTACCGCCGAAGAGCATCTGTTGGCGGGGGGATTGGGTGCTGCCGTGGCCCATGCCGTGGCGCAACAGCAGCCCGTGCCCATCGAATTTGTCGGCGTCCGCGACACCTATGCCGAGTCAGGAGATGCTGAAGCGCTGCTCGAAAAGTATGGCCTGCGGCCGGCTGATATTGTGGCCGCTGTCGAACGGGTATTAGCGCGTAAATCCTGAAGGAATTGGGTCAGGTTGACTCGTCGTACTACCAAAGCCACCTAGGCTTGCAAAATTTTCCATTGAAAGGCAAAATAGAGGGAAGACATTGTGATTTTTTGCGCGAACGGCCCCGTCGCTGCGGTCGTCACCCCCCGCAGTCCGTAATAACAGTGGGCATCTGTTGATTGCAAAAACAATCAAGGGTGGGGATACTCGGTCCGGTAGTAGCCACCCGGTTGAGGACAAAACCATGCAACACGAAGAGTTATCTGTAGGTCTATACACCCGTTGGCGCGTTCTATTGATAGCGCTGGCGGCACTCGCCTATTTGCTCAATTTGGCCGGCGTGGCCTGGGCTACGGCGCCAGGCGATCTGCTCAGCAGCATCGCCTTGTTGGTCTTAGGCGCGGCCGTCTGCCGGTTAACGCTGGCGCGGTTGGCCGCGGTGCCGCAGTGGCCTGGCAAACGGCTGCCAACGACTTGGCGGCGGATGCGCATCTTTGCTTTTGCCACTGGCCTGGCGGTTTATTTGGCGTTGGTCTTCGGTTCGCTAGTCACCAATATTGGCGGCCTGTGGGCTTGCACCACCTGGCCGTTCTGCACATCCGCCGAAACTGGCGCGACATTTGCGTTGATCCATCGCGGGGTTGCCGCAACAGCTACGATCTTTGTCTTGTTGCTGGCCGTTTGGGTGCTGCGCAACCACAGCGCGCCAATGTTGCAGCGTGTTGCACGTTGGGCGATTGGCCTGATGGTGGCACAGAACGCTGTTGGCTTGGTGATGGTACTAGCCGCACGCGGTGATCTGACTGTGCCGTTAGCCTACACACGGCTGGCCCATCTTGCCGTGGGTGCAATTACCTGGTCCACAGTTGTGGTGCTGGCAACGATGGCTGTACGGGTGCCGCCGTTTCTGACCGCTGCCCCTGATCGTAGCCGTGTCAAGACCGCCAAAGCCGATCGCCAGCCGACGCTCTGGCAAGATTATCTCAGCCTGACTAAGCCGCGCGTAATTACGCTCTTAATCTTTACCACCTTTGTGGCCCTCTTTATTACACCGGCTGGGGTGCCAAGCCTAAGTATTATTATCTGGACCATGATCGGCGGCTGGCTAATGCCTGCTGGTGCACAGGCGATCAACTGTTATTTTGACGGCGACATCGACGCCAAGATGGGGCGCACCAGTCGCCGGCCGATTCCTAGCGGGCGCATCCCAGGGTGGCATGCGCTGGTCTTGGGGCTCGGTCTGGGCGCGCTGGCCTTTGCCATCTTGGCGATCTTTGTCAACCTCCTCACGGCGTGGGTGGCGCTGGCCGGCTATGTCTATTATGCCGTCCTCTACACCATCGTCCTCAAGCGTCACTCGGTCCACAATATTGTGATTGGCGGAGGCGCCGGTGCGATTCCGCCATTGGTCGGGTGGGCGGCGGCCACCGGTAGCCTGAATTGGTCGGCACTGTTGCTCTTTGCAATCATCTTCTACTGGACGCCGCCCCATTTCTGGGCACTAGCCTTGATTCGCAAAACGGACTATGCCAATGCCGGTGTGCCCATGTTGCCCGTCGTCTCGGGTGATAAGGAGACGAAGCGGCAGATACTAATCTATACCCTGATCATGGTTGCGCTCTCGCTCTTGCCGACGCCGATTGGAATGATGGGTATGGCTTACCTGAGCATGGCGGCGCTGCTGGGTCTCGCCTTTATTGGGTATGTACTTCGCATGATGGGGAACGACACCGCCACCACGCGCTGGGCACTCTATCGCTTCTCCCTCCTTTATCTCTTTCTACTCTTTGTCGCCATGCTTATTGACCGGCTGGCGATTGGCTGAGGATAATTCACTGCAATAAAAAAGAGCAGACCGCGCTACGCGGTCTGCTCTTTTTTTATTGCAGCGGCGTCTGCGCTTTCACAACCTGAGCGGTAAGGAGCGTCTGATGTGAAAAATGGGACGCGGATAGATGCGGAATGCCGCGGATAAAAACGTAAATCCGCGTAGCTCAGCGTGAATCCGCGTCCGAAATATTTTCATTGTTATGTACCGCCCAGGCATGAACCCTGATGTGAATATAGCGGCGCTGGTTGAGTAGGCTGTGGCAGTTGGCCGCAATATCGAACTCATAAATCGCCCTTAGACTTTAGCTCCAGTCACTCGTAGCCATATCTACGCCATTAATCTACGCCATTGAGGCGATCAAAGTACAATATCTGACTCTATAATCTCTATGATAGGATTTGGTATAGTCATGCAGTTACAGAAGTTTACGATGGTGGTCGGAGAAGAGAGCTCAAGCTTTGTGTCGCTGTAACAGGGCAACCTTTATCAGCGCAGCTGGACACGGCTGAGATCGCCGCTTCGATTATCGCAATATACTCGATTCGCCTGACCACCTGACCACCTGACCACTTACGCCTATATACTGGGAGTCACTCATGTCCGGACGCCTGTCCCCCCGCCGTTATGACCACCGCCAACCCGATCTGCTCCTTCGCCTTATAGACACAGTATTTAACCAGGGCACAATCTACCAGAAAACGTCACACCGAAAGATTGTGCCCTGGTTAAGTGTCATCTCTATTGGTAGTCTATTGATAACATTGCTAGTGACAAGCTACAGCCAAAGTTGGGCCCACAGTGCGGTGGTACGCCAGCCTCCACCTGACATCGCGGCGTTACAACAACGTGCCGCCAATCAAGCGGCGTTACAACAACGTGCCGCCAATCAAGGGGTGATACGGGTACTTGCCAAAGTCGCAACATCATTTTCACCGGTGGGGGAGCTGTCCACACTGGCCGCATTGGGGCAGCAGTGGCAAATCGCCAAGGCACAGCAAGCGGTGGCCAGTCAACTGGATGTACAACATGCCACCGTGCTTGGCTCCTTCAAGACGATTCCCTATCTGCTGCTAGAAGTCGATGCAGCCGGGTTAGATGCCTTGGCGACACTGGATAGTGTGGTCGCCATTGAAGAAGATCGAATCGACTATCCGACCTTAGCCGATAGTGTCCCCGCAATCCAAGGGCCACAGGCCTGGCAGGCGGGCTACACCGGCGGCGGGCAAACCATTGTGATCATCGACAGTGGTGTAGAAAAGAGCCACAATGCTTTTGGCAACGGCAGTCGCGTGGTGGCTGAAGCCTGTTTTTCGAGCACCTATGCTCCCCATTCTGCGGTCACCGCCTGTCCCGATGGCGGCGAATCGTCAACCGCGAGCGGCTCCGGCGTCGATTGCACCGCGGCGGCAACCGCCTTGGGCTTGAGTCGTGCCGCCGCAGCCTGTGCGCACGGTACCCACGTCGCCGGCATTGCCGCCGGCAATGATGGCAGCGAAAATATCGGCGTAGCACCCAGTGCCAACATCATTGCGATCCAGGCCAGTTCCATTTTTACCGACGACAATAACATCGGTTTCTATACAAGCGATCTTATCTATGCACTAGAATATGTGTTGGATCTCCACAATACGGGTGATTACGCGATTGCAGCCATTAATATGAGCCTGGGTGGCAGCACAAAATATACAACGCCTTGTGACGCAGAGAACGCGGCAGAGAAGAGCGCGATCGACAATCTACGTTCTGCTGGTATTGCCACTATCATTGCCGCCGGTAACGACAGTTACACGGATGGCCTTGCCTCTCCTGCCTGTATCTCTAGCGCGGTCAGCGTCGGTGCCACCTATGATAGCACCGATCAGATTGTTTACTTTTCCAACACAGCCTCCTTTCTCGATCTATTGGCACCGGGGCTCTGGATCGAATCCGCAGTGCCAGGCAACAGCACGGGGGAAAAGAGTGGTACCTCAATGGCATCGCCCCATGTCGCCGGCGCATGGGCCCTGCTGCGCGAGGCAGCGCCGACCGCTTCCGTTGCTGAGATTTTAACTGCGCTGAAGCAGACCGGTACCTTGATCGACGACGATTATCGCTACTACGGCAGTAGCACCTTCGTCGGCAGTGGTCTACAAGATTTTCCGCGCATCAACATCTATGATGCGATTCTATCGCTCACAAGCCCCACGCCAACCGCCACCCCCACAGCCACGCCGACGAACACCCCTCCTAGTACTAGCACGCCCACAGCCACGCCCACGCCATCTTTTACCCTTACAGCCACGCCATCAAACACCCCTGCTAGTACGCCCACGGCCACGCCGACACCGACGCTGACACCGACGCTGACACCAACGCTGACACCGACACCCACAACCACGACCACGCCCATACCAAGTGATACAGCAACGCTAACATCTGTGCCAACCAGCACCTCTACACCTCTACCCACGCCAACGAACACGAACACGCTCGTGCCGACCGCGACCGCGGCTCCAACAGCGACCGCGACACCGATCGCCACATTCACGCCGCTCCACACGCCTACGCCCACGGCAACAGCATCCCATACAGCGACGTACACGCCGACTGCTACCGCCACCTTCACGGTTACGGTTACGGCTACAGCGACAACAGCGACAGCCACCAGCACTAACTTACCAACATCGACCACCAGCGCCACTGCCACTGCCACTGCCACGGCAACGGTACCCATGACAAGTACCCCACTTCCAACGGTTACCGCAACCGCCACTGCAACACAGACGGCCACTCCCCAGCCCGCGGCGACCACAACTGCCACTCCTTCTCCGCGTCCCACAGCCACCAATCCTAGCACCCCTACTCCGACCGCCACCCCATCCATCACTGCAACGGGAACCGATACGAGCACCGCTGTCCCAACCAGCACAGCGACACCGACCAGCACAGCGACACCAACCGACACAGCGACACCGGCCAGCACAACGACACCGGCCAGCACAGCGACACCGATCAGCACAGCGACACCGGCCAGCACAGCGACACCGGCCAGCACAACGACACCAACCAACACTAAGACACCAACCAGCACAGCGTCACCAACCAACACTGAGACACCAACCACCACTGAGACGCCAACCAGCACAGTGGTGCTAATCATGCCTGCCACAGCGACGATTGCCGCCACAGCGACGGCGACGGATATCCAAATAGCCATCGATACGCTTACGGCGACCATGACGGCGACGATGACTCCGACGATGACTCCGACGATGACTCCGACCCCCAGCACAACGCCCGCGCCGCCTTTCACAGCGACACCGCTACCCACCGCAACCCCAATGTTGCCGCCAACCGCAACGAGCAAACCAACCGTAACGGTGACGACCGCATCTACACCCACGCTGGTTGCAACAGTGACGCTATCAGCAACCGCAACTGGAACTGGAACACCAACTGCGTTCGCCACGCCAACCAATCTACCTACCGCCACCTTGATTCCAACGCTGATTCCAACCAGCCCCGAAACCCCCGTGCCGACCGTAACCAGCGCCACGCCAGTTGCCACAGTTGTCGTTGTGCCCGATCAGCCCGCTACCATGCACTTTACAGCTCCCGGTGGTGGCCAAGTCCTGCTCGACTTACCGGCAGGAGCCGTCGATCAGCCAACGACTTTGCAGGTAATCCTCTTGGTAGCACCAACCAATCTACCAACAACCCTGCGCTTTGCCGGCCAGACCTTTGCCATTGATGCCTATCAATTGGGCAATCAAACCGAGGGCCTGCGCTTTCAACAGCCGATTACCTTAACCCTCACCTATACTGACGCCGACGTGGCCGGGCTGGATGAGGCCACGCTGCTCTTCTATTTCTTTGATCCAGCCACCACCACCTGGCAGACCGATGGCGTTGTCATAACCGAACGCCACCCGGCGCTTAACCAGTTGGTGATTGCACTTAGCCACTTAACAGACTTTGCGCTCTTTGCAACCGAGACAACGCCCACGGCAAATGAGTGGCAGATCTATTTACCACTCGTTCGCAGTGCAATAGAAGCCAATCCTTTACCGTAGCACCATCCATCAATTGCCCTACACCAGCTGCGCGTATCTCTTGTTGTTAAAAATGAGTCATGATACAATCAGAGGTGACTTACCAAACCTTAAATAGCCTGGTGCAGCGAATAGTTAATTTTTAGAAATCACCACACGAGTACAAACAGACAGGGATTTCTGAAAATGAAACGGCCAGACAACTAGTGCTGCGAACATTTAATTTTTAGAAATCATCACAAGAGTATGAACAGTCAGGGATTTCTAAAAATTAAGCAGCCAGACAACTAGGAGACGTTCAGATCATTTTTCGTAGGGCCACGGTATACCGTGGCCCTACGAAAAATGGAGTCCATCCTGGATCTTTTTCTGAGGGCCTATAGGAGACGCAATTACCGGCGGCTGAGCTTGGCTAAGCCGGAGCGTAAGTGCGAAACATCTAAGAATTTGTTGCGAAAGCAACGGATGGGAAAGGTATTCACATGGGATCAGCGCCCGCACCCCGTCGCCGCGCACGGCTTGGCAATAACGGACCACACGATCTATACCTTGCAGAGCGTAATCTGTTCACGAGACGTGGGTTCATTGGGCTGACGATGATGCTCGTCGGTCTTTTAATCGTGGTAGCACTGTTGCAAAGTGCTGCCGTACAGAGCAAAGCGCTACCCCAAACGGAGCCAATCACATCGACGCAAACCACCTTGAGCGCACAGAGCGGCAGCCAACAGCCCGTGATCATTAATGGTCGGGCCGTCTATGCGGTGCCGATTGTCACCGGCGCCGCCGCCACCGCGATCCTGCAACAGGTGCAGGCCAATGACCATGCCCATGTTGTCAACGAATTTGCCGGCTGGGGCAAATCGGTCTCCACCGCAGTTGGCTGGTTTCGTTGTGCGGACATTCTTCAAGTCAACCAATATCGTGGCAACCAAGTGGAAGTCGAAGCCTGGCTCTTTCTCGCCGACCAAGAACGGCTGGAAGCACAGGCTGCCTGTACACTTTAATCTTTATAGGACTTACGCAGTTCGTCGGTTGAGTAGCAGAGTTTTTGCGTATCGAAACCAGAGAACTGCGTAAGTCCTAATTCATCCGAAAATTCTCTGTTCCTGCTGGGCTACAACCGAATTTTGGGTATAGCTTCTTTGACTTAATCATTGATCCTAGTCACTATGTCGCAATCGAGCGTCGGGCCAGATCCATTGAATTCATCAACAGAAACATTGCAACCGCTGCGCGCTCTGCGCCAATGGGTTGTGCTGGGGGTCGTCATTTTGGCGCTGGCACTGTTGCTGCTCGCGTTTTTCTTGATCCGCCGCAGTGTGCAAAGTGATTTGGCGCGCGGCGAAGCCACCTTGTCGGCACTACAGGAAGAGCGCTTGCAACTCCAGACCCCGCTGCCGGCGGTGCAGGCGCTGATGGGCACGCTGACAACAACACGCGCCTTGGCCGACCAGATCCAAGCCGCTGCTCCCCCCATCGGGATCAACTGGCCCCTCATCATGGCACCGTTTGAACGCTATGACCCCAATCGCCTGCTGTTGACTTCGCTGACCCAGGTCGATAACCACATTACCTTGACTGGGTTAGCCGCCAATGAGGAGGTGGTGGTTGGCTACACCCAGGCCATCGAAGAGAGCGACCGCTTTGCGTCGGTTGTGCTCCAGTCACTGCGGATTGTCGCGGCCCCCACGGCCACTCCTCCACCCACGGTAGCGCTGACCCCGCTCCCACTCACCTTGCTGCCGCCCACGCCGGTCGGTCAGCCTCCCTTTTTGTCCGCAGGAACGACGCTCGCCGATTTTGTCATCATTGTTGAATTGGAACAATAAGCTGTGGAAGCCTTGCAGAATTGGAGATCCTATCTCCCAGCCAAGGAACGCCTCTATGGCCCGCTTGCGCTGGTGGTCATTGTCCTTTTGATGGTAGGGATCTTCGCGCTGGTGATCTTTGGGCTGTTGCCCAACGCACGGACCCGTGGCGAATTGATCACGACATTAACCGCTGCCGAACAAGCCGTTGTGCTCGAACAGAGTGTCCAGGCGAATGCCCCCACCCGCGTAGTTGAACAGATTAACAGTGCCGAAACGCGCGTGGCTGATGCGTCTTCTCACTTTCTCAGCGAGACGGATGCCACGGTGGCGCTCAATCAGCTCTATCAATATGCACGGATCAGCGGTGTCACCATTATTGAGCTGAAGGCACAGCCGCCTGCCAATCCGGCACCTACCACCGTTTCCAATATTCTCCGCTTTAATTTGCAGGTGGCCGGCACGCTACCCCGCTTGATGAACTTTCTCGCCCGGATTGAGGAGACGAGCCAGGCCGCCTTTGCGCTTACCAATGTGGCGATCAGCCCAGAAAAAGATCGGCACATTGCCCGCATGGATCTTGCGCTCTATACCAGTCTCTATGCGGCAGCGAACAGCAGCGAATCCTTGCCTCCCACGCCGATTCCTTCGGCGGTGATCAGCGACACCAGTACAAGTACAACGGCCACGCCCATCCCGACTACCACACCAGCCGCGCCGGATCTCCCCTCTTTCCTGCCAACGGTTCCATTGCTGCCGGCAGCTTTACCCACGGTCCAGGGGGACTGTACCAATCTCCTGGTCAATGGTGACTTTGAACAGAGCGCCGCTTGGCTCTTTAGTCCTAGCATCAGTCCACCCCAATATATCAGCAGTCAACGCCAGGCTGGTTTACGTGCCATGCAATTGGGCACGCTGCCCGGGACAGCATCGACGAATCGCAGCAGTTACTCTTCAGTACGCCAACTGATCACGATCCCTGCCACGGCCAACAGCGCCATTCTCTACTGGTGGCAGTGGGCCGGCACCCAAGAGACCCCATCCCTGACCCCCGACACACGCAGCGATCGCCAAGAGCTGCTGCTGCTTGGCACCGATGAGCGCGCTGTGGCCGTTGTGCAGCAGAGCCGGCAGACGGAGGCCGGTTGGCAGCAGTACGCCGCCGACCTGAGCAACTATCGCGGGCAGAGCCTCTATCTCTATTTTAATGTCTTTAACGATGGCAATGCGTTGCCAACCTGGCTTTATCTCGATGAAGTCACGGTACGTGCCTGTGGCGTGCCAACGATTCCTACCGCCACGCCCCTCTTTACAACGCTACCCACGTCAACGCCCCCAGCCAGCGTCACCCCAGTACCAGGGGCCACCGCCACCCCAGTACCGGGGGCAACTGCGACGCCAGTACCAGGGGCCACCGCCACCCCAGTGCCGGGTGCCACAGCGACGACACCCCCCGGCGTCACCAACACGCCGACTGGTGTCGCCGGCTGTAGTGATCTACTGCTCAACGGCGGCTTTGAAACCAATAGCGGCTGGCTTTTGGGGCAGAGCGTGGCACCGCCGCAATATATCGCCACACAAGCCCAAGCTGGTTTTCGCGCCATGCAGTTGGGGGTACTCCCTGGCTCTGCGCCGACCAATCGCAGCAGTTACTCCTCCGTCCGGCAGCAGGTGACCATTCCGGCCAGCGCCAACTATGTGCTCCTCCGTTGGTGGCAGTGGGCGGGGACACAAGAGAGCATCACGACTGCGCCGGAGACCACGCACGACCGTCAGGAAGTGCTACTGCTCACCCCTAACGAGCAGGTGCTGGCCGTGGTGCAACGGACTCGCCAGATGACCGGCGGCTGGCAAGAAATAACCGCCGATCTTAGTGCCTATCGTGGGCGCACCGTCTACCTCTATTTCAATGTCTTCAACGACAGCAACACGCTCGCCACCTGGCTTTACATCGACGAAGTGACGCTGCTCGATTGTGTCGCGCCGCCGGCCCCCACAGTGGTTGCGACGGCGACGCCATTGCCGACCGTGCCCGTGGCGACCGCGACAACAGCACCGACGTTGACACCGACCGGGGTGGTAGCGACCGCGACGACAGCGCCGACGCTGACCCCGACCGGAGTGATAGCAACCGCGACGACAGGCCCGACGTTGATACCGACCGCAACGGGCATCAGTGGTTGTAGCAATTTGCTGACGAATGGTGATTTTGAAGGTGATATTGGTTGGGCGTCGGGCAAAACAGATAGACCAGCAGTCTATACGATGGATCGACAACATAGTGGCACCCGATCCATTCAGTTGGGCATTCCAGCGCTAAGCAATCTGCAGAGTTACTCCTCCATCAGTCAACAAATAACCATTCCAGGCGATGCCGATGCGCTGACACTCAGGTGGTGGCAGTGGAGGGGAACAGAAGAGGCTACCTCCCTCACGCCAGGGGCAGCAGCGGATCGGCAAGAAGTATTGCTATTAACGACAACCGGTGAGCCTTTGGAAGTGCTCCATCGTGAGCGTAACAATGAGAGCGGATGGCAAGAAGTCGTTATTGAATTGAATGCAACCGTTTACCGCGGCAGAACTATTTTGGTCTATTTCAATGTTTTCAATGACGGCGCAAACGGACGGACGTGGATGTATATTGATGATGTGGCGCTGACAAACTGCTTGCCGCAGGCTGTGAGCACCACCGTGCCGACAGCGACTTCAATTATACCCGTACCAACAACTGTATATGCAAAATGTACAGAAGACCCAAATGCAGGTCTAGCCCCGAATGCACCTATTGTCATCGTCGGTGTGGATAAATCTGCTACACCAGAGACTGTAACATTGAAAAATGTCAGCGCCGAACCTGTAGAAGTAACCAACTGGCACATGTGTAGTATCACTGCGGATCAAGAACATATTGGCATTGGAGGGATAATTCCTGTGAATGCAACTGCCATCTTTACATACACGGGCACTGATGATTACATCTGGAATAACGAAGAAAAAGATGACGGCGCGCTCTACGATAATAATGGCACCTTGATCAGTTACTGGGTAGACCCAGGATAATAGAACCCATTCGTAAGCCCGGTTGCTGTTGGACGCTAGCAGTTGCGACTATTTCTTCTGCGACACCTCACGTAAACACCTCAACAAGATCAACTATCACAAACGCTACACGTTGCATGGCAACAATTCATCACCCATTCTAAACAAACGTGTCATTTCCCCGCCCTATTGCTAGGATCTCCTCAGACAAATACCGTAGCAACATTTGTTTAATCCCACACGATACGTGCAATGACGTAATCAATTACACTAAAAATCGCATATCGACTGCTGGTAACTTTCGTCATCATTTGTGAACTTATCTTAAACAATTCGTAATCTACATTATCATCAGATAAGTTTTGGTTTACCCTTTGCTAACTATTAACTATGGGGTGAAAGATGAAAACGTTTGTAGCTCAACCAATCGCGCGTTATTTTGAACAAAAGGGAAAAAACATGCAAATGAATGTACGTCAAATTAGTAAGCGGCTCCTTCGCGAAGAAGCCGGCATTACGGCGCTGGAAACGGCGATCATCTTGATCGCCTTCGTGGTCGTCGCCTCAGTCTTCGCCTTTACCATCCTCTCCGCTGGAACTTTCTCTACGGAACGTGGGAAAGAGGCCGTCTTTGCCGGCCTCTCGGAAGTGCAGAGCTCCATGGAGCTTAAGGGGAGTGTTATTGGCCTCGCGTCAAATACGGGTACATCGGGAACGGTCGATTCGATCCGCTTTACGGTTGCCAATGCCGTCGGTGGGGAGCCAATCAATCTGAGTGAAACCGACCGGGTGGTAATTATCGGCTACCGCGATGCAACAACAATTACCAACAGTTTAGATTGGACTCTGGAGTGGTTGGTCCAATCGGATACCGATGATCTGCTGGAAGGTGGCGAACTCGCCGAGATTACCGTGCCACTGACCCCTACCGTTACATTGGGGACCAATACCGACTTCGTTATCGAAGTGAAGCCACAGGCCGGTGCTGTGCTCAACATTCAGCGCACCACCCCCGCCTACATCGAAGCGGTCTATGACCTGCAGTAGGTCCAGTAATGGGTGCCTGTAAAGTTCTAGCGGATTATCCATCTCATCCTTGGCCGCAGGGCACCCAGTAGTGATTCGTCCCGATAGCGAGTTAAGAAATTAAACAGGTATAAAAGCGTAGGCTGGGCGGGTGCCCGCTGGGCGTGAAGCCGAAGCCCGGGCCGCTCCGGCTTCGACAAGCTCAGCCTACGTTTACCGGACTATTTTCTTAAGTCCCTAATGGGCCGGTTATTTCAGTAAAATTTTCGTACCGTGCCGAAAATACGTTAGTAGAAAAGCCACCGATTTTATGAACCTCGAGAACCGTGTCGAAGTCCTTGAGCATGAGTTAAAGATTCTCAAGAATGAAATCGAAGGGACGTTGCTGGAAATTCAAAGTCAAGTATTGATTCACTACTATCCCGATCTACGCGCGGAAGATTTGACGCCCCCGCAAGATGTTGTCCTCGCAGCAACTGCGCGCACCATGAACCAAAAAAGTGGATTCTCAGAAGCAGCGCCAGCGCAACTACCCTCAAGATCCAATGGCATCACGAATATGCAAATGAAGGAGGTCTCCCTCAGAGAATTTGCTCAGGATGCACTGCCGCCGGCGATGGCAGCAGATGAAGCTGGTACGCAGCTTGGCCCCGTTGCGTTGGCGCATTTGGCTAAGTGGGTTGACTATGCCATCGCCCAGGTGGGCAAAGCACAGACGACCGCGGTTGTCGAAGCCTATGCCGATGCTTCGAGCGACGCAATTCAAGCAGCATTACATCAGTTTATTGAATTGAGCACCGAAGAGGGTGAGCCAACCATCGTTGACACCACCGCGCTCATGCAAGTTTCACGCAAGCTCAATAAAGTCTTTGATCAAGTAGCAAAGCTTACGACCCAAATAGCCGACCGATACCCAGTTGACCGATATCCAGGCGAATGATCAGAGACTGCATCTATGGAAAAAACAATTACAACCACGTTTATGATCATCATCAGCGTGATCAGTGCGGTGCTGGTCTTTAATGCGATTTTGCCAGCTGTTACGAGTAGCCGCGATGCCATGGTGACGATGCGCGGCCGATTGAATGAGCGTATCAAGAGCAAGATTACGGTGATTCACGCCACCGGCGAGCTCGATCAGGACGCGCTCTGGCAAGATACGAATGGCAATGGCAATTTTGATATCTTTGCCTGGGTTAAGAATATTGGGGCCGTGCGCATCCCTGCGGTGGATAGCCTCGACCTCTTTTTTGGGCCAGAAGGGAACTATGTACGCATCCCTTCTAAAGACGAAGCCGCCGGGAGCTTTCCTTATTGGGAGTGGACGGTCGAAAATGATAGCAGTTGGAACCCGAGTGCAACACTCCAAATTACGATCCGCTTTGCCGCAACGCTAAGCTCGGGGCGCTATCTTCTCAAGGTTGTGCTGGCAAATGGCGTCTCAGATGAGTATATCTTCAGTTTATAGCATGCTATTTTAAAACCAGAACGAAGTGAACAGATCTTATGGAATCGGCTCTTGCGACCCTGATCATCATGACAGCATTGCTCTTTGGTGTCTTTACCCTGACTGACACCTATTTTACGACGCAGGATCAATTGTGGCAGGCGCGCACGGTGATGGAAGATCGAACCGAAGTCCGCGAGAGCACAGCATTGACGCTTGTCCAGAGCAATATCACCAGCGCAGGCGCGACGATCGAATTGACCTTTCGCAATGTGGGAAGCAGCAAGATTGCCGATTTCGATCAGTGGGATCTCATTGTGCAACATTACAGTGCCGCGGGGATCTACGCTGTGCAGTGGCTGCCCTATGTGAGTGGGACAACACCCGGCACCAATCAGTGGGTGGTGGCTGGCCTCTATCTCTCGGCTGCAGAAGGCAGCCCCGAAGTTTACGAACCCATGATCTTAAACCCCGGTGAAGAGATCGTGATCGAGGCACGAGTTGTACCGCCGGTTGGGCCCAACACAACGAATCTGGCAACACTGGCCGTAGCCAGTGGTAACCATCAATCCGTGCTCTTTGTGCGTAATTAGCGACCTTCCCCTTTACGCCAAACCACAGATTTTGCAGAGAGCACAGGGGAAGAACTGCTTTTCTCTGTGCTCTCTGTGAACTTTGTGGCAAAAAATAAGCTTACCAGACAGAAATTAGCTATTTATGAAAAAAAGGATCTTAGTTGTTGAAGATGAACAATATATTGCAACCCTGATCAGTCAAATTCTGAGCCGCAACGGCTATGAGGTCAGCACAATCAATAATGGTGCCGAGGCGCTACGCCGGATCGAGGAGTTTGAACCGCAGCTGGTTGTTTTGGATGTTTCGCTGCCAGGGATGGATGGCTACCAGATCTGCCGCTATCTGCGCGGGAATGCCAAGACGGCCACTCTCCCCGTCATCATGGTAACGGCCATGGTACGCCCCTCCGATCAACGCCAAGGCTTTGAGACCGGGGCCGACGACTATCTCACCAAGCCTTTTGCGCCGGCAGAGTTGGTCAGTCGCGTTGAATCCCTCTTCTTCTTTGCCGAGTAAGGGCCGGCAATGTCGACAGCAATTTTACTCTTGTTTGGACTCGTCGCCGGGGGATTGGTCAATTGGATGGTTGACACAATCCCCCCGGCATCACCGTCGCCCCACCGTCGGCCAAGGAAGGATGCGCACTATCGGGTAAACCGGCGCAATGGGGCTATCTCGTTGGCCGCGGTTGGGCTGGTCTGGTTAGCCTATCGGGAAGTTGGGTGGCAGCCGCACGGCGTACTCATTGCCCTGGAAGCGTGTTTTTTTCTCGCCATTGCGCTGATTGATCTGGAGCATCATCTTGTGCTCAACCGCATGATCGGCCCAGCATTGCCACTCTTCTTTGTCGCCAATCTGTTGGTGGGCAACACATCGGCCCCCTTACTCCTGCTTGGTGGCTTGGTGGGTGGTGGTATTTTGCTCGTGATTGCGCTCGTGGTGCCTGGGGCAATGGGTATGGGGGATGTAAAGCTCAGCGGTCTGATCGGCGTCACGGTCGGGTTACCGAATGTGCTGATTGCGCTCTACGTTGCCATCCTCTGTGGCGGTATGGTGGCTATTGGCCTATGGGTCAGCCGGCGCTTTCAACGCAATTTCCGGATCGCCTATGCGCCTTATCTCGTATTTGGGGCCTGGCTTGTGCTCTTCAATGGCCCAGCCTTGATCTATGCTCAGATGGCCCATCCATAACTATAGTGTTCTGTGAAATAAATTTTGATAAGTTCACTTGTTCCCGACCGAGTTCGGTTTTGTCCCGTAGGGACGGCTGAATTTAGGGTAGCATGAGTATCAAAGTAAGGATAAGAGCGGTAACCAACACTACAACAGATGAAGGAAACAGCGGATTTGCCACGGCGCATCCAGAATTTTAAGGGCAACTGGCACTTTAAACTGATAAGTTTGTAAGTTGTAAAAAGTTTCGTTAACCGAATTGCCTATTCCTTGCTTCCAAAATCCGCTGTAATGTTCCTGGAACGCTTACCTTGGTAGATATGATTGCTTTCACAAAACAATAAGTAAGTAGCGCTAGTAAATAGCACTTGGTAGGAGCATAGATATGGACGAACAACCAATCAAAACCGTCGTCTCTACCGGTAACCGCGAGATCGATGACAAGATGGGCGGCGGCATTCCGCTTGGCTCACTTACCCTAATCGAAGGCGACTCGCACTCGGGCAAATCGGTGCTCTCGCAACAGATGACCTGGGGCTCGTTGTCTGACGGCTTCCATCTCTCCTTTTTTACGACGGAAAATACCGTAAAAAGTCTGGTGAAACAGATGCAGAGCCTCAACATCGATATCCTCCAATATCTGCTCCTGTGCAAGTTGCGCCTCTATCCCATGGAATTTGCGCGCGCCCAAGATGATGTCTTGGTGCCGCTGCTCAAAGCGATCAGGACCGAAGGGCAAGCGGGGCGCAAGATGATCTTTATCGATGCCTTGACCCCCTGTATCACCAACAGTCAACAAGAGACCGTACTCACCTTCTTCGAACGTTGCAAACGGCTCTGCTCCGAAGGAATGACCATTCTCATGATCATTCACTCCCACGCCATCAGCCAGGATTTTCTTGTACGTATCACCTCCCTCTGCGATGCCCATCTACGGATGCGCACCGAACAAGTCGGGAATAAACTGGTCAAAACTATGGAAGTAGCCAAAGTGCGTGGCGCCAGCAAGAACACAGGCAACATCGTTAGCTTTGAAATTGAGCCTGGCCTGGGGATGCGTATCATCCCCATTAATAAGGCACAGGGGTAATACTTCAGCCAAAGACCAGAAAGCCAGCCTCATGGAACAATCTGACCTACCCTTTCCAGAAAGTAATTTTGCCGATCCTCAGGGCAGTGGCAGTACCCTGACCTTGGAAGATCTACCACAACCGTTGCAAGATGTGGCGCGTGCCAATCCCTTTCTCCTTGAATACTTGCGTGCCCTGCCGATCGACGAAATTGGCATCCCAACCTATGTCCCAAAACTCTCGCGCGCCATGGCAAAACTCAAACAGCGCAACCTGATCTACCCGACCAATGCCGCAAATCTCTTTATTCACATCTATCCCAATCCACGTGATGCACGCGACATCTATATTCCGGTCGAGCCGCTCTTAACCGTCCATCTCAATGGTCTGGTCCAGCAAGTCGAAGATCAGCTGCTGGAGATGGCCGAAAGCATCGGGCAGGCGGCAGAGGTAGATCGCGAAGCAATTCTGCTTAGCTCAATCGATCAGATCTGTGTGGTGGATACGGCGCTCGTCGGCGGGACAACCCACAACGACAAGAGCAAGTGGGGCCATCGGCAAAAGGGCGGCTCGCGGATCCATACCACCCCGCGCGAACTCAACGCCTTGAAATACCGCACCGTGCGCGACAAGCTCGGGTTGGGCGTGCTACAGCCGCTGCTCCAAGACCCGTACATCGAAGATATCAGTTGCAGCGGCCTCGGCAATATCTTTATTGAGCACAAGATCTTTAAGAGCTTGAAATCCTCGATCTACTTTCCCTCGCACGACGACCTCGATGACTTTGTCGTGCAGATGGGTGAACGGATCAAACGGCCCGTCACCCTGCGCAACCCGATTGTCGACGCTGCACTGCCCGACGGCTCCCGTATCAATATTGTCTATGGCCGCGATATCACCAAGCGGGGCAGCAACTTTACCATCCGTAAATTTAGCGACGATGTGATCAGCGTTCTAAATTTAATTGAGTTTGGCAGCATGGATTATATGATCGCCGCCTATCTCTGGCTGGCGATTGAATCGGATCTCAACGTCTTTGTTGTCGGGGCGACGGCCTCCGGCAAGACGACTTTGCTCAACGCGCTCACCACCTTTATCAAACCAAACGCTAAGATTGTGACGATTGAAGACACCCCCGAATTGCAGGTGCCCCACGGCAACTGGATCCGTGAGGTGGTGCGCCAACAGACCAAGGATAGCAAAAATGGCGGGGTGGATATGTTTGACCTGCTCAAGGCAGCCCTGCGGCAACGGCCGGACCGCATCATGATCGGTGAGATTCGTGGTGTCGAAGGCAACATTGCCTTTCAGGCCATGCAGACTGGCCACGGTGTCATGGCAACCTTCCACGCCTCGTCGGTGCAGAAGGTGATCCAACGTTTGACGGGCGACCCGATCAATGTCCCCAAAGTAAACATCGACAACTTGGATCTGGTGGTCATTCAGTCCGCCGTGCGCGGGCCCGATGGCAGCACTGTGCGCCGCGTTGTCAGTGTCAATGAAATTGTCGACTACGATTCGGCCTCCAACACCTTCTCCTTTATCACCGCGTTTCGCTGGAAAGCCGATGATGACACCTTTGAATTTCCGGGCGATATGAACAGCTTTGTGTTGGAGCAGAAGGTCGGCTGGAAACGGGGCATTCCAGAAAATCAGCGGCGCTCCATCTATTCCGAGCTGCGCAAGCGTGCCGTTATTTTAGAGAAGATTGGCAAAAAGGAAGGGGCGAAGAGCTTTGACAAGCTATTTGCAATTATTTCGGAAGCTTATAAGCAAGGACTCCTTTAAGGAAGTTACAAGCTCGGATCTCTTCTACCAGTTGAGCTACATGTCGGCGGTGGCCGGAGCTGGCATTGCCCGTAGCCGCGTCTTTGAATTGGGCGCCAATCTACCACGGATCCCTGCCGATTACTTCAAGCGAGTTCACCTGCTGGCCCAAAAGCTCGGCTATGACTATGCCGCGGCCTGTACCAAAGTCGGCCTGGCCGTCAAGTCGGACACGATGATCAGCCTCCTGCTGCGGCTGGGCAATGCACTCACCGCCGGCCAACCCGAGGCCGATTTCTTGACCGAAGAGGCCGGCGTCCAGGGCGAGGCCTATGAGAAGGAATATGAGCGCGATCTCGAATCGCTGACCAAGTGGACCGATGCCTACGCCGCCGTGACCGTCTCCGCCACGCTGATGATCGTCATCAACATGACCTCCTCGCTGATCTACGATCTGGGCGATGTGATCATTACCGGTCTCGTTGTCACCTCATTGGCAATTGCCGCAGTAACCGCGTGGATCTTGTCGCGCGCGGCACCGAAAGAGGAGATCGATCTCTTCTCGCCCGAGGGCACCTGGCCGCAGCGGCTGGCCGGCCAATTGGCAATCTACACCCTCGCCGCCGTCTTTATCGTCTGTCCCCTTCTCATGGTCGCCGGCATGAGCCTGGGTGCCACCCTCATTGTCGCAGCAATAATTTTGATGCCGATGGGCGCGATTAGCATGTGGGCCGGCCGCGAAATTGATAAGAAGGATCGCGAGTTTGGTCCCTTCCTGCGCTCGCTGGGCAGCATGGCCGTTGCCACCGGGACGACGATTACAGAAGCGTTGACCCGCCTCGATCTCAGCTCCTTTCCTACATTGGAAACGGATCTGATCCGGCTGCGTAGCCGCTTACTGGCCGCGGTCGAACCAGAACTTTGCTGGCGCAAGTTTGCGCTCCAGACCGGCAGCAAATTGATTGGCGAGACGGTGAACATCTTCAACGATGCCGTTCGACTCGGGGCCGATGCTGACACCGTTGCCTTTCTCGCTGCCGAATTTGGCACCAAGACGATCATGTTGCGCGCCAAACGCAAGGTGGTCGCCTCGACCTTTTCCTGGCTCACCGTCGCCATGCATGGCACCGTTTCGGCCCTCATGATCATTATTCTAGAGATCATTCGCAACTTCACGGCGATGATTGAAACCGCCGCCAGTGCGCTTGACCAGCAGGCTCTTGAATCAGCATCTACCGTCGTCCCCACCTTTAACACCCCCAATGTCGGCTTTTTCCAGCTCATCGCGATCGTCATGGTCATTATGCTTTCGGTCATCAATGCCTATGCGATTATTGCAACCGATGGCGGGCACAAGTACAAGGGGATCTTTTTTCTATCGATTCTGCTATTCCTAGTGGGGATCAGCTTTATCGTGATCCCGCCGCTGGTGAAAGGGGTAATCTAATGGCTGAACTGAGTGCACCCACAATGGCCGCAACAGAGTTTGAGGCAGAGATGGTGGAGCCAGTGCAGCAAAAAGTGCCACAGCGCCAATCACGCGGGCTGGTGATCGCGCTACCGATCCACCGAACGGATCTGCCGGCCATTGCGCTGATGCTCTTGGCCGGTAGCCTGATCGGCTGGTGGGGTTGGGCGATCAACCAACCCGATAGCCTTCTTGCCGGTTCTGATCCCAGCATTACCACCTGGGATCCGCTGCTGCTGTCGTTGCTGCACCAAAAGAGTATTAGCCTAACGTTTACCTTAGCCGGGGTGCTGTTGATTCTGGCGGCAGCACTGGCAGTCGCCCCTTTGCGTTGGTGGGCCTACCTGCGCTTTGTCGCCAAAACGGGGATCGCCGCGCAATGGCGACAATTTCAACGACGCTCACCAGAGCCGGATGATGCCGAGGCGTGGGTTGCGGCCCAAGCCGCTTGGTTGGAAGAGATGCAAGCGACCGTTGATCAGGAAGAGGCGGCACAGCGATCGGCAGCAAGCGAGGGGACCGCCGCTGCAACCAATGGCCAGGCCAATGGGCAAACCGGTGAACCATCCGCTGGTTCACCCCAATCAGCAGGGGCACAAACGACAGACCCTGCCGCCCAAGCCGCCACACCAGCTACTCAGGCAGCAACACAAGGGCCAGCAACGCAAGGGGCAGCAGCGCAAGGGACGACAGAACAAGGGGCCGCGCCATCAGCCGCTGATGGTCAACAGCCAGCCGCGGCCCCGGCCGCGGGTACGCCTCAGAACCCAGCGGCGGCCCCAGCCGATCCCAACGCGCCACAGCCAGCGGCAGAGAAACAGGGCGATGCTGCTGCGCCGGCACAGCCCAAGGCAGCAGCACCAAAAGGGCAACAACCTTCCGCAGAGATGGCCGCCTTGGCCGAAGAGACCAAAGAAGAAGCGTTGGATTTAAACGATCTCGCCGACGTGCAAGATATCCTCAACAGCTTTACCGACAACGATGTGATCTCCGCCGAATTGTTGGCCTTAAGCGCTAGTCTCGATGAGATCGATCTGCTAGCACTGCGCCAGCAGACGCGCTCGGTGGCGAAACAGCTAGACCAAGGCATGACCTCCCCCCAATTCTTCGAACGAATCGCCGCTGCCACCACACAGAACAGCTAATCGCATTGCGTAACAACTGCATCAAACGGTTCACAAAGTTTGCCCCACCATCAATGGTGGGGCAAACTTTGTGAAACCCCTGGTTGTTTTGATAATTTCTTGACAGACTCTTAAGATTCAACGGGTATCATCAGCAGTATAAGTTACGGAGCATGTTCACGCAGGAGGAACCAACCCATGGCGAAACAAAGAATTCTCGTGGTCGATGACGACCGCTCGATCGTCAAAGTGGTGCGCGGCTATCTTGAGCAGGCCGGCTTTGAGGTGCTGACCGCTTATGACGGCGAAGGCGCGCTGCACATGTTGCGCAGCGAACGGCCGGAACTGCTCGTGCTCGATCTCATGTTGCCCGATCGCGATGGTTGGGAGATCACGCGCATTATTCGTGGCGACAGTACGATTGGTCGAACCCCGATTATTATGCTGACGGCACGCGTCGAGGATACCGATAAAATTATCGGCTTGGAGATGGGCGCAGATGACTATATCACCAAGCCCTTTAACGCCCGTGAAATTGTGGCACGCGTACGTTCCCTGCTGCGCCGCGCTCAATATGGCCAAACAGCCGGAGCACCGCAACAGCTACGCAATGGCACCATTGTGCTCGACGCCGACCAGCGCATCGTCACCGTTAATGGCAGTGCGGTCGATCTGACGCGCACCGAGTTTACCCTGCTCCAACTATTGATGGGTAGCACCGGCCATACCTTTACGCGTGATGAACTGCTGGAAAAGAGCATGGGCTACGCCTACGAAGGGATGGGCCGCACCCTCGATACGCATGTTAGTAATTTGCGCAAAAAGATCGAGCCGGATGCAAGCAGCCCAACCTATATCCAGACCGTCTACGGCGTTGGCTACCGCATGGCCAAGGAGGCTTGATGAATCGTCTTTGGGTGCGTCTGAGCATCATCATCGGCGGCATTGGCTTGCTGGCTGCGCTCCTACCCCTTATTACCTTTTTGACCATTACCTGGGCCTATAACAGCGGCGTCATTGATGAGCCGGGGCCACCCCAGACGCCAACTGCGATTGTCGTTGCGTCTGAGACACCGGTGGCTTCGGCAGGCTCAGCCACCGGTGTCTCAGGCTCAGCCACCGGTGAGCCGAGCGCAGCAGTACCGGCTCGTCCGCCGCGTGGCCGGTTTGATCCCTGGCGTGACATTCCCGAAAATATGTTACGCTCGTTTGCGTTGGCCAGCTTTTTTGGCCTCATCGGCGGCGTTGCTGCTAGCCGCATTCTCTCTGCGCCAATCACCAAATTAGCGGATGCTGTTCATGCGATTGGCCGCGGCGATCTCTCAACGCGTGTCGAGATTGGGAAACATAGCCGGGAAATTGACGAATTGACCGCGGCCTTTAACAAAATGGCAACCGATCTGCAACGCGCGGCGGAGTTACGCAATAGCCTGATGGCCGATGTCTCGCACGAGTTGCGTACACCGTTGACCGTCTTAGAGGGCAACCTGCGCGCGGCGCTCGATCATGTCTATGAATTGGACGATGAACAGATCGCCAACCTCTATGCACAGACGCGCCACTTGATCCGGCTGGTCAACGAATTGCGCGAATTGGCGTTGGCTGAAGCGGCACAATTGCCGCTCGATGAAGAGCCGGTAGATCTGACCGACCTGATTGAAGAGACCGTTGCGGTTTTTGTGCCGTTGGCTGAAGAGAAAGGGATCCATCTGCGCGCAGATACTGTCGACGCTTTAACGCTTGTACGTGGGGACCGTTCGCGCCTACGCCAGGTCTTGCACAATTTGTTGGCCAATGCGCTGCGTCACACCGATGCAGAGGGCAATGTGATCATCCGAGGCGTGAATTCGCGTGATGGCGTCATCTTGGCCATTCAAGACACCGGCGACGGCATGGAGGCTGATCAATTGCGCCATGTCTTTGATCGCTTCTACCGCACCGATCCCTCGCGCAGTCGCGAGTCGGGCGGCAGCGGGCTTGGCTTGGCGATCGTCAAAGCGATTGTCGAGGCGCACGGCGGCAAAGTAGGCGTGACGAGCGCCGGGTTGGGGCAGGGCAGTACCTTTACGGTGACGTTGCCGGTGGTGGGATGAGGGTTGCACTACCGAGGGCTCACGCCAACACCAACCCCGCGGGCAGCGCCTCGCCAAAGATCCACGCCTGCTCTTCGGCACTCTGTTGGCTGTTGGCATCGGCCAGCAATTCCTGTAAATGCTCGGCGTTTTTGAGTGAGGTCAACCACGCTGCCACCTGTTCACGCACCTCCTCCGGCAGATCGCGACCGCGGTCGCCGGTGCGGTTGGCAAGGTGGACAAGAACACGGCCCACGCTCTCCCGTTTTTCCAGCTTGAGCGCCAACAACCCTTCTACCCACGCTGCTGTTTCGGTCGCCGGCACGAGCCGGTCGAGCGGGCCATACATTGCCGTGCGGGCACCAAAGCGGCTAAGGGCCCACAACTCTTTGGCGGTCGCTTCCTCTTTGGTTTTGCGTAGATTGGCAAGCAGTGTCCGCCCCAGTGAAACTTTAACATTGGCGGGCAGCCGTTCAAAGTTGGCCAGCGCCAGCCAGACCTCCAACGCTTCGGCAATATTTAGATAGCTGCTGCTCCCTTTGCCGCGCTTCTTGCCGGAACTACCCTCCTGCAACGCCGCCCGCACCTGTTCGTAGATCTGCAATTGGTGGCCGGCTTTGAGCCCACCGGCGACGCGCCGCCAGAAGATCCACCACTCGGTGCGCACCTGGGGGCGGTTGAAGTTCATCCCTTCAAGATAGAAGCCCCACACCGTCTTCATGCGCAACTCGTCCCCCGGATCGCCATAGCCAGGACGCAGACAAAAGCCTAACAAGTTGAGCCAGAACGCTTCATGTTGGAATGACCGTTTGCGCCCGTCAGCCACTTCAAGGAAGGTATCGGCCAACTTGCGGATCAGGCCAGTGGGCCATGCCTCTTTTTCCAATTCAAGAATCGTCTCTAGCCGTTTGCGTAATCCCTCGGGCGCATAGTTGCCATCCTTGCTCTCGCCAAAGGTACGACGAATGGCCGTTTGCGCGGCCGTTAGGGTGGCTGCTTCGACAATAGTCTCGAGGGCCCCAGTCGCCGGCGCTGCTTCCGCCTCACCGCGCACATCAAAGGCGAGCTGCCAACTGTGCTCGCTCTGTTTGGCCTGGCACCAGAGTTCAAGCGTGCCGATTTCGGTGAGGCGCATGGCTAGATGCACCGGCAACTGTTGCGCCACCCCACGCCGACCATAGTGCAGAATGGTGCGGATCGGCGGCAAGATGGTAACTTCGGCGGGCTCCAGTGTCACCACTTCGCCCAGCTTGTCCCCCAAGCGCGTGCTCGATGCATAGAGCTGAAAGGTGACCGGCTGATTGGTCAAGGCGGCAAATTCCGGTTCAGTTAGGGTGATCTGTGCACCTTCTTCTGTGCCACGTGGTAGCAGACAGACCGCGGCGTAGCTTTCAGCACCTGATGTGGCCGTCTCGATCGCAACATAATAGGTCCGTGGGCTGCCGCTGCCGACGCGTACGCCTTCCCCTTGGCGCACCAGACCGTAGTAGGCCGCGCCCATGGCCACGGCCAGATCCGGGCGTGGGTTGGGCAATTCGTTCGGTTGCCATGCGCGGCCGGCTTCCTCTTGAAACCAGCCCCCAACCAGATCCAACAGCCGTCGGCGCAACAACTCCGCTTCGAGCACGCCGCCGTTAAAGAGCATAAAATCGGGGAAGGGGGCCGTGCGCCCACTCTCTTCTTGCAGTAGCCCCCGAAAGCGCCGCCAAAAGTCGGCCAGGTGGCGCGTGATCGCCGCATCTTGGACGTAGGGGAGACCAAGCTCAGAAAGACCAGTACGACGCCCTGTTTGCAACGGGCTCGCCAAGGCAATCTGGGGCAGAAAGCCATCAAGCAAGACTTCGTTTACCTCCGCTTGGGTCAGGCTGCTTTTAAGGGTGTTGGCAATGAGGCTGCGTCCGCTGCCAACGACGGTAATATCCACGGCGGCGGTTGTCTCCGGCGCGCCGAGCAGCCGCTCCTTGGCTTTGCGACACTGTTGCACCAGTTGATGCCAGCGCACGGCATCCAATTTGCCTGGCTGCCCAAAGAGCTTGATCTCGACGTGGCGACCAAGGGCCAGATCCATATTATCGCCGCCAAGCAGCAGATGGTCACCGACGGCCAAGCGATTGAAGCGCAGCCCGCCTTCGCCTTCACGGACGCCAATCGCCGTAAAATCCGTCGTGCCACCGCCAATATCACAGACGAGGATCAGCTGTCCATCCGCCATCTGCGTTTGCCAATCCGCCTCGTGGCCGGCCAACCAGGCATAAAAGGCGGCCAACGGCTCCTCCAGCAGCACCACGCGACCAAGGCCGGCTTCACGCGCCGCGGTCAGCGTTAACTCGCGCGCCACCTCGTCAAAGGAGGCGGGCACGGTCAGCACGATCAGCTGGTTTTCAAAGCGAGCGTCGTCGTTGATTTCGCCTGTCCCTGCGAGTGAGCTTGTCGACGCCAAAGGGACAAGCCCTTCGACCGGCTCAGGACGAAGCTCAGCCTCAGCAACCGCCATCGTTGCGTTCCACGCCTCGCGCAGATGTTGCAAATAGCGCCGGCTCGCCTCGACCGGTGAAACTTTCTGCACTTCCTCCGCCGCGCCCCAGGGCAGAATTGGTGCCGTGCGGTCGACCGCGCTGTGCGCTAGCCACGACTTAGCCGACGCCACCAGCCGCCCCGGAATCCGTGTCCCTTGTTCGTGCGCTCCTTCACCGACCAGATAATCATGCTCGGTGGTCCATGGCAGATTGGTGCTGCCGGCAGACAGATCATAGTCGCCGGGTAGGTAGAGAAAGGAGGGCAACACCGGCAGCGCGCCCATGTCGCCGGGGGCAACCAACTGTGGCACATCGAAGAGGTGGATCGCGGGACCGCTATCAGGAGTAGCCGCAGCTTGGTCGGCCAGATCGATAAAGGCAAGGGCCGAGTTTGTCGTGCCCAGGTCGATGCCGATGATGTAGCGATAGAGGTGGGTGGGTGGGGCAAAGGATGGTTGATCAAGAGTCAAGGGAGATTCTCCAATTCATGCGGTGATCTGCTTCCAAGTTTATTGTAGGCTGGTTTCTCGTGGCCGTCAACCCTTCACGATAAAGAGTGTATTTCCGTTAGAAGCATATTTCATAGGATTCTCTCTAGGCAAATATAGCGAATTTCAAAGTTATTAGGGGTGCGTCCCATTTTGGGGGATTACACAGAAGGACAAAATTGATAGTCCGGCGTAATCCCCCAAATGTGGTACGCACCCAGTTATTAGGGTGCAGTTGACATTGCTGTGGGAGGTGCGTATACTGTCTTAGAAAGATGAAAGAGCCGACAAGAGGATTAATCATGGCAGTGATTTCTATGTTTTATGGCATCATCGTATCGACGCCATCATTCACCACATATTCACATCCGCTGCCAATGAGAAGAAGCAGTATTTGCCATCCCGATGGAGAGTTGTTAGAAGGCACAATGATAAAAAGCAAGCAGAAACTACTTCAGGCTCGGATTGAAATACCATGAACCCGCGTGTACAAACAGTTCAACCAAACTCAAATTATACAATCACCTTGACCTTTACCAATGACGAAGTGCGTGTATTCGATGTAAAACCCGATCTAGATAAAGGGATATTCCAGGAATTAAAAGAGCTACGTTATTTCTATTCAGTCAAACCTGTTCTAGGCAGCATGCAGTGGAAACATGGACAAGATTTTTGTCCTGATATGTTATATATTGATAGCGTACCCGTCTCTGATATGACAGAGCTTACAGTAACTCAAACCCTTTAATGTTTGTACCTTCCAGCCATCTAGATAGGGCAAATCTGTCACTCTGCAAGCGTTTCCAAGTAGACCAATCTTGAAGATTCTTACAGAATGACATAGAGTAAGTAAAAGACTTAGAATAGAAGTTGATTAATCGTCAAAGCGCTAGCAGATCCTCGCTCTCACGCTCCCTCTCTTCCTGCTCCCGCAGATTGAACTCCAATTTCCAGCGCTGCTCACTGTTGCGCGCCACACACCACAACTCCAGCGTCCCAATCTCGGTGACCTTGCTCTGCAGCCAAACGGGAATAATCGCACCGCCCATCGCTTCGCTGCTCTCTTCGCCATCGCGTGCCGGCGGGGCAGAGAATTGGGTCTCCATTAGCGTCACTTCTTCGAGTTCATCGTTCCAATCTTCGACGGTTTCGCCGACTTCATCAGTTTTGCGCGTGTTGGAGGCGAGCAACTGGAAGACCGCCGGTTCGCCAAGCACCAGCCCAAACTCTTTTTGGCGAATGTCAGCCGAAGTGCCCTCTTCCATGCCAAAGGGAACGACACAGAGCGCGTTGACCGGCGTGGGAATACCGGGCACCGCGGGCATCGAACTCTCGACGCCAATGTAGTAGGTGCGGGCGGCACCGGCGCGAATGCGAATGCCACGACCTTTGCGCGCCATGCCATAGTAGGCCGCGCCAAGACCAACCGAGCGGTCAAGGTCGACCGCTTCAAGTTCACGGACTTCGCCTTCGCTCCAATTTTGCAGCAGTTGCAATACTTGATTGCGCAACGGTTCGGCCTTCATCACGCCGCCATTAAAGAGCACCGCGCTGGGATAGGCAACGCCCCCGTCCGCCGGATCGCCGCCGACATGTTGGCTAAGAAAGTGGGCGAGATGACGGGAGATAGCGGGATCGGATTCGTAGGCAAGCCCCATTTCGCGGATACCAACCTGGGCACGACGTTGGGGAAATTCATTGGCCTCAACCAGGGGAAAGAAGCCCTGCACCAGAATCGTCTCAATCTCTTGCCGGGTGAGCGCCGTACGGACCGTGCTGCCAATCAGCGAGGAGCCACGGCCCAGGATCACAATCGGCGCTTCGCTGGCATCGGGGTCGCTGAGCAGCATCTCTTTGGCTTTGCGGCAGCTCTGCACCATGCCACGAAATTGCCAGTTGTCGAGCTTGGTATTCTGTTGCGCCAGCTTGGCGCGCACGGCGTAGGCAAGGGTCAAGTCCATGTTGTCGCCGCCGAGCAGGATATGATTCCCCACTGCGACGCGCTGCAACTCAAGATTGCCCGCTTCTTCGACGACTTGGATCAAGCTAAAGTCGCTGGTGCCACCACCGATATCACAGACCAAGACGGATTGGCCGACGGCAATTTCGTTGCGCCACGCTTCGCCCTGCGCTTCGATCCAGGCGTAAAAGGAGGCTTGCGGCTCTTCAAGTAGGGTCAGATTGTAGAGCCCCGCCCGCTGTGCGGCCTGAACCGTCAACTCGCGCGCTACGGCGTCAAAGGAGGCGGGCACAGTGAGATAGATCTCTTGCTCTTCCAGCCGCTGCGTTTCATCGTCTTGGGCCATTGCATAATTCCAGGCGTTGCGGATCTGCTCAAGATAGCGGGCGCTCGCCTCCAGTGGCGAAACCCGTTGCGCATCCTCCGGTGCATCAAAAGGCAGCACCGCTTGGGTGCGGTCGATGCCCGTTTGGCAGAGCCAGGATTTGGCCGAAGCGACGAGGCGCTGCGGCAACTCTGTACCCCGCTCCCGTGCATACTCGCCCACCGCCCAATTCATCGTCTCATTCCACGGCAGCGCCAACGCCCCTTCCGGCACGTCATGGGGGCCGGGCAGCAGCAGAAACGAGGGCAGCAGCGGACGCGCTTGGGTCTCCCCGGGGCTGACGACCTGGGTGATGCCAAAGAGGTCAATCGTCGGCACTTCACCAGGCGGCAATGTCTCCAGGTCGATGATACGCGTGTAGGCGACCACCGAGTGGGTCGTGCCCAAATCAATACCGACGATATAGGTTGGATTGCTCACAATCGTTCTTCCATTCTTCCCTACGATTTATATAACAAGTCACCCATCCCAATTTCCCAGCTAGCAAGGGAGGAGCCACTGCTCCCCTTCTTGATGTCGGGGAGGGGCTGGGGGTGGGGTGACTTAGTACCAATTACCTGCTAAACTTCAACTTCGGCCGCGGCAACGACGGACAATTTCTCTTCAGCGTTCATCCGCTTGGGTAGATCAATCGTAGCGACCTGCCACCCACGATGGCGCAATTCCCCCTTAAAGGGGGGATCACCAACGACATTGCCGCTGAGGCGGACCTGTTCAGGATCAAAACCGGGCTGCACCGTAATGCGGCTGCCTTCCGCTTCGCTGTAGACTGGCTCCAGTTTGACATGTTGGTCGAGTGCCTGTTTGCACCCCTCGTGGATGCTGCGCACCGCCGCGCCGATCTGATCATCGGCATAGGCACTGAGATCCTCTTGCAGAAAGTCGACCAACCGGCCCTGACGTTGCAGGATGGCCAGCATCTGCACGGCACCGTTCTTGGCTCCTTGCGCCAGCAACGGTGCCGGATCGAGTTTGGGCGCTTCTTTGACCGGTTCAGGCTTAAGTGCTACTTTAGGCTTGGCCACCGGCTCCGCTTTGGGTAGCGTGGCCAGCGTACGCTGGGCTACCTGTTCCAGCAGACGGTTGCCCAAGGTTTGGATAATAAACCAGAGCACGAGGGTGATCAGTAAGCCCACGCCCAAGATCAGCAGCAGTTGCTCCTGCGCCGCTTCGCCCACCATATAGATGGTCACGGCGAGTAGAATCGCGTTGAGCACAAGCGTAGCGATGAGAGTTTGTATCGTGAGGGTACGTTTTTCGTCCATGGGAAATCCTTGCTAATCATCAATCATCAATTGTGAATTGTCAATGGCTAATTTTCGGGCTTTTCGGCCACACAGAGGACGCTGACACCGACCGGTAGATCGATCCGCGCCAGCAACTCCGCTTCGAGCCAGCCGGCCAGATGCAACATGGTATTGGCCGGCTCGGGGATCGCTTCCATTTCAACTTGGTAGACCTCTTCGTCCTGCGTTAGGTGCGGGCTTTCGAGGTTGGGTTTGTAGGGGCGCAAGAAGCGGACGCCAGCGACCATCGGAAAGAGAAAGAAGTTGTTGTAGCTCAGCCGGTTGACCTGGAAGCCGCTCATCGTCAGTTTTTGCCGGAGTTCGGGTGCGGTATAACGCCGCTGATGGGCGTTGATCTCGTCGTTGTAGCTCCAGAGCCACATAAAGGCGGGCACAGAAACGATCAGCTTACCACCCGGTTTGAGCACGCGACGGCACTCTTCAAAGACGCCAATCTCGTCGGGGATGTGCTCAACGGTATCGAAGAGGGCCACCAAATCAAAGCTGTTGTCTGGAAAAGGGAGCAGATCACCGGTACTTTGGAGCACCTCTAGCCCCCGTTGCGCTGCCACAGCTAACGGACGCCCATTCGTGTCAATGCCGACCACGCGGCCATAGTGGGCCAGATGGTGGGCCATGTTGCCGGCACCACTGCCGATATCCAAGATCAGCCGTTCCTGGCCCGGCGCGGCTTGACCCACTTCGGCATCTAGATATTTGAGAATGGCGCGCGTACGGCCAGCGAACCAGGCGTGTCGATCTTCTTCTAAAACGGTCAGTACCGGCGTCGTCATGTAAATCCTTTGATCTCTACTCGTTGATAGCTCTATTCAGTGATAGCTCTATTCAGTGATAGCTCTACTCGTTTGCAACAAGTTGGGTTACCAGAAGCTCTTCACCCAGCATATCGGTGATTTTGATGGCGACTGTTGTTGGGAATGTCGCCACGCTTATCGTATACGTACCAGCGACCAATTCGGTGCGCTTCTGCGGCGCATCAACGCATGTGGCGCGCAATGTTTTACCATCATAGTCAGGGTCAATGGCTACGCTATCGACCATGGCACGCCAATCTTCAATAAAAAATGGCTCGACGTTCACCTGTTGGCGTAGCCGCTGTATTACCGTCGGGGAAATAAAATCGTCAATCTGAATTTCCACGACTCCTGTCGCCAGCGAGGCTCGCTGTACCGTCACCATCGCCTGCGCTGGCTGGTGTACAAAGAAGTGGCCATAACGGGAGTCACGTTGCAATTCGATGATCTCCAGGTGGTTCAGTCCCCCTTTGATCCCCCCTTTGAGCCTACCTGTGCGTTCCCTTTGATGTCCGCGGTGAGCTTCTCCGAAGCCTTCCTCTTGCTGCCCCTGCGCGCGGGCGCGATGACGATTCCAGGTTGCGACCCACGTCGCTATGGCCAATTCGCTACCCAGGCAAATGATCACCACATTGCGCAACTCGTCGGGACGGGTGGCCAACTCTGCGGCAACCGCTTCTAAGTCCGCAACGAGCAAGGGTCGGCTAAAGTCGGCAAACTTGACCAGCCGTTCCCCAAGCAGCCCTTCAAAGAAGGGATCGGTACGCGTGCGCCGTACTCCCACTGTCTCCGCCGCTAAAGAGATCAACGCTGCTTGGGTCGATTCTCCCCCCAACAGCGCGCCCTTGCCATTTGGGGGAAGATCGTACCCATTGATACGATAAACGGCAAATGTTGGTGCATCTGGTACGGGATTACTGCTTCTTGGTTTGCCGCCTTGGGCGATGGTCGACACTTCATCCGTCGTAAGTTGGGCATGGATGACGCGTTGAAGGCGGCGGCTGACGGTCTGGATGGAGCCGCGATTAATATCGCAACCGATCCAGCGGCGGTTGAGCTTTTGGGCGACCGCCAAGGTCGTGCCGGATCCCATAAAGCAGTCGAGAACGAGATCACCGGGATTGGTCGAGACGCTGATGATCCGTTCGAGCAGCGCTTCGGTCTTTTGCGTCGGGTAACCCACCTCTTCGGCAGGTGTGGTGGCCAGGCCGGGAATGTCATCCCAAAGATTGTCGATGGCTTGTTCGGTTGTGTACGTCCCATCTGATTGGGCAGTCAGATAATATTTGACGGCAATGCTACCACCATTCGATCCATAGAACCGCTGGTTGGCTTCATCAACCAGGATCTCCCCGCCAAAGGGCACATAGATCCGCCCAGCGGCGTGCAATTCTCGCAGACGGGCAAAGCTATAGGTGCCAGGGTCGGAAGTGCGAAAGAAGCCAGCGGCGTCGCACATATAGTGCTGCGCGGCTTCCGCCGTTGTCAGTTGGATCACCTTTTTCGTTGGATTCCAAACTGGTGGACTGGTACGGCTTTTGGCAAAAATCTCAATCGAGTGGGTGCTAAAAGGAAAATAGAAGGCATTGACCTTTGCGCCACGCGCCACCTGGCTACGCCACGCGATGGTGTTGAGATAATTCTCCGGTCCAAAGACCTCTTCAAGCAACATGCGCAGATGATGAACTTTGCGGTGGTCACAATGGAGCCAGATGGTGCCATCTTCCGCAAGCAGTTCCCGCAGCAGGGGCAACCGTTCGTACATAAATTGGAGATAATTGTCATTGGCCCAAATATCGGTATATTGGACTTGCTCACCTAACGAATAAGCGGCAGCATGTAAGCGATCGCTGCCGGTGCCGCGCAGCCGTACCTGGCGCACATAGTCGGCCCCACTGTCAAAGGGGGGATCAATGTAGATGAGGCGCACCTGTCCGCGCAATCCATTGGCGAGGAGATGAGCCAGCACTTCTTTGTTATCACCGTGGTAGAGGGCATTGCCCTTAGCGAGCGACGTAGGTACATCTTCTTGCAATGTGCCATTTGCACCCCGCCCCGGTTCAAAGGTTTCGAGACATTGCGCGGGCAGCACGGGTATACGATCGAGCGTCGCTTTACCGACCCAAGTCAACATGGGGCGCCCTTTGGCCGGCTGGACCTCGACAAAATCGCCATTCACCGATGGCTCACCGACCTGGCCTCGTTTACGCAAAAGCAACCTCCGCTGTTGCTGTGCTTGTGCTGGTTGCCGATATGCGACATTGTTGCTCAATTTGACGGCGTAGCAGCGGCAGATCACCCGTCGACACCTCTTGCGTGGCTGAATAGGCATCATACAACGCCCGATAGACGAGCCATAACTCAAGGTGGTAGCAATTGGCCAACTCAATCGCTGCTGTATAAAGATCGAGCCGGGCGGGAGTTGCCCCTTGGGAATGGGGCGTTGTCACTGTGCTTTCGGCGTGTGCACTCTCTGCAAACAGGCTCGTTTGGCTGCGAATAACCGTCGGACGTATCATCTTTGGTGCTTCTAGAAGCAGTTGGGAGGGGCTCTGCCAGGGTTGGGTTGGTATGGCACGCCGTTCGATACTTGGCTCTGCAAGTGCCTTCGCAATGGTTAATCGGCGGTGATAGGTTGCGGCACTTAGATCTGTCAGTGTATCACCATAGGTCGCGCGTAGTTGACGGATCAGAATCTGCTGATTTTCTGCCGAGAGGTAGATGCGGGCCGGCATTCTGTTGCCGGGGACCTGGCGTAGACAACGGGCCGCGGCCTGCAAGACAAAGTTATTGCTCGTTTTGAGGGTGCGCACCAATGCGCAGGCAAAGAGCGCCGGGACATCCCACCCTTCCACGCCGCGGTCGACGAGCAAGGCAATCCGGTGGGGCGATTGGCGCGTTCGGAAGCGATCAAAGTCGGCCTTGTTTTCGCAGCGCGTGTGATGCTCCAAAAGCAGGGTTGGCGCATAGCCCAACGCAAGGAGCGTACGCTCGATCAACGGTCGATGCGCTGCAATATCGGCTGTTTTGGGGAAATAGATCGCCAACTTGGCCGGTGTGCCATCGGGGAGTGTGACAGCGCCATAGGTGGTGAAAAAATCGCGCAGGATGTCGGGTAGGATTTGGGCTAGGTCGGTTGTGGGTTGCGTGTCAGCGTTTGTGTCGCCTGGTTCGTCTCTCGTCTCTCGTGGCTCATGGCTCCCTACTCCTCTACGCCCTACTCCTCTACGCCCTACTCCTTCAGGCGCCACATGACCATAGGTCACCACATTATTGCCGACTTCCTTGAGGATACCGTCATGAATGGCCGCAGCTAGCCCATACGAAAGGACAACGTCGCGCAAGGGTTGGCGACCGAAGTAGGGTGTTCCTGTGGTATTGACAACCGAGCGGACATTGGTTTGGGTTGCGATGTAATCGACCGTTTTGCGCACCTTTTTTAGGTCATTGCCGAGCGCACGTCCATAGGTATGATGCGCCTCATCCGAAAAGATTCCAAGCGCTGGTAAGCTGGCAATGGTCTGTAGGCGTAGATTGGCAACTTCAGCTTTGGCCATTGCCATCTGCGCTTCATTGATCCCGTAGCCAATCTGTCGCTTGCGGATCTTCTCCTTTTGGATGCGGATCTTTTCGGTGTTGGTGATGATCAGATTAAAGGAGCTGCCTGGCAAAACGGGGATCGTCCGTTCGCCCTCTTGTGGCACAGTAAACCGTATGGCGGCGGCAAATGGTTTGTACAGATGGGGTGGCAGCACCGCGGCATAGGGCATATCCAGTAAGGCGCGCAAGGATTCAATGATGGTGCGGCCCGGCGCAAAGATGAGGGCATTGTGCAGAAAAGGGCCGTCGGGGTGGGCAAGTGCCAGGGCAAATTCACTGGCGATCAAAGAGCCGATGAGCACTGTTTTACCGACACCCATTGCCAAAGCAAAGATATAACTGGGATAGGGCAAGGTCATCGTTTCACCGATGCTTTCCAGTCGATGTTGGCGCACGAAGTGTTCATCGGTTTGCAGCGCATGTTGCAGCCGTTCGCGATTTTTGCCAACCGCCTGCCAAGCTTTGGCGGGTATCGCAAGCGCGGTGGCCCACGATTGCTCGTCGGGGAAGAGTGCCGTATAGAGATCACGGATATGGGGCGAGCCCAAAACAATGCGCAGATACCAATAGGTTTCCAGCGCGCGCAACTGTGGTGGACGCAGTTGGAAACTGTCTGGTGCTTGTGGGTCCGGCGCATGGGCCCACCGTAACAGCTCGCCCACCGCCGGATAAAGCACGTGGCGATAGGCATCGTCGCGCCAGTCGCTAACTCGCTGTTGCAGTTCGTGATGAAGCAGAATAGATGCAGACATTAAATGCTCAGGCTTGAAATGCTCAGGCTTGAAATGCTCAGGCTTGAAATGTTCAGACTTGAAATGTTCAGGTTTACATTCTTTCCGGTTGAGAATAAGAACTACGGGAGGCGTTCAAAATAGAAAGCAAAGACAGGACGGCCATTTTCCAGACACCAATGTTCGCGGTGGGTAGGGGCATAGCGGCCAATGTGCTCGGCAAGGGCTGGATCATGGCCAGCAAAGGCACCGTGCGCTTCGACAAGGGCACGGACCATTTCTCCATACTCCGCTACATCACTCTTAAAGAAGAGCAGGCCACCGCTGCGCAACTTTGCCGCCAGCAGATCGACAAAAGGGGGGGAAAAGAGCCGTTTTACCTGATGTTGCGCTTTCCACCAGGGATCGGGAAAGAGGACGTGGAACATGTCAACCCGGCTGTCGGGAATAACCCGCGGCAGATTGAAGCGACAATCATCATCGCTGAGCCAGAGATTGGTCAAGGTGAGCCGCTCAACGCGGTTCAGACAGAGCCGGGTTGCCTTGGTTTTGGTCTCGTAGCCGATAAAGAGTGTTTGTGGATGGCGGTGGGCGCGATCGAGTAAGAAATCGCCCCGCCCATAGCCGATTTCGATCTCCAATGGCTGCTCCGACGCCAGCGCCGCACGCAGTGCCCTGCCATTGTTTCCCCGCTCATCATCGAGCGCAAGTGCGCGAAAGAATGGTTTGTCGATGCCCCACGGCGGCAGGAGATGGGCATCGGGACGCTGGCGCGGATCGCCGCCGATCAGGCCACGACCGATAGCCCAATCCGCATAGGCTTGTTGACGACGCTCGGTACTCCATTCTTCCCACATAAATTCCATGCGCCCCTGTGAAAAGGGCGTCAGGTGATAATCGAGGAGTGATGGCGTCTCTGCTGATGAATTTGTTGACATGGCTCACACAATAGTTTCAACTAAACAAGATTTACGCTATGCAATCGATTATTTTCGATGTATACTATCAATACAGTTGTTTACATATCCGTAAATAGGGCTGAACAAAAATAGAATTTTGTTCAGCCCTCAAACGGTCTTAGTTAGCGCCGATTCAATGACTGCAATTCCCTTGTGACACATCGCACTGAATTCCTATGAATGCTCAGGTCACTCGCACAAAAATTATCCCACCACGTCGGCGGTCAGATTTGCTGTCGCGACAGCGGTTGCTCGATACGCTCTATGAGCTGATCGATTTTAGATTGATCATCTTAATCGCGCCAGCCGGTTATGGCAAAACCTTCCTCCTTGTTGATTTTGCCCATTACACCGAATTACCGGTCTGTTGGTACGCCTTGGATCCGCTCGATCGCGATCTGTACCGCTTTTTTGTCCACTTTATTGCGGCTATCAGCGAACAATTCCCCGAATTTGGCCGGACCTCAACGGCTGCACTGGAAAGCCTGGTAAACAATCAGGGAACACTTGATCAATTTATCACCACGATCGTCAACGAAATCTACGAACATATCCACGAACATTTTGTCTTGGTCATTGATGATTTTTTCCTTGTCGAAGATAATGCTGACCTCAATCTCTTTATCAGCCGCTTTGTCCAGCAGGTGGATGAGAATTGCCACATCATTTTGGCTTCGCGCAAGCTATTAAGCATCCCCGACATGGCGCTGTTGATTGCACGCGGCTATGTGGGTGGGATGGATTATGAGGATATGGCCTATGAAGTCGATGAGCTACAGGCTCTGACCGCCCATAATTTTGGCTATACAATGCCACTCGAAGAGGCCGAGGCGCTCATCGATGCCACCGATGGTTGGATCATCGGGCTCTTGCTTTCTGCCCAGAGTAAGTTGCGCAGTATCTCCGGACGAATGCGTATCATGCGTGCCTCGGGTCTCGATCTCTACGATTATCTGGCGGAGCAGGTGCTAAACCAACAGCCGCCCATGCTCCATGATTTTCTGCTGCGCACTTCGTTGTTAGAAGAGTTTGATGCCGCACTTTGCACCGAGATTCTGGACCCGGCATGGCGTCCACCTGATCATAGCTGGCAAGATCTGATTATCGAAGTACTACGCCGCAACCTGTTTGTGTTGCCGTTGGGCGAAGAGAGCTCCTGGCTACGGTACAACCATGTCTTTCAGGATTTTCTCCAGAAACGGCTGCAAAAGACGCGCCCAATGGAAGAACAGCAGATCCTGAAACGTTTGTCCACCTATTATCAACAACGGCAAGAGTGGGAAAAGGCGCATTACTATCTCAACCGGCTCGGGGATCTCAGTGCTGTCGCCGACTTATTGGAGTCAGCAGGGCTTGCCTTGCTCTATGCGGGTCGGCTTTCGCTTCTGCACAGTTGGCTAGAAGGGCTACCTTCGGGCTTCTTCAGCAAACGGCCCATTTTGCTGGCGCTGCAAGGTGATGTCATTACGCGTCGGGGCGATATACAACAAGGGTTAGAGACGCTAACTGAAGCCATTGATAAGCTTGATGAGCTAAACACGGATCAACAGCCGATCCATCTCTCTCATGCGCTGGTGCGTCGTGCCGTCGCCCATCGGCTGCGGGGCAACTCTGAAGAGGCCATTCGCGATACGGATCGGGTGCTGGCACTGCTCCCTCAGATTGAGCGAGAGAGACAGTTGTGGGTGCAAGTTCATGCCCTTGCGCTGCGTTCCAAAGGAACGGTACTGTTTACCCAAGGCAAGCCGGAAGAGGGGCTTGAATTACTGGAGGAAGCCCTGGCGGCTTATGAAGAGATCCAAGAGCAGTATAACGCCGCTTCGATCCGCCAAGACAGGGCTGTTGTTGCGCTACAACTCGGGCATTATCGCGAAGCGTTGGCGCTCTTTCAACAAGCGTTGATTGCCTGGCAGACCCTTGGCAATCTATCTGGCCAAGCGTTGGTCTTAAATAATATTGGCTATCTCTACCATCTTCAAGGAAACTATGCGGTGGCACTTGCCCATTTAGAGCAAGCGCTCGACTGTGCGCGCCGCAGTGGCTCGACACGCTCCGTAGCCTATGCCTACATTAGCATGGGTGACCTCTTTACCGATCTAGAGCTGTGGCACGCGGCCAAGGAGATTTATCAGCAAGCAAAGCCCTTTACAAAGCAACTAAACGAGCAATATCTTTTCCTCACATTGGAGTTGGCGCTGGTACGGCTTGCCAGTATCCAAGCGAATTGGGAAGCGGTTTACTATCATTTAGACAATGCCAGCCGATTGGTAACTGGTAAACAATCGGGCTATGATTGGGGGCTCTATCGGTTAGCAGTAGGCCGTTGCCATCTCATGCAGAAGCGCATGGAGGAAGCGATCGAACCCTTGGAGGATGCCCAACGATATTTTGAAACCAGTAGCCAGCCCATTGAAGCCGCAACCGCCAACTTTTTGTTGGCAGCCACCTGGCATACTGTGCAGCAGAGTATACGCGCTGATCAATCCTTGAAAAAAGGGATGGAAATGCTCGAAGGGCTGGAGAGTCACCATGCTTTACTCCCTGTGTTGCGCATTATACGGCCCTATTTACAACTCAATAGGAGCTTGGCCATCCATCCACGGATCGCCGCTCTACTTGATGAGTTGAATGCCCTGGAACATACGCTGCCACAAGAAAATCGTCGTCTTCGCAAGAGTGGATCGCCCACCCTCTCATCGGCGCTACCCAGCCAACCGCACTTTTATATCCGTACTTTGGGCCAGGTAGAAGTTACAGTCGAAGGTAAATCGTTAACGACCAGCGATTGGCAAACCACAATTTCGCGCGATCTCTTTTTGTGTCTCTTGGCCCATCCCGAAGGCTTAAAAAAAGAGGAGATCGGTCTTATCTTCTGGCCGGATGCAACCCCCTCCGAATTAAAAACCCGCTTTAAAAATGCGATCTATCGCCTGCGCAGCGCGTTGCGACAGAATGTTATTCTCTATACCGATGATATCTATCATTATAATTGGGCAATTGACTACCAATATGACGTTGAGGATTTCCTGCAAAAGATCGGGGAAGGGGATAAGAGCGCGAACCGCAACACGCAAATTGATGCGTATCAGGGGGCGTTGGCCCTCTATCACGGTCTCTATTTGCCCCATGTGGATGGCAGCTGGGTCCTCTCGATGCGTCAACATCTACAGCAGCTCTTTGTTGATACGGGGATGACCTTAGCACTACTCTACTATGAGCAACAACGGTTGCCAGAAGCATTGGCGGTCTGTCAACGGTTACTGGAAGAAGATAGTTGTTTGGAAGATGCGCATCGGCTAGCCATGCAGATCCATGCAGCACAAGGCAATCGTGCGGCAGTCGCTCGCCAATTCGCGGCCTGTCAACAGGCACTGCTCGATGAGGTCGATGTCCCGCCTTCCCCCCAAACTGAGGAACTTTACGCGACCCTCATGCAATAAAATTCCCTCTAATTTCCCTTTGTGTGCGCAATGAGCCTTCTTTGATGCCTATGCTGATGCCTGCCCTCGTCGATAATGATTAAGCATAGTTGCTTCACCGGCAACTACAATGGCCTGGTCAAGAGGCCTGTTGTACTCACCAACCACCGTCAGCAGTTTCTTTGCAACATCCAAAGGGAGATATACAATGAATTTCAAATTATTAGCCACCAAGCTTGGCCTGCTCAACGAACAGCATGTTCGTATTGCACTTGCCGTTGGCGCGCTTGCGCTGTTTGTCCTTGGTGCTGGTGCACCGGCTGGGTTTGACAACTAAAAAATCCACGGAGCGCACTTTGGAAGCACGCGGTTAAGTATCCGCCGCGTGCTCTGTGTGATGATCGAAGGCAAGCTTGTTGATTCTTTTAGTCGCTGTTGTCGTAGGGTTGATTGCAAGTCTTTGGCGTGCAAAGTCGAGTGGCAACCTCTTCGTCATCCCATCGTTATACTACAGTTGGTTATTGCTGCTCGGATTTTTACCCCAATTGGCGGCATTTTATCTGCCGCTAACGAGCCGTATGATATCGGATCGTTTGGCTGCTACTGCCTTGCTCGCTTCACAGTTACTGCTGCTGCTCTTCGGTTGGGCGAATCGCCAGCAGCGGGCCTTTTATCTCTTGCTGCTTGGGCTCTGCTGCAATTTTCTGGTCATTGTTAGCAACGGTGGCCTGATGCCGATGAGCCCGACAACGTTGAGTAAATTGGTCTCACCGGAGCGCGCGGCAACTTGGCAACTTGGCGAACGCCTTGGCCGCACCAAAGATCGGTTGCTCCTCGAAGAGGAGACCCGCTTTGCCCTGCTCTCTGATCGCATGACGCTGCCCAGGTGGATGGGGTACGCTGTCGCTTATAGCGTAGGCGATCTGATTATTGCGCTAGGCGCAGTTTTGTTTCTGTGGGATGCTGCCGGCGGAAGAGACGCGGCTAGAGCAGTCAATTAAATTTGTAATGCTATACCAACGAGCGCCAGAAAGCAAAACTTTTTACAGGAGTCATGAATTACTATCTGTGCTGTCCGTAAGTATACCAAATGAAATGCCGCTTCTATTCTTCATAAGGAGCGGATAGACTCATTAGAGGATTTTAGTCAGCAATGCCTCATTCAACAAGATTGATACAGTCTAGCGTACAGCGTGAAACGGGCGCGTCTCTCCACCTCCACTCATTACATGAACTAGATGGATTTGAGCTGGATCGGGGTGATTTGAATCGGGATGATTTGAATCAGGGAATTTTAAACCGGGTTGGGCACAACAGCCTCATTCCGACTCCGATTGATCCCGATGGCGCGCTAAGCAGTGTATTAGCAGCGGCTGTCATTAATCGCAGATTCTGTCGCCTGCTCTTGACCAATCCATCTGCTGCGTTGGCAATGGGTTACCGAGGTGAATTATTTCTGCTCTCGACGGCAGAAAAGGAGCTGCTCTTGCGAATTCGTGCCTCTACACTGCGTGAATTCGCGCAACTTCTGCTGGTGGAGATTCAACGACAGAACGCTCCATAAGCATTGAGAGGCAGAACGCCTCATAAGCATTGAGAGGCAGAACGCCTCGTAGGCATTGAGAGGCAGAACACCGCAAAAGAATGATAATTTGCAAACAGCGGAAGGCCTATCGTATGCTTATGGTCAGCAAGCATTTATGTAAAGTATCATGCCAACCTATTCATCAGGACTGGAGTTATTGACCTTATGTACATACAATCCGTTCGCTCATTCTTCGAGCGTCTCAGATAAATTGTGAGTTGAACCGTTGCAAACCCCGACAACAATTCATTTTGCTCATCAGAGTAACTTGCACGACAAAGAGAATCTCAACGATCATAGTTCTACCCTGCTCATTCTTCCGGACCGAGCCTATGGCTTCGGCAGCTCAGCGACAGATATGGCCGGCGATTCGCTAAAGCAGCCGGCCGAAGCACCACTGTACGCCAAACTCTTGGGAGAAGAGGAAGATTGGCGCGCGTCCGGAATTCTTCATGATTTTAACAACCAATTGGCAATCATTTTAAGCCATTGTTCGATTGCGTTGACGAAGTTACCCAATGAAAGCAAAGCACGCTCGAATTTGGAACGCGCCGTCCGAGCCACCAAGCGCGCGGCGGACCTCTCCAGTCAATTGCAAATTGGTTGGGGCGCGCAGGCCGATAATTTCGCCACGGTCAATTGGAATGAGTTGGTGCGAGAAGCCGTTGAAGCGATTGAACCCGCGCTTATCGCCAATGTCACTTTGGAGCAAATTCTTGCCCCAGATCTGCCACCGATTGCCCTCATTCCCTCTTTGATTCACCGTGTCTTGCTAAATATCCTGACCAACGCAGCCGAAGCGATCCACAACAGCCAGGGCACCATCCGCATTGTAACGGAACAAGTGACGGTAGCCGATACACCACACCAAGGGTATCAACAGCAAATACCTTCGGGGGTCTATCTCCTGCTCGAAACGATCGATAATGGTGATGGGATGGATCAAGCTACCCTTAACCAAATCTTTGAACCCTATTTTTCTACCAAAGCAATGGGCGCCGGCATTGGGCTTACCATGTCTTTGTCGATTATTCAACTCCATCAGGGAATTGTTCAAATTCGTAGTAAATTTGGTGAAGGTACAACCTTCCGTCTCCTTCTCTCACTCGACAATCCTCCACCCTCTCCGTAAATAGAAGAATAGTTCTAGTGCTCCTCAGCATCGTCTATCTGCGTCACAAATTGTTGGATCAAATCGTTCACACTGGAGGGCGGATCGGTAAGCAGCGCCAGCACCGTTGCCTGCTGCCGTTGCCGTGCCACCGCGGAGAGATATTCGAGCGGTGAACGGCCGGCGACGCGCGCCAGTAGGCAAGCAAGAGTATGCCGCACAGCCCAAACTTCCAGATCCGTTGACCAAGGGAGAGCCCCCATGGTGGCTCGATAGCTCTGCCAATAGTGCTGTGCGGCAGTTGCGAACGCTTGGCGCTGTGTCGCCACATGATGGGCTTTGCTCAATAGGTGCGTTAGTGAAAAGCCAACGTCAAAGGCTGGATCCCCCCAGTGAATCACTTCATAGTCAAGGAGCACCAGCTGCTGTTGATAGACCAGAATATTCTTGGGGCTGTAGTCGCCATGGACAAGGGCAAAGCGCCGGTGGCGTGTGGCAGCGATCAACTCAGCGAGAAAGGATGCTGCTTGTGGTACTTGCGTGGCTGTGTACGCATAGTAGGGTTCCAAGCGCAAGCTTTCAAAAAACGTGCGGTCGTCAAAGCGTTCGGCCAAGGCAGTTGCATCTCTGTTACTTTCCCGGTGAAGAAATCCCAGCAACTCAGCAAATTGTTGTACGTGCGGCAGTGTAAGCGCGCCTTCCAGCAACATCGTTTTCCAGTTGCGGTGGGGCTGTGGCACAGCGGACATTGCCAAGAGATGCTCGACTTGATCTTCAAAGAGCAATGTCGGCACAGCACCGGTTGGCAAAAGGCGTGCTACTGCGCGTAGCCCTGCCGCTTCACGGTGGATACGCACGGGGCTACTATACCAATCAACCGTAACGCGCAATTTTTCGAGTGCTTGCTTCACCACCCACGCTTCACTGTTGCTTTCTGTAAGGCTCTGCTGTTGGTGGCGTTCAGCGTAACGTGCGCCAAGGCGTTGGACTAAGACGGTCCGATTTGAGACACCTCCTGCCAATGGCACAATTTCTACTATCTCCTCCGGTTGTAGATAGCCCTTCTCTTGTAAATAGGCGTAAAGCATCCCCGGTATCTCAATATTAAGTGTTTCAACATCACGTGCCATCCACTCCTCCACAAATTCTCTCTATTTTTGCATTTCGATTGTTTGACATTCGGCAAGTCGTGGTCCAAAATATAATTTGTTTGAATCCCCAATTCTGAAGGCTCTCTGCTGCGCTGTGTTTTTAAATAATAGCGAGCTTTACACAGTACTGGCGATGAGCAAAACCAAAAGAGAAAGTTGTGACTATAATGGAATCTGCTGTAAGACCAAAGATTGTCATGCAGTTTGAGTTGCGCCTTGGCGCTGCCGACCGTCTGCGTGAAATTGCCGATGTGGTAGTCGATCCCAAGTTGGAAAATGCCCAAGATGCCGACATCTTTATCCCGGGCGGATCAAAGGTCGATGGCGCGCTCATGGATCACCTTGGCCCCAAGCTAAAAGCCGTCTGTCGCCCTGGGATTGGCGTTGATACCGTTGATCTCGACGCGGCAACGGAACGCGGGATCCTCGTCATTAACACGCCGGACGCACCAACCGAATCAACGGCCGAACATGCCGTGGCGTTGCTCATGGCCGTGGCCAAACGGGTGATGACGGGTGATATGTATCTGCGCGGCAACAGTGAAATCGGCCGAGAAGATATGTTGGGTACTGAGCTATTGGATCGCACCTTGGGCGTCGTTGGCTATGGTCGCATTGGCCGTCGCGTTGCGGAGATCTGTGCTTTGGGTCTACGTATGAATGTCATTGTCTATGATCCCTTTGTTGATGTCAACCAAGCAACACCCGAGCGGATTCAGCTGACAAGGGATTTGGAGGGCTTGCTGCGCCAGGCTAACTTTGTAACGTTGCATGTGCCGCTCATGTCACAGACACGCCATTTGATCAATGAGCGCACCATTCAGTTGATGCAACCTGGATCATATATTATCAACGCCAGCCGCGGGCCAGTTGTCGACGAGGCAGCACTCATCCAGGCCTTGCAGAGTGGCCATTTGGCCGGGGCAGGGCTTGATGTCTTCGATCCAGAGCCACCATTGGCGGACAACCCGCTGCTCAAGATGAAAAATGTCGTGGTGACACCGCACATTGCCTCGGGGACAGATAAGGGTGTTCATGCCATGATGCACGGCGTAGCTGACCAGATCATTCAAATCCTCAACGGTGAACGGCCACCTTCGATTGTAAATAATGTTTGGCCAGGGCGCGTGACAGCAAAAGCATAGCCTATAGACCACAGTACGCCGATGCAATTCCTGAAGCACAGGTGCACAGGTGCACAGAGCCCACAATCGCTAGCGATTGTGGGCTCTGTTTTGCTAGGCCAAAGAGCAAAGGACGCTCTCAGGTGGGCGACACGCGACAGCTTTTACGCGTGCTGATGATGTTCGTGTTCTTCACTCTTGAATTGTGCTATGACACTTTCCGCCAGATGCGACGGCACTGTATCATAATGATCAAACTTGATCGAGTAGAAGCCACGCCCCTGTGTCATCGAACGCAATTCGGTGCTATAGTTAAGAATCTCGGCAAAGGGCACAAGTGCCCGAATGACCGATCGATTGCCTTTCTGATCCATCCCTTGCACACGACCACGCCGCGTGTTAAAGTCACCCATAATATCGCCCAGATATTCTTCGGGCACCGTTACTTCGGCAAGGTAGACTGGTTCCAGCAGGACGGGGCTCGCCTGCTGGACTGCGAGCCGAAAGACCTCACGCCCGGCGCTCTGAAAGGCAATATCTTTGGAATCGACTGGGTGCTCTTTGCCATCAAAGACAATGGCTTTGATGCCTACCACGGGGAACCCGGCCACAACCCCCTGCTCCATCACCTGGCGAATGCCCTTTTCAATCGAAGGCAGATAGACATTGCTAATCGATCCGCCAAAGACTTCACTGGCGTACTCGAATGCGCCCGCGTCGGGTAGCGGCTCCACACGCATGTGGACTTCGGCAAATTGGCCGGAGCCACCAGTCTGCTTCTTATGGCGGTATTGGGCAGAGGCGATACGGCTGATCGTCTCTTGGTAAGGTACACGCGGCGGGGCGGTTTCCACCTTTACGCCATATTTGTGTTCTAAGTGGCGGAGCGCGACATCTACATGGGTATCACCCATCCCTTGCAGCAAAGTCTGCTTGGTGGCGCTGACCGTTTCAATACGAATTGTGCGATCTTCGTCGGTGAGGGCATGTAGCGATGTGCCAAGCTTGGCACTGTCGGCCTGTGTTACGGGCGTAATGGCTATCGCATAGAGTGGCTGTGGATAGGCTGGTTCCGGGATGCGTAGCGCCGAGTTTTTGGTAAGCGTATCCCCGGTGATAACGTGATCGAGTTTGGTAATGACACCAATATCACCGGCCACCAATTCGCTGTTGGGCGAGAGCTCTTTGCCGCAGACCGTCATCAAATTCCCCAAACGAAGATCATTCCCGGTCCGAGAATTGATCAAATGATCGTCTTTGTGGAGCAGACCGGAAAAGACGCGAATATAATTCATCCGCCCCACAAAGCGGTCGATGATCGTCTTAAAAACGACGGCAACCGGCTCGCCTTCGGGATCGCTCGCAAGGGAGATCTCCTCTTCACCTTGTAGCGCTATCATGGGGTGTGCGCTTGGCACAGGCACATAGCGCCCCAATGCCTGTAAAAGCCGATCCAGCCCAATCGCGGTTGTGGCAGTGCCGCAGTAGATCGGAACGATAGAACCTTCTAGCACACCTTTGCGTAAACCGGAGCGAACCTCGTCTGCCGTCAACTCCTCCCCCTCCAGATATTTCATGATGAGTTCATCGTCCGCTTCGGCTGCAGCTTCAATCGTGGCAATCCGTACGGCTTCAACCTCATCAAGCATATTGTCTGGGATGGGAACCTCTTGTTCATCTTTACCGATGTACGCTTTCATGGAGATTAAGCTCACAACGCCTTCCAGCGTTTCGGCAGCGCCAACGGGCAATTGCATGGGGATAAAGGTAGAATCGGGGAAAGCGCCTTTGAGATTGTCAACAACATGCTGGAAATTTGCGTTTTCGCGATCCATCTTGTTGACGAAGATAATGCGGGGTTTTTTCTGCTCGTTAAGATAATCCCATGCCAACTCCGTGCCGACTTCCACACCAGCCACGGCGTCCACCACAACCAGGGCAGCCTCAGCTACGTGGAGTGCACTACGCACTTCTCCTACAAAATCTTGATAGCCAGGCACATCAATCAAATTGACCTTAAGGTTATCAATTTCAATGGGAACGACCGACAGATTGATCGAAATCTGTCGCCGCTGTTCTTCAGGATCCCAGTCGGAAACGGTCGAACCATCTTCGACGCGACCCATACGGTTGATAACACCTGTTTTAAAGAGCAACGCCTCGGTTAGGGATGTCTTGCCGGCACTTCCATGTCCGAGAATTGCAACGTTGCGAATCTGGTCGGTGCGATACTTCGCCATGCGTCCTCCTTAACGAGATATTCAGTTGTCCATTAGACTATGCATGCAATCAAGCGCACAAGGGGAAAACCGCCAGCGTGTGGGGAACGAATCCTCAATATCTCAGTAAAGACTCAGCATATCGCGGAGGAAACAATTTGTATCACGGCAAACAAAACGGTCTCTTGTGCAATGAGTGACAAATGAAGTCTGTATAAGATTGTAAACCCAAATGAGGTGACTGTCAAAGTATTAAAAAGAGGTTAACAGCTGCTGCGCACTCAGCATTGGACGTATGCTCTATCGATCGTCCGTAGAGCGCGCTAGTCGGCGGCTGAGCTTGTCGAAGCCAGAGACTAGCGCGCTCTACCCATAATAGTTGTCAACAGGATAAGTAATTTGGTAACCGATAACCCATTTGGTATTATCACTGCACTGAGCGCCAAACAGACATGCGGCACAGACATGCTGTACGAGGTCATTGCCTTGCTTGCTTTCAAGAATAGCGTTGTATAAGAGTAAGACTTGCGGAGAGTGCGGGTTAAGTTGCAACCTTTCCGGCGTGTCGGAACGCAAAATTATGTCAGTGCTCAAAATTTATCTGCTGTCTTCACCAGGGTATACCCAACTGGAGTGTACGTATTGAAATGACAACACACTGTGAGTGACATTCATCAATTCACTATCATCCCCCCAGAACGGCAAGAACCATTAACGAACAATCGAAGTCCAGAGACACGCTTGCTCCTCGTCTGCCAGGCAGAAGGGTTGCAAAGTCGTTACAGTGAACTCAACAGCGACGATAGTGGGTTAACCGCATTGGGCTGGGAACAGACAAATTCTCTGGCGCGGTGGATCGCGGCCCATGAAAAGATCGACGTTTTGATTAGCGCACCCCAATTACGCAGTCGGCTGACGGCGCAACGATTGGGGCAAGTTTTGGGCAAGGCTGTGATGATTGTGCCCGAATTGCCGTCCCATAGCCGGATGGGGTTAGAACAGAATAACGAACGCCATCACCTCTTTGCCCCCTTACATATGCGCGAACAGTTTACTGATGAAACGGCCTTTCTCTGGTTTAAAGAGCACCTGGCAACCGCCATTCAAAAAGTGGTTCACGAACATTGGGGAAAGACCATCTGCGTTGTCTTGGACGGCAATGCTGTTTCAACCGCCTTGACGATCTTTTGCAATGCCCAAGATCTCGCCTTTTCGATCAACCATACCGCACTTTCAGAGGTTGCTTGGCATGGCGGCGAATGGTGTGTTGTTTATATCAATCGCATGGAACATAGGCCAGCGCCCTCTTTGCCGAATACAACTGCAACCACAACTGCTGCTGAAGCGGCCCAGGCCGAAAAGGAAGATGAGGATGCGGCACGTGTGTTGAGTGTCTATAATCGTGTCCTGAGCGCCGATGTGGATCTCGAAGATCAGACGCATGACCAGCGCTTACGCCATCTTCTAAAATTTGCCGCCCTTCCCGTTGGCCAACGGGTGATGGATGTGGGCACAGGGACGGGGCGACTGGCACTGCTATTGGCCGAGGAGGGGGCACGCGAGGTCGTTGGGATTGACGTGAGCCCGGCCATGCTAGAAGTGGCTGAATATCTCCGGCTGAGTAGCCCAGCGCCGACAGCCAAACAGGTGAGCTTTCGGTTGGCATCCGCCCAACGCATGCCTTTTCGCAATGATAGCTTCGATGCCATTGTCTGCCGTCTCCTTCTGCACCACAGCCAGAAACCGGATCGGATTCTGCAAGAGATTTTTCGCCTCTTAAAAGGGGGGGGGATCTTTATCTTTGCGGATTTGCTGGGTGCGGATGATCCTGTCAAACGTGCAACACAGAATACAATTGAGGCACGTCGCAATCTCAGCCATGTAGCCGCGCAGAGCGCAGAGCAGTATCGCAAGCTGATCAACGGCAGTGGGTTAGCGATTGAACAGGAGGCAGTGGCTGTCTTTGAGCAAGACCTGGAAGATTGGCTGGCCGATTTAGAATCAAACCCAGCCAGCCGGAGTGTGGTACGCGAGATGATGGAGGCAGGATTGGAGACCGATGCCGCCGGGCTGAATGTACGTCGCCACAGCGGCAAGCTGGTCTTTGATCAACGGCTACTTTATATAAAAGCGACCAAAGCATAACGCAGCCTCGCTTGCGCACGAGGCAGGAGAAGCGTAGGCTACGCCTCTTGTTTGCCATACTGCGTGTGGAGCCACCGTTCCTCCGGCTGCCAGCATGACCATCTGCCACTGCCCAAGTGCGCGATGATCACACTACACACAAAGAGCCAACCATTCTCTTGCCAAATCAGCGCAAAGGCTCCGATGCTCAAAACGGCCAACCACATGAGTAGCAGAGCCGCGATCCTTGCCGCAGTACCGGTGATTACCGCCATTGCCGTGATGGCAGCGATGGTCGACAATCCATAGCGAAGCAATTCACTTGAAGGAATCGTCCAGGCCCCGACAAAGGTGTGCCAAGCGGCATCATCGTATAGGAGCGGCCAAAGCAGCAATAGGGTGCACACCACGGTACTCAGTCGCGCAACCACAGGGATCCACACTTCAAAGCACTGTTTGATAGCAGTGCGCACTCGTACATAGGTTGTCGAAGCTGGATCAATCGCATAACTGACCACCAACCAATCGCGCCCAAAGCTATAGATTAATGGCAAGGCAAAGAGATAAGCGGCTAAATGAGTAACCGCAGGGGTCATGATTGGCCACAGCATCACGCTGAGAAAGCCCGTCTGGAACCCCGCGATCACTCGGCGATTATCGCTGGGTGGTAGTTCACGATTGGGAAGACCAGCCCGCTGGCGCACAGTCAAACCGGCCACAAAAAGTTGCCGACTAACTGCCAGCAGTAGATACCAGCCTGGCAGCAGACCATATTGTACCCCCAAAATCACTGCGACCAATAAGCCCAGCCCATCTAACTCAATATCCAGAATCGCGCCCAATTTCGACTCGCGGTGGGTGATACGTGCCAGATAGCCATCGAAGAGATCGGTGATGCGGTCGGCGGTGTAGAGCAAGGCCGGTAGCCAGGTCAGGGCAATGGTCGGGCGCGGCAGGAAGATAAAGCCGGCCAGTAAAAAGAGAAGAATGCCGCGCACAAGGGAGAGACGATTGGCGTGCCCCAGCGTTGGCCAAAGCCGACTTGTTTCACTACGCCGATTGTGTGGTAGCCCACGCCAGAGAATCGCCAGCAGGACGAAGGCCATCATCGCTGAAAAATAGCGCCAGCGGCTAGCAAAGCTAACTTGCCACGCCACTTGCAACAGTTGGTAGGTGAGCCACCAAACCGCGCCGTAGAGCAGGGCCACGATACCCCACCGACGACGCAAGCTACCCAATGCCGCAGTTTCATTGTGTGTGGAGTGTGTAGAGAGAGTCATCGTACGTTCCCTAAATAAGTTACAGGGTAGACTTAGAAAAAATGGTTCTTCGCGAATTAGTATGGTGTAAAGCGAAGAGGGTAAGCGAACGCCGCGCCCTGGGGGCACCCGGTAGGCGGTCGTTTGCCGGTTGCCTTCTAGGCGCGAAACCAAGGCCGCGGGTCGCCCCGTTTGGTCTCGCTACGCGTGCAAAGTGCCGCACGCTACGCAACCGGCACTTCCCCACACTAAATCGCGAAGAGCCGAAAAATTACAATAGTGCGCGGGGTCTCGCTAGTTTGCCGTAATGGCCAAACGACAGCAGTAACCGCCACTACAGGTTACTCCACAAAATCCTCTTGCCAAGAAAGGGTCCGTCAGAGAAGGCTGATCCAAAAGTTACACTATCCACGAAGTTTCACGAAGGCACATGAAGAAAAGACAAAGCTTCCTGAAACTTCGTGAATAATTGTTTCTTCGGAATGGCCTAATAGACAACCCATTTAAAGTGGCACTTATCGGAATATATTTACAGGAGAGCAATTGTGCCACTTTTAAGGGGTTTATCTGCAAGGGGTTGATAGCTCTACTTTGATAGATATACGTAGGGAACGCCTATTTTAGATTTATAGGGGTTGAATGGGTTGTTTTGCCGGCGCAAAAAATGACAAAGTGGTCCACTCTGCCATGAGGTTATCGTTTGCGAAGCGTGAGTGAATGAAAGTGGTTGCCACTCTTTCCGCCACTATCATCATCGTTGGGCACTACACAAAATGCTTCAATTTTGAAGAGCTGCTGAGACAATACCTGAAATTGGGCATCCGTATAACGCGCAAAGAAGCGTCGGGGAATATAATGATCGTCCTCCCAGACCCCTTCACGCTCGACACCACCATATTGTCCCCAGTAGAATAGTCCGTTGGGTGCCAGAATGGTATGGATCTTGTGGAGAATCGATTGGAGATCTGCTTTGGGGACATGTAACAAACAGTTGACCGCATAGATGGCAGAGAATGTATTCGGGCTGAAGTGCTGATCGAGTGCATCGAACGGAACAACGTGCGCATCCAACCCTTTTTCGCGACAGTGGGCCACCATTACAGGTGACAGATCGGTGCACGTAACCTGCAACCCATGTTCTTGAAAGAAGAGGCTATCGCGCCCGGTGCCAACCCCGACCTCCAACAATGTTGCTTTATGCTCGGCTTGGACCATTGCGAGAAAGCGCGCACGCTCGGCAGCCTTCCAAGCGTAGAATGTTTTGCCCTCACGTTCTGCGACCATCGCGTCATAGGCGGTGCGCAGGCTCTCCAGTAGTTGGCTATCCATGTAATGAATTCTTCTTTCGATGACTCAGTTCTATCACGCATTGCCGGTTGCGCTCATTGGAGTGCAATCGGCTCATAATAGGGATGCGACGGAAATTGTGCTTTTCCTCTCTGAGAAATCGGATGTCTTCAGCTTGCCGCCCATATGAGCGTACTATTTATAATTCTGGTGGAAATTCCACGACGCGCCAATAAGAATTCAACATGCTGATGAGATCGGCAAACTCCTCACCTGCGCGCGCCTTTACCAAATAACCAGCGATCTGCTCATCATAGGCAGCCAACTTATCTTCATCGCGGTTCGAGGTTGTTAACATAAAAACAATGCTACGCTCTAACGCTTTATCCTTGCGTAATTCCTGCAAAAATTCGATGCCGTTCATCCGTGGCATGTTAATATCAAGTAAAATAAGATAAGGGCGCGGCAATCGTTCTCGATCCCCCTCACCCCGTAAGACATCCAAGGCTTCAAGCCCATCCGAAACAATCGTCACTGGGTTTGCGATTTTTTGTTTGCGGAATGCACGCACAATCGCTTCTGCATCCACATCATCGTCTTCGACAAGTAGAATATGAATAGACCTTCCCAATAATAGTTCATGATCAGCTGGTGATGTGACAGTCATATTTTCCTTTCAATCACTTATCACACATTATCAAAAGGGTGTAGGTTTCATCACAATTATAGCATATTCATGGGTAAATTTCTAGTCTGATGCAATTGGGGGAAGCGTTTTACTGGGAAAACAGATTGGCCTCTACCGAAAAAGTGCTGCGCCTCTGGAAAGACCTATTTCTATACATCCTATTGTCTCCAGTTGAGACGAAACTCGACACACAGTTCTTCATCTATATCAGACTTATATCTCATCTCTATATCTTACTACTATTTACCAGATACACAATTGTTTATGCTGGTGAAAGAATTAGATCATATGGGCGACAAAGTGAAATTGCATCAGTTTACAGAGAGAAGAAGTGTAATTTCAGCCGCGCTCTTATACTTATATGAAAATCAGCCAAGAATTTTGTTCTGGCTAAGTTACTGATAGCCTATTTGCTCCATCTGACGAACGTATAGATAAAATCCTTAAAAGCCATACAGCTTCTCCCGTGTAAAAGTATCCTTGTTATGTATGGCTTTTAAATGATTAGTCTATTAGAGAGATGCAACGCTGAGAGGATCAACGTAATTTCTAATTCGTCTGCGCTCTGGCAGCTATTGAAGGTAAGAAAGAGGCACCCATTGCAAAAGAAGATACTGATTACTGGTGGCGCCGGCTTTATTGGCTCCCATCTCGCCAATGAGCTGATTGAGAAGGGGCACCAAGTACGTGTGTTGGATGATCTGTTGGCACAGGTCCATAGTACTGACATGACCACCGAGCGCTCTTCGCCAACCCGTAAACACCACCCAGATTATCTCAATTCAGCCGCTGAAGTCATTAAAGGCAACGTTTGCAATCCGTCTGCTGTACGCTATGCCTGCGATGGGGTAGATGTGGTCTACCATTTGGCCGCGCGCGTTGGCGTTGGCCAGAGTATGTATCAGATTGCCGATTACACAGAAACCAATAATCGCGGCACCGCCGTGCTGCTGGAAGAGCTCATTGAACGGCCTGTGGAGCGGCTGATTGTTGCTTCCAGCATGAGCATTTATGGTGAAGGGCTCTACCAGCGCCGCGATGGGACTGTCGTTGCTGGCCATGAACGTTCATTGGCGCAGCTCAAAGCCGGTAAGTGGCAGCTCTATGATACCGATGGCGATCTGCTGCTGCCACTGCCCACGCCAGAGACCAAAGCGCCGACCCTGGCCTCCGTTTATGCGCTTTCCAAATATGATCAGGAGCGGCTCTGTTTAATCGTGGGCCGTGCCTATGGCATACCAACCGTTGCGCTGCGTTTCTTCAATGTGTATGGACCTCACCAAGCACTATCCAATCCTTATACAGGAGTGTTGGCGATCTTTGCTGCCCGTTTGCTTAACGATAAAGCACCTTTGATCTACGAAGACGGCTATCAACAGCGTGATTTTGTTCATGTGCGCGATGTGGCCCAAGCCTGCCGGCTGGCGATGGAAGTACCCGGTATTGATGGCGAAGCCTTCAACGTTGGCAGCGGCCAAGCCTACACCGTCATCGAATTAGCGGAACGCTTAGCCGAAGTCATGGGTAAGGCGATAGCTCCCGAAATCAGTGGGAAGTATCGCCAGGGCGATATCCGCCACTGTTATGCCGATATTACCAAGGCCTGTGAAAGCCTAGGCTATCGTCCCCGCATTGCACTGGAGAAAGGCATGGCTGAATTGGCAGAGTGGTTGACAAGCCAGATTGCAGTGGATCATGTGGCGCAGGCCAATACCGAACTGGAACGCCGAGGGTTAACTGTATGAGCTACATGAGACGCGGTGATGGCAATCACCACAACGATGGCAGTTATAACAAAAACGGCGCGACACAACGTCATGAAAATCACCCGACGGGCCACACATTGATTGTTGGTGGTGCCGGCTTTATCGGCAGTAATCTTGCCGATACGCTGCTACGTCAAGGGCGTCAAGTTTTAATTTTTGATAGCCTTGCGCGCGCTGGTGTTCAACGCAATTTACGCTGGCTACAGCAACGTTATGGCAACCAACTGCTCGTCCAGATCGATGATCTGCGTAATCAAGCGGCGCTGGAACAGGCGGTCGACGGTGCGGCAGCAGTCTTTCATCTGGGCGCACAAGTTGCCGTCACCACAAGTCTGGACAATCCAACCGCCGATTTTGAGGTTAACGTGCAAGGGACCCTCATGCTGCTGGAAGCATTGCGCTGTTGCGCGCCCACGACCCCTTTGCTCTTTACCTCTACCAATAAAGTGTACGGTAATTTAGAGGATTTATGGTTGATCGAAGAGGCGACGCGCTATCAACCCAAGGGTGAAGAAGAACGTCAGGGCATCAGCGAACAGCGCAACCTATCCTTTCATAGCCCTTATGGTTGCTCCAAAGGGGCAGCCGACCAATATGTTCTTGACTATGCCCACAGCTTTGGGTTGCCAACCGTTGTCTTCCGCATGAGTTGTATCTATGGACCGCGCCAATTTGGCACCGAAGATCAGGGATGGCTCGCCCATTTCCTGATCCGCGCGCTGCGTGGAGAACCGATTACAATTTATGGCGATGGCAAACAGGTGCGCGATGTGCTCTACGTCGGTGATCTGATCCGCGCCATGTTCCTCGCCGAAGCCAATATCGCCAGCCTTCAAGGAAATGCTTTTAATATCGGTGGCGGGCCGACCAATACAATTAGCCTGCTCGAATTGCTCAATCTGATTGAGCAGCTACATGGCCAACCGGTGGCGCGTCAATTTGCCGATTGGCGTCCAGGGGATCAACGCTGGTATGTCTCGAACAGCCAAAAATTTAGCGAGGCAACCGGTTGGCATGCTACCACTGATGTGAGCAGTGGCCTTATTGAGCTATATGAATGGGTCAGTGAACTCTGTGCCGTTGCGACGACGGCAGATAGTTCAACGCCGACGATCTTACCAACTCAAGAGAATGGTACCGAGCAAATTGTGAAACACCCTCTACCCACGGTCACTACCAATCAACAGCAGGGCAATGCGGTCGACCGTAGCGACAATCACAACATCGGGAGGGAAGTTGTCCATGGCGATTGATACCGCTTTCATTGATAGAATCAGCGAGGAGCAGATGAGACAAGCACAGTTGGCGACTCGCGTGTGTACCAATCAAAAGCACCAGCCCCAGGCTGCCCAAATTCTTGCACCGCGCCAGATTGCCCTGGTCAGGCAAGAGATACCGACACCAGCATCAGGCGAAGTGCTAGTGCGGGTGGAAGGTTGCGGTCTCTGTGGCTCAAATTTGCCGATTTGGGAGGGGCGCGAGTGGTTTACCTATCCCTTGCCGCCGGGCAGCCCTGGCCATGAAGCCTGGGGACGAATTGTCGCCTTTGGGGACGAAATGGCTGACATGCCGACCAATGGCGCAAAGGGAGCCGCCAAGAACGCCAGTGCCCGCTTGCAGTTGGGTGATCGGGTGGCAATGCTCTCCTACAGTGGCTTTGCCGACTACGATGTGGCAGCACTCGCTGCCGTGGTTAAGCTGCCGGAGCGATTGGCAGAACAGCCTTTCCCTGGTGAGCCGTTGGCCTGCGCCTTTAATGTCTTTGAGCGCAGTCAGATTGTCGCCGGTGAGCGCGTTGCAATTGTTGGCATCGGCTTTCTCGGTGCACTTGTGACCGCGCTAGCGGCCCAAGCCGGGGCCGAGGTGATTGCGATTACCCGCCGGCCATTTGCGCTGGAGATGGCGCGTCAGTATGGTGCGACACACACCATTGTTATGGATGACCACTGGCAGATCATTGAACAAGTCAAAGCCTTGACCAACGACGAAGGTTGCGACTGTGTTATCGAAGCCGTCGGCGCGCAGTGGCCACTCGATCTAGCCACTGAGTTGACCAAAATCCGTGGCCGACTGATCGTTGCCGGTTATCATCAGGATGGTCCACGGCAAGTCAACATGCAGATGTGGAATTGGCGTGGCCTGGATGTGATCAATGCACATGAACGTGATCCGGCGCGTTATGTCGCCGGCATGCGTGCAGCCGTGGCCGCGGTGGCCGATGGCAATCTCGATTTAGCGCCTCTCTTTACCCACCGTTTTCGCCTCAGCAATCTTGCCCAAGCTTTCACCACCGCCGCAGAACGGCCGGATGGCTTTATGAAAGCATTGATCATGATGGAGTAGTTGAACTACGCATGAAGCTTTTAATGACAACCGACACGGTTGGTGGCGTCTGGACCTATGCTATGGAGCTGATCCGGGCACTCGATAGTTGGCCATGCGAAGTGGCATTGGCGACAATGGGTGCCCCGCTTTCCGCCGCACAACAGGCCGAAGCCAACGCGTTGCCCAACGTAACTGTTTATGAGAGTACCTATCGCTTGGAATGGATGACAGATCCATGGGACGATGTGGCCGCTGCTGGCCGCTGGTTACTGACCTTGGAAGAAGCCTTGTCTCCAGATCTTATTCATCTCAATAACTATGCCCACGGTGCGTTACCCTGGCGCGCACCGCTGCTAATGGTGGGCCACTCGTGTGTGCTTTCCTGGTGGGAAGCGGTTAAGGGGGAAGCAGCCCCGGCGGAGTGGCACCGCTATGCGCAATGTGTGCGGACAGGGCTACGTGGAGCGGATCTGGTAATTGCCCCATCGCACGCTATGTTACAAGCACTACGTCACCATTACGGGCCCTTTGTGGCGGACCGCGTCATCTATAACAGCCGCCGCGCAGAGCTATTCCAACCAGCGACAAAAGAGCCAATGGTTTTAACGGTGGGGCGGCTGTGGGACGAAGCAAAAAATCTTCAATTGCTGGCAGCCGCCGCGCCGAAATTGTGCTGGCCGATTTACAGCGCAGGGGCAACCAGCGAACCACAACAGACCAGCGACACATCCATGGGGAATGACACGGTGGGGAGTGACACGGTGGGGAGTGACATACCTGTGGGGAATGACACGGTGGGGAATGACACGGTGGGGAATGACATACCTGTGGGGAATGGTACAAAGAGACGAGAGTTACAGTCACTGGGACAGTTGACGCCTTCACAAGTAGCGGCGTGGATGGGGCGGGCCGCAATTTACGCGCTGCCCGCAAGGTATGAACCGTTTGGCCTTTCTGTGCTTGAAGCCGCGCTTTCTGGATGTGCACTGGTTTTGGGGGACATTCCCAGTTTACGCGAAATCTGGGGTGATGCCGCCTGTTGGGTAAACCCGACCGATGCACAAGGGCTACTTGCCGCGCTCGAAGCGTTGAGCGCCGATCCAGCGGCACGAGTAGGGTTGGGTAAACAAGCCTATGCACGGGCGCAACGGTATAAATCTGCGACAATGGGCATTGCTTATTGGCAGCTCTACCAACAGGTGATAGCGGCACATCATCGCCTACCAAATCAATGGCAATATCAATTGCAACCATGTCACACATTGCCTGCACGACAAACGTCAGATGCCTGAAAATCTCAGCTACTCAGGAGAACAGACTGCGCTTCAAAGGAAACCTTATGCACTTTGCGCTCTTTTACCATTCATTGATCTCCGATTGGAACCACGGCAATGCCCATTTTTTACGGGGCATCGTAACGGAACTGCTCGTCCGTGGCTACCGGGTCACTGTTTTTGAACCGCAAGAGGGGTGGAGCGTGACCAATTTGCGCCGCGAACATGGCGATGAAGCGGTTCAGGCGTTTCAGCAGGCCTTCCCCCATCTACAGAGCCACCCCTATGATCCACAACGCCAAGATTTAGCGGAATGGCTCGATCGCGTGTTGGACAATGTCGATGTGACGATTGTCCATGAATGGAATGAGACACGGCTGATTCAAGCGGTCGGAGAGCATCGCCAACGCCAACAAAGGCGCAGTGGCTACCGCCTGCTCTTTCACGATACCCATCATCGGGCGCTTTCCGACGATGAGACCATGAACAGGTACCATTTGCTCAATTATGATGGCGTGCTAGCGTTTGGCCGGGTGGTCCAAGCGCTTTATCTGCAACATGAGTGGGCGCAACGGGCCTGGGTCTGGCATGAGGCCGCGGATAGCTCGATATTCTATCCGCGGCCGGCAGCGCAGCAGGAAGGGGATCTGGTTTGGATTGGCAACTGGGGGGATAATGAGCGCTCTGCGCGCTTGCAGGAATTTCTCTTCGATCCCGTGCACGCGCTTGGTTTGCGCGCAACGATTCACGGGGTACGCTATCCACAAGAGGCGCTACAAAGGCTCAGTCAGGCCGGTATTGCCTATCGTGGTTGGTTACCCAACTATTTAGCACCAGAGACCTTTGCCCGTTTCCGTCTCACCGTGCATATTCCACGGCAGCCTTATGTTGCAGCGCTGCCCGGTATTCCCACGATCCGTGTTTTTGAAGCACTCGCCTGTGGCATTCCTCTCATCTGCTCGCCGTGGGAGGATTGCGAGCAGCTCTTTACGCCGGGCAAAGATTATCTGGTGGTGCAGAATGGCGAAGCCATGCAACAGGCAATGCGGATGTTGCTCCACGATGAAGCGGCGGCGGACGCGCTGGCTGATCATGGCCGGGCGACAATTCTGGCTCGCCATACTTGTGGTCATCGTGTTGATGAGTTGCTGGCAATCTGTAGAGAACTAGGATTGAACACAGCGCCCCTGCCGGCAACGCGCACAGCAGGTAAGCATGTAACCACGCATGGGAGAAGCGTACACGTGGCACCACTAGCGTCGTCACGTGCACTCACAACCAGTGCGGTCTCGCCACGCGCTGGTCAACAGGCAGCCGCCAACGGGCCAAAGAAGCGTAGCCAAAGCAACGCCAGCTTCAATGGCGAAACGATACAAAACGAGTCTGTGGCAAGGCGCACAGGCAATGGATCGGGAGGCGGTCAATGAAACAGGGGCTCAACATCGCCTTTTTTGGTTCCAGCCTCGTCTCAGCCTATTGGAATGGGGCGGCAACCTACTATCGTGGCATTATCCGCGCCCTGCACGGGTTGGGTCATACCATTACTTTTTACGAGCCCGATGCCTATGATCGGCAACAGCACCGTGACTTGGCCGATCCGCCGTGGGCAACCGTGGTCGTTTACAACGCCGATGACGAAACGGGGGTACGACAGGCGCTCCATGCTGCCAACGGCGCAGACCTGGTAATAAAAACGAGTGGTGTGGGTGTTTTTGACGCGCTGCTTGAAGAAGCGGTACTCGACTTTCAAACACAGGGCAGTTGTGTTGCCTTTTGGGATGTTGATGCCCCAGCCACATTGGATCGGATTGCCGATGATGTTGATGACCCTTTCCGCGACTGTATCCCCGCCTATGATTTTATCTTTACTTATGGTGGCGGCGAACCGGTGATTGCCAAATATCAAGAGTTCGGTGCCCGCAATTGTTACCCGATCTACAATGCCTTTGATCCAACGACACATTTTCCGGTGCCGGCTGAGCCCAAGTTCAGTGGGATCTGTGGCTTTCTGGGCAACCGGCTCCCCGACCGAGAAAGCCGCGTCGAGGAGTTTTTTCTCAAGGCGGCGGCGGCGCTGCCCAATCAACGTTTTGTATTGGGCGGCAACGCATGGGATGACAAACCGATGTCGCCCAATGTAAATTATCTTGGCTATGTTTCGCCCCAAGAACACAACGCCTTTAACTGTACGCCGCGCGCAGTGCTCAATATCAACCGCAGCAGCATGGCGCGCTATGGTTTTTCGCCACCGACGCGCGTCTTTGAAGCGGCCGGCGTGGGTGCCTGTCTGATCACGGACGCGTGGGAAGGCGTGGAGCTATTTCTAGCGCCTGGCGAAGAGATTTTAGTGGCCGATGATGGCGATGGTGTCGTGGCGCATCTGCGATCACTCGATGCGAAGATGGCGCAACAGATTGGTGCGGCAGCCAGGGCGCGCGTCTTGGCCGATCACACGTATGCGCAGCGTGCCGTTCAGGTTGATTCGATTTTGCAGCATTGATATCAGCAGCATTGATAGCAGCAACATTGATAGCAGCAGTGTAGGAGAATAAGTACCATGACCAATGTCTTGATTGCGCCCAACCAACAAGTGATTCTAGGAGAGCACGAGTCGGTAGCGGTTGATACTGCCGTGGCTGCCTTGAAAGGAGGTCGCCCGCTCAATATCGTGATCCTTGGGCTTTCGATTACCTCGTCGTGGGGCAATGGCCATGCAACGACCTACCGAGCATTGGTCTGCGCGCTGGATCGACGAGGTCACCACGTGCTCTTTCTGGAGCGGGATGTGCCGTGGTATGCCAGCCAACGCGATCTGCCCAATCCACCGTATGGCCGCACTGAACTGTACACTGATCTAACCGATCTGAAACAACGCTTTGCCTATGCGGTTTGCGACGCCGACCTGGTAATTGTTGGTTCATATGTACCGGAAGGGATTGCCGTGGGTGAATGGGTGACGGTTGCTGCCAATGGGATTAGCGCCTTTTATGATATCGATACCCCGATCACGTTGGCCAAGCTGGAGCAAAATGCCGGCGAGTATATCTCACGCGAATTAGTTTCCTGGTATGATCTCTATCTCTCGTTTGCCGGTGGGCCGGTTCTAGAGCAACTAGAAGATATCTATGGGGCACCCATGGCGCGGCCGCTCTATTGTTCTGTGGATCCAGCGTTGTACTATCCGTTGGACGCAGCAGACGGGCAGGCAGAGAAAACGGCACACGGACTGCACGCGTGGGATCTTGGCTACATGGGCACCTACAGCACCGATCGCCAACCTGGCCTGGCGCAACTTCTGCTCGAGCCGGCGCAACAATCTGCACAACGCTTTGTCGTTGCCGGCCCGAATTACCCCGATGATATTGGTTGGCCAACCAACGTTGCGCGTATTGATCATTTGCCACCATCGGAACACAATGCCTTTTATAACAGCCAACGGTTTACGCTCAATCTGACGCGGGCAGATATGAAACGCGCTGGCTATTCACCCAGCGTCCGCCTCTTTGAAGCAGCGGCTTGTGGCACGCCGATTATCAGTGACTACTGGTGTGGGCTGGAAAGTATCTTTACGCTTGGCGAAGAGATCCTGGTAGCCAAAACAAGCGCCGATGTCTTGCACTATCTACATGATCTATCTGCCGAGGAGCGCTGCCAGATTGGCGCACGCGCCAGAGATAAAGTCCTCGCCCAACACACCGCCGAAGAACGGGCCAAAGCATTAGAAAGCTACGTGGTCGAGCTCTGGTAGCGCGCCTATCGGCGCAGCGATGAAATCGCATAGATCCTTGCAGAAAATAGCAATGATTTTAGCGGATATCTAGACGAGCGTTGGTAAACGAGCATAGATTGGGTTGAAAGGAATTATGACTTTTTCTAAAAGCACAGAAGAACATCGACATTCACCAAAAACAGTGGCGCAGAAGCAGAGCCCCAATCACCGTTTGTCGAATCAACAATCCATGCGCCAACCATCCCACGCTGATCAGCTACGCGATCAAATTGGGATCTGTCAGTGGTTTCATTATGAAGCCTATAGCGATCTTCAACGCACCATTATACTGTTACAAGAGTTGGGTATTCGCCATCTACGCACTGGCATTTCTTGGGCCGATTATCTCCGTCCCAATGGGCGGGCCTGGTATGATTGGCAGATGGCGCAGTTACACGCCGCCGGCTTTCATATCTTACTTTCAGTTTGGCACACACCGCCCTCTTTGGCGGAAGGGGGCCAAAGCGGTCATCCACCGCACCGGCTGCGCGACTATGCCGACTTTATCGATCTGATCATTACCCGCTATGGCGATCAATTTGCCGAGTTGGAGTTGTGGAATGAACCGAATAATCGCTACAAGTGGAATTTTATCGATTATGATCCAGATTGGCGCAAATTTGCCAATATGATTGTGGATGCGGCCTATTGGGCAAAAAAAATGGGCAAGACAACCGTTCTCGGTGGGATGGCACCCGTCGACCACCATTGGCTGGAGCTGCTGCGCTCCTACAACGCACTAAGCGATATCGATATTATTTCGATCCATGCATTCCCAGAAATGTGGTGGGACGATGCGCCCAATTGGGAGTGGTATAGCCATTGGCGTGGCTGGTCGCGCCAAATTGCTTACATCGCTCAACATGCGGAAGGCCGCCCAATCTGGGTGACCGAAACCGGGCTAGCAACTTGGGATATGGCGGCAGAAGTGCCTGGCCGTTATCAGTTACAAGTTGAACGTCTGGAGAGGGCAGTTAATGCGCCGGTTGAGCGGCTCTTTTGGTACAGTGCTATCGATTTGGCCCCCCACCGCGCCGCAATTGAAGGCTTCCATGTTGATGAGAATGAATATCACATGGGTCTTGTGAATTGGGCGGGGCAGAAAAAGCCGGCCTACCGACGGCTTCGTGAATTATTGCAAACGCACCAAACTTTGCCTCTTCCACACCGATAAAGGAAGGTGGTAAATTCTAATTTACACATTACCAGCCATGATGACCGGCAGAAAGATCCGCTGAATCCCTTGTAGCGTGGCTGCATCAAATATTTGCGCATCGCCGTCGGTGTCGGCCCCCAATAGCCAATAATTGCAGGCGAATCCAGCGCTGCTATTATCTCCAGCCATGATGGGTATATCGATCATTGAATAGGAGACCACGGTGGTGGTACTTTCGGTCGATGCGAAGATCGGCGCATTTACCACCTCGGCATCCTCCCAACTACAATCGCTGCTTCGATAAAGCTCATAGAACCAAGCGCTCTCTACTTCTGACACCTGCCAGCGCACAATCGCGCCATCTGCATACACTTCTGCTCTGAAGGTTAACGGCGGACGTGCTGATGGCTCGATGACTTTGGGTGGGGTCATTTGCCCACGCGGAGCAGCATGAAGCGGGGTGGGAAGAAAGAGGAGCGCCCAAAGGAGAAGGACAAGTAGACCTTGTATGGTTTTCTGCACCCAGCAAACGTGAGGGTGACGGCGATTCAACGAGTTGCTGACCATCTAATAACTATTCCTTTTAGAATCTATCCTGAAACAGTGGATCTATCAATCACTTTTCTGGTGTGTGAGCCAAAATAAAATTCAGAGCAAAAGTAGCATAGCTGTCTCCTGAGTGATTTCCCATAGAGAATGATATAGTTTCAGATACAACCTGCACTTTCCCTGCCGATGCCTGCTACCACCTCCGCTTTACAACTTCTTACAGTTGGCAATCTATACGCAGTAGATGCAACGCTTTCTGGCTTCGACAAGCCCTTCGACCGGCTCAGGACGAAGCTCAGCCGTCGAGCATTGCCGTCTACTGATACTGTATCTCTTCCTTCGATCTAGATATATAGATCCCACCCCATCTTTTTTATATCATTAGAAACTGTTGCTAGTTTACGCGATGACAGCGGTATATTTGACAGGTTGTGCGAATTAATCACAATGAGAGATTCATACCAACGGGAGAAACTCGTTGTTTGCTCGTGACTACAACCGATTTCAGGAGCGACCGGATTGACTGACAAATCTCGTATTTCTGCCACAGAGCGCACGGAGACCGCAGAGGATGCGACCAGCTTTTCCTTTGTGAACGCTGTGGCTACCAGTAAATCTGTCGGCCAATCAGCAGGATCGACTCTATTTCTAACACTCACTATTTTTTAACACTCATTATTTCTAACAATACCTTCGCCAAACCTTGTTTTGGCGGAAATTTCCAGATGTCATTCCTGCGCATGCAGGAATCTACTCGTGTAACATGAAGATGGATTCCTGCCTGCGCAGGAATGACGGCTCTAATTTCTGAAATTGGCGAAGG
>DAOUCA010000089.1:0-11387 GCA_034432375.1 Caldilineaceae bacterium
CAGCGATCCGCAATGAGCGCCGTTGCGTCTGCATTCGCCAAGTGAAAATTGCGATAGAGTTGGGCGGGCTCCTCTCCTTGTTCTATCTTTATTGCCGCCACCGCACTGTCAAAGGCCGATTGCACTGTGGCACCACCACCTAAGCCGGTGTAAAAACGGGTCGCGAACGCGGTGGCAACCCCATCATCGATGGCCTGTGCAGTGGCAATCACCATCGCAACGCCGGCATCAAGCAACGCTTGTACCTGTCGTTCGGTCGAGCAGCCATTGAGGAAGACCAACTCCAACCCGAGCTGCTGCCCTAAAAATTCTGCAAAGCCAGCGGCATGCGCCGCAGCAATATCACCTTCATCCGTTTGCAACAACAGTTGATAAGCGTTGGCATGACCACCAAAGTGAAAAATTGCGATGCGATTGCGATACCGTTGATCCGCAAAAATATCCAATACTTTGCGTAGCGTTACGTTCTGGCGTGGAATTACTTCGCACAACTCCCTTTGCGCGGCGATCGCCAGCGCCGTCTCCAACTTATCCGCTTCTTTGGCTAAGTTACGGAGATAGCGTTCACCGCCGCTGCTGTGGTCGTTGGCAAAGGTAAGAAAAATAATAGGAGGGGTGGTGGCAGCCATGTTGGTCTCTATGCCTCTCATCAATGCCTTGTTGCAGACTATCTAATTAGTACGGAGATCGAAAAGCCATTCATTGAAACGAGTAGTTTGTTCGGCGTTTGACGCCGGCGCGTGAAACGAGCCGTTGTGTTACATGTCTTTACTAGTGGGGCATGGTGAACTCGTAGGCTATTTCTGGGTAGGAAACATGCCGCACCCCAAGGGCTCCAGGCACCAATAACAGTGGACGTTGCTCGAACCGTCCCATCCCTAACCCTTCCCATCCCTAACCCTTCCCATCCCTAACCCTTCCCCCAAAGGTGGTGGAATGGATCCAGACTCCTCTCTCCCAAACCTTACCATTATTCACAACGCGTAGGGCTTAGGGCTATTTACAGATCGGTTCTTTGCTAACCAAGAGTCGTCTTTTGTCGTAACGATCGGTATATCATCAGCCGTACTTATAAAAGAAAACGTTGTAAGCAAACGTTTTCTTTTATGGATGCCAACGTATAGATCTTCTGGACAACTAGACGTAGATGAAGGAATGTAAGCTCGTAGAGAGATGGAAATTATAACATGTATAATTAGATTTGTAAATCATCAAATTATGTTTGCAACAGACGTTGCAATCTGCACCAACCTATGCTATGCTTGTTAGCATTATCGGTGTTACCCTCCACGATGTTATCTGGACACAAGTCAAGAAACTCAACGTGTCTGCTCCCATTGCAATTCCTGTAACATAATAAGTTCACTTGCCCGCATGAAGTTACACCTGTTATACGATCTACCAATAGCGCCCCTTGCGCCGCATACAACGAATCGAATGAAGGGGGAGAAAGATCATGTATCACTGGTTCTGGAACAGAAGTACCCTATGTTGGGTTGGCATATTCTTTATTTTCATACCGGTTATCCTGTTGCAATCTGCCGGCATCGCGCGCGCACAGGATGTGGTAACCACCGCTAGCATCGCCGGCGAGCCAGGAATTCCTTTCGTGGTGAATTCAACTGGCGATGCACCTGATGTCGATCTTACAGATGGGATCTGTACCATTGATCAGGGGACCGATCTCTGTACTTTGCGGGCAGCCGTCCAACAGGCGAATGCGACTGTTGGTCCCAACCTCATCACCTTTGCGCTGAACGAGCCGGCCACCATCAGCCTCGCCGATGAAATTATAATTAACGATGCGCTAACGATCAGCGGCCCAGGGATTGACCGCTTACTGATTGATGGCAATCAAGCGGTTCGCCATTTTGTGATTGACTTACCCGCGACAGTTGCGGATCCTGTGGTCACGATAACCGACCTGAGCCTGACCAATGGGCGAGCGCCAGTCGGTGACCCGTTTGATGCTGGTCACGGCGGCTCGATCGACTATCGGGCAAAAGATACCACTATCATCCTTCTCAACAACAATGCGTCAGCAGGGGTTGTTGCAGCTACCACACCACCACTTTTTGACGAAGCGGTGCGCGCGACAGCCACTCCCAATGTGGCAGTAGTCAGAGGATCTGCCGCCCCCAGGCAACGGCTTGAAGTCACCCGTGTGCGATTTCGCAATAATGCCAGTCCCGCCGGCGAAGGAGGCGCTCTCTATATCGGTGAAATGCGCGGGAACGGTGCAGCGGATCGAGCGAACACGCTAGCGGCTTATCTGAACGATGTAACCTTTGCTGACAATTATGCCGAGGTCAACGGCGGTGCCGTGGCCAATTTTGGGCAATTAACCACTGAAAATAGCCATTTCACTGCCAATCACACTGCCAATAATGGCGGCGCGCTCTTTAGCCGCAGTGTCGACGATCTGACACTGGTTAACACAATCTTCACGGATAACGAAGCGACCACCGATGGCGGTGCCCTCAACAACCAGGGGGGCAATGTTTTCATAACCGGCGGCGAGTTCAACCAGAATCGCGCGGACGGCGATGGCGGTGCCATCTACAATCTACCGCTTGACGATATTGGCACCACGCTGACCATTAGCGGCAGTACGGTTATGGATAACCACGCCAACGACGAAGGCGGGGCAATCTACAATGGCAGCGTAACAGTCACTTCAGAAAGCGTGTTGACGACCGTTATCACCATTGCTGCCACCGACTTGATTTCCAATAGCGCCGGCACTGCCGGCGGCGCGATCTATAGCACTAAAAATGCTGACTCCGGTTTAGGGGCCATTAGGTACCACCATGTCACCATCACGCAAGGTAGCCAACTGATCCGCAACAGTGCGGCAGCGCGCGGCGGCGCCCTCTATTTGCAGGTTGGCACGTTAACCGTCGATGACACTCTGTTGCAAGCCAATCGTGTAACCAATGCGGAGGGAGATAGTTTTTCCGGCGGTGCAATTGCGGTCGAGAGCAGCATCGTTCAACTCACCAACAGTGAGTTTGGGAGCAATTTTGTCAATGGCGGCAGTGGTGGCGCACTTGCCATCGCGCAAGGTAGAGTCGAAATTGTTGCCACTAGCTTTCATGACAACCGTGCCGATGCCTATGGTGGTGCAGTAGGTTGTTGGGCCGATGCGCTCGACTACTCAATCACAAATCTAACCATCGTCGATACGCATTTCCAGGGCAATGCCGGGCAGAATGGTGGCGCGCTTGCGCTCCGTCACTGTACTTGGACGATGGACAACAGCCACCTCGAAGAGAATCGTGTCGGGATGGCAGGTGGGGCAATCTTTAGTATGGATAGTATCGGCACGCTGAGCAACAGCAGCTTGTCCGAGAATCAAGCACCTACGGGGAATGGCGGTGCCCTCTACACCATGGGAGATAGCAGCTTCGCGCTAAGAGCTACCAAGGAGCGCGGTAGTTCGCTCACTTCTCTGGCGATTATCAGTAGCTCCCTGACGGCGAATCTGGCTGGTATTCATGGTGGCGCGCTCTATAACCAACTGGCACTTGTTACGGTTACCGATAGCACATTGAGTGGGAACAATATTACGGCAACGGCTGATAGCGCTCCAACCGTCGAACCTGGCGGTGGTGCAATCTTTAACAATGGCGAGATCGAGATCAATCAAAGCACCATTCGTGACAATCGCAGCGCATCGGTGGGCGGTGCCCTGCTCAATACGGGTAGAGCCTATGTGACCAATAGTACCCTCAGCGGGAATGAGGCGACAACCCAAGGTGGTGCCATCGCCAACCTCGGTGTGTTCACAGAGACGTGGGCGATCCTGGTGATCAACCAGAGTACAATTACCGCCAATCGCGCGGAGACAGTCGGTGGCGTCGTCAACCGTCAAAGCGTTGGCGGTACAACGTCGATTAGTATTGGCAGTAGCATCCTGGCCGGCAACCGCGGTGGTAGCCAGGCGAATGAATGTCTAAGTGACGCCGCTGCCAACGACGAAACAGCGCCATTCCAATCGTTGGGGTACAACATCACCACGCTTGAAAAGGTTGCTACCTGTCGCTTTGCTGGACCCAACGACCAAGTTCTGTCAACCGACCAAATCTTCAGCACCGTTGTGAACCAGCAACTCGCTGACAATGGCGGACCGACCCCAACCCATGCGCTGCTGACAGGTAGTCCGGCCATTGATCAGGTGCCAGGGGATGTCAACAGCTGTGACACGACGGTTATTCAGGATCAACGGGGTGTGGCAAGGCCGATTGGTGCCAACTGTGATATTGGTGCCTATGAAGCGATCGCGCCGCAGATCTTCATGACCAAAACTGTTGGTACCGATCCGGATTCCTGCGCGCCGACCGCCACACTGACTGTCAACGGGGGAGCTACGCTTTACTACTGTCTCACGGTGAAAAATGGCGATCACATCGCTGTCAACCACCTGCAGATCGATGATCCAACCCTGAAGATAGGCAACCTGCCGTTGACCATAACGCTGGCCCCTGGCGATGTACACCAATTCACACACCTGGAGTTGCCGCCTTTTGGCTCCGTCAGGGCCATGCACTCAACCACCAACACGATCGGCGTCATGGCAGAGACAGTCCCCCTGCCCGTGACCGGAGAAGTGCTGAGTGCTCGGGCGATTGCTTCGGCCACTGTTGTGGTACTCCCCACCTACGTGATTACCTTGTCACGCGCCATTGCTGTCAAACCGGTGGGGCAACAACAACTGCTCACGGCCACAGTTGTTGACCATAATGGGGAGACCGTGGTAGGTAAAACCGTCGAATTTGATGTACAGGGGACGAATAGCTATACGGCATCTCTCCCCACCGCAGTGGATGGGAAAATCTACTTCCCCTATACGGGAATCGTGAATCGGTCCGGGAGCGATACCATCACCGCCACAATTCCTGCCGCGCAAGCAAGGGCAACCGATCCTGCTGCGCGTCCCGTGGATGCTACCGCGGCGATTACCACGGCTTGGCGCGCCATTACCATCACGGTCTTCGGGATAGACGATGGAACCGCCACTGTGGCCGAACGAACAATTAGCGCGCAGGTGACGACCACTGATACGGGCGAGGCTGTGAATGGATTGCAGGTTGGCTTTATGGTAACGGGGACGAATACGATTGCGCCACAATTTGCGGAAACGTTCGAGGGGCAAGTGAGCTTTAATTACGTCAGTCTACCCCCGGCGACCGGCAGCAGCGCTCCGGCTTTGGTTAACCACCAGACCCCTCATATCATCCTGGCCGCGTATCACCCGAGCCAACAACGACAAGTGGTCGCCAATGACGGGCTAGACTACATTTCTGTCTGGGTCGATCTCAATCGGAATCGCCAATTTGATACCGGCGAACCACGAAGGTATTTTAAAGTTCCGGCGGTGATCACACTGGTATCCTTTGATGCACAACGCAATCCTGATGGATCGGTAAAGGTCACATGGCTCACGGCTGTTGAGATCGATAATGCCGGCTTTAACCTCTATCGCGCGGCGAGTAGCGACGGGCCCTATACAAAGCTGAACGAACAACTCATTGTGGCACAGGGGATGGGCATGGCGATGGGCGCGACCTATCAATATATTGACCGGCCACCAACCGATGCCCCCTTCTATTATCTGCTCGAAGATATCGATTTCTATGGAGTGCGTACGCAACATGGGCCAATTCGCTGGGATGAAGCGCTTAAGTAAACTGTGGATAGCGGTCTCTATTGCTGGCATCTGTCTGCTGCTGGGTAATCCCTTCCTTGGTCGCCGGCTCCATGCTGGCCAACGGCTATCGCCAATACGCGGAGCGCCATTCGCCAGAACAACTTCACCCAGCGCATATACGCAAACAGGTGGAAAGTCTTCACCGTTTACCACGGGAGCACCAAGACCGACCACCCTCAAGATACAGATTACGGAGGATGGACTTTACCAGCTCACCTATGACGACTTGTTTGCAGCTGGGCTTGATCCGAGTCTCTATGACCCGAGAACCTTAACCTTGCAGAATCGCGGGCTTGAGATTCCGATCGAGATTGAGGGTGCGCAAGATGGTCACTTCGACCCCACTGATACCATTTTGTTCTATGGCAAACGCAATCGTGACCTCTACACCGTACAGAATATCTATTGGCTTTCCATCAAAGGAGGTGTCGGCAAACGCTGGATCGAGCAGGATGGCAGACCGGGCGACGAGGCGGCGACGCCGCCATACTTCCCAACAACGGACCATTTTGAAGAAGATACCGTCTATTGGCAAAACAGACCGGGAACTCATGTCGATCGTTGGTTTTGGGGCCATCGCCTTGGCCCCAATGCCTATGGGTTAGATTCAACCCGTACCTATCATCTGGCGTTGGGCGAGCTTTGGGAGGCGGGCAAGGCGACCATACGGGTTAGTTTGCAGGGCTATACCGGGTTAGGACACCACACTCGCCTCTATCTCAATGATCAGGAGATCGATGATCAGGTGTGGCGGGGGCAGCAAGCCTTTATCCACCAGATTTTGTTACCAGCCAGTCTGCTGCGCAACGGTGAAAATCTTCTGCGCATTGAAACAGTAGCGACGGCGAGTGTGGTTGATCAGATCCTGGTGAATTGGATCGAAGTAGATTATCAGCAGCGCTACAGGGTGATTGAGAACAAGCTTCGGTTTCGTGCCACAGCAATGGTGCCGTCCCGCTTTACGCTGACGGGGGTGACCGAGCCCGACCTGTTTGTGTTAGATATTACCAACGCGACAGCCCCCATCCGCTTTACTCATCTGACGCTGCGCGGCCAGGATGGGGAATTCTCGGTGCACTTTGCGGCAGATACCGATCCGTCGCGCCGTTATTTTGTAACAACACGGACCAACGCCAAGAGCCCCTCCTCGCTAGAGCTTGATCAACCGTCGACATGGCAATCCCCAGTCAATGCTGCCGACTATATTATCATCACGGGTGCGCCATTTTATACCAGTGCCCGTCGCTTGGCCGCCCATCGTCAGGCGACGGGTATGCGTGTGGCGACGGTGAAGGTGGAGGATCTCTATGACGAGTTCAATGATGGCCGCTTTAGCCCGGTTGCGATTCGCGCATTTCTGCACTATGCCTTTCATCATTGGCAGCGCCCAGCGCCGGCCTATGTCGTTCTGCTTGGTGATGCAAATCAGGATTACAAAGATAATTTGCAGAGTGGGACAAAGAATTATGTTCCCTCTTATACAATGGAGAGCCAACTCTTTGGTGAGATCTCGTCGGACAATTGGTTTGTTGCCCGCAGCGATGAGGATCACCGACCGCTCATGGCGATCGGCCGCCTGTCGGCGCAAAGTGTGGCCGAGGCTGAAACGATGGTCGATAAGATCATACGCTATGAGCAGCCGCAGACGAACACGGCATGGCAGAAGGTGCTTTTGCATGTGGCCGATCAGGGAACAAGCTTTGAATATGTAGCCAACCAATTAGCCTTACAAGTACCCAGTGATTACACCGTTGAGCAGATCTACGCCGGTAGTGATGCTGAAAGCCGGGCAAGCAACGCTCATGCGAATGTGCCCAATTCGAGGGCAAGCGCTTCATTAGCCACCGATGCCACCGAGATTGTCGATCTGATCAATCAAGGGAGTGCGCTGGTTACCTATGTTGGGCATGGACATTATGCAAGTTGGGGGCGAAGCCAGAACGGTTATCTGTTTGACGTTGCCGCTGTTGCGGCACTCCATAACAGTGACAAACTCCCCCTGATCATCGCCGGGAACTGTTTAAATGGATTTTTTGCGGGTGCACAGGAAATGCCCGCACTGGCCGAAGTTTTGCAGCGGCAACGCGATGGGGGCGCGATTGCCGTTTGGGCGCCATCCGGGTTGAGCTATCCAGAGGATCATCTGCTCCTCTTTCGTGCCTTCTATACAGCCCTTTTTGCCAACACGAGTCCAACGATTGGCGAAGCGATAACGACGGCGAAGCGAGCACTCTCTGAGGGCAGACCCGAAGGGCGTGAACTGATCGACACCTATATTTTGTTCGGTGATCCAGCGCTGCGCTTAGCAGGGACGTTGAATGCCAAACTATCTTCCCCGACGACTATCCACGCGCCGGAACGGTTGACATCCCATAACAATCGGATGCGAAAGGAGTCTACACCATGAAAAGTATCTGTGGCAGCTGTATCGCGCTCTTATCTGCAACAATAATGATCCTACTATTCCTAGGGATCAACGCACCGCTATATGCGCAAACCCCTGTCTGTGAACCGGTGATTACGCTCATCGGCGACGCCATTGCCAATTGTGACGAGTTAAATACCAATTGGGCTTGTTATGGCCATACGACCAATCTTGTTGCGCCGGCGGCCATTCGCTTTGTCCGGCCCAAAGATCGACAACCAATCGAGGTGATCGAGGCGATCTCTACTAAGTTTCGCAATGGCGTAGCCTTCTTGCGTCTACAGACGCAAGCTGAATCTGCCCCAGTGACAGCCATCCTTTTTGGTGCGCTGAACTTAGAGCCCGATCGGCAAGAGGAAAGAAACAATATATTCCTCTTGTACTATGAAGAGGAGGGGACTCTCTGCGAAAAGACCCCCTCGGGCATGGTGGTACGCACAGAAAGTGGGCAGCGTGGACGGATTACCCTCAACAATGTTGATATCGAGTTAGGCAGCACCGCGTTTATCACGGTACGCGATCTGAACGAAATGGAAGTGGTCAATCTGGAAGGGAATGTCACCGTCACCGTTGATGCGCTCGGCGTCAGCCGTCAACTACCGATTGGCCAATCGGTACAGATCACCCTAGCCAATAATCTGCCCCTCACAGTGACGCTGCCCGCGCCGGCCGATACATTCGCGTCCCCGGTCCTACAGTGGCTAGCCACCGATGACGATGGCCTGCCACGGATAACCGATTCCAATACCATCACGAATCCAGTCGTACCGCGCTGTGGTGGCACAATTACCTATGAGCAGCCCATCATTGATGAACATCACGTGCCCGGGCAGGAGTGCCTCTTTACCTTTCCCGGCAACAGCGGCGATCGAGTCACGGTTAACATTGATGCGCTTGATGGCGGCTTAGATCCTTGGATCGATCTGCGCGCCCCCAATAAACAGCTCATCAAAGCGAACAACGACATTGACGAAGTAGATAGTAATAGTCTGATCTGCAACAATCGGTTGCTGACCGACGGACTTTATACCATCGTCGCTCGCCCGGCGAACAATGAGAGCATTGGCCGCTTTCAGATCACCTTGAGTCGCGCGAGCGATTGCCAAGAGCCCGTCGATCAATGCGAAGTGGTCGCTGAGTCGGTCGCTCTCCGCACGAATGCCAGCGTCAATGCGACGATCGTGCGCACGCTCGGTCTCGGCACGCGCTTTTACGCGCGCGATCGCACAGAGAATCGCCAGTGGCTTCAAGTGCGACTTGTCGGAAGTGAAGAGGCGGGTTGGATTGCGTTGGCGAGCAGTGCAATCGTCTGTGACGGCGCGCCAACAGAGGCAACAGCCGGTGCATCAGCGAGACCGCCAATCTGCCCAGCACTGCCCGCTGGCTGGATCCGCCACACTGTACGCAGTGGTGATACGCTCTCGCAATTAGCAGTTGCCACGGGCACGACTGTTGCGCGTATCAGGGAGGTGAACTGTTTGACCAGCACCCTCATTTGGGTCGGGCAACTCCTCTATTTACCCAATGTACCAAGCCCGCCTTGCCGTGAGCTCGTTATAACCGGCTTCACCATCGTCCCTGGCGCCACAGGGGCCACAGTGAGCTGGGGTGCCGCAGGTGGTTGTGCCCCCCTCGGTGGCACCCTCACCGTGCGCTACAGCAATGGCTCCGCTGCGAGCTTTGCCGTTGGCGTGGCCGGCTCGCTCAATGTGGCCTATCCAGCCGATGAGAGTTGCCCGTTGAGCGGTGTATACAGCCTGAGTATGCGTGACCGCAGCGGGTTGGGCGCCTCGGTCGTACGGTCCGCCCCCTTGCGCAACGACTGCCCCAAAAAGGCTCCCGTTCCCGATTCATAGGGCCACTGGGCCAGGGGATGATCAGTCAATGGGATTATAAGCAATAGGACTTATGCACCTCTCCGGTTTCGATGCGGCCAAAAAGCTGCTACTCAACCGGCGAACTGTGTAGGTCCTAAGCAATATACTTCGCCAACGACGCCACAGTCTTCAGTTATGGAGTTGCGGTTGGCGTTGGCAGCGCAAAGTCCTGCAACTGCTCAGCGGTCAGCCCCCGCGTGAGGCGGCTCTGCGCGGTAGCAAGCAATGCCGTTGGATCTTTATGCCAACTTCGCCAGATGCGCAGCGTCTTTTGTTGACCAGCGGTGAGCAAATAGCTTCCCGTAGGGTCAAACTCCGCCACCGTCAATGACCCTACATCGGCAAAACGCGCCACTTCGCTTTTCGTCTGCCAATCCCAGAGACGGGCTGTGCCATCCCCACCCCAGGTTAACAGCAACAAGCGATCCTGTTCCTGTTCTTGTTGGATTGTGCGGTATGTGCCATTCAAGCGGGCCAGAAAGCGGCTGAACCAATCGTCGGCCAATTGGTTAGGCCAAGGCGCACCGGTAAGCCAACGCACCCCCACAATTGGGTCGGCGTGGGCATCGAGTTGCTGCCAGAGCGGTTGGCCATTGTCCGCTTCCAAGACAAAGAGCGCTTGATTCACCGTCACAGCAACATACGCTTCATTTGGGCTAAAGGCGACATGGGTGGCGTCATATTGTAGATCCTCTGTTGCCCAGATCGCTTGGCCACTTTGCGTGTTCCAAAGGGTCACTTTGCTGCCAGCAGCGAGCAGCCGTGTGCCATCGCGGTTCCAGAGCAGCTCCTGAAGTGGCAGTTGCTCCGGCAACGCCAACCCTTGCAGCACCTGTGGTCGGCCATGTTGCAGATCCCAGATCTGCAAGAGACCAGAACGATCCGCTGTGGCCAATTGTTGGGTCGGCGTGTAGACGCTGGCGACGTTAATCGCTTCGGTGTGCCCAGTGATCGTCGCGACCCGCTGCCGGGTTATAGGATCAAAGAGAAGAGTCTCCCCCGATGCACGGCTGATGAGAAGTGCACCCGTTGGGGTAGCGGTTGCGCTGTTGACCAGTGTGCCAGGCGGTAACCAAAACGCCTGCACAATGGAACCGCGAATCCGCCCAACAACGGCACCAGTACGGCCATCGCGAATGATGCCATCGAATCCATAAGTAAGTGCGACGCTGCCGATAAACTCATTTTCAGGCACGTAGGTCAACAGAAAGCGCCCATCGGGTGACCAGCGCATCTGAGGATAGAGCCCCTCGACGTTGGTGATCGTCTGGGTGCGCGAAATGGTTGCGCCATCAAAGGTGAAGCGTTCGGCCAGATTGTCAATTGGCACCCCGTCGGAGACGATAATGTGTTGCGGGTCGAGCCAGGTGGCTGC
>DAOUCA010000090.1:0-41059 GCA_034432375.1 Caldilineaceae bacterium
TACTCTTCTCTACAATATACTCTTCTCTACAATATACTCTTCTCTACAATATACTCTTCTCTACAATATACTCTTCTCTACAATATACTCTTCTCTACAATATACTCTTCTCTACAATATACTCTTCTCTACAATAAGGTGAGGTCGGGAAAATCTTTAGAATTTTATCCACGAAGTTGCGCGAAGACACACGAAGAAAAATCAAATTCTTCTGGCAGATACAGTGAACGATCATTTATCTTTTCACGCTATGGACAAACCAAAGGAGCAAGTCGATGACAAAGCGCTTTCTGGGCATTACCGTGCTCAGCCCCTACATTCAAAATGAAGGTGTAACAGAACTGTTGCAACGGATCACCGAGCGTGCCGGAGCCACCGCAGTCGCCTGCAACACTTCGGTGACCAAACCGAGCGTCGAGGGCGTTGGCTCCTTTCAGCCACCAATCGATGCCGGTGCCAGTGTACGTGTCTTTGACCGGCCACTCTGGGGCAAGAACGCGCTCTGGCTGCGCAGTGCGCCTGGTCACCATGCCAACCCGGCCTTTTTCGCCGATTCACCCTACCAGCCGCGCCCCGGCGATGATCTGACCGATCGCGCCGGGCCAATCCTCGGGGAATTTATTGACGCTGCCAAAGCGCAGGGGCTGCAAGTCTATATCCAGACCGGTGCTACCCAGCCCCCTGGCCTCCGTCCAGAGGATACACCGCGCCTGCCCGATGGCCGCATTCCTCAAGATCGCATGGCCGACGTTGGCAGTGTCGCCAGCCCGGCCATTCGGGCGTGGAACCGTGCTTGGACACAGGATATCTTTGCCCAATACCCCCAACTCGACGGCATTCGTCCTGATTGGCCCGAATATCCTTGTTACAAGCTCGATGAGGCCTTCCAGGACTTTGGCGATCCGGTGCGGCTTTGGGCGGAGGCGCATAATTTTGACTTTGTGCGCATTCAGCGCGAGGTAAGCGCCTTCTATCGCTATCTCCACGGCAGCCTCACCAACGTTGACCTCGTTGACTTCGCCAGCAAGGATCGGGGCAAGTTCACGATTGCCCGCCTCTATAACCAATTCCCCGGTGTGGCCGACTGGTTTCAGTTGAAAGCCGCGCTCTCAACTGATCTACTGGCCGACTGGCGACGCTCGATCAGCGACTTTGGTGGCCCCGGTAAGGAACTCGCCGCCAACGCCTTTATGCCTCCCTTTAGCTATATCACCGGGTTGGACTTTGCCGCGGCTGCCCAACATTGTGCGTCGATTGCACCCAAGCTCTATACGATGCACTGGTCGCTGATCATCAAATTCTGGGGTGATGTGTTGTTGGCAAAAAACTCAGGGTTGAGCGAAGCGTTACTTGTGCAGGCTTTGGTCAATCTACTTGATCTGGCCGAGGATGAAGGCCACGTGCGGATCGATGAGTATGGCTATCCCGAACCGGATGAACCCCATCCCATTCCCGATGAGCCGCAACTGCGCAAGATCGAACAGGTGATGGCGGCTGCCGGCGGCAAGACCAAGATCTATGCGCTCGTCCACGGCTATGGTCCCGTTGATGACTTCCGCCGTCGTCTGCAATTGGTCGCCGACAGCCCCGCCGACGGCGTATGGATCAACCGCTATGGCTATTTGAGTGACGAGAAACTGGATATGATTGGCGAAGTGTGGCGTACCGCATAAGCGTTGCTGCTCGCTCGTCCCGTAGACGAATAAACAAAATAAACAAGTGCCTCATCTCCTCTCCCCCCTTCCCTGATGTCGGGGAAGGGGCTGGGGTTCCCCCGTGCCCAGTTTCTCGCTCCCCGCAAGATTGGCTCCTCCTGCTCTCTCGTGTATACTTGGGGCAGGACCCCGTTCTCTTTGCCACTATTTCCGCTGATTTCCGCCCCGGTCCACTCGGTTTGTCGACAGCCATTGCTACCATTGTCTTGTCTGATCCCGCTGCGATTCAACCTGACCACCGGTCGGTAGGGGCAAAGAGAGGATTGTTTGGAAAGTGAGTACCCATGAGGTCAAGAATTACCCTACGTCGTCCCCATTTCCGCAACCGGGGATTGAGCGCTCGCTCAAAGCTGACCATAATGCTCATCACCGTTGCCCTCACCGCCCTCTTTATGATCGGTCTTTTCAGTTGGCAAAGTAGCCGCACTGCCCTTAACAACACCGTCTTCAATCAGCTGACCAGTATCCGTTCGATCAAAGCGCGCCAGGTTGAAACCTATTTTCAGTCGATGCGCAGCCATCTTCAGGTGTTGACGGAAGATGAGACGATCATTGCCGCCATGGTGCGCTTTAATCGTGCCTTTCGTGAACTCGACCGCGAACACATTCCGCCGCTGTGGGATATCCGGCTGGAAACCTACTATGATCGGGAAGTGTTTCCGCGGCTCACGGCCAATATCGCCGGCACGCCCGAATATGACAACTATAAGCCGCGCGGACAGGCCGCGACTTATTTGCAATACTATTATTTGGCAACCAATGTCGCCGCGCCCGAGGCCAAAGCCGATCTCGAATTTGCACGCGATGACTCGGAGTACAGCACCTATCACGCCGAATATCACCCCTGGCTGCGCAACCTGATCACCGAGCTCAACTTTGATGATCTCTACCTCGTCGATTTTGAGAGTGGTGATATTGTCTACTCGGTCCAGAAAAAGATCGACTTTGCGACCAATTTGCAGAGCGGTGCCTATAGCCGGGGCGGTTTGGCGCAGGTGGTGCAGGCGGTCCAAGCCAATCCGGCCCGTTACGCCATTCAGATCGTTGATTTCCAGGCCTACCAGCCGATCTATGGCGCGCCGGCAGCCTTTCTGGCCGCGCCAATCTATAATGGCCCCCACGTCATCGGCATTTTGGCCCTGCAACTGCCCGTTGCGGAACTCAACCGCATCATGACCGGTGCGGCGGCCTGGCGCGCCGATGGTCTCGGTGAAACCGGCGAAACGTATCTGGTGGGGGCGGATTATTTCATGCGTTCACAGGCACGCTTGCTTGAAGAAGATCCCGCTGCCTATCGCACGGCGTTGACTAACGCCGGCGTTGCGTCTGCCCAGATTGATCTGATAGAGCGACAGGGTACCTCGATTCTGCATCAACCGGTGCGGACGGCAGCTACTACCGCGGCCATTGCAGGCACCACGGGTAGCCAAGTCATGACAAATTATCGAGGTGAGACGGTGCTGAGTGCCTTTACCCCACTGCGGTTGGAAGGGCTGAAATGGGTGCTTGTGGCCGAGATCGACGCGGCGGAGGCCTTTGCACCGGTCACGCTGCTCACGCGCAATCTGATCATCGCCGCCGCCATTTTGGTTGCCTTGATCACCTTCTTAGCGGTGATCCTGGCCACCGCTTTTATGCGCCCCGTGATGACCCTGATCGCAGGGACGCGGCAATTGGGCAAAGGGGCCGACAATGTTGAAATCCTCGTACGATCGCAAGATGAGTTTGGCGAATTGGCGCGCACCTTTAACGATCTGATCCACGCCATGAGTAGCCAAACGAAACAGCTCGAAAGCCAAAATCGGGAATATCTCAATCTACTGCTCAGTAACCTGCCGGAGTCGGTGGTCGAGCGGGTGCGCAATGGCGACCGGCGCATTATCGATCAGGTGGCGCGGGCGACGGTGCTCTTTGTGCGGGTGAGTGACTACGCCGATCTGCTCGCCAAGAGCGAAGCCGAAGCGACCGCGCTCTTGATCAATGAACTCGATGATGCCTTTTATGAAGCGGCTGAGCGGCACGACCTGGTGCTCTTTAAACTGATCGGTCAGCAATATGTGGCCGTCTGTGGGCTCGTTTCGCAACGGCTTGACCATGCCCGGCGCACTGTCGACCTGGCTATGAGCATGCGCAATATTGTCAACAACTTCAATCTGACCAACGAGAGTCGGCTCACCTTTCAGGCGGGGATCGATAGTGGCCGCGTGATGGGAGGGATCATCGACCATCACACCTTTGCTTATGATCTATGGGGCGATGCCGTGCGTGTTGCGCAGGAGGTCAAGATCCGTGCACAGGAGAGCGAAATCCTGGTCACGCAAGCGGTTTACCAACAGGTACAGGCGCTCTACACCTTTACGCAAACTCGCACAACGGTTAGTCACTTGGGCACAGCGTTACCGATCTGGCGCTTAGAACAGAGCGCTGATGACCGTCTCCCCTCTGCCTCGGTCGCGACGGCAGAAGAGGAAGAAGCGTTGGATGATCTCCTCACTGCTATGGACGAGAGCCGCGATGACGATGCATACGCTGATGAGGGTGGTGCGTTGACGGAAGAGGTGAGCGCCGATGATTGAACGGATTCTTGGGGAACCTTTCTTCCTCTGGGCGGTCGCCATCATTGTCAGCACGCCACTGCTGATGATCGGCTTGGGTGAACTGATCGGTCTGCTGGAACGGCGACGCAGCCCCTATGTGGCCTTCTGGCGCTATCTGCGTCATGGCACCCTGCCTTTGGCGATCGCGCTGCTCATCTTGCAATTTGTCTTGACGATCCCAGCCGACGCCGGCCCCTTGTTGCTCTTGCAAACGCTACTCTGGATTATGGTCGCGGTGACTTTTCTGATCCTGGTGCAAGGGGTGACGAATGCCGGCACCAACAAAGAGCGGTGGGAGGCGACGATCCCCGGTCTCTTTACGGGGCTGGCGCGGGCGCTAATTATCTTCGTGCCCCTCTACTACATTCTCTCCAGCGTTTGGGGCGTCGATTTAAGTAATCTTGTGACGGCGTTGGGCGTCGGCTCGCTGGTGATCGCGCTCGCCTTACAGGATACACTCAGTAATCTGGTTTCAGGCCTGTTGCTGCTAGCGGACAAACCCTTTGCCGTTGGCGACTGGATCGAGGTCGACGGCCACACCGGCAAAGTGCTCGATCTAAATTGGCGTTCGGTGCGCCTTCAAGTCCGTGGGCGCGATGTGTTGGTGATCCCCAACTCGGTGCTTAGCAACAGTTCGATCTACAATTACATCATGCTTGACCCTTCCTACCGCGAGCATATTGCCGTCGGCTTTTCCTATGACGACCCGCCCAACAAGGTCAAACGCATGTTGCTCGAAGCGGCGATAGGCTCCGATCAAATCATGACCAGCCCACCACCGACGGTGCTCACCATCTCCTATGACGATTCGTCAATTGGCTATGAACTGGTTGTCTATGTCAAGGAGTACCGCAGCCCGTTTGCGCGTCTGCAACTGCGCGACGAGATTCTAACGCGCATCTATTATGGCGCACAGCGCAGCGGCATTACTATTCCCTTTCCGATCCGCACGCTCTATCATTTCGACGGTGAACAGCCCGATGCCACCGCCAAGCAACAGGAATTGCTGAGCCATCTACAGCCCAACTTTTACTTTGCCACCTTGGACGAAGTTGTCTTGGCACATGTGGCCGGCGCGGCGACACTGCAAACCTATGGCCGCCGCGAAACGGTTGTCACCGCCGGTCGAACCGCCATTGCGCTCTATCTGATCATCCGTGGCCGGGCCGAGCTAACCGCGCTGGATGGCGATGGTGAAGCACAGCCAATCGATCGATTGGTGGCGGGCGATATCTTTGGCGAGAGTGTCTTATTGGGTAATCGGCCAAGCACCATGACGGTGACGGCGTTGGAAGATTTGGCGGTGGTGCGCATCCCCTCGGCGGTGATCAACGAAGTGGTCGAGCGCAACCCGCGCTTTGCGCTCGCCCTGGATGAACTGGTCGAAGAGCGGCTCCGCGCCGTGCGCGCGTTGCGCGAAAAGGTGGACGTGAGCACACAAGCCGACGGTCTGGTGAATGGAAAATCCTCATGATGCCTTCCCTCAAACGCGTAATCCTGTGGGGTGTTCTGCTGTTGCTTTGCGTGGCCTGTGCCAACGCGCAACCGACTACTACACCAGCGGAGGCCACCGCAGAACTGCCCGCCACTGCCGCCCCAGCCATGCCGGCGGCTGGGGGTGCCCTGTTGGACGATAGCGCCCTGCTCCCAGAGGACGAAATCCCGTTATCAGCAGATGAGCAAAGCACAGCGGATACACTCCCTGCGCTGCCTATCCCAACCATACCGCTGCCCACCGTCGATCCTTTAATCGTGAAGGGGGATGTGACGGTTGGTGGCAGTACGACCATCTACCCCATTACCCGCCGGCTCTATCGTCGCTTTGTGCGTGAGGGCTATGCGGGTGTGATGAAGATCGAGCGCGTCGGCACTGGCGAGGGCTTTCGGCTGCTCTGCTCGGTAGGCACTGCCGATCTTGTGAATGCTGGGCGCGAAGTGCGCGAGAGCGAACTCGCCCTCTGCGACTCGATCAGCCGCAAACCCGTTCCCTTTGCGATCGGCCAAGGGGCTGTCAGTCTGCTGATCCACCCCGACAATAGTTTTCTCGATTCGGTGACCCTACCTCAACTCAGGAACATCTTCACGGCCACACTCTGGTCGGAGGTAGATGCCAGTTGGCCAGAAGAACCAATCGACCATCTTTTACCGCGCACCACCTCGGACGAGGTTGCCGCCTTTACGCGCCTGGTGATGGTTGGCGATAGCGAAGCATTGCTGGGCGCACCCAACACAACTGCCTTTGCGACGGAGAGTGAATTGCTGCAGGCGCTTACCGACAGCCCCTATGCAATCGGCTTTGCGAGCCACACCCTGCTCTTGCGCGAGGGCGATCAGTATGTCCACGGCTTGCCCATTGACGGTCAACTGCCCGATGAAGAGAGCGTGCGCAGCGCTAGCTACCCATTGGTCTATCCGCTCTATCTCTACACCGATCCGGGCATTTTGCGGAGCAAACCGCAGGTCGCCGCCTTTGTGAACTTCTATTTGAACCATGTCAACGAAGAGATTCGCCAGGTAGGCTACTTCCCCGCCGATGTGGCCGCGATGGACGCTGCACGGGCGCAGCTGTTGGCGATCGTAGGGGAGGAGTGAAGAGCTTTGCTATGTTCTAATCTCCGCCACCGCAGTCATCTGTAGTCCACCACGAATGCTCTGCGTCAGGGTCACTTTGCAGTAGTGCGGTTGCAGCGCAGCGACTAGATCCTGAGCAATCGTGCTGGCCAACCCCTCGCCAAAGATCGGCTCATCGCGGAAGGTCCATAGATACAACTTCAAGCTCTTGCTCTCGACACAGAGTTGGTCGGGCTGATATTCGATCTCGACATGGTTAAAGTCTGGTTGGCCAGTCACTGGGCAAAAGCTCGTCAATTCATCCGAGGTAAAGCGCACTACTGTGACATATTCGGGTTTGGCAAAGGTGTCTAACTCTTTGCTGGGCGCGTTCATCGGTCGGCCGAGGGCACGAAATTCGTAATTCATGAGCGTTTCTCCTTATATCTTGAACCATATTCAGATGGTCTTATCGCCACCCAACTCCTTCCTCTATCCTACCGCCACCACTGCCGAATTGACAAAGCATGACCCATGAAGTGCAACCGCTTGCAATCTAAAGTTGCCAGCGGCTTTCGAGCTGTCTATAATCAGTAGAGCGCAACGATCCGCGGCTGAGCTTCGTCCTGAGCCGGTCGAAGGGCTTGTCGAAGCCAGAGATCGTTGCGCTCTACTGATTATCGTTACGCTCTACTGATTATAGCGTATTGGCACGCTTGTTTGTCCTGGTTATAGCAGTTGCGTATATATGCTTATGACCAATTTGCAGCCCATTGACACGGCTGTTGACAGGAGTATCTATGCAGTCCAAAGCAACTTGGCGCTACTATGATATTGCGGTAGCGCTTTTTGTCGCCTCGCTCTTGACGGCAAATATTATCGCCGTCAAACTGATCCAACTCGGGCCGCTGATCTTGCCGGCTGGTGTTGTCATCTTTCCCGTGAGTTATATTCTGGGCGATGTCTTGACCGAAGTGTACGGCTATCGCTGGGCGCGGCGGGCGATCTGGCTAGGCTTTATCGCCAATCTGGTGGCGGTCGTTGCGATCTGGTTGGCTGGCCTATTGCCGGCACCGGTCTTTTGGCAAGGGCAGGAAGCCTACAACACGATCCTTGGCTTTACCCCCCGTCTCCTGCTGGCGAGCTTTGCCGCCTATTTGGTTGGTGAATTTGCCAACAGTACCATCCTTGCCAAAATGAAGATTTGGACCAAAGGTCGCCACCTGTGGGCGCGCACAATTGGTTCCACGATTGTGGGGCAAGGGTTGGATTCGCTGGTCTTTATCTTGATTGCCTTTAGTGGGCTAATGGCCGGGCCCGACTTACTGACGGCGATCATCAGCCAATGGATCTTTAAATCCGCCTATGAAGCGCTGGCGACACCGCTAACCTACGCCGTCGTCAATACACTCAAACGAGTGGAAGGGGTCGATGCTTATGATGTCGACACCAATCTCAATCCCTTTGCATTTGAATAGGCATTGGAATAGGTGGCTGCAAACGGTGTGGTATTTAAGCTTAGCCACAGAGAACACAGAGAACACAGAGGGTGCTCTCTGTGGCAGATGAAGGAATCGATCATGCAACGCAAAGCTGTCGTTCTTCTTTCGGGTGGTATGGATAGCGCCACCTGCTGTTATGAAGCCCATGCCGCCGGCTTTGAACTTTATGCACTAACCGTCAATTATGGGCAGCGCGCGCAGCGCGAATTGCGCGCTGCACAGGATGTCGCCAAAGCCGTCGGTGCCGTGCAACACCAGCTCTACTCGCTGGATCTCACCCTGTGGGGCGGTTCGGCGTTGACCGATGCGTCGATTGCCATTCCGACCAGCGGGGTCGATGAACAGGTCATTCCCGTGACCTATGTGCCGGCGCGCAATACGATTTTGCTCTCGCTTGCGTTGAGCTGGGCAGAAGTGTTGGGGGCAAAGGCGATCTATATCGGGGTCAATAGTCTAGATTATTCCGGCTATCCCGATTGTCGGCCCGAGTTTATTGCGGCGTTTCAGGGTGTGGTGAATGTGGCGACGAAAGCGACGGTGCAGGGAGCAGCGATTCGGCTTGAAACGCCGCTCCAGCAACTCAGCAAGGTTGATATTGTGCGGCGTGCGTTGGTTTTGGGCGTGCCATTGGAATTAACCTGGAGCTGTTATACAGATGGCGAGGAGCCCTGTGGCGTCTGCGATAGTTGCCGGCTACGCGACGAAGCGATTGCGCAGGTACGCCAGGAAATCTAGGTGCCGTTGACATTTCATTGTTGCAGGGTTAAAACCCGCTGCTAACAGCGGTTGAAATGGGAACCGGAGTTTCTATTGTCAACAAATTAGCCTCGAATGTCATTCCGGCGAAGGCCGGAATCCATCTTCTGTCGAATGGACCCCTGCCAGAGTTTACCCTCACGGAGGTGGGGTCAGGGGTGACCCATTCGCCACCTTGTTCCTTTGCGAAAAGTCCGCTTCTCAAACTGATTTCAGTATAACAGCGAAAAGCCGCCTCAGCGGCTAGGAAATTAGCCGCTGAGGCGGCTTTTCGCTGTCAGCCGACCAATTTATTGGTCGGTTTTGCAAATGTCAACAGCACCTAGCTTAGCCATCATGACTGACGGCCTTGTCGCTTATTTTAGGGGTGAATTCAAGCGCAAAAAGCTTCATTGACAAAGAACGCCCCGTTGTGATAAGGTTCACTAAGTATTTACCATAAATTCTCTGTTCCTGTTGGGCCACAAGCGCATTTACGGATAAGTGCTAAGTCCATTTTGCTGCTCCCCTAAGCATTCATTGTGACAACACCCTATTTCGATAGTTCCACCAAAATAGGAAGTTCATTGCTGTGCCTAGATTGTGTCGTCATCGCCGAGCGCTACTGTTGGTAGGCGTTCTCTTAGTGCTTGTGCTTTTGCTCTACCCTATACGCCGGCCACTGCTCCATCAGATCGGTGCCTTCCCCACCGTTACCGACGAATTACAACCGGTGGATCTGATTGTTATCATCTCGGGCACTCTGCCGGAGATCCACTATGGGCTCGATCTCTATCATCAAGGGTATGGCAAAAAGATGCTCTTCCTCGGTCATTTTCCGGTGGAGTTGGCGGTGATGAGCAAAGAGCCCTTTGAGGTGATGGAGAAGCCTTGGGACGAAATTGCCGGCCACATGGCGACGTTGGCGGGGGTGCCGGCGGATGCGCTGAACTTCTCCGATGCGTTTGACAACAGCACATACGAGCGGGTTGCCAGCCTGATCCGTGTCGCGCAGGAGAACGAGCAGCAGTCGCTGATCATCGTGACCAGCCCCAGCTATTCACGGCGTGTGGCATTGAGCGCTCGCCATAATTTGCAGGGGGAGCAACCCACATTTTTGATGGCACCAACGCCCCAGCATTACTATCCTGAGGCCTACCGTTTCAATTTGGATGATTGGTGGCTCGATGAAAATCACCCCAAGATGCTCTTTGATGAGTACACAAAGTTGGCCTACTATTGGCTCAAGTACCGATGAAATCACGACTAATGACTGGAGACTCGGCCCCTTGAGATTCGTTGTCACTCAAGCAATGGATTGAGCGGTTTGCTCTCTTGATAAACATAACCAAATAGGTAACTGCGCACCTGTGTCTTGTGGGTCGGCTTGTCACGCTGAAAGCGTCTCCCAGTTCGGCAAGTTGGAGACGCTTTCAGCGTGACAAGTTCCAGGTGGCTGCGTAGTTACCCAAAGATCGGTGATCCGCCGCCGATCATCAAGTAAAACTGGAATTAAATTATGTCCGAACAAAGTCGCCCAAACCTACTCTATATTCATACGGACCAGCACAATCCCTACGTGACCGGCTGCTACGGCGATCCGCTGATCCAGACGCCCAATTTGGACCGGCTGGCCGCGCGCGGCGCGCTCTTTACCAACACTTACTGTAACTCGCCAATCTGCGTGCCTTCGCGCATGTCGATGTTGACGGGACAACATCCTTATCAAAATGAGGTCTGGACGAATAGCCACAGTCTCGATTCGAGCATTCCGACGTTGGCGCATGCGATGGGTGCGGCGGGCTATCAGCCGGTCCTCGTTGGGCGTATGCACTCGGTCGGCCCGGATCAGTTGCACGGCTACAGCGAACGCTATGTTGGTGATCACAGCGGCAATTACATTGGCGGGCGCGGCCCGGATCGCGGTGTGCTTGACGGCACGGCTGGTCCAGACCAGATCAGCTTAGTCAAGTCGGGCCCTGGGCAGTCCGCCTATCAAGTGCACGATGAGTATGTCACCGCCACAACAGTCGATTATCTGAATCGTCTAGGGGTAAAACGGCGGGCAGATGGCAAGCTAGATCCGTTTAGTCTTTCGGTCGGCCTGATGTTGCCCCATCCACCGTATGTGGCGCGCCAGGAAGATTATGCGATTTACGCCGACGCCATGACACTGCCCCAAAGGCCACAGTCGCATGATCAGGTCAGCCATCCGTTCTTACGGGCTTGGCGGGAGCATACAAATATCCCGGAGGTGAGTGAAGAAGAAGTTCTGCGTTCACGGGCGGCGTATTGGGCATTAGTCCACCGGGTTGATATCATGCTTGGTCAGATTTTGCAGGCATTAGAAGTCAATGGTTTGGCCGACAACACAATGATCGTTTATACCTCGGACCATGGCGACATGCAGGGCGAGCACGGGCTTTGGTGGAAGCATGTCTTTTACGAAGAATCGGTCAAAGTGCCGCTGATTGTCGCGTGGCCAGGGGTAATTGGTGGCGGGCAGCGCAGTGATCGGGTTGTGAGCGCGCTTGATGTCAACGCCACCATGCTTGATGCCCTCGCTGCCCCGCCGCTGCCCCATTCGCCGGGACGCAGTTTCTTGGGGTTGATCTCTGATGTACGCGCCACACCGGATTGGGAAGATATTGCTTTCTCTGAGTATTGTGCCGACGAGTATGTGCCACGCAGCATTGACAATGGCAAAACCTATCAGCGCATGGTCCGCAAAGAGGAGTGGAAATTGGTCTACTATCACGGCATGGAACCGCAACTCTTTAACCTGGCCGAGGATCCCGGTGAGTTGGTTGACCGGGCACCAGATCCGGCGTGCCGTGCGATTCGTAACGAGCTAACAGGGCACATTTTAGCCGAATGGCAGCCGGAGTTGATCGCAGCCAAGATGGCTGATAAACGCAAGGACAACGCTGTTCTACGCGCTTGGGCCAAAGCGACCAATCCACCCGATCAACATCGCTGGGATCTGCGACCGGAGATGAATTATCTTGATCAATAAGATGCTAGTCAAGAGTAGCTTGACAGAAGCGGACAAACTGTTTTTAATTAACATAGTCGAAACATACTTGCCGAAGGAAACGGTATTTGATGCACGGGAGGAAGTGATGGTTGCACTTGAAAGTGTTGAAAAATCCTGGATGGATCAACTGCTGACCGCAAACTCGTTAGAGGCTATCCGGTTTGTAGTGTAAGTTCATCTTATTTCAACATCTCCCCATGAAGTAAAAGCGAGAAAGTAAGTAGAAATAAAATGGACATAGCGGCGGCTGAGCTTGTCGAAGCCAAAGCGCCTTCGACAAGCTCAGCCGCCGCTTTCCAAAGACTTTCGCGCTTTTACTTATTACAACTAGTCTAACAATTTATTGAATCAGGATCCGAAGGAGAACCCATGCGAAAACAACTATTGCTAACACTAAGCCTATTGCTCGTGCTCTTACTGGCGAGTTGTACGCCGGCGGCCGCACCGGCAGCACCGGCGGCAGAAAGCAGTACCGGTAGCCAGGAAGCAGCCCCGCCCGCCGAACCGGCTGATACGACTGCGGAACCGGCAGCCGGCAGCGATGAGGTCTTCACCTATTGGGGGGGGCTGATCTTTTCCGATGCCGCCAATCAGATGCTCGTTGACCGCGTCACGCAATGGGGCGAAGAGCGGGGCATCCAGACCGAGGTCGTCATGATCAATCAGAACGAGACCGTGCAACGTGTCTCTGCCGCCATCGAAGCCGGCACCTTGCCCGATGCGCTCGACATGGGACGCGGCTTTATGTTGCTCCTTACGCAGCAAGAGCAGTTGGAACCACTCGATGATCTCTACACCGAAATCGGCGACTCCGTCGGTGGCTGGCTCCCGGCGGCTGACGAAGCAACTAGCCCCGATCGCTACGGCGGCCATCGCTATGGGATTCCATTTAGCCTCGGCGGCAATGTGCTCTTCCGTCGTGCCGATGTTCTAGAAGCGGCTGGTTATACCGACGCGCCAGCTACGTGGACAGAATTGAGCGAGATGGCCACGGCGCAGAATCCGCCGGAGACCTATGGCATGGGCTTTTCGATCTCCAACGTCGGTGATGGCAATCTGACGACCACCATGCTGCAATCGTGGGGTGGCCGTATCGCCAATGACGAAGGCACCGAATGCACGCTCGATTCACAGGAGACGCGCGACTTTCTCACCTGGATCACCGATGCCTATGCTCAAGGACTCTTCCCCCCTGGTGCTACCACCTGGGACGGTGCCGGTGACAATGTCGCCTACCAGTCTGGTAACGCCCTCTTTATCGCCAACCCGGGTAGTGTCTACCTCTACATGCGCGATAACGATCCGGACTTGGGCGACAGTACCAAATATTCAGCCTTGCCGGCCGGCCCTGTGATGCGCATTGCGCCCGTCGATGCCAATGTGCGTGTCATCCCGACCACCAGCGGCGACAAAGAGCGGGCCAAGGATCTGCTGAAGTATCTGGCCGATCCTGATTTTATGAAGGAGTACTACTATAACGCCATCTATGGTCCTGCCGCGGCTGGTTACCAGGATGCGCCGATCTTCACTGAAAGCCCAGTGCACGAGGGGCTGCTTGACCTAGCCCTCAACGGTACCTTTGGTGCCTTCCCCGATGTGGATAATGCAGCCTTTGCCGAGTATCAGACCAACTTCTTGACCCCGCGCATGGTACAGCGGGTAGTGGTCGATGGCCTCAGTATTGACGACGCCGTGACCGAAACCCAGCAGGCGTGCCAAGATATTTACGCCAAGTATCAATAGAGTAAGGGAGTAGGGTGTAGGGAGTATGGAATTGTCCGCTCCCTACCCTTTTCACTATGACACAACAAGCTATCTCAACGCCAACGACAATCAAAAGCCAAGAATCGCAACCGCGCCTCACGATGGGCCAGCGACAGAGTATGATGGGCTATCTACTCGTATTGCCGGTGGTACTTTGCATTCTAACGTTGGTGATTTATCCTTTCTTTTATGCGATCTATATTAGCTTTACCGACCGCATGGTGGGGCAGCCGGGTAACTTTATCGGCTTGGCCAACTACCGTTACCTGATCAACTGGATCGACTTTCGGGCCACCGTTAAAAATACGATTGTCCTCGTCTTCTGGCTGCAAACGCTCAAGCTTATCTTTGGGATGGGGATTGCGCTTCTACTCAACCAGCAGATCCGTGGCCGCCAACTTTGGCGCAGTACGATTTTGATCCCGTGGGCGATGCCGGCCTTTGTCGCTTATATCACCTGGAAGCTGCTCTTTGCACCCCAAGGTGGTGCCTTTAACTACATTCTGATTAACCTGGGGCTGGTTACTTCCCATGTGGATTTTCTCAGCACGCGCGCCCTCGCCATGCCCAGCGTGATAGTCGCCAGCTTCTGGCGTGGCTTTCCTTTCTGGGTGATCTCCTTCCTCGCCGCGCTACAAAATGTGCCGCAGGAACTCTATGAAGCCGCCGCGATGGATGGGGCCAAAGCCTGGCAGCGTTTCCGTCACGTCACGTTGCCCAGTATTCGCCATGTTGTACTGGTGGTGGTGCTGCTCTCAACGATCTGGACAACGAACAGCTTTGAAGCGATCTGGCTAATGACGCAGGGCGGTCCCTCCAACGCGACGATGACCTTCCCCGTCTTAGCCTATTTTGGGATGCAGAATCTACGCATCGGTGAAGCGGCGTCGGTCTCTGTCTCCATGTTGCCCGTCTTTGCGATGTTGGCCTTTATTGTGGCCTATTTACTTCAGAGAGAGGAGTAGGGGATTATGCTAAATAAACTAACACGACAACAGAAGATCCTCTACTACACGCTCCTGATTCTGCTGGTGATCATCATCCTCTTCCCGATCTACTACATGATCTCGATCTCGCTCAAACTACCCAAGGATATCTATCGCACACCCTCGATCCTGCCAATCAACGCCACGTTGCAAAATTACGTCGAACTCTTTGGCAAGATGGGTTTCCTCAAAAACATCCGCAATAGCTTTATTGTAGCCGGCGCGGCGACAGCGATTTCGGTCTTTATCAGTTGCCTTGCTGCCTATAGTCTGGTGCGCCTGAAGTACCGCTTCCGCGATTGGATCGGGCGGCTAATCCTCTTTACCTATCTCACCCCGGGCGCGCTGCTCTTTATTTCGTTGGCGGTGATCATCAATCGCCTCCATCTGGGCAATACGCTGCAAGGGTTGATCTTTGTCTATCTTACCTTTGCTGCCCCACTGAGCACCTGGCTGATGATGGGTTATTTCCGTAGCATCCCCATGGATCTCGAAGAGCAGGCGATGGTCGACGGAGCCAACCGCTGGGTTGCGCTCTTTCGTATCGTGTTGCCCTTGGCCACGCCCGGCTTGATTGCCGTCAGCGTCTTCACCTTTACTGGGGCCTGGAATGAACTGCTCTATGCCCTAATCTTCATCACCTCGCCTGACAAGCAGACCGTGCCCGTGGCGGTCAGCTACCTGATCACCGGCGATGTCTTTCGCTGGGGTTTAATCATGGCGGGTTCGGTGGCGGCCGCGGTGCCGGTGATGGTCTTGTACTATTTGGGGCAAAGATTTGTGGTACAGGGGTTGGCCGCGGGCGCCGTGAAAGGATAGCGCAACCTGAGCACAATGTTGCGAAGCCTTATGTGATATGATACGCTCTTTGGGACTTTGTGCCGCCGTCTTTGCCTGGAGAAACTCTATGTCTGAAGTCATAGTGGAACAACCGCAAGCCATACCCACTCCCGGGGAGTGGACCTATGAAGATTATCTCGTGCTCCCCGACGATGGTAGGCGTTATGAAATCATAGAGGGAGTGCTTTACGTGGTCAATGCCCCCAATTCTGATCATCAGACGGTCGTCACAGAAACGAGCCGACACCTGGGTAACTTTGTTGCGTCTCAAAACATGGGCCGCGTGCTAGTTGCCCCATTTGAAGTGCATCTCTCTTCCCGTACACGCCCGATCCAACCGGATATCCTCTTTATTCGCTCAGAACGCTGGCCGATAGAGCGTATCGCCTATTTTGCAGGTGCGCCCGACCTTGTCGTTGAGGTAATCTCACCAAGCAGCACACGCATGGACCGCGTAACCAAATTCACCACCTATGAAAGTGCCGGTGTGCCGGAATATTGGATTGTCAACCCCCATGCCCGGACGATCGAGGTCTTTACGCTTTCCCACGGTGAATATGCGCTGCTTGGGGAGTATACTGATGACGAAACGGTAGAATCGGCTGTTCTTGAGGGGATCAACCTGGTGGCGAGCACCGTTTTTGAATAGCCACGCATTCTGCCGTTTGGCAGTTACCACGTTCCACCGGACGCCATGACTCGTTCCTTTAATCTCTTTGGCCCCGCCTTCAAAGCAAACCCCTACCCCACCTATGCCGCCATGCGCGAGGAAGCGCCATTTCATCGCCGCCTTGCCACCGATGGCCAAACCGCCATCTGGTTTATCACCCGTTACGAGGATGTCAACGCGCTGCTGCGTGACCACAAACGGCTGGTCAAAAATGTCGCCAATACCTTGGCACCGACCGAGCGCGCTCTCCTGCCGGAAACGCCGCAACTGCTCCAACTCCTCAGCAATCACATGCTCAACCTCGACTCGCCCGACCACACGCGGCTGCGTGGCCTGGTCAGTAAAGTCTTTACCAATCAGGTGGTCGCGCAGATGCAAAGCCGAATCCAAACTGTGGCCAGCGAGCTGCTCGACAAGGCGCACGCGCGGGGTGAAATGGACTTGATCGAAGAATTTGCCTTTCCGCTGCCGATCATTGTGATCGCCGAATTACTTGGTATTCCCGCTCGGGATCGACGGCGCTTTCGCAATTGGTCCAACGCTTTTGTAACGCCATCAATCAACCTGCAACGGAGCATCAAGAAGATGCAAAAGGCCGGGCAGGTGATGGCCGATTTTACTGGATACATGCGCAACATCTTTGCCGAGCGGCGTCTGGCACCACGTGACGACCTGATCTCTCTCCTCCTGCAAGCCGAAGAAGCCGGCGACAGATTGCGCGAAGAAGAACTCTTTAGCATGGTGATCCTGCTCATCGTCGCCGGCCACGAGACGATGGTCGATTTTATTGGTAACGGTGTACTGGCTCTATTGCAAAATCCAGCGCAAATGGCCCGTTTGCAAAATGATTGGTCCCATTTACCGATGGCAATCGAAGAGATGGCGCGCTACGACGGCCCAATCGAGCGCGCTACCATGCGCTTTGCGGCTGAGGATATTCCCGTGGCGGCTGATCTCGTGATTGCGCGGGGCGATGCCGTTAGTCTCGTGCTGGCCGCGGCCGACCGCGATCCGGCCCAATTTGTGGATCCCGATCGCTTTGAGATCACCCGCACGCCCAATCGCCATCTTGGCTTTGGCCAGGGCATCCACTACTGTCTCGGCGCACCACTGGCCCGGCTTGAAGGGCAAATCGCCATACAGACCTTACTCCAACGCTATCCCCGCCTTCACCTGGCCGTGCCAGCCGACCAACTGCGCTGGCGCACGATTCCCATCCTGCGCGGCCTTCATCACCTGCCGGTGCGCTGGTAGGCACCAGTTTTTTCTTATCACACTATCGCGCCATCACCCTGCTCATTTACTGTTTGACTGATTTGTCCATTTCTCTTTGTTAAATACTGATTAATAGATCTCTCCTTTACACGGCGGATCTGTTAGCGATCTCCTAACATCCTCTTGGTTTACTGATAATCTCAACCACATATCCTCAATTCTGTTGATATTTACCCACCTCCAGAAAAGAGCCAAATGAGCTTACTAACCATCAACGAACTGCGTGTGGTTTACCCAAACGGCACCGAGGCGATCAAATCAATTAGTATGCAAGCTAAGGCCGGCGAGATCGTTGCGATTATCGGTCGCTCTGGCGCGGGCAAATCGACTTTGTTACGCTCGATTAATGGCTTGCAGCCTGCCACTGCCGGGCGGATCATGCTCGATGGCGAGGAAGTGACGGCCATGAGTGAACAGCAACTCATGCGCTTGCGCCGTCGCATTGGTTTCATTTGGCAGGAGTATAACCTGATCGACCGTTTGCCGGCGATGACCAATGTGCTGACTGGCCGCTTGGGCTATAACGCCCCCTGGCGCAGTGCCTTGGGCTACTTTGACAGCAATCATCGCCAGATCGCGCTGCACAACCTGGAACGGGTCAACCTCCTCCACCGCGCCCAGCAGCGCGCCGATAAACTCTCCGGCGGCGAAAAACAACGCATCGCCATCGCCCGCGCAATGTCGCAAGAACCGAAAATTGTCCTCGCCGATGAGCCGGTCGCCAGCCTCGACCCAGAATTGGCCTGGCAGGTGATGGGCGTGCTGGCGCGCATTGCCCGCGAAGATGGCGTGCTGACCCTCATCAACATCCACCATGTTGACCTTGCCAAGCGCTTTGCCGACCGTCTGATTGGTATTGCGCAAGGCGTTGTAGTCTTTGATGGCAAACCGAATGAACTTGATGAGGCGGCGCTCAACCAGATCTATCGCTTTGACCAATTGCTCGCGGCGTAACTATCCTTGGTAAAGAAGGCATGGTAAAGAAGGCACGGTATGACCACCAAATCGATGCGTGTTGCCCGACCAGTGACAGCAACTGAGCATTCCCCAGCGCAGATCCGCTCGACGCTGCTCCAACCTTGGCCACGAATTACGCTCAGCACAACCCTCACCATCATCTTGCTCCTTGCTTTTTTGGTCTGGGGCGTTAATGGCACCAATGCCCGGCCCGGTGAATTGATCGATGGCATCCCCAATATCCTTGACTTTATCCGCCGTCTTTTCCCGCCTCGCTTCGACATGACGACGCTGACCTTGGCGACAGCGCCTTTCACCTTTTTGGGGCTATCCATTCCCAGCTTTGGTCTGCCCAATGTTGTCATCCCCTTTCCCGAGGTGATGTTTTCGATCATTGAAACGATCCAAATGGCGCTGATCGGTTCGGTCTTGGGCATCTTTCTGGCCGCACCTTTTGGTCTGCTGGCGGCGCGCAACACCTCGCCCCATCCGTGGATCTATCAGGGCACACGCATGTTACTCAATGGCAATCGTGCGCTGCCCGAAATTGTCTATGCGCTCATCTTTGTTGCCGCCGTTGGATTGGGGCCATTTGGTGGCGTGTTGGCATTGGCGGTTGGCTCCGTCGGCTCGATTGGTAAACTCTACGCCGAGGCGATTGAGCAGATCGACCCGCAACCGGTGCTGGCTGTGCGCGCAACCGGTGCCAATCGACTACTCACCTTTTTCTACGCCGTCATCCCCCAAGCGCTGCCGGTCATCGCCTCCTATTCGCTGCTACTCTTTGAAAGCAACATCCGCCACGCCAGTATTCTCGGCATTGTGGGCGCCGGCGGCATCGGTTTTATTATCGGCAAATATATGGCGCTCTTTCAATATACCCGTTTGATGGGGGCCGTGATTTTGCTGATTATCACAGTTACGATTATTGACCGAGTTAGTGACTATTTACGCAAGAAGATCATCTAATCCATTACCAAGTCAAGAACGGAAGCACTCTCTTATGCGACGCCATCTTCTTCTATTGTCAACCTTGCTACTTGCGTTGGCACTTCTGCTGAGCGCCTGTGTAGCACCGGCACCATCATCGGCCACTACTGATGCGACGACGACCACTGCTGACAGCGCAACAACGACAACGATGACCGACACCGCAACGATGAGCGATACGGCAACGATGAGCGATACGGCAACGATGACCGATACGGCGACCACCACTGACACCACCGATCGCACGGGCTGGCCCGAACTCTTCCAGGTTGGCTTCTTTGGCGGTGACGATGCCGACGCCGTGATGAATAGCAACGAACCCTTCCGCCTCTATATGGAAGAAAGGCTGGGCATTCCGGTCAAACTCTTCACCGGCACCAGCTACACCGCCGTTATCGAAGCGATGCGCGCCGATCGCGTTGATGCCATGCTCGTTGGCCCCTTTTCTTATGTCCTGGCCGTGCAAGAAGCACAGGCTGAGGCATTGGCTGTTTATGTTGGTGCCGGTGCCGAAGGTAACGCCGCCGCCTATGACCCCAATGTGCCGGCCCACTACTTGAGCACCATCTTTACGAAGAAAGGCTCCGGGATTCGCACCGTTGAAGATCTCAAGGGGCACAGCTTTAACTTTGTCGATCCAGCTTCTACCTCCGGACACCTCGCACCCAAAACATTGCTCATCAAGCGCGGTCTTGACCCCGACAAAGATATGCAAACGGTCTTTGCTGGCAGCCACCCAACCTCAGTGCTTTCGGTTTGGAATGACAAAGCCGATGCCGGCGCGACCTTTGAGAATAATCTCTACCGTCTAAAGGAAGAAGGCCAGATTGACTTCTGTGGCTTCGAGGATGGCAAGATCGCCATCGTCCGCACGCAGGAAGAGATCGACGCCCGCTACGACTCCTGTCCCGACGGCAGCATCGTGATCATTGCCATCTCTGATCCGATTCCCAGCACCCCCTTTGCCGTCCGCACTGAACTGCCCGATTCCTTCAAGGCGGCCGTTAAAGATGCGCTCCTGAGCGTAAAGGACAATCCGGAATTGGTCGCCCAAACTAAGAGTTGGTATATTGACCCGGCACCTGAGCTTGGTCTGGAACGGCTCGATCAATACTACAACTCGCTGCGTGATATCGCGACGTTGCTCGATCTCGATTTGAAAGAATTGGCGAATTAAGGGTCGGGGAAACTGGTAGACAAGGAAACAGGTAGATAGGTAAACAGGTAGACAAGTCCATCTCTACCTATTTACCCGTTTACATATTTACCTGTGTACTTGTGTACTTACCTACCTGTTTCCCAACTGCTCTCATTCCTCCCCCTCAGAACTGGTATCCATCATGACTGATTTTACCGAACAATCTGCTTACCTCACTGTACTCGCCCACACCCCACCGGATGCATTGAAACCCTTTACCGAAGCGATCCTGATGCACCTCGAAGAGATCGAGGTCTTAGAAAATCGCACCGGGTTGGTGATGCTGCCCTATACCGATAGCGTGCAAGGCACGGCCTTTCACCTGGGCGAAGTGCTGATGAGCGAGGCCCATGTACGCATTGGTGAATGTGCCGGCTACGGGGCCTGCCTTGGGCGCGATTTGGAGCAGGCGCTCGCCATCGCGATCCTCGACGCAACCTTGCAAGCGCAAGATTATCCAGTTACCGCAGCGTTACACGACAATATCCGCGATTTTGTGGCCGAGCAAGCGCAACAACAAACGGACGCCGACCAGGAACTGCTGCGCAAAGTCGAAGCCACGCGCGTCGAGATGGAGGTCTTCTAGTGAATAGCCTCCCTGTAAGTAGCGCGCCGGCCACGCCTGAGCAGCCTCAGTCGACAATGGCGGAGACGGCAACGCGCGAGACATTCCAAGCGCTGATGTGGGCATTGAGCTATCCTGGTCGTATTTATTCCTTGCCGGCGGCGGTGCCCAGCATATTGGTTGAAGCGGCACCGGCATCGTTGCAGCCTTTTGTCACTATCGGGCAGACGCTGCTTGATCTGGAAGTGAGCTACTTTACCCCCGTCACGGCACTTGACCATTATCTGGCACAAACATTGGCGCAGCCGGCTAAACCCACAACCGCCCATTACCACTTTTACCCATACCGCAACTTTTTTGATGACACCGCCCACCTATCCTATTTGCAACAAGCCGCGGTCGGGACGCTCCTCTATCCCGATGAATCGGCGACATTGGTGGTGGCCTGCGGACTGGGCAGCGGCACGCCATTGCAGTTACACGGGCCAGGCATTCAGACGACTACGACGTTAGCGGTGACGGGGTTGCCGACCCATTTTTGGCAGGTGCGTGCCGAGCGGATCGACTATCCGCTGGGGCTCGACCTGATTTTGGTCGATGGCCATCAGGTGGCGGCATTGCCGCGCACGACGGGAATTTCTTGGTAAGTTGGCCCCCGCCATCGGCGCTTAGACGTGCCCAAATGCGGGCGAACGGATGAGCGCGGGCAAAGTGAGAGGAAGAAGAGGGGTATGGCATACGTAGCGACACGGGGCGGTGAAGACGCCATTCAACAGGCAGAACGGCTCTTTCACGATTTGCGGGGCAATCTCAGCGGCGACTATGTCCGTTCACTGATGGAGACCATGCCCTATCTGCTCGACCGCGTAATGGGGGAGGCGTCGCTCTATGCGCCCGAATTGGCTGCACTGGCAGTGGCGCAAAGTGGCGGCGATCTCTACGAAGCGGTGTTGTTGCTGCGGGCCTATCGCTCCACCCAGCCGCGCTTGGCCTATGCCCAGCCGCTCCAGCCCGAAACGCTGATGACGGTCCGCCGTATCTCCGCCGCGTTCAAAGATATTCCCGGTGGGCAACTGTTAGGGCCGACGCTCGATTACAGCCATCGCTTGCTCAATATGGTCATCCTCGATAGCGACGAAGAGAGAAAGCAAGCGGTGGAAAAAGCCGCCACCCCCGCCCCCACCGCCTACCCGCGGGTGGCCGATTGGCAGCGCGGCCAGGGGCTCGTGGCACCATTGCCACCGCAGGAAGCGGTTGACCCACAGCAGATCCCCGATGTGACGCGCGATCCGATTACTTTCCCAGCCCCGCGTGCCCATCGACTACAATCGCTGGCACGTGCCGATACCGGCGGTACGCTCAGCCTCGGCTATGCCTCGATGCGTGGCTATGGGCTGACACACCCCACGGTCAACGAAGTCCGCCTCGCCTATGCCGATGTGACGATCAATCATCCCCTCACTGGTTGCGCATTTAGCATCGGCCGTGTACGCGTCAGTCAGGCGGAGGTGGTGAGCACGGGTGCCGGCACAGCAGAACAGCCGGGGCTCGATTTAGGCTTTTCCGCAACATTAGGTTGGAACGAAGTCAAGGTCATTGCGGCTTCCATGCTCGATCAAGAGATGGAGAAGCCGACGCCCCATCCGGCTCACAAAGAGGAGTTCGTGCTCTATCACACCGAGCCGGTTGAGGCATCGGGTTTCTGCATTCACTACAAGCTACCCCACTATGTCACCTTTGCGAGTAGCATGGATTCGATCCGCGATGTGCGTGAAGCGCAAACGCGCCGCATGCACGAGGGCATCTTTGTGCAGACTCTGCTTGCTCCCCACAAGCAGACTAATGGCGCTAGCGATGCCCAGCCACCGCAGCGTGAGCCAATCGAAGCCGAAGCGCCAGTGATCAAGGATGAATGATATCAACTAATGCCTAATCTCTCTCAACTTTCCGCCCCCTTTGCCGAGTTACAAAAAAGTGGCTATGCCTATGGCTTTCTCGATGAGTTTGCCAAGCGCGAAGTACGCCGCCGCGTTCTGAAAGCGATTGCCCTGCCCGGCTATCAGGTACCCTATGCCAGCCGCGAATTACCGATTGCGCGCGGGTGGGGTACCGGTGGCCTCCAGGTGACGCTGAGCGTAACGGGGCCAGATAGCGTCGTCAAGGTGATCGACCAGGGGGCCGACGACTCGGTTAACGCAGCCAACCTGCGCCGCTTTATCGCCCGCATGACGGGAGCCAATACGACGACGGACACCCTGGCCGCCACCATTATCCAGAGTCGCCACCGCACGCCTGAAGAGATTATGCAAGAAGGTCAATTGCTTGTCCTCCAGGTGCCGGACCCCGAGCCGCTGCGCCGTGTGCAGCCGGATATGTCCCAGGCGCGCCTGATGCACAGCGACGCCGACTACAGCCAGATGTGGTTGACGCTCTATGAGCAATTGGTCCACTTTGGCCGCTTTATGCAAGGGGCCAGCTACCCGGTGCTCGTCCACGGCCGCTATGTCATGTCCTCCAGCCCGATTCCACGCTGGGATACGCCCAAATTTCACCAAGCTGCCCATCTGACACTGCTTTCTGCCGGTCGCGAAAAACGACTTTACGCTGTGCCCCCCTACACCGATGTCTACCCACTCGAATTTGATGATGTCTTCTTTCAGGTCGAAGGGCAGCCAGGGTGGGTCTGTCGCCAGACTGGCCTGCGTTTTAAGTTTATGAACGAAATCCCGCAGCCCGATGGGACGGCAGTCTATGAGCTGTCGGACACGGGCTATGCCGCCAAGGTAGCAGCTGCCCGGCGCGATGAACCGACTGCGGCGTTGACCACGATCGGCTCCACCTATTTTGATGATCAGGGCAAATTCTATCATGTCGGCTACCTCAAAGCGGAGCAGAGCGACGCAGCAGCAGGGCAGAGCGACACAGCAGCAGGGCAGAGCGACGCAGCAGCAGGGCAGAGTGACGCAGCAGCAGGGCAGGTGCACGATGCAACATAATGGACAACAGAATGGGCAGCCCCTCAGCGACGGCCAACCCACGGCCCGTTTAGCCGCGCCGCAGTTTGTGACGACGCAGCCGGTGCTACAAGCACGCAACTTGGTCAAGCGCTATGGCAAGATCAACGCCGTCGAGCAGGTCGATGTTATGGTCTACCCCGGCGAAATCCTGGGCATTGTCGGCGAATCGGGGTCGGGCAAATCAACGCTCTTGCGGATGCTAAACCTCGAAGAATCGGCTGACAGTGGTCACTATTCCTTGGCGGTTCCTGGCTACGCTGGTCGTAACCTTCTGGCGCTTGACCGCTTCACGCAGCGCACCGTGCGCATCAATCATATTGGTATCGTCTATCAGCATCCCCACTTGGGGCTACGGATGCGCAACAGCAGCAGCGGTAATGTCGCGGAGCGGTTAATTATGGCCGGCGAACGCACCTATGCGACGTTACGGACCGCCGCACGCGGTGCGCTCGCCGCTTCCGAGTTTCCGCTTGCACGCATGGACGATCTGCCGATTCGTCTTTCAGGTGGTATGCAACAGCGTGTGCAATTGGCCAAAGCAATTGCGCTCAAACCAACCTTGTTGCTGCTTGACGAACCGACCAGTGGGCTTGATGTCTCGGTGCAAGCGATGGTGCTCGATACGCTGAAGCGCTTACAACGTGAAACGCAAGTTACGATGATCATGGTCTCTCACGATCTCGGGGTTATTCGCACGCTGGCCGATCGCGTCATGGTCATGAAAAATGCGCGGGTCGTCGAAACCGGTCTGACCGATCAAATTTTGGAAGATCCGCAGGATGCCTATACACAGCAATTAATCCACGCCAAGTTGTAGAGCGTTGTCATTGCTCCTTTGTTTGATAGCTGACGGAACAATGGCGTTTTCCCGGCAACAGGTGGTCTATCACAACGTGCCACAAAAAAGTATGATCAATCGAGGACCCCTAACCAAAAGGCAATGGCAAAGGACAAATGACGCTCTATGAAAATTGGCCTGATCTCTGATATCCACGGCAATTTGCAGGCGATGAATACCGTGTTGGATGCACTGTACCGGGAACGCGTTGATCTGATCCTCTGTGCCGGTGATCTGGTCTGCTATGGTGCCCAGTGTAATCATGTGATCGACCTGATGCGCGCCTGCAATATCCCCAGTGTCACCGGCAACTACGACGCTGCCGTGGCCTGGAATTTGCCCAGCGCGGCCAGTAAACCCTCCAGCCCGGCGAATGAGCTGCTTAAGCAGGCCGCCCTTGACTGGACCAAGCGCCATATTCACAGCAAGCATCGCGACTATCTGCGCACGTTGCCGTGGACGATGCAATTTGTGCTCGACGACCTGCGGATCACAGTGATCCACGCCGGCCTCAACCAATTGGATGAATGGTATACACCTGAGGAACCGGCGCATCTGAGCCGGTTAGCGAGCAAACTTAGCAGCGACGTAGTGGTTGTCGGTCACACCCATTGTGCCTTTGATACCACGGTTACCGACCCATCTGGTAGCAAGACCCGGTTCATCAATCCCGGTGCCGTGGGGCGTTCCCTGGATCGCGACACACGGGCCGCTTATGCGATTTTTGACACAACTGATCAGTCGGTATGTCTCCGGCGCATAGAGTATGATCTCGCCAACGCGGTACGGGCAATTATGCAGAGCGGGATGCCCAAGGAAATTGGGCTGCTGATCCAACAAGGGGCACGTCGCATTGAGCAGCTACCACAGGAACTGATCAGCGAAGGAAGATGATACCGATGAATCAGCACGCGCTGTTAACCGTTGAAAATTTGCAGAAGGTCTTTCATATTCACCACTTGGGGCGTGAGATTCCGGCGTTTCAAGGGCTCGACTTTCGCCTGAATGAGAGTGAATTTCTGATTGTCGCTGGGCCTAATGGGGCTGGGAAATCGACGCTATTGCGTTGCCTCTATCGCAGTTACCTGCCGACCGGTGGCCATGCCTGGTATAACGCGCACCAGGGCAAAATCGATCTCGCCCATGCCGCCGATGTGGATATCGCGCTGTTGCGCCGTGACGAGATCGGCTTTGTGACCCAATTTTTACGCGCCCGCCCGCGTGTGACTGCATTGGAAATGGTCGCCGAACCGCTGTTGATGGCTGGCACCGACCACACCACTGCCGAACAGAGTGCCAAGGAATTACTGGCCAATTTTGGATTGAATCCGGCCTTGTGGTCTGCCTACCCGACTACGTTCTCTGGCGGGGAACAGCAGAAGGTCAACCTCGCCCGCGCGCTGATCCAGCCCCGGCGTCTCCTATTGCTGGATGAACCGACGGCCTCGCTCGATGCCAGTGCGCGCCAGGCACTGATCGAACGGCTGGCCTACCTTAAGCAACAAGGCGTTGCCATGATCGGCGTCTTCCACCACGCCGAAGACGCAGGCACGCTGGTCGATCGCACATTGACGATTCAACCGCTGCTGGCAACGAAAATTGAAGCAGCGTGAAACGTAAAGCGTTTTACCTTTCATCCCACAAAGAGGACGAATCCATGTGGCTGAGTGATCTACAGATTGTCTTACCGGATCGAGTTTTACCGAAAGGGGCAATCCGCCTGGAAGCTGGCAAAATTGCCGAGATCAGCGAAGGTCCGGCCCCCAAGGCCAAGGTCTGTGCGCCGGGGGTAACGCTGTTGCCGGGGCTGGTCGATATCCACGGCGATATGTTGGAGCGCGAAATTTCTCCCCGCCCCAAGGCCAACATTCCCATTGACCTGGCGCTGCACGAATTGGATAAGCGATTGGTGGCTACCGGCATCACCACCGCGTACGCGGCCGTCTCTTTTGCCTGGCACCGCAACGACAGCATCCGCTCGGAAGAACGAGCGCGCCAGATCATGTGTACGGTCAATGAATTGCGCCCCCATCTGCTGGCCGATCACTTTGTCCATGCCCGCTTTGAGATTACAAACCCCGATGCTGGTCTGGTGCTCAAGGAGTTGCTCGATGCGCGGCAGGTTCATCTGGTCTCGATTATGGATCACACACCGGGACAGGGGCAGTATCGCGATATCGAGGCGTATATCAAATTTGCCGTGGAATGGAGCAAGCGCACTGGCGAGGTACAGAGCGAGGAACAAGTGCGTGAGCGGATCGTCGACCGGCAGAGCTGGCCAAAGGGTTGGGATGTTGTACGCAATGTCGCCCAGGTTGCCAATAACTACGGCGTGCCATTGGCATCACACGATGATGACACGGTGGAAAAAGTCAGTTGGGTCCATGAGATTGGTGTAGGGATCAGCGAATTCCCGGTGACTGTTGAGGCCGCTGCCGAAGCGCGCCGACGAGGGTTGCACGTGGCAATGGGCGCGCCGAATGCCCTGCAAGGTCAATCGCTCTCGGGCAATCTTAGCGCCGCCGCTGCCGTTGAAGCCGGCCTGGTCGACACATTGGCAACCGACTATTATCCGGCTGCCATGCTACACGCGATGTATGCCTTTGTTGAACGCGGGAGCCTGCCCTTGCATGAAGCGGTCAAGCTCGTCAGCGAAAATCCGGCCGATGCATTGGGGTTGCATGACCGAGGCCAAATCGCCGTTGGCAAAAACGCGGATCTAGTGTTGGCCGACTTGCGCGGTCGCCCGCGGGTCCACGGCGTGATCCGCAACGGCGAACCAATCTATTGGGACAGCTACATGGCACGCCAGGGCACGCTGCCCCTTTCCCAACATCTGCTAGAGGTCCTATAACGATGCACTATTTCGACCACTACCCGCCACAGACAACCGTACGCGCACCCAAACAGCTCAGTCCCGAACCGACCATCCACGACGGCTGCCGACTGGTCGATAGCCATGTCGGCGCATGGACCGAGTTAGGGGCAGAGACGACGTTGCTCGAATCAAGCTTTGGCGACTACAGTTACGCCGCTGGCCACGTTTCAATTGTTTATGCCGATGTCGGTAAATTCTGTTCAATTGCTGCGCAAACGCGCATCAACCCCGGCAACCACCCCATGCACCGCGTCACCCAACATCATTTCACCTATCGGCGCAGCATGTATGGCTTTGGCGAAGATGATCACGACTTCTTTGCCTGGCGCCGCGCCCACCGCTGCCGCATTGAGCACGATGTCTGGCTCGGCCACGGCAGCATCATCATGCCCGGTGTGACGATTGAAACGGGGGCCGTCGTCGGCTCGGGCGCGGTGGTGACCAAAAATGTGCCCCCCTACACCATCGTCGCCGGTGTGCCGGCCAAACCGATCCGCGCGCGTTTCCCGCTGACCGTTGCCGAAAAATTGCTGGCGATTGCCTGGTGGGAGTGGGATCATGAAACGTTGCAGGCACGCTTTGACGATCTGCTCAATCTTGAGCTATTTATTGAAAAATACGGCTAGCTATCCACAATTCGAGGAATGACACATGATCAAACAGACCCTACCCAAAATCGGCGCAGCGATGCCCGTCAGCGCCCTGGAACTGCACCGTGAGTGGCTGATTGATGGCCAACGTGATCTTGAAATTCAAGATGGCTTCTCGCCCGATGTACTGGATGGCGATTGGCGCGCCGTGGTGGCCCAAGCCAAAAGTTTACTCGACGGCTACAGTGGCCGCATGGGCATTCATGGCCCCTTTGTCAGCCTCTCCATTATGGCGCGCGACCCAAAAATTCGCGCGGTGGTCACCGATCGCCTGCGCCAAGGCATCGAATTTGCCTACGAACTCGGCGCGACCCATATGGTCGTCCACAGCCCCTTTGAATACTTCGGCACCCCCTTCCTGCCTCATTCGCCCGGGCATGGCCAGACGGAGCAGATTGCATTGGTCCACCAGACGCTCGATCCGATTGTTGCGTTGGCGGAGCAGGCTAACTGCACCTTGGTAATTGAAGATATTTATGACAAGAACAGTGGCCCGCTATTGGCGTTGATCCGCTCCTTCGAATCCGAAAACGTGCGGCTGAGCATCGACATTGGTCATGCATACATCAAACAACTCGACGGCGGTCCCACCCCCGATCAGTGGGTGCGCGAAGGCGGTGACCTGCTTGCGCACATGCATCTGCAAGATACCGATGGTCATATCGATCGCCATTGGCAACCGGGTGTTGGCGCCATTAATTGGTTTGCACTCTTTGAAGCCATTGGCACGCTCGCCCACCAACCACGCCTGCTCCTCGAAATTCGTCCAAAGGAGGCAATCCAAGACGCGGCACGTTGGTTAGCAGCACAAGGGTTGGCACAGTAATTCGATTTGCGGTAACTCTGGTGGTACAATTCACGGGATACTCTGTGCTATAATGAGGGTTATCTGTCGACGGAGACAACGCACAGCGATAGGCAAGGCAATGAGGATGCGAACAGTGTTCGCGGAAGGTTGATAGGCGAGAGAATGCGGCCGGTGAAAGCGCTATCCAATTTTATTTTGGCTTGGTCAATGTTACTTTTTGGGCGGATGGCCGCCCGAATTTTACTCAATTTGAAGGTAGACGGGCTGGAGAATGTGCCAAAAGATGGGCCGCTGATTGTGATTGCCAACCATTTCAGTTGGTTTGACGCGCCGCTGCTGACGCTCTGTTTGCCCTTCCAACCAGCCTTTATGGTGGCCAGCGAATCGCAGCGCTTCTGGTTTGTGCGGATGTTTATGCGCATTTCGCGCAGCATTCCAATCTGGCGCGGCCGTGTTGATCGCAAAGCGTTGAGCGCCGCCATTACACGTCTCAAAGAAGGTCAAGCGATTGCCATTTTCCCAGAAGGGGGCATTGACCCACGGTTGGCTGAGCGCCGAGCCCGGGGAGAAACAATTATCGAGGATGATTATGGGTTTATTTCCCGCCACGATGGGCAGTTAACCCATCCGGAGCCAGGTACCGCTTATCTGGCAATCCAGAGCCAAGCCAAATTGCTGCCAGTTGCGTTGTTGGGGACAGAAAAGATCCTCCCCAACATTCTGCGTTGGCGGCGCACGCCAGTGACAGTGCGGATTGGGCCGGCGTTTGGGCCCTTAACCGTCGAAACCACCTTGCAAAAAAATGAGCGCCGGCGTCGGCTCGATCAATTGGCACAACAGATCATGCAGCGGATCGCGCTGCTCTTCCCCCCCGAAAATCGTGGTCCCTATCGCACAGTGAAGCCAGAGACCATTTATACAGACGTGCTGTAATAGGGGAAGTATGGCTACCAACGACCCCCCTAGCGCAGTGCTGTACCTACGCAGCCTATCAGCATGAGATACAAAGCGACCGCGGCATTGCCGCGGTCGCTTTTTCTTCTATTCTATTTTTCGGCGCAAAGGAGAGCAAACCGTTCCCCTTGGCCATTCTCATGCTGCACTAGTGCACTAATCCGCAGTAATTCCCGAATAACATCGTCGATACGGCGCTTATAGCGCAACAACTCCCGACGACACTCCACTTCCGCCGGCGACTCTGTCTTAAAGGCGCGCAACGCATCTTCCAACTCCATGTCGATTCTTACATCATGGCGATTGAGCGTCCTGCCGCGTAAAAATTCACGCATCTGCTTTGCAATGATCATATCATAATCAGTTAGATCATTGTGCAAATCTACGAGACGGTCAGATGCAATGGCCGGCATCGGCATTGATCGCAACGTCTCCCAAGCTCGGTTCAGTTTTCGTCTTTGCACGATTCCTCTATTCAATTGACATTACTTCGCTTGATCTCTGTGCCCTGATTTTTGTGCTCTGATTTCTGTGTCCTGATCCCTGTACGCTGTAATGTTTAAACAGTTGAGTACAAGATGTTACGCAAGAAACTATACAAAAATAAGGTTGAACAGTAGATCAAGCAGGATTAACTTGAATGGTATACATTATACAAATTATAAATGCAAACGTTGATAGGGAAAAAATAGAAAGCGTTGTGATCACAGTATAGCGCAATTTCCGTATACCTACCTGACGCTTTAATTGCACTTTGTCAACAATTGTGGAGATTGGAGGCTATCTATCTCGGTTAAAGAATGGGCGATCAAAGAGCGGGACCCCACTCTGCCAAAGTGGGGTCCCGCTCTTTACAATCTTAGGCTCTTGGGGAATGAGTGTGGGGAAGTGCCGGTTGCGTAGCGTGCGGCCCATTGCACGCGGATCGAAACCAAACGGGGCGACCCGCGGCTTTGGTTTCGCGCCTAGAAGGCAACCGCCAAACGACCGCCTACCGGGTGCCCCCAGGGCGCGGCGTTCGCTTACCCTCTTCGCTTTACACCACACTACTTCGCCAAGAACCCAATCTTATTCTAGCCTGTCGCTGCGTATTGAAGAGTTGGATCTAATTGGCAGGTGGCGTTTCTGCTTTGGTGCTTTGTACGCCATTTTCTGGCGGACGAGTAGTGACATGTTCGGGATCGGCTGGCCACACTTCGTAGACCCAACGGACGGCCCGTTTCCACATGCTGCGCGCCGCTGCAGCCTGATAAGTCGCTTGGCGTCGATAATCTTGCCACCAATTGCTCGCCGGGCGATCAACGGGAACACTCCATTTAATCGCACAAGCACCCCAGGATAAACCGGCTCCAAAGCCAACAAAGACGAGATTATTGCCTGGTTTTACCCGTCCCGCTTCGATTGCTTCACAGAGCGCGATGGGGATGCTTGCCGTGCTGGTGTTGCCATACTTTTGAAGATTGATCAATACTTTTTCTTGGGGGATCTTCAGTTGGTTGAGCACACTATTTTGAATAATACGGATATTTGCCTGGTGTGGTACGATCAGATCAACATCGTCGGTGGTCAGGCCACTGCGCTCTAGCACCTTGCGCGTCGCCTGGGCCATCACGCGCGTTGCAAAGCGGAAGACGGCTTTGCCATCCATTTTGATAAAATGATTGCCGCTGCTGATCGTCTCTAAGCTGGCGGGCATGGCACTGCCACCGGCAGGCACCAATAATGCATTGGCCCCGGAGCCATCGCTGCCTAATTCCACGGCCATGATTCCGCCCGGCACATCGCTAGCTGCCACTAACACCGCCCCCGCACCGTCACCAAAGAGCACACATGTGCCGCGGTCGGTCCAGTCGACAATGCGGCTCAACGTCTCAGCGCCGATGACAAGGACATATTCAGCATCGCCGGCCAAAATATGACCGCGCGCCATGCTCAGTGCATAGACAAAGCCGGAGCAAGCCGCACTCAGATCAAAGGCCCCCGCATTGACCGCCCCAAGTGCATCTTGGATGATACTCGCCGTTGCCGGCCACACATATTCCGGTGAACTGGTTGCACAGATCACCAGATCTACCTTGCTGGGGTGGACATCGGCAACGGCTAACGCTTTGCGCGCTGCCGTGATCGCCAAGGTCGCGGTCGTCTCTTTTGGATCTGCGGCCACATGACGCTCTTCGATCCCGGTTCGGCTGCGAATCCACTCATCGGTGGTATCCACGATCTGCTCCAAATCGTGATTGGTAATTGTTTTGCTGGGAACATGATATCCCCAGCCGATGATCTGCGCATAGCGCCGCTCGAACTCGGGTTCGTGGTTCAGCACTGGGGCTGATTCCGCAACTGGTGTTGGGTGAGATCCATTGCCGTTTGTATAATTCCCGTTTTTGTAATTTCCGTTGATACCCTGGGTTGGTTTACCTTCAGTCATCTCCGTCATGCTACCCTCAGTTCGTTGTCAGATCGCTCGTCAGCCGGCTGCAAAAGGGGCACGCTACTCGTAGCGGCGCAACATAATACAGGCATTGTGACCGCCAAAGCCAAAACTGTTGCTCAAGGTCACCCGAACCGCTGTCCGGTGCGCAACCTGCGGGGTATAGTTTAAATCACATTCAGGGTCGGCGGCCTCTAGATTGATGGTCGGTGGAATGATCCCCTCTTGGATAGCTTTGGCGCAAATGATGGTTTCTATCGCACCTGCACCAGAGAGAAGATGGCCCAGCATACTTTTGGTACTGCTAATCCGCACATTGTAGGCATGTTCGCCAAAGGTTTTCTTGATGGCTAACGTTTCGACGACATCATTGAGGCGCGTCGATGTGCCATGTGCGTTGATATAATCCACATCTTCGGGTTGTACGCCAACGGCGGCTGCTTTGCGCAATGCCATCTTCATGGCATCCACTGCGCCGCGCCCCTCGTTATGGGGCGCAACCATATTGTAGCCATCCGCGCTGCTGCCATAGCCAATCACCTCGGCATAGATGTGGGCTCCGCGCGCCTTTGCATGCTCTTCGCTCTCCATCACCAAGATTGCACTGCCTTCTCCTACCACAAAGCCATCGCGGTCATTGTCAAAGGGGCGACAGGCCCGTTGGGGCTCATCGTTACGTTGGCTCAAGGCACCAGTAAGGTCAAAGCCACCCATAATCAATGGGGTAATCGCGGCTTCGGCACCACCAGTTAACATCACATCCGCATCACCACGCCGAATGATTTCATACGCTTCCCCACAAGCCGAAGTACCGGTGGCACAGGCACTGACAACGGCATGGGTGGGGCCATAAAGGCCATATTCAATCGCAATGCGACCACCGGCGCTGTCAACCAACATATTGGGAATCAAAAAGGGGCTCATCTTGCGCAGACCCCGTTCGCGCGCCGTATCCTGGGCATCCAAGACCGATTGAATCCCGCCGACGCCACTGCTGACCACCACCCCAATGCGGTTGCGCTCCTCCACTGCCAGGTCGATCGCCGCATCCGCCATCGCTTGTTTGGTGGTAGCGAGCGCATATTGCAGATAGAGATCTAACCGCCGTGCCTCTTTACGATCCATATAGTCGGCGGGATCAAAGTTGCGTACTTCGCCAGCAAAGCTAGTGCGCAGTTCGCTGGTATCAAAGCGTGTGATCTGATCGATACCGGAACGGCCGGCGACCAAGGCCGACCAACTGTCCGCCAACGTATTGCCCAACGGTGTAATGGCACCCATACCAGTGATTACAACGCGCGTCGGTTCATAGCGATTGCTATTGCCATTCGTGGAAGATTGATAAGTTGCCATATCGTTCAAACGAGTTCCTTCTGTATCTAAATCCGGTCTTGTATTGTATTGTATTGTAAATTTTTTCTCTAAGGCTATTCCAAAATTCAAATTATCCACGAAGACAAACGAATCTTGTTTTTCTTCGTGTGTCTTCGTGAAACTTCGTGGACAATTATTTCTTTGGTTTGGCCTAATTCATCTACGGGTAAGATAACACGACAAATTGTGAAAAGTTGCGCACGATTTACTCTCTATTCGTAAAATCTCTCTCTCCAGCTCTGTAACTCGACAAAATATCGAGCCCCGCAACTGTGAGTGCCGTAGCTGCACCACTTGACATCGGCGCACTACCAACAAAGACTGCCGTTGTACGAGCGGGGACCCTGAAGGTGCCTGTGGCATCATCAAAGCTTGCCGCAAGGTTATTCTGTAAGGGATGCAGTCCAAGAGCGGTGCTTGCCGTTGTGCCCACCGTGATTGTCTGGGCCTCATCATTGGCATTAAAAACAACCACAACCAGTTCGTAATCAATATCTAGATCGGGCTCGATCCCGTCTGACAGACTCATGACGATGACGCCGGGGATCTGGCCGGGACCCGTATTTTGAAAGGCGAGCCGCTGTTGTACATCCGCAGTGCTGTGCAGCCGGAAAAGGGGTGAACTCTTGCGGATCGCAAGCATCGTGCGCAGATGTTCCGCATTTTGCGTGATCGCCGCTGCGTCGGCTTGTAACGATCGGTTGGCGAGGAATTCTTTCATCAAAGCTGCATCTTCCCCCGCTTCAAGGGGCACACCCACGCCAAAGTTATTGAACGAATCATCAAAAAAGAGACGATTGAACCAGTCGCCACTGTTGTAGCTGTTGCGCTCGAGCGACTTGGAACGCAATAGATCTTCACCGGCTTGGAAGAAGGGGATGCCCTGTGCGAGGATGGTCAGATCGATACCCAGATTCTGCACGGCAACCCGTTCGGCCAGCGGCGTGTCAACCGGCAGCTTGTAGACGTTGTTGTCATAAAGCGTCTGGTTATCATGTGCTTCGACATAGATGATCTGCTCTTGCGGATCCTGGTTATAGCCAGCGGGCGAACCGTTGTAATCGATCTGTGAGCCCTTCTTCACGCTGCCGTCGGCGGCGACAAATTCATAGTCGGCCAGGTTGCCGGCGAGACTGACGCGGATCAGGTCAGCGGCGAGCAGTAACTTTGCCTTTTCGTCGGCACTTGCATCGTTGTTCGCATTCGGGTCATACCAGAGACCGTTGATAAAGCCCTGGTTGGTGATCAGATCCTGGCCGCTGTCAAAGGGGCCACCACCGCGCACGGCGTCACGCACACGGTCGTTAAAGGTGCCGATGCCGGTGCCGGCCATGTTGAACTGCGTGGCGTTGACCCCACGCGCATTGTTCACCACCTCACCAAAGTTCCAGCCTTCGCCATAGAGATAGATGCTGGGGTCAATCGTATCGAGCATGGTGCGCACGTCGAGCATGTTTTGCTTCATGTGGTGGCCCATCAGGTCAAAGCGGAAACCGCTGATATCATACTGCTCCGTCCAGACCCGCAGCGAATCGAGCATCAATTTTTCCATCATGGCGTGCTCGGTGGCGGTGTTGGCGCAGCAACTGCTCGTTTCGATCGCGCCGTCGAGGTTGAGACGATGGTAGTAGCCCGGCACAATCTTGTCGAGCACCGACTTCTCATCCTGGCCGCTGGCGCTGGTGTGGTTGTAGACCACATCCATCACCACGCGCAACCCGGCATCGTTGAGTGCCTTGACCATCTGGCGGAATTCAAGAATGCGCATCGCACCGTTGGCTGCCGTGGCATAAGAACCTTCGGGCACGCTGTAGTGATAGGGATCATAGCCCCAATTGTAGGCATCCTGATCGCGCACGGCTTCAATGGCCGCGGCTTGTGCCGTCGAATCGGGCGCGGCATCTTCTGGAATCTCCGGCTCTTGCCGTGCGGTCGGGTCTTCGTTGATCGTGGCGATGTCAAAGACGGGCAGCAGATGGATATGGGTTAAGCCAGCGTCAGCCAACGCTTTCAAATGGTTCATGCCATCGGAGTCTGCCACGGTAAAGGCCCCATACTTGCCACGCAACTCTGCCGGCACCGTCCTATCCTTGGCGCTGAAGTCGCGCAGGTGCAACTCATAGAGGGTGATATCTTCCGGCGCGGCCAGCGGCGGTTTTTGTAATGTATCCCACCCCGTTGGTTTGAGCGCTGGGTCGTTGAGATCGACAATCAAGCTACGCGTGCTGTTCATCGCCAGGCCCAGCGAATAGGGATCGGTGACCAGGTTCTGCTCGACTTGGCCGGTGCTATAAACATAAACTTGCACTTCGTAGAGATAGTACTTGCCAATCCAACTGGTATCGCCGCTGATCGCCCAAGTACCGCTGATCTCAGCGCTCATATCGAGGATCTGCGTGGCGTCGCCGCTGCTGCTGTCGAAGAGATGCAGCTTGACCGCCTTGGCCGTTGGTGCCCAGAGGCGAACCGTTACGCCGCTCTCGCTGACGAGCGCACCGAGGTCACCATCATAAGTATCAAGGTCATCGATCACGCCAGGAATTTGAAGCCCAGTGGCATCAATGACGGTGTTGTTGTTCAGCGCTGCCACGGCAACCTGCCCTTGGAGAAGCTCATCAACCAACGGCAGATCAGCCGTGTTAAGCGTAAAGGCAGCGAAATTGGCAAGGTAGGGAAACTTGGCCTTGCGTTCCGCGCTCAGTCCGGCCGGGTCGTAGGTCAGGGAGATCGACTGACCGCCACTGATCACGCCATTTTCCAATGTCAGGCCACCGTCGGGGGCATAGTAGAGGGCATAGCTGTTGCCCGCTTTGGCTTGAATATCCCAGGCAAGCGTCTCCGCGGTAAGCCAGTGCGCCTGCTGCTTGGACAGATCGCCAGCACCAATGCTGCCGCCTTTCTGCGTGGCAACGGGCAAGATATAAGGATTTTCGGGATCGGCGTTCTCGAGCTGCCAAACCGCATAGCCATTTTGATTAACCTGCAGGGACTGATCGGGACCTGGATCTTTCGTATCGCCGCGGTGGAGGATGTAGGTGAGTTCGGTGGCATCATCGGCCAGTGGCACCGCGAAGTAGGGGCCAAAGCGGTCAAAGCCAGCCGGTTTGAGCGGTTCCTGCCACGACAGATTCGGATTCGCCGCACCCGTCCAGACATGTAGCCCCCAGAAGTCGTTGAAATCGGCGCTCGCCGGATCACCGTAGCCACCATCAGTACGGTGGTAGTGAATGATTGCCGTGTTGGTCACCGCAGCCAAGGTCGGATAGATTATTTCGTTGCCAGAGCGTACATAGGCATCGGCTTGATCCGCTGGATTGAAGCTTTGGTCGGGCCCAGGATCTTTCTCATCGCCTTTGTGGATGATGAAGTTGACTGGCGCATCGCTGTTGACAATCGGCACCGTCCAGTAAGCACCAACCTCATCGATGCCGTCGAATGCTTTGGGCGTGGCCCACTCGGTGCCCGCGGCAGGGTCAATTGCATCGCCCCAGAGATGGAGCCCCCAGCCCTCATATTGGCCGTCATCCCGTTGGTAGTGGATTGTCACAAAGCCCTGTGCCGCGGCCTGCGAGGTATAGAACTCACCGTCATCCTGCTTGAGCCAGATTTCAGGGCCATCGCTAGCCGGGTTGAAGCTGCGGTCGGTGTCGGTGCCATCTTTGGTATCGCCGCGGTGGACGATAAAGTTAATATTCTGGCTGCTGTCGGCCAGCTTGATCCAGGCGAATTTGCCGTAACTATCTTCGCCGAGGAACGGTTTGGGGCTTGTCCACTCGGTGCCTTCGGTACTGTCGATCGCATCGCCCCAGAGGTGCAAACCCCAGAAGTCGTTGGCGTCACCAGTAGTCGGGAGCCCGCTGGGCGCGCCGTAGTCGCTGTCGCTGCGCGCATAGTGGATGATTGCATAGGGACTGTTGCCACTGCCTTCACCTTGTCCCGTAATCGGTTGAATGTCGGTCACCTGGGCATAGTGCAGGTGACCATTGAGGTCGTTGACTACCGCCACAAAGTCAAGCGTGTCGCCTGCGGTAAAACCACCTGGCAGCTGAGCCAGCGCATAGAAGACGCGATAGGGTGCATTGTCATCAACGCCAATCACGGTGTAGCTCACTGTCCCCGTCTTGCGCACTGCAAAGGTGACCTCAGCGAATTGATCATGCGCCAAATCGACGCCGACTTCAATCCGCCCCTGTACGGCATTGCCATCGAGCTCGGTCGTCTTTAGCATCACTTTCTGACCGCTCATCGGCGTGTTGAAGGTGATGCCCGGTGCTGCATTGCTGGCCGATAGTGCTGCATCCGCTTTGTAAATGGCAAAGCTCAGTGGCGGCAGGGCAATCACCAAATCGCCATTGGCCGTGCTGGTGAGAGCCGCCGCACTGGTCGGATAGATCGCGGTGAAGTTGGTGCCGGGGGACCAGGTTGGCACTGTGGCGCGCTGTTCACTGCCGCTGTTGCTAAAGGCGACAACATATTCGACTTGCTCGGTGCGATCAATGCGGCTAAAGGCGTAGATCCCTGCCTGGTCACTGCTGTAGCGGTTGATCTGCGCGCCGGTACGCAAGGCTTTGTGCGCACTGCGGATGGCGGCGTACTCGGCAAAGCTTTGGTAGAGTGGATGGGTCGGATCGAAATTGTCAGCGGCGGTGGTGGCATCGGTGCCGATCAGATCGTCATCGTTGTAACTCGCCACCTGACTGGGGAACATATCCTGGCGTGAATTCTTGTCATCACCATCGCCGACAAAGCCCTGTTCATCGCCATAGTAGACGACCGGCACACCGCGTGCAAAGTACATGAGGGCGTGGGCCAACGCCATGCGCGCCAACTTCTGTGCGTCGGGCTGCACGCCGGTATCGACATCGAGAAACCAGCCAAAACGCCCGCGATCATGGTTGCCGATAAAGGTAGGCAGGCTGTAGACACTGGAGTCGGCATCAGTGAACCAATCATCATCGCGGAAGAGGTCGCGCAGACCGTTTGCGGCACCGCGCTGCGAGATATAGGCCCGCACCCCTTCCTGGAAACGGAAATCGAGCACGGCAGGGAAATCAGCCAGTTCGGTGTAGTGACTGAGCAACTGCGGGCTACCGCTAAAGACCTCGCCAAAGATAAAGAAATCCGGCTTGCCCACGGCCTTGGCGTGGGCGCGGATCGCAGGCACAAATTGCTGCCAGAACTCGAGATTGACATGCTTGACGGTATCAATGCGGAAGCCGTCGATGTCGTAGTTGCTGATCCAATCTTTGTAGATGTCGATCATCCCTTGGACGACAGCGGGTTGCTCGGTGAAGAGATCATCGAGGCCAAAGAAATCACCGTAGAGCGAGTTCTCGCCGCTGAAACTCGAGTTGCCGCGGTTGTGATAGTAGATTGGGTTGTTGAGCCACGCTGGCACCTTGATCGTGGCATCGCTTGCTTTGTTGAAGACGGGGGTGTAGGGGAAACTCGTTTCGGCATCGAGCGCCGGAAAGCTAGCGGTCTCAGCATAATCACGATCATCAAAGGCGTTGCCGGCAGCGTCTTTATACGGAAAATCCGCCTTGTTGCGATAGCTGAAACTCCCCTCTTGGTAGCTCAGGATGTCGGCGGTATGGTTGGCGATAATGTCAAAGAAGATTTTAATGCCGCGGCTGTGTGCCTCATCGATCAGCGTCTCCAGTTCAGCATTGGTGCCAAAATGGGGATCGAACTGCGTCATATCGGTGTACCAATAGCCATGATAGCCGGCGGAGACATCACTCCCCGTCCCCTGCACCGGGTTGTTTTTAAAGACCGGCGTCATCCAGATCGCAGTGATGCCCAGGTTGGCCAGGTAGTCGAGCTTGCTGGTCAGCCCCGCCAGATCCCCACCGTGGAAGAAGCCGCTATCGGTCGGGTCAAAGCCATTGTCGAGCCGCCCACCGGGAATGCCGCCGGTGTCGTTGGCGGTGGAGCCGTTGGCGAAACGGTCGGGCATGACAAAGTAGAAAATATTATCCTCGATTGGGTTGCGCACCGGCGCGGTGACGAGGGCGGCGATTGCCGGTGGAACTGCGTCGGTCTCTTGGACTATTGGGATCGCAGAGATACAGGAAGCTGCCAAGGTGAGAACAAGTGAGAACAATAGCGCCGGCAGCAGGGAGTGAGCCAGGCGTTTCCAGGGCGAGAGAGTCGGCTGCATACGGGTTCTCCTGGGGTATGATAGGGTGCAAACGGTTGCACCCACATGGAGGGAGCGTAGCCGGATCGGAATGTTCTGTCAAATTGGCACGAGAGCGAAAACCTCAGTTCACAATCTACCTATCTTTTGCTACAGTAAGCCAGTAATATTCGTCCGTCGTCCACCTACCACCGTTTGTTGACAAAGGAAAGTTTATGTCTACACTCATCAGCGCATTGTTAGACGCCATCTTTGGTTCCCTAGCCGAGGCGACTGGGCTTAGAACGGATTTTCGCGAGAATAAAGATAATCCAGTGCACAATAGGCGGTTTCGGTTAGCGTCTTTCCCGTGATAGTTTTGCCAGCGCAGGGGGCAACAAATCGGTTGCTCCCGCAATCCGTTGTAGTGTTGGTACTCGGTGACGAAGCACCCCAAACCCCCGGAAGGCATCTACCACGCCATCCAGGAAGTGTGCGCGTGGTGGCCGTGAAATACTACAGCGGATGTGGGGAGGAACGGATTTTCGCGAGAATAAAGATAATCCAGTGCACAATAGGCGGTTTCGGTTAGCGTCTTTCCCGTGAT